>JAAESM010000020.1 GCA_024229395.1 Planctomycetota bacterium | reverse complement strand
GCAACTGCTGAAGAAGTATCAGGAAATGGATTTGGCTCCGGCATTCGCGCAGCCGCAAGGGGGGCACTCCTTGCCAAAGGATTTCAATGCGGATCGTCTTGCGCGCATCTTCGCGATGATCGAGAACGTCGACCAGAATGTAGGCAAGCTTGTTCAGGGGCTTGAGGCACTTGGCATCGCTGAAAACACCATGGTCATTTTCCTTGTGGACAATGGCCCGAATACACGTCGTGCTGTCGGCGGCCGACGTGGCATGAAATCAAACGTTCATGAAGGCGGAGTGCGTTCGCCTTTGTGGGTGCGTTGGCCGGCAGAGTTGCAAGCAGGAGAGGGGGGCGATCGCGTTGCCGCGCATATCGATCTGATGCCAACCATCCTGGAAGCCTGCGGCATCGAACATCCAGGGACTGCAGATTTGGATGGCCGCAGTTTGATGCCCTTGCTTCAGGGCAATGCCGATTCTTGGCAGGATCGACCACTCGTGATTCAAGCACATCGCGGTGATACTGGTGTGCGCTATCACAACTTCTTGTTGCGCACGGAACAATGGAAACTCTTGAATGCTTCGGGCTTTGGAGAGGAAATGGCCAGCGTCGACCCGAAGTTCGAACTCTATGACATGCAGGCAGATCCTCTGGAGTTGAACGACTTAGCGGCGGAGCACCCTGCGGTCGTGGCGAGCTTGCGCGCCGAATATGACCTTTGGTTCACCGATGTATCTACCACCCGCGCCGATAACTGGTCGCCACCCAGCATTCACGTCGGTTCGCCGCGCGCGCGAGAGATCACCTTGACGCGGCAGGACTGGCGCAAGACCGCAGGTGCTGGATGGAGCAAAGATTCCCAAGGTACATGGAGTCTTGAGGTGTTGCATCCTGGGCCTTATGACATGCGCGTTCGTCTGCTGAATGAGATGGATGAGGGGACAATCACGGTTTGGTGCGGTGATCAACTCGTTCATCAAGCAGAAGTGCGCGGTCAAACCCAGGAGCAATGGCTCCGGGGGGGCAAACTTCCCATCGGCAAGTCCCAGCTACGCGTGGATGTGGAATCAAGGACGCAAAAGATTGGGCCTTACCAGTTGGAAATCCATCTCCAGGAGATGGCGCCGCACTGAACAACATAAGTGCGCGGTTTGGCGGTCTTTCCCGCAGCGCCTCTATCGACGAACGACGCCGATCCAGATCACCATCAGCCGCATCAGGAAGTAGGCTGCGATGATTCCACAGACAGCAAAAACCCAAGGCCCGGCATTCGTGATCCACGACGGGGAGGCAAGGCCTTCGTAGCGGCGGATGGAAGTTCCCGCTCCAGAGATCGTTAGCCACCCGACCAGGCCAATGACTCCCACATTCAAACCCTTGATCAGTTTGCGGTAGCCCTCTGTCCCGAACACCGTGCTCACGACTCCGCGACGGCCCTGGATCTCCGAAAGGATCCAAGTGATGCCGGCGAACAGAGCCATGCAGTCGATCCCTATCTCTGCGCCCATTGCGTGGGCCATGACAATCTGCGTGCCATGCACCAAGGAGTTGACTGGGGGAATGGAGATGATCAACGAAGTGCCGAGGATGAACCCAGTCCACCACTTCGCGGCAGTGAGAAAAGCCCGAATGCCACAAGGAGGACTTGGCTTACTTGACTTCACCATGGCGGTGATGTCCACGATCACGCGGAAGAACAAAATGATCTCCGCCATGCTCACCACAAAGCTGATCCACTTCACGGTGTGGCTCTGCGGCAAGTGATAAGTGTGATGCGCGAAGTTGGTGAATGAGTTGAGAAGACCAATCGCGAACAGCGCGTAGGCCAATCGCGAATGGGCATAGCGTTCACATCCGCTCAGCTTGCAGGCCACGTAGTACAGCGTGCCGTAGACAAAGAGATTAAAACTGCCCACCAAGGTACCGGTCGCCTTCCATTGCAAGCGCATGTCGATGATCGGCTCCGAGAAGACGTCGGGCAGTAGCCAAGCGTGTTGCTCGGAGAAGGTGTACAGGAAGAACAAGCTCCCCACACCCCACATGGTTGCATGAATCGGCCGCGCCATGAAGCCGCGCGCGACATGGCTGAAATAATTCCAAGTGAACATCAACCAGCCAAGCGCAATCGGCAGCGAGAAGATCGGATGGAAGCCCATGTACTCGCGACCGGAGCCGACGCCGATCAAAATGGTTCCGAACACACCCACTCCAGCAACGGCCCAAGAAATCAGTTGAATACGCAGGCGCAGCTTCTCGCCTGCGCCCATGGGCCCCGCAATATCTTCGAAGAAACGATGCACCACAGCCATTCCGCCGAGCAAAATGAACACCACGGCGAAGGTCGTGTGGAGTGGGCGCAAGGCGGCGAACTGAATGCCTAGGCCCTGCAAGACGGGCGCCATTTGGGGAATGTAGTAGAAAGCGCCCAGCAGCCCCGCGAGTACTGAGATGCAAATCGCAGCCACGGCACCGCGCAGGAAAGTCAAGGTCGCGTAGC
This sequence comes from Planctomycetota bacterium, assembly GCA_024229395.1. GTDB lineage: Bacteria > Planctomycetota > UBA1135 > UBA1135 > UBA1135. Next base: position 66,511 of record JAAESM010000020.1, on the reverse strand, counting down.
GGCGAGCGGGGTCTACCTGAAGTGCAAGTGGGGGGGCCTCCATCAGAATTCCCACCATGGAAGGTCGCTCCAAAAAGCGTTGTCGTTGCCCGCTTCCACCAAGGTCAAAGCCTCTTCACGATACTCCGCCAAGAAGGTGGTGAAGGCTTGGACTTGCTCCAGTTTGTTGGCGGGAAGTGCCGACGGCGGCATCAACGGAGGCACGCCGGTAGTCAGCTTGTCACGGATCTCTTCTGGACTTAGACGTGCACCTGAAAGGGACAAATCCGGTGCGCCAATCGCAGACTCTCCGAACAACACATGACATCCAACGCATGTGCTCGAGCGATAGATTTCAAAACCAGCGGTGGCGTCGGCGTTGTTCGATGCACTCAGGAGTTCCTGCACCGCCAAGGCCTTGGGAGAATCTTGAAGAGTGCCATTGGCAGCAAAGCCATCGCTCTTAGGGTTGCGCGCTTGGCCGACGCCGGTCTCATTCATGGCGCTGAGGAATGCCCAAAGCGCTTCGATGTCGTGCTCGGGCAAATCGAATTTTGGCATTTGGCCTTCGCCGAGCGCGAGGCGATCCGCCAACTGCCACTTCTGCAAGCGCGAGGCTGCGTTGGTCAAGTCGGGGCCAAGGAAACCGCCAAAGCCATAGAATTGATGGCAGGCTTGGCAGTTATTCGCCAACCATACGCGGCGGCCGGCCAGCTCTTGGCCTTCCAGTGCGCGGGTCTCGGTGGGGTCTGTGTAGACCAAATAGGACTGACAGACGAAACACAGCACAAGGATGCCGAGCATCCAAGCTTTGCTGTTGGGGCTAATGGATTGCGCCCCAAAGCCAGTTTCTAGTCCTGAGGATTCCTCAGCGTCATCCATGAAAGAAAGAGTCTAGCAGGTCGTGACTCCTGTCATCGGGAGAACAGTCGACGAATATAGCCACATTTTCGATTTAAACGCCGCGCGTGAAGATCCTGCCCCTTTCCCTGCATTTCCAGAAATCATGCGGGAAAGCCCATTCCGTGGCCATGCTCTCGACCTTGGTCTTCCACAAATAAATTTTGCCGCAGGTGTCGGTCAGCCCGACGGCACGGGCTCATTCACATCATTGCCAGTTCCGGGCAATGCCGCAGGGATGACCGTCTATTTCGAAGTCCTAACCAGCAATCAGGCTGGAATCCTGTTCGAGAGCAACTCCATCGCAGTGACTTTCCAATGGGGGGAGGCATCCGGCCAATAGAAAGTCACGGCATGTACCTTGCGGTTGTACGCTAAGCAAAGGCCCCGGCGCGCATTCCTCACCCGCGAGCCACCCTTCTCCTTGCCATGATCTCAATCTTCACCGAGCAGCATGTGCAGCACGATCCAGCGCATGAAATCTTTCGTGGTGAGCGCGTGCCATGCTTTGAAGCCGTCGTCCGCGGCAACATCGTGCGCAATGCTCTGATTGCGCATGGCCATGAGCTACGCCCTCCAAGCGTGGATGCCGAGCCGCTGCTCGCGCGTGTGCATGATCCACGCTACCTGAGTTTTCTTGAGGGCGCGTGGCAGGAATGGCTGGCACTTGACCAAGCCAACGCAACGGAGCAGCCCTTTCCTTCGGTGTGGCCGATTCGCACCCTGCGCGCCGACGTCGAACCCGCAGACTTCATCGCTAAGCTCGGTTTCTATTCGATGGATAACGGCACGCCGCTCGCTGCTGGAACTTGGCGCGCCGTACGTGCTGCTGCCGACGCCGCCGTCACCGCCGCCAGCTTAGTTGTGGCTGGCGAACGCGCCGCTTTTTGCGCCACTCGTCCACCCGGCCATCATGCCGGCCGCGATTTCATGGGCGGTTACTGCTTCTTGAACTACGCAGCCATCGCAGCCACGACTTTGCAGGATGGAGGTGCCGCGCGCGTGGCGATCCTCGACGTCGATTACCATCATGGCAACGGCACCCAAAGCCTTTTCGAAGACCGCAAGGACATATTCACCCTCAGTCTCCACGCCGACCCGCGCCATGAGTTTCCCTTCTACCTTGGCCATGCAGATGAGACCGGAATCGGTGCAGGCGTTGGCGCCAATGCCAACTTCCCATTGGCTCCTGACACCGACGTCGCGACTTGGTTCGGTGCTCTGGATCAGGCTGCAGCGCGCATCGCCGCCTTCGCGCCCGATGCCCTCGTAGTTCCGCTTGGTCTAGATACCTTCGTCGGCGATCCACTGTCGAGTTTCCAACTCACCGGCGACGACTTCTTGCGCCTGGGTGCGCGCCTTCAGGCGCTGAACTTGCCAACTGTGTTCGTACTTGAAGGCGGCTATGCCGTAACGGAGTTGGGTGAAAACGCAGCGCGAGTCCTCGACGGTTTTGAGGGAGCTTGATGAATCACGATTCTGAATCGCATCCACTCTTTGTTTACGGGACTTTGATGTATCCAGAAGTGGTGCATGGTTTGACTGGCCTGCCGCTCGCAGGCGATGCCGCGCGCCTACTCGACTACCGTCGTTACTCCGTCCGCCCACCTGGTCGTCAGGGGCGCGGGCCAATCATCTTCCCCGAGCAAAACGGCGTTGTGGAAGGGCGACTCCTTTACGAAGTACCTGCCGCCGCAATGGATTTGATTGACCGCTTTGAAGCAGCAGGAGGCGGATACCGGCGCTGCGAGGTCGTGGTCCATCTTCTCGGAGATGAAAACCCGATCACGGCGTGGGCTTACGTCGGCGAGGAGGCTTTGCGTGAGCACAGAGCTGGTTCCTGGAGCACGAGTCGCTTTGAGACGGAAGACCTGGAGTGGTACCTCAACGAGAGGCTCCCGGTTTTGCGCTCCGCTTGGGGCCTTCCGCCTGTCTAGTGGCTTCGCCTTGCGGTACGATGCGAACTTGCGAACCCGGCCAGCCACCTTTGCTGTCCTAAGCGTGCGTACCGAGAGAAAACATGGCCAAGAAATTTGAACGACACCGGCAGGCTTGGACTCCTTCAGAGACTGAGAACCTCCGTTTTATGGTGGGCAAAGGCATGAGCCTTAAGGCAATTGCTAAGGGACTCACTCGAAGTGAGGAGTCGGTCAAAAAGCAGGCCAAAACCCTCAAGCTAAAGATCGCCAAGGCGCGCTGAGTCCAAGCAGGCTGGCGACACAAGGTTTGGTCTATGTTGGCCGAAGCGCAAGTTCAATGGGCTGCGCAATATGAGCATGGACAGCCTTGTGGCGAATCCATAGCCTTGAAATCTCGAGGTTCCTTTCGAACCTTCCGAGAAATAACCTAATCCATTGGCTACCCCTTCACCGGCTTCACGTTTTTTCTTCGCTGTGCTCCTAGCATCCCTCGTCCAGAGTGGTTGTTCGCATGGCCAGACCATTCTCAGCAGTGAGCCGGTTCAGGCCACCGCGTCGCATCGCTATCACGACCGGATTTTGCCAGCGGACTTTGCCAATCCGCCGGTCCATTCGCAACCTGGTTCCTTTTGGGACTGGTTGAACGGATCAATCAGCAAGGAGCAGATCACTCGCGATCTTGAAGCGATGAAAAACGGCGGTATGCGCGGCGGCGAGATCTGGGATGTGGCGGCCTACGCCGACCCTGATGGACAAGTACCCGCCGGCCCGCAATTCCTTGGCCCGGAATCCACAGGATTGATCGCACATGCGATCCACGAGGCCGACCGTCTCGGCTTGGAAATCGGCTTGGTGGCCTCAAGTGGTTGGAATGCGGGTGGTTCTTGGATCCCGCCGCAACACGCAGGCAAAGGGCTTTACTTCTCTACCACTAATGTGACTGGGTCGGGCCAAATGCAAATCGACCTGCCTATGCCGGAGCTGCCAGATCGTTGTCCACGCGATCAGAATGGCAAGCCGATCTACCTAAGCAACATAGCGGTAGTGGCGGTTCCTCAGCACGCGTCGAAAACGATCGAGGATGTCGATCAAGTCATCGACCTTACATCTATGACAAGTGCCAATGGAACTCTGATTTGGGATATGCCCAACGGAGATTGGACCGTACTTCGTTTTGTCTGCACCAACCATGGCCAGCAGTTGATCGTGCCAAGTCCGAAATCGGGCGGGCCTATGATCGACTTCTTCGATCCAAGTGCCACCGAGTTCCATCTCAATCACATCGTCACGAAGATCCTCAAGGAGCTAGGCAAGGACACCTTTGAGGGAACTAGCTTCAAGACCGTGGAGTTCGACAGTATGGAGCTCGACGGATTCACGCCATGGAATGATTCCATGGCCAGCGCCTTCCAGCAGCGGGTGGGTTATTCGATTATCCACTACTTACCGCTGTTTGCCGATTGGAAACTTGCAGATCAAGATGCTCATGAGCGTTTCGATTACGACTGGCACAAGATGGTGAGCGACCGCCTAATTGATTCGCATTACGTGACCGGCCAGGAGTTCCTCGCAGGTTATGGATTGCAATTGATCGCCGAGTCGGGTGGTCCGGGACCGCCGATCTGGGATTCGAATCCGGTCGATGGAATCAAAGCCCTCGGTGCGGTCGATATCCCGCGCGGTGAATTCTGGATCCGGCATCGCGGCATTTACCTGGTCAAGGCAATCGCGTCAGCCGCGCATGTCTATGACAAGCGGTTGGTTGATGCGGAATCATTCACGACTTGGCGTCGCTGGGTCGACGGTCCGCTGAATCACAAGGAGATTGCAGATCGTGCTCTTTGCGAAGGTTTGAATTGCTTTTCCCTCCACACCTTCGCCAGTTCACCTCCTGAAGCGGGACTACCTGGTTGGGCTTATCACGCCGGCACTGACATCAACCCGACGGCCACCTGGTGGCCGATGGCGCGCGCCTTGACCGACTACCTTGCTCGCTGTTCCTACATGCTTCGCCAAGGTTGGTTCGTGGCCGATGTCTGTTACTTCTACGGTGATCAGGCGCCGAATTTTTATCCGCCGTTGTGCAATGTTCCCGAGCACCCCTTGTTGGATGGTCTTCATCCGGGATACGACTACGACGTCTGTTCTTCCGAGGTCATCCTTGAACGCATGCGCGTGGAAGAGGGCCGGATTGTGCTGCCGGATGGCATGAGTTACTCGGCGTTGATCCTGCCCGAGCAAGATCATATTTCCACAGCAGTACTCGAGAGAATCCGGGACTTGGTGGCGGACGGAGCCACCGTGATTGCTCATCAACGCCCAATCCGTGCACCTGGTCTACTGGATCATGAAACAGAAACCAAGGTGGTGGGTCGATTGGCTAGTGAGTTATGGGGTCCTGAGCAATCGCCGGAATCTTTGGGTGCACAGGCCCAAGCGGGAGTCTCGATTCGAGATGTTGGCAAAGGGCGATTCATCGTCACCGCGGATCGTAGTGGCGCACTTCAAAAAATCGGCGTTGGTGAGGACTTCAAGATCGTTGGACGCACGGAAAATGATCTTGGACCTTTGGACTTCATCCATCGCAGGACCACAGAGGATGAGTTTTATTTTGTCCGCAACAAGACCAGGGTCGCGCAATCCCTGACTTGTCGATTCAGGGTGGATGCGCAGGCCAACGGTCAGGTCCCGGAATTTTGGTGGCCCCAATCAGGACGTCGGAGTGCTTGTCCGGATTGGAAGAACGTCGGAAGCGGCTATGCCGAAATCCCAATGGAGCTTGGACCGCTGGGGTCGGTGTTTGTGGTCTTCCGGAAAACGGGTTCTGTTGCTGATGTACTACTTGATTCCTTGGCAATAGAAACCTTTGCCGTGGCAGATGGCCCTGCGGCTATGACTTTGAATGGCGCGTGGCAAGTTGAGTTCCCCGAGGGATGGGGGGCACCGCGTGAAACAACATTCAGTAAGCTGCACAGTTGGACCGAGTCAAAGGATGAGGGGATTCGTTTCTTCTCGGGAATCGCCACCTACAGGCAGTCCTTCGAGGTTCCACAATCGCTGGCTGAACAGGAGCGACTTTTCCTTGAGCTCGGTGATCTCGCCGAGATTGCTGAAGTCAGCCTCAACGGCAAGCGACTTGGGTTGGTCTGGCTGCCTCCATATCGAATCGAAATCACCGATTCGATTCAGGCCGGAAGTAATCAGCTAGAGGTTCGGATCGCAAACCTATGGGCAAACCGATTGAATGGCGATTCTTTATTGCCCGACTCGGCTCGCTTTACGCGAAGCAATCTCGATCGGATGCAAACCGATCCCACTTCAGATAGTTCTTACGGCCGAATCCCCAACGGCGAGACGCGGCCTGAATACAGCGAGATTCCACCGCTGATGAAGTCGGGCCTTTTCGGTCCGGTGCGTATCGTCACGCCCGCGGCGGGAGAATAAAAGTCTAAGGCGCCAGGTTCAGCGGTCAGACTCCGTTCTCTCATCCACATCTTTGGACGGTGGGAGAGTGGCGCTCAGGCGCAGTACATTGCAGCGGCTGCGCATCTTCGCCAGCAGCTCTGCGTGCTTCGGAGCGTGCGCAAGATTGACCAGCTGCTGAGGGTCCTGCTCCAAGTCATGCAGAAATTCCCCCTCCGGCAAGTGATCAACGTATCGGGCGTAGACGTAGCGTTGACCGCGGACCCCTTCCCATTTTGGGATCTTTGGATGGTCGAACCGATGTTCGGCAAAGAAGTCTCCGCGCCATTCTTCGATCACATCGCCGCGCACCAGCGGAGTCAGGCTGCGTCCCTGGCAGGAGACAGGAGTGGCAAGGCCGGCGAGGTCGAGGATCGTGGCAGAGAGATCGACATTAAGCGCCTGCTGAGAAATGACCCGACCGCGCTCGCTTTCTTTGACGCGCGGATCGTGAATCACCAACGGCACTCGCAAAGATTCGTCGTAATGAAACCACTTGCCCGCGAACCCGCGCGACCCAAGGAAGTAACCATTGTCGCCGGTGAAAATGACAACGGTGTTGTTGGCGAACCCCAGTCGCTCCGACTCGGCAAGGACTTGGCCGACGACACGGTCGATGCCGCTGATCATTCGGTAGTACGCGCGGACGTTGCGTTGGTACTTCTCGGGCGTATCCCACCTCCAGTACCAGCGCTCTCGGGCCAGCGAGTCCGCGAGGAACTTCGGTAGGCTCTCGCGGAACTCGGCGGCAACTAGCGGCGGGGGAATCTCGGCGCTGGCATAGAGATCTTCGTCGGAAGCCGGAAACGGAAATTGGTTCTGCTTGTCTGCGTCCTGCGCGTGCGGCGCATTGAAGCTCACCGACAGGCAGAACGGCTGGGCTTCTTTGCATCCCTGGAGAAACTCGAGTGCCGCGTCTCCGGCAAGGTCCGTGAGGTGCCGGGGCCGGCCATCATCTCCTTCCTTGAGGTAGGGCTGCGATTGAGGTCGAAAAAAATCGAACATCTGCTGCGTGCTACCTGACTCAACGTTCACGCCGAACTTCCCCACGAAGCCGGTTCGATAGCCGGCGCCGCGCAGGAGTGCAGGGTAGCTGCTGGCGACAAGCTCCTTTCGCAGTGGGGGTGTGCCGAAGGTGTAGCCGTGCCCACGTTCCCAGGCGCCAGTCAGGATGGAGGCCCGACTTGCCGCGCAGATCGGCGTCGTGACGAAAGCGTTACTGAAGCGGACGCCCTGCGCTGCGAGACGGTCGATGACCGGAGTGCGCACCACAGGATTCCCAGCACATCCCAGGAAATCGTTGCGCTGATCGTCTGTGACGATGAGGATGACATTCGGCCGTTCGGTCTGGGCGGCGGTGGTGGTGCTGCCAACGAGCATCGCTAGAAGAAGCGGAAGGAGGACAATTGCCATGAGGAGCCAGTCTACTGCCGACGTCGTAAGTAACAGCCGCGAAGTAATTCTATTGGCCGCTTGCTTTGCATTGCCTGTGGGGTTTGGTCCATGTCCAGGAGTGAAATACCACGAAATGAACGGGTTTTGAGATTTCCACTACACTGGTCTTTCCTTTCTGTGGATTTTCACGCAGACCAAACGCCCCCCCCAAAAAAAACGAGGAACCCCCGAATGTCAATCAATGAATCTAAGCTCCATGAACTTCTCGGCCAGATGGTCGGAGATATGGGCGCCGCAGCCGTCGCACCCTTGGTCATCATCGGCGACCGTCTTGGACTGTACAAAGCGCTTGCTGCTCATGGCCCGAGTAGCACTCAACAGATCGCCGATGTCACTGGCACCACCGAGCGATATGTGCGCGAGTGGTGTGCTGCGCAAGCGGGTTCGGGGTACATTGAGCTTGACGCTGCATCAGGCGATTTCTCTATGACCCCTGAGCAGCAAGCTGTGTTCGCAGATGAAAACAGTCCTGCTTGTATGACCGGAGGTTATCACGCCATTGCATCTCTGTTTATCGATCAGCCGAAAATTGAGAACGCTTTCAAGACTGGCGAAGGCGTCGGCTGGGGAGATCATAGTGACTGTCTATTCTGCGGCACTGAAAAGTTCTTCCGTCCGGGGTACCAAGCGAGCCTAGTTGCAGAGTGGCTACCAGCTCTCGATGGAGTTTGTGAAAAACTCGAAGCAGGAGCGGTCGTCGCCGACGTCGGTTGCGGTTATGGCGCTTCCACAATCGTGATGGCGCAAGCCTACCCCAACTCCCAGTTCATCGGTTTTGACTTCCATGAACCATCCATCGAAACCGCCAACCAACGAGCGGCCGAATATGGGCTGACGAACCTCCGCTTCGAGGTCGCCTCCGCCAAGGGCTTCCAAGGCGAGGGTTACGATCTCGTTGCCTACTTCGATTGCCTCCATGACATGGGCGACCCAGTCGGAGGTGTTGCTCATACCCTTAAGGCTCTCAAGCCCGACGGCACCCTGTTGATTGTTGAGCCATTCGCTCAGGATGAGCTAATCGATAACCTGAATCCCGTCGGCCGGATGTACTACGCCTTCTCTACGATGATCTGCACGCCCGCATCGATCAGTCAAGAAGTCGGATTAGCTCTCGGTGCCCAAGCTGGTCCGAAGCGACTTGAGAAGGTCGTGAAGGAAGGTGGCTTCAGAGAGTTCCGTCAGGCCGCTGCCACTCCCTTCAATATGATTCTGGAAGCGCGTCCCTAGCGAAGTAGATGAATTAATAAACGCCACTGGGAAAACCAGTGGCGTTTTGTGTTTTGGCTCTGGTTCGAAACCAGGGACGTGTGTCTTCAGGTTAAGGCACGATTGCGAAGAAGACATGGGGCCACGCGGCAGCGGTCTTGGTGCATGAATCAATAATAGGCTGAAGCTGCCCAATCCATGGTAGTTTCGCAGAGTCAAGCCTCCCAGTGTTCACGCTATTGTGTGAGAAATCTAAGTGTCACTACAATCTCGTGCATGACCCAACGTAGCCATGCGCGAAGTGGATCTCGACGACGCTAAAACCAGCGGCAATCGATCGCTTTGCCGCTGCGGCAAATGAGTTTGTGACCGAGCCAATCTCATCAATCGTCAACGCGTGCGGGTCTAAGCCGCTGCGGCCGTAGCGCTTCGAGGTCGGGCCGACGGGTTGCCAGCCACCTTCCTCCAGCGGCACGAATGAGTTCGACTTCGGATCGAGCGGACGGCGTCGTGAGGCCTTGACTCCAGCGTGGGCCAGCTGGATGCCAGGTGCCGCACCGTGGCCGCTTACGAAGTCTGTCATCCTGCGCAAGGATGCCGAACATCCATCCTTGCCAGAGGGGCTAATGGAGCGCGCCCCCAAGCCAATTATCAATCCTGAGTCTTCCAGCCCTAAAGCTCTAGAGCGTCGTGCTCACCGTGTGGGATTTCATCGATTCAGAGCCGCCGATGCCGCGTCGCACGATTGCCTGGAGGTGAACATCCAGTGGTGGAACGCTAGGTGGCAGGTTGGGAGCTAGAGTCTGAAGGATCGCCTGACCATTTAGATCAGCAACTGCCGTTTGGGTCAGCAAGGTGGGGGCGAGAATGTCAAGTTGCAGTCCATTTAGCTGCGCCACCAAGGGGCCGTTGCCTAGGCTGGTAAGGCCATAGACGAAATGCACGGTTTCGCCACTTGCTGCACCGTTTGCGGTCAGGGTGGCGGTTTGCCCACGTTGCAAAGATGCTGGAGCTAAATCCAGTGCCATACGCATGCCGGAGTCACGTACGGCGCGAGCATAGTTGAAGATGCGCACTTCATCATTTTGTGGTCCAAATCCACCGGACCAAGTCGCAGGGTTACCGCTTTTCGGATCACTGCGTTGTGCGCCCGCGCCATGCACGTTGATCAGGTTGCCACCGGCGCCAACACCGAAGCCCTGGCCGAAACAAATGTAGACCGCATGGCTGCCGGTACTCAACGTCAGGGGTGCCTCCAGCAAGGTCGTACTGGTCCAGAACCAGGATTCATCGGTAGTCATCTGAAAGACCGGGTCGATCGCTGGACCTATCACGCCAGGGCTGACCGCGTCAGGTGCGCGCGTGTAATCAACCAATGATTGCAACTCCTTTGAATTCGGCAGACGCCAATCACCTCTTCCGGCAAAGTTGAGGTTTCCCGCCCATGCCAAGGCATCCTCCCAATCCAGATCCACGCCGCTGTCGGCTTGGGTCCACATCAGGCCGGTCGCCAGATCGGTAATGGTGCCGTCACCGTTGTCGTAGAACTGGTTCTCCCCATAACTCTCGTTGCCGCGCACATAGCGCACGAAGTTCACCGGTAAACCAGTCGGGCCGTTGTAACGCGGATAACCTTTGATGCGACCATCGCCGAAGTTCACGCCGAACACGGCTTCATCGCCTTGGAAGATGCGGCCGACGTATTCCGTACTCGACCAGTACTGGACATCGATGGTGCGTTCTCCAAGGTTCACATCACCCCAGCGAAAACCGAAGTAATTGGTGTCGATATAGGGCGTGAGGGTCTGGCTGCTACCGGTGTGGTCAATGAGTGAATAGAGCTCCTTGACGGATGGCAAACGCCAATCGGAGTATCCGGCCAAGGTGAAGCTCGATTCTCCGGCGAGTGCGGCATCGTAGCTCGACTTATTGTAAAGATCCGGCATCTGTTGCCACATCAAGCCAGTGACCTCGTCGCTGATGGTGCCGTCTCCGTTGTCGGTGAAATGAAAGTCTTCACCGGCATGCTGTGCATCTTGGCCAAAGAAGGCTTGGCCCTCGGTGGGCGGTGCGATGACATCGAGATCGTCGTAACAAGTAGCCTGACCACTGTCGACGATCGGGCAGTCAAGTTGTTGAGCGTCGGCTTGGCCGATACAAAACAGGAGGGTCATAAGGACAAAGGGTGGGACGAGATCCATGGGCTCTCAACACCAGGGAAATCCTGGGGTTCCGAAGGACTTGCTAGGCATGATGCAAGTCCATTTTCGAGAACGCCACCGGAAGTCCAGCGAATGCCAGCATTTCCTTTAGAGAAGGAGTAAGCCCCTTGCGCTTGTCGTTCGAATCACATGCAGGCTTGGTTGGAGCAGAGCCTGCGCGATTCATGCTAGGTAAACAGACAGCTTGAACCTGCCTCAAAGCTCCTTCTATTGATGCTTGCTGGCTCGACATGCTCTCGGCAATGGGTTTAACAAGTCTCGCAGTTTGCATGAGTAGCGCCTTGACTGCTGGAGAGGATGCGTATTCCGCTGCCGACCGGCAAAATATGATGTCAGAGGCGGAGAGGGCGTGCATAGAGCCAGAGAACCTCTGATAGAACGCTCTCCGAAAAGCCCAATGTATTGAAAATATCCAATCCCAATCAGGATCCTAGCTCTGGCCAATCTAGCCCCAAACGCCCACCACCCCACTTAAAACAAATAACCCGCCGGCAAAACCGGCGGGTTATTCGTTGTTTGGCTCCCCGAACAAGACTTGAACTTGTGACAAGCTGATTAACAGTCAGCTGCTCTACCAACTGAGCTATCGGGGATTATGAGCGGCGAAGTATACAGGCCGTTTGGGCCTCTGGCTAGGTTTTCCGCGCGCTTTCCTAGGCTGTGGCGCCGGGATTCAGTCCTCAGCGAGGGGAACAGCTGCAGAATCAGCACTTTGATAACGTCGGCGGTATTCCGATGGGCGGCAGCCGGTCCAGCGCAAGAAGGTGTTGGAAAAGGAAAAAGGGTTGGAAAAGGCAGTCTGGGCGGCAATTTCGGCCAAGCCTAGCGAAGTGGTGGCGAGCAGGTTGGCGGCGTAGTGCATGCGCAGGTGGGTGACATGCTGCACCGGCGTGCGGCCGAGGGATTGTGTGGTGAGGCGGCGCAGATGTTCCTTGCTCATTTCGGCAGCCCCAGCCAGGCGCTCCAAGCTCCAGTCGCCCCGAAGATCGTGCTGCACGGCCTGCCAGACCGCCTGCAGGCGATCTTGTGAGCGGAATGGGTCGGCGAAGTGGGTGACATAGCCGTGGATCAGATTCACCCAGCGACGCATTGCGATGGCCGACCCGCCAAGGGTAGTTTCGGCCATCAAGCCTTCGATGGCGTGGCACAGCGGGGTGCCATGGAAATCGCCCAGCACCGGAGAATGCGGGCTGGCGATAGGGGCATCAGCCTTTCCGTCTTCGTAGCGCACCCAGCAAAAACGCCATGGCTTCTTGGTCTTGGCGCGAAATCCGTTTTGGATGAATGGCGGTTGCATACAAGCTTGGCCACCACTGACTTGGCGCCAAAGGCCATCGATCAAGACCTCGCCCTTGCCCTCTAGGCACGACATGAAGTAAGTCCCACCCTGCTGATGACGCACGATCTCAAGCGGCTTGGCGGCATTCATGATTCCGCAATGGGTGATTTGCCGTTCCTCCAACTCCGGGCAAATCGGCCCCGGCCGCAGCCAATCACGCTCATCTTGATCATTGGCACGCACCACCTGCAGCCGCGTGTCCGGCCCCAGGATGTGTTTTTCGCGTATGTCGGTGTGTTTGTGCGTCATGGACAGGCGCCTCAAGATAGGCGAGTATAAATCATGGCCACCATCGCAGTCCTCGGCACCTTCGACACCAAAGGAGCGGAACACGCATTCCTTGCTGAGCAGATTCGCAGTCATGGGCATCAGGCCTTGTTGATCGATGTAGGCATGATGGGCGCTCAAGGCGTGACCGCCGATCTCGATTATCTGCAAGTTGCGGCCGCCGGCGAATTTGATTTTCAAGCCATGCTTGGCCGACGTGATCGCGGTGAGTGCGTTGCCGCAATGGCTAAAGCTGCACCGTTAGTACTCCAACAGTTATTGGCCGACGGCAAGATTCATGGAGTGATCTCCTTAGGTGGCGGTGGTGGAACTGCAATCGCCACCGCTGCCATGCGTGCTCTGCCGATTGGATTTCCGAAACTGATGGTCTCCACTTTGGCAAGTGGCAACACCGGGCATTACGTCGGCACCAAAGACATCGTGATGATGCCGAGCATTGTTGATGTAGCCGGTTTGAATCGCATCTCGAAGATGATCTTTTGCCGGGCGGCCGGTGCCATCTGTGGCATGGTCGAGAGTAAAGTGCCGCAGCAAGGCGATCGTCCTATCGTGGTGGCGAGTATGTTCGGCAACACCACCGATTGCGTGAATGCGGTCATCCCCATCCTGGAGGAGGCTGGCTATGAGGTGCTGGTCTTCCATTCCACTGGAGCCGGCGGCCGCGCAATGGAGTCTTTGATCGAGAGTGGCATGGTCACTGGGGTGTTGGATATCACCACCACCGAATGGGCCGACGAACTGGTGGGTGGAACCTTGTCGGCAGGTCCAACGCGACTCGATGCCACCGCCAAGAAACAAGTGCCGTCAATCGTGGTGCCTGGTTGTCTTGATATGGTCAACTTTGGTGCGCCGGAAACTGTGCCGGAACAATTCCAAGGCCGCAACTTCTACCATCACAATCCGCAAGTGACTTTGATGCGCACCAATGCAGCGGAAAACGCTGAACTCGGTCGCATCTTGGCCGACAAGATCAACGCTTATCAAGCACCGACTACTGTGCTGTTGCCGTTGCGCGCGATCAGTGTGATCAGCGCGGCAGGCCAAGCCTTCCATAACCCGGAAGCCGATGCCGCTCTGTTCGATGCCTTGACCAGCAATCTACGCAGCGACATCGAAGTCCAATCCTTGGACTGTGAAATCAACGACCCCGCTTTCGCCGCAGCTTGTGCGAAAGCCTTGCTCCGCAATCAGCAACAGTCCTGACCCCTGAACCCAAGCTTCATTCCCATGCCACGCGTGAAACATTTCGGCGTCTTCCAGTTCAAAGACGGCACCAGCTCCACTCAAATCGATGAGTGCTTTTCGAGTATGCAAGGCATGGTCGGTTCGATTCCAGGTCTGCTGAATTTTTCCTTTGGTGCCTACGACAGCGCCGAAGGCTTGAATGATGGCTACACCCACGGCTTCATCATGACTTTCGATAGCCCGGCCGCGCGCGACGCCTACCTGCCGCATGACCATCATGAACGTGTGAAGGAAGTGGTGGTGCCGCATTTGGAGCGCTTGGTGGTGTTTGATTTCAATCTTGATGAGAGGGTCTCGTGATCCACCTTGTCATTCTCCTTTGTTCGTGCGCTTCCTTAGCCGCCCAACAAGAACCACGCTCCCTCTTCGATGGCGACACCCTCACCGGCTGGGAAACCATCAACGCCGATCAGAAATGGTGGCGCGCAGCAGATGGCATGATCGTCGGCGGATCGCTCGAGGAGCAGGTCCCGCACAACACCTTCCTGTCCACGATAGAATCCTTCGATAACTTCGAGTTGGAGTTCGACATCCTTATCGAAGGTAATGGCGGATTCATCAACTCCGGTTTCCAAATGCGCAGCGTGCGTGTCGAAGGCAGCTCCGAGATGAGCGGCTATCAGGTGGATGCCGGACCGGAATGGTGGGGCAAGATGTACGACGAGTCACGTCGCAATCGTGTGATCGCGGAACCGGGGGATCCGGCAGCGCTTGCCGCGGCAGTCAACGAGAACGATTGGAATCATTACCGCATCCGCGCGGAAGGTTGGCATATGCAAGCGTGGATTAATGGTGTGCCAACGATCAACTACACCGAAGCCGATGGCAACATTCCGCTGGATGGTCATTTCGGTTTGCAAGTGCACGGCGGCGGCAAGGTGCAAGTTTCGTTGAAGAACATTCAGCTAACCGAACTGAAGTCGACTCCCGGTGCCATGACTTGGCGCCGCCTCCAAAAGGCCCAAAGCGTGGCTGCACAGGGCCAATCGCCAATCAAGACTCCTGAGCAGGAGATGGTCGGCTTTGATGTGCTCGATGGATTCGAGGTGGAGCTGGTTGCGGCCGACCCGATCATGCAGAAGGTCGTCGACATTGCTTTCGATGATGCTGGCCGCATGTGGGCGATCACCGCAGTGGAGTACCCAATCGATGGCAATGAGTCCGGTGATGTGGTTGGCCTATACCGCAAGGGCGGGCGCGATCAGATTCTGGTCTTTGATGAACCTTGGAAACAAGAACCGCAGACCCCACGCGTCTTCGCCGACGGACTTTTTATCCCCATGGCGATCCTGCCGGATAACGACAGCGTGCTGGTTGGTCGTGGCCCCGACATCTTGCGTTTCTACGATGACGATAAGGATGGTCGCGCCGATCGCCAAGAGGTGATGCTCACCGGTTTTGGCGTTCAGGATTCCCACTTGTTGCCGCACCGTTTCGTGCGCGCACCCGGCGGTTGGATCTACATGGCACAAGGTGCCTTCAACTCTTCACAAGTCGTGACCACCAGCGGCGACATCACCACTTTCAATAGGTGCAAGGTGGGGCGCTTCCAACAAGATGGAAGTCAGTTCGAGATCGTTGGCATTGGCCTCAACAATATCTGGGGTTTTGTGATCGATCGCCTTGGCGACAAGTGGATCCAAGAAGCCAATGACCTAGGCTGGCCAGTCACGCCGTTTGAACATGGCATGAGCTACCCAGGGATCGGCAGCGAGAAGTTCCACCCATATTCACCGTGGCGACCAACCTCCACCATGTTCCGCATGGGTGGCACCGGCTTGTCAGGATTGGCGCAATCGGGCGATCGCAACGGTTTCCCACCACCGTGGGATGAGACCTTCTTCCTGGCCAACCCGATCATCTCATCCTTGCAATCGGTGCGCGTGAAACGCGATCCGGCAACGCCGCATGAAGTGGAGATGGAACGCATGGCGGATTTGATCACGTCGGCAGATAAGAACTTTCGCCCGGTGGCGATTCACTTCGGCCCCGACGGCTGTTTGTATGTGGTTGATTGGTACAACCCGATCATCTCGCATAACGAAGTGCCGCGCGATCATCCGGATCGTGACAAGATCAGTAGTCGGATCTGGCGCATTCGCCACAAGTCGCAAAAAGCGACCGCACCAATCAATGTCACCAAAGCAAGCAACGCCGAGCTGGTTGCATTGCTCGGCGCCGACAACACCGTGACTGCGCGTGCAGCTTGGCATCAGATTGGCGACCGCCAAGCGTTGGAGCTGAGCCCCGCATTGCGTGAACTCGCATCTGATCAAAGTGCCAAAGTCGGCGATCGCGTGCTTGCCCTTTGGTCTCTGCAAGACATCCATGCCGTGACCGCCGCCTCGTTGGCAACGCTGATGGATGATGCTGAGTTCGCGATCCGTCGTGAGGCCGCGCGCCTTGCCGGCGAGATCGGCTTGAACAAAAAGGAGCTGATGAGCCTACTTGCGAATCGCGTGGCGGAGCAAGATCCGCGGGTGCGCATTGCCTTGATTCAATCCATCACTGCGCAAGACGATTGCAGTGAACAGGAAATCGATTACCTGCTGAACCTGCTTGGTGCCGTCACCGGCGACTATCCGTCGCCTCGGGAATCTTCTGATGACGCATTCGAGCGCAGCCTGGTGCGTGCCTTCATCGAGCGATTCCCAACCGAAGCCTTGGCCTTCATGCAATCGCCTGCCGGTCAGCAAAGCGATCATGCCATGCAACGCTTCGTGTGGCTGAGTGCCGGCACGGAAGCTGCCGCCGGCGCCTTCGCAAAGGCCGTTCCAGGTTCATCCTTGCCGCCGACCGCCGAGGAGCTGACCTTCCTTGCAAGCTTCATGCAGCAGCCGGATGTGCTCGCCGCCATGAAGGAGTGGCTGGAACAACAGAATACTCAAGTCAGCACCATCCAGATGCTGCTCGACAAGCGTGCGCAGTGGAACAGCGATGCACTGACCAACTCCATCGCCCTGAGCGCACGCGCCTTGCTCGCCAAGGACAACAGTGCTGCCAACACCGATCTACTTCTGCGTGTGGCACGGGAACTACGCAGTAAGACTCTCGAACCCGACGTCATCACCTTGCTGCAACAACGCAGTGCGCAGCCACTGATCTGCCTGCAGGCTTTGGTGGAAATGGGATGTCAACAAAGCGCAATCTTCCATCAGGCAGCGAATGCCAGTCTGCCCGGTGAAGAGATCCGCCGCGTGGCGACCACTGCCTTGGCCAACATTCCCGGTGAACAGTCCTTTGCCTTGCTGCTGGAACTTTGGTCCAGCCTTGAGAACAACACGCTCCAAACGGCATTGAATGGATTGCTTTCGCGCAAAGAAGGCGCGGAACAATTGCTCGCAGCAATTGCCGCCGACCGAATCGGCATCGAGGGCCTCGGCCTACGCAGTCTTGAACAGATGCGTGAGCATTTAGGCGACAGTGATGCGATCCAGGGATTGGAGCAACGCTTAGCCGTCGGCCAAATCCCGGGGCTGTTCCTTGGCGGTCAAGGCAATGACTTTGTCGATTCGAACTTAACCATTGATGGACCGTTCACCGTCGAAGCTTGGATCCGCTTGGAGAACGGCATCACCAACGCCGATGGCCTGCTCGCTTCTGCGGGTCGCTTCGATCTGAACTTTCACGACGCACGTTTGCGTCTGTGGTTCTCAGAACAAGGCGATTTGACCATCGCCACAAAGCCAGCCGTTTCTGGAGTGTGGATGCACTTTGCCTTGGTGCGAGAAGCCAACAACCAACTGCATATCTACATCAACGGCGAATTGGATTGCAGTACCAGCTCGGCCTTGCCGTTGGAGTTCGATGATCTGGACATTGGTCGCACCAATCCATCGGTTGGCACAGCTGCTGCGATTACCGAGTTCCGCCTTTGGAACACTGCACGCAGCGCGCAACAGATTGGCGCCAACTACCGTCTGATGTTGGCTCCAAGTTCCAAACCAATGGGCCTGCAAGCGCTACTACCTGGTGACCCAATGGCCCTTTCGGGCAACGCAAAGGTCGAAGGCATCCTCGATCGACCACCGGTGGTCACTGCTGAAGAAGCTCAAGCCGAACTGGTCAGCTTTGCGCGTTATCGTTCTTTGATCGAAGCACCTGGCAATGCCGAGAACGGTCGCGCGCTCTACAACATGAGTTGCGCGGTATGTCACCAAGTCGAAGGCGTGGGTGGCACCATCGGGCCAACCTTGGATAGCGTGGCCAGTAAGGGGACTGAAGGTCTGCTGCGCTCGATCCTCACGCCGAACGCCGGGGTGGAATCAGGCTATCGCACCTTGAACGTGAAGCTTCGCGATGGCCAACTGCTGCAGGGTTATCTTGCCTCCGAAAACGACACGGCCATCACTTTGCGCAGGCAGGGGCGCGAAGACCTACAGATCGCGCGCAAGGATATCGAAAGCTTACGTTTCGATGAGCGCTCGCTGATGCCCGAAGGCTTGCTCGATGCACTCAGCGATCAACAAGTCGCCGATCTCTTCGAGTACTTGATGAGCTTGAGTTAACCTGCGAGAAGCCGATGGCATGAACGACTCCGATAGGATGAACCTTGTTGGAGTTGAACTCATGCCATTTCGAACTCACCATTTCCCTCAACAAACCATTGCCTTAATCATGGCATTGGTTGGCCTGCAATGCGCTGCGCCAATAGAGCAGCATGCCAATCCACAAACCGCAGTGGAGCGCAACTTAGTGTTCTTGGAAGCCGCAGCTGAAGCCTGGGGTGATTACCACATGGGGGAGCTGACCGTCTTTCGTGGCAGCGGGCCGCGCGATACGGACCCTGAAGGCTGGCTTGTCATCAATGCTGACGATTTCGCGGAAGTGCAAGCACGTTGGCAAGCGCGATCCCAGGAAGGTCAGCGCACGGTGCTAAAGCTCGTGAATCGACGAGGAGGAATGCACAATCACCCGCCGCACTCCTTGAGCATTGGCGAAATCACAACCTTCGACAACGGTGAGATTCATATCGACGTCTGGATCTCAGAAGGAATCATGATGACCGCCCAATGGTCTTTGAACTTCTATTGGAATCAATCCACGCTGACCTTCATGGAAGCGAAGGCTCTTGGAATCTATTGAGACTACAGGAAGCGGCGCAACATCACGCCGAGCTCGGCGGACGATGTGCAGAAGTCGAACATGGCATCGACGAACTGGCGCTTAGGCTGATCGCAGTTCTCGCTCGGCGCACCTTTGGTGGCCAGCAGCACGCTTGGGCGTTTGCGTAGTGGCAGCAGCAGGGCAGAGCAAAGGCTCATGCCACACAGTCCACCCATCTTTTCATCGGCGAACAGGAAATCAGCTGGTGTCTCCTTGCCTTCCTCTTGGCGCAGCAAGGCGGAGGCTCCAGCCGGGCAGCGAGCTTCTTGGCAATTCACACCAAGGGCGAATAAGTGTTCATGCAGCAGGGTGAAGACATCGGGATCCTCGACCAGAATCAAGGCGCGCTTGCCCTTCAGGGCTGTGCTGGGGCCGCCAGCGCTCGCATCTCTCTCGAGGCCCTCTGCAGTAGAGGGAGGTGAACCTTGCTGATTTTCACTCATTTGAACCTACCATTTATCGGTCAGTTCACTAGGTAGGTGAAGGCCAATAGCGGCGCTCAACTAGCTGGATACCACCTGTTTCGCGGCATATCCCAGCAGCTGGCCGAGTTTCTCACGCATGTTGTCACGGGTGACGATCAAATCCACCTGGCCCTTATCGAGCAGGAATTCGGATCGTTGGAAGCCGTCGGGGAGTTCCTGACGGATGGTGTTCTGAATCACGCGCGGGCCAGCGAAACCGATCAGGGCGTCGGGCTCAGCGACCGTGACATCACAGATACTGGCGAAGCTAGCAGTGACGCCGCCAGTGGTGGGGTTGGTCATGACCGAAATCGAGAAGCCGCCATTCATCTGGAACTTCTTCAAGGCACCACAGGTCTTGGCCATCTGCATCAGCGAGATCGCGCCTTCGTGCATGCGCGCGCCGCCAGATGCGGAGAAGATCAGTACAGGTACGTTCTTCTCGCCAGCAAGTTCAACCGCGCGGGTGATCTTCTCGCCGACGACTTCGCCCATCGAACCACCCATGAAGGTGAAGTCCAATACGGCGACCACGGCGGGGTGCCCCCCGATGCTGCATTCGCCGGCCAGGAGGGCGTCGGCGTTGCCAGTCTTCTCTTGAGCCTTCTCGATCTTCTCCGAGTAGGGGATGTTATCGACGAAGCCCAAGCGGTCGGTTGGCTTCAAGTCTGAGAAGTGCTCGACGAAGGTACCTGGGTCGGCAGTGATCTCGACGCGTTTGCGTGCAGAGACTGTGTTATGAAAACCGCACTCAGGACAGATTGACATATTCTGCTCCAAATCCTTGGAGTAGATCATCTTGGTGCAGGAGGGGCACTTGCTCCAGAGCCCACCCGGCATGTCCTTCTTCTTACGCAAACGGAAAGCCATGGGCGATATTCTACCTGGAACTAGGCGGTTGCGTTGTTGTCAGGCTGTTGCGCGGCGGCTGCAGCGGCACGTAGGCGGCCCATGGCGCTCGCCATCGAGTCGGCCTTAAACAGATAAGTGCCAGCCACGAAAACATTGGCACCGGCTTTGGTGCACGGACCAATGGTCTCGTCGGTGATGCCGCCATCAACCTGAATATCGCCCTTGAAGCCCCACGAGCGTAGTTTTTCGATGCGCCCCAAACACTCTGGCATGAACTTCTGGCCGCCGAAGCCGGCGTAAATCGACATCACCAGCACCATGTCAATCTGGTCCAGGTAGGGGCGCAGTGGCTCGGGCTCAGTACCGCCATTAATCGATACGCCAACGCGGCAACCGGTGGCCTTGTATTGCGCAAGTGTGGCCTCGAAATTGGCAGCGCAGGCCTCGTAGTGGAAGGTCAAAATATCCGCGCCGGCGTCGGCATAACGCTGGGCCCACTCACCGGGTTGCTCGATCATCAGGTGCACGTCGAGCGGCAACTTGGTGACCTTCTTGATCGATTCCACCACCGGCAGACCGATCGACAAGTTCGGCACGAAATGACCATCCATCACATCAACGTGATGCCATTCGGCGCCAGCAGCTTCCGCGCGCGCCATTTCAGCGCCTAAACGGGTGAAATCGCAAGCAAGAAGCGACGGAGCGATGCGGATGGGGAGGCTCATGACAGCATTGTATAGGGTGTTTTGCCAGACCATCCAAGCCGCTCAACAACTCATTTCAGGATGAGGCAAGAAGCCACGCCGACGTCGGCCGCTATATGCCTTTCCTGTTTGCCCGCCAGTCGGTAATCTGGACCTATGGAAGTCAAGCTGCCCCCGCTACTGAACGACTACGTGGCCTATTTTGACTCCAGCCCGGTGATGGCGGTGCTGTTGGGTGTCTTGGTGGTCGTAATCGCGGTGGCGCTGCTGCGCGTGGCCCTGCGCCTATTCCTGTTTTTCCTGCTGCTGCTTGCAATCGCTCTGGTGGCGTCCTATTTCATTGCCGGCGAGGAAAAGACCAACAAGACCATCCGTCGTGGAGTCCAAGAGATCTCTCAGCAGGCCGAAGAACTGGCCGAGGATGCCGACGACGCCCTGCGCGAAAAATATCAGGAAGAAAAGTGATATCATATTGATAGCTCAGTTGTACAGTAGGGCATGATCAAGGAAATCCCCTTTAGCCCTAAGTCCGGCCTGCAGTATTTACTGGTCGTGGCACCCGCCTTTCTTGCCGGCGGCCTCACCTGCCTGATTACTGGCGCGAATTCCAGTGGCGGCTTCCAAACTGGCTTCTTCGTGATTTTGGGTCTGATCAGTCTGATCTGCGTGCTCTTCACGCTGATTGGCCTGTTCGCCGTGGCTCCAAATGAAGCCCGCGCGCTGACCTTGTTCGGTAAGTACAAGGGCACCGTGCACCAGACCGGCCTGTGGTGGGCAAACCCTTTCATGGCCAAGGCCAAGATCTCGGTGCGCGTGCGCAACTTCGATAGCGACAAGCTCAAGGTCAACGATCACGCCGGTAACCCAATCGAGATCGGTGCGGTCGTGGTATGGAAGGTAGTCGATACCGCCGAGGCCTTGTTCGAGGTCGATGACTACGAAGACTTCGTCAAGGTCCAAAGTGAAGCAGCTTTGCGCAACATGGCTACGCAATACCCATACGACTCGCATGAAGAGCGTGAAGGCAACGCCGGCGAACTAGACACCGATGTGATTGCTTTGCGCAGTCACACCCAAGAGATCGCAGCCAAGCTCAAGGATGAAGTCCAAGAGCGCTTGGATAAGGCTGGTGTTGATGTGATTGAAGCACGCATCAGTCACTTGGCCTACGCTCAAGAGATCGCTAGTGCCATGCTGCAACGTCAGCAGGCGTCGGCCATCATCGCGGCACGTACCAAGATTGTGGATGGTGCAGTCGGCATGGTCGAGATGGCACTCGACAAGCTCAGCGCCAAGCAGATTGTGGAACTGGATGAAGAGCGTAAGGCACAGATGGTCGGCAACTTGCTGGTCGTGTTGTGCGGTGACAAGAACACTCAGCCCGTCGTTAACACCGGCAGCATCTACTAAGCACAGCCTTGGTCATGCTGTTCTGATAGGAAACGCCGATGGCGAAATCCAGAAAGTCCTTCTTGCTGCGGGTCGACCCGCGTGTGCACGACGCCCTCAAGCGTTGGGCGGACGCGGAGTTCCGCAGCTTGAACGGTCAGGTCGAATATCTGCTTCGCCAGTTGTTGGTGGAGCAAGGACGTTTGAAGGAGGGGGAGGTGCCCCAAGAACCTCCTCGCCCAGGCCGCCCTCCGGTGGAGTAGTCGGCTGGGCTCGGGCCACCTTTCGATATTCGCGGGGTACCGCTCAAACCTCCTCGCCGGACCGTCCTGTCCGCCCGCCGCAGCCAGATTAGGCGCGGCCACCCCGCATCGGTATTCTGTGCGGCAATGGTCACTTTCACCCGCTGCGAATCGCATCCGCAGATCGACTGGGCTACCCCCGAATACTGCGCCGAGTCCTACCAGGAGTCGCGCGAGTCGGCGGTACCGTTGAAGGAAGAGGTGGAAACGCGCATTTGGCTTGGCGCCGCGCCCGACGGCTCGGAGTTATTCCTTAAGGAATACCGCCTGCCACCGCAGCGCAAGACCGTCGCCGCCGCCGCCCGTTCAAGAGCACTGCGTGAATGGAAAGCGCTTTTGGCCATGGATATTGCCGGCCTTCCGGTTGGTCGCCCGATGTGGTTCGCCGAATCCCGACGTGGCCCCAAGCTCGAGTTTTCGGTGGTCGCTACCGCGTCGCTCGGTGAGGTTGTGCCGTTGCCACAAGCGCTGAAGGCCTACCCGGATCGGATCGACACGCTGTGTGTTGAAGTCGGCCGCATCGCGCGCCAGCTTCACGATGCCGGCTTCGGTCACTTCCGCATGCAAGCGAAGAACTTCATGGTCGGCGCGGCGCCTTATTACCGCGTGACCTTATTAGATGCGCCGTATTCCTGCTTGTGGGTACGCGGCGTTCCTGCCCGCATTCGCCGCCTCGATCTCGAAGACTTGGCGGGTGCGCATTCGGTCTTCTCCAACGATCAGATTGAGCAGATCCTTGCCGGTTATGCCGGCAAAGCTGGCCCCTCTGCGGGGCTGCAAAACTTCCGCCCAGGATCGCGTTCGCGATGGGGGCAGAAGCTCCGTCGTATCGCTTACTATCTTGGAGCCATCTGGAGTGGCCACCGCCCATAAAACGTAATGACTCTTCCTGAACGTCTCGCCCAATACCACGCAGCAGAAGGTGCGGAGGAGTACTTCGATGAGTACACCAAGTTTCATCGCAAGCTAAGCGATCGTCGCGAGCATAAGTTGCTGGATGGTTACTTCGAACGCGTCGGCAAGGTCACCACTGCTTTGGACCTGCCATGCGGTTGGGGCCGTTACATGCCTTATCTACGCAGCCATGGCGCCGAAGTCCTTGAGGCCGATTACAGCGGCAGCATGGTGCAGAAGGTTGCCGAGGTGTTCCCGGAAACGCCATTGCTCGGTCGCATGCGTTGCTTTGGTCATCGCATTCCGCTCGAGGATAAGGCCGTGGAGTTGGTGTTCTCAATGCGCTTGAGTCACCACTTGCCGGATCCAGTTGTGCGTCGCGAGCATGTCGAGGAACTGTTCCGCGTGGCCGAGCGCTGGGTGATCTTCACCTACTTCGATCGCGCCAGCTTGAAGAACGTGATCCGTCGTGCACGGACCGCGATTGGTCTCAGCAAGAAGCACCCCAAGAACACTCTGAGTCGTGCGCAAGTGCGCGAAATCGCCAAGAACGCCGGGTTCAAGATCCATGAGGACCCCATGCTGTTCGTGGTCGGATCGGGGCACCGCTTGGTGCTGGCCGAACGCGTTTAGGCTGCTCATTATCGCCCTAAGTCATGTAAATGGTGAACTTTGGGCATGAATCGGAATAGAAACCTTTATTTCCGAGCAAAAGGTAGAGAATTCCGTGTTCCGGAGTGGGTGGAGTCGTCTAGGATAGGGGGAGCCCTGAGGCACTTGTTCTTGATAAACCGATGACTGATACCCAGCACGATACTCACGAGCGAACTCACTCGCATTCGCTAGATTCCTTCCCTGGCGTTCTCGCCGCTCTCGTTGGTTCGGTAGTCACCGTTGCCAACTCTGAGTCTTATGAGGATGCTCCGGTAGGCCACCGCCTTGGCGCGGGTTTCTATAAGGCCAAGATCGTCGCCCTGCATGATGATCACATCGTGCTCGGCACACAGTTCCGCCACTCAAGCGGTCACGGTGAAGTTGAGCCTGTGAAGCAGTTCGTTCCGCTCTCGCGCGTGAAGCGTGTCAGCGTGATGAAGAGCGAGAAGATCCTGCACATCTAGGAACGCTCGAGGCTTCACGCGCAGAATAGTGGAGCTTCGCTAAGGAGTGCGGCTGAACTCCCTTTGGAGCAGCCGACGTTCCTCCGCATCTTTCGAATCCTTGTGACAGATGGACCAGCGCATCTTGTCGCTGCCTGTGCGCAGGCGAAAGGGGCGAGGATGGCGGAAAGCAACATGAGTGAGACATGTCGTCCCACTCATGTTGAAATTGTGCAAATGACCCAAGTGGGCAGCTCTGCTGTCTCTACCTGCCGTCAAGCGCCGCAATGCCGGGCAACTCTTTGCCTTCAAGCATCTCGAGGAAGGCACCGCCACCGGTGGAGATGTGCGTGATGCGCGATTCCACTTGGTTCTTCTTGATCGCTGCAACGGAATCGCCGCCGCCGACGACACTGAGGTTGTCGGTTTCAGCGAGCACCAATGCGATGGCCGAAGTGCCATGGCTGAACGGTTCCAATTCGAACACACCCATGGGGCCATTCCAGACTACCGTTGCGGCACCGCGCAGCTTGTCGCTGTAGGTCTGGGTGGTTTCCGGACCGATGTCCAAACCCATCCAACCATCAGGCAAGGCACCTTCGATGATTTGCGTGTTGGCGTCAGCGGCGAAGTTGTCCGCGACTAAGTGATCAGTGGGGAGCAGGAGTTCCACGCCCTTGGCTGCGGCCTTCTCCACAATAGACCTAGCCACGTCGAACTTGTCTTCTTCACACAGCGAGTTGCCGATGCCAATGCCGGCAGCTGCCAAGAAGGTGTAAGCCATGCCGCCGCCGACCAACACGGTATCGACCTTGTCCAGCAAGCTTTCCAGTACGACGATCTTGTCGGAGACTTTTGCACCACCGACCACTGCAACTACGGGGCGTTTCGGCGAACCGAATGCCATGTCGAAGGCTTCGATTTCATTCTGCAGGAGTTTGCCGGCGACGGCGGGCTTCAAGGTCGAGGGGAGACCGGCGGTGGAGGCGTGGGCACGGTGGCAAGTGCCGAAGGCATCTTGCACGAAGACGTCGGCCATGGAGGCCAAGTCCGCAGCCATGCTGGAATCGTTGGAGGTCTCGCCTTCTTCGAAACGCAGGTTATCGAGTACCAGTACTTGGCCGGGCTCGAGTTGCGCAGCGGCAGTCTTGGCCAAGTCGCCGCGTACATCATGAATCCATTTCACTTCGATATTGCTGCCGAGCAAAGTCTGCAGCCGTTCCGCCACTGGGTCCATATGAAGATCCTCGACGATCTTGCCTTTCGGGCGCCCAAGGTGGGAGGCCGCAATCACCGAACCGCCACTTGCCAAGATAGCCAAGATGGTCGGCACAGCGGCACGGATGCGCGTGTCATCGCCGATCACGCCATCCTTCAATGGCACATTGAAATCAACGCGCACGAAGGCACGCTTGCCAGCGAAATCGATGGAGTCCAAGGTCTGTTTGGCGAGGCTCATGGCGCATAGATTAGCAGCGCTGATACCCGCAAAACGACCCCAGCCAAGCCATTCGCTGGTCAGTTGGGAACTGGGTGGAACATGTCGTCCCACTCTTCATCGAGCATCGCGATGGCCTTGGTGAGCCCGGTCACCTGATAGCGATCCGCCTCTACCTTCTGCAGTAGACCGGCGCGTTGCAGCTTGGCGACGCCATCCTCGACTTCATAGTCGACATCGACTTGGTAGAGCTTGGCCAAGTGTGCTTCGACTTGTTCATCGAGTTGCTCTTTGGTGAGCCCTTCGGCGCTGTTGGCCAGGAATGCATAAGCCAACGAAGCCTCTTTGGCCTCTTCATCGTGGGCCAGATCCGACAGGTGCACCAGGGTGCCGAAGTTGTTGTCGAGGTTGCAGAAATACAACTGCTGCGCGAGGTCCGCCATGTAGCGCGTGCCGGCAAGCTGCACCACGACATCGGCTTGCGCCACTCCCTTGTCATTCACAACCTTCACCGTCACCAGCGGAACTCTTCGACTGGAATCCTTTCGGCGCCAGCAGCAAACGCGCATGCGGAACCGCCGCGCGGGTTTCAGCATTCCACACTTCAATGGTGATTCCTTTGCCATCCAACTTGGGTGCAGGCAATGACTCCAGCTTCATCGGAGTCATTGCTGCTTCACGCTGAATCTCATTCTGTGCCGCTGCATTCGTTTCCCACTCGCCGACATCTTCCAGCACCTCACCCTCAGCCACCGTGGTCTGGTTCTCCACCGTAGTTGGATCCTCACTCTGCGTTGGCTGTTGCAGCACATAGATCATGCAAGCGCACAGATGATGAGGGGGATTGGCCAAAGACGATTCATAAGCGAGCGATTCTAATGGAAACAGGCAGATTTGACATGCCCGGACTGAGCAGCATCGCAGATCACAAAAAACCGCTGCATTCCATCAAGAATGCAGCGGCGTGTGCGGGGCGAACCCCGCAGCGAAGAACTTGCTTACTTGTTGTGCGACTTGAAGATCAAGTCACAAACGCGGTTGGAGTAACCCCACTCGTTGTCGTACCAAGAAACGATCTTGATCATGTTGCCGTCCATGACCATGGTCTGGCCGGAGTCAAAAACGGAGCTGTGCGAGTTGTGGATGACGTCGCTGGAGACGATCGGGTCTTCGGTGTACTCGAGCACACCTTTCATTGGACCTTCTGCGGCAGCTTTGATTGCTGCGTTGATGTCTTCAACGGTGACGTTGTCTTTCTCGACTTCACAAACCAGGTCGACCACCGAGCCGGCAGGTACTGGTACGCGCATCGACATGCCGTCTAGCTTGCCGTTGAGCTCAGGAAGCACTTTGCCAACTGCGCGCGCTGCGCCAGTCGAAGTAGGGATGATGTTGGAAGCTGCACCACGTGCGCGACGCAAATCGCTGTGTGGCAGGTCCAAGATGCGCTGATCGTTGGTGTAAGCGTGGATGGTGTTCATCAAACCGCGCTTGATGCCGAAGGACTCGTGCAGCACCTTGGCCACTGGAGCCAAGCAGTTGGTAGTGCAGGAGGCGTTCGACAGAATCTTCTGGTCAGCAGTCAGGGTCTCGTCGTTCACGCCGAGCACGACCATGTTGTCGATTTCATCGGCAGGTGGCACGGTCAGGAGCACCTTCTTGGCGCCAGCATCGATGTGCATCTGGCACTGCTCGCGCTTGCGGAAGATACCGGTGGCCTCAACCACGAAATCCACGCCCATGTCGCCCCAAGGCAGGTCAGCTGGATTGCGCTCGGCGAGAATCTTGATGCGCTTGCCGTCGACCACGATGGAATCTCCATCGACCTCGACCTTGCCATCGAAACGACCACCGACGGTGTCGTACTTGAGCAGGTGAGCGAGGGTCTTAGCGTCGGTAAGGTCGTTCAGAGCAACGATTTCGAAATCGGCGCTACGAGCGTGCATGATGCGGAAGACGTTACGGCCGATGCGGCCGAAACCGTTGATGGCAATGCGAATGGCCATGGTGTTTCTGGTACGAAAAGGGTGTTTTGGGGGCTGCCGGAAAAAACCCAGAAGAGGGTATCCCGAAAGGGTGGAAGCAGAGATTCTAGTGTCATGCTCGACCTCGCGGCAGACAGAATCCGAAGCTTCGGTCCCTGGCCCGATCGCAGCCCCGTACTGCTGGCTTGTTCAGGCGGAGCCGACTCCACCTTTCTGGCCCTTGCGTGGCTCCATACGGTCCGTGAAAGCGCCGTCAGCGAACAGGAGAAGCTGCCCGATACGGTCGTGGTGGTGGTCGATCATGGCCACCGACCCGGCTCCGACAAGGATGCAGAGGCCGCAGCAGCGATCTATCGCGACCTCGACTTCGACGTGCAGATCAAGCATGCCCACGCCGACCCCGATGCCAACGAGGCCGAATTGCGTTCCGCACGTTACACCGCTCTGCTGGAATCGGCCGAACGGCATAGTGCCAAGCGCATCCTGCTCGCGCATCACGCCGACGACAACGCTGAGACCGTGCTGATGCGCATCCTTCGTGGCACCGGTTTGCCTGGGCTGGCTGGCATCCCGCCGCGCCGTATGTTGTCTCCTGATGTCGAGATCATGCGCCCGCTGCTGAGATTGCGCGGTGGCGACATGCGCAAAGCCCTGAAGGCGATGGATCAGCCTTGGGTGGAAGACCTCAGTAACGCCGATCCGTCTGTGGCGACGCGTAATCTGCTGCGCCACGAGATCATCCCATCGTTGGCTGCGGCCTCTACTGGCGATCCAGTCAGCGCCCTGCTGCGACTCAGTGCCGAAGCGGTCGAATGGGAAGAAGCCAAGGCCGAACTGCTGGTGACCACCGCCGATTTCTGCCGTCTGCCGAGCTATCTGCGCCGCCAGGCGATTCGCGATGAGCTGCGTAAGGCTGGGGCAACGGTCTCGCCGACGCGTTTGCGCAACTTGGATCAAGCCTTGCTGAGCCGTGGAACCGCTGGCATTGACCAGCACCATCAGCTGCAGTTGCAAGCAGGCCATCTGAAGACCATAAAAAGTTAACGACCGCCCGTTTTTAGCGGGCGGTCGCTCGTGAGTCGTGTTGCGACCTTAATCCTGCCCATGCGGGCAGGATTAAACGAGTCGTTTACTCCTCGCCGTCGGAAGCGGCGACTGGCCAGAAGGCCTTGTTCGGACGCACGACGAACTCGGTGATCAGCGCTGCGGTGTCATCGTTCGGGATGACTGCGAAGCCGCCGGTCAGGCGGTTGAGGTTCATTTCCTTGGGTAACTCGATGGGATCATCATCGTTGATCTGGAAACTACCTTTGCCATCGACGTCCATGTGGAACTCGAAGCGGATCGGCGCCTTGCTGTTCCAGCCCGTGCGATAAACCGGAGTCTCGCGCAACGATGCCGTGCCTTTGACGGTGTCGACGCGGTAAGACATGGTCTGCAGCAGGACTTCCTGCTCGCCGCCATTTTGCACGAAGATGATGCGCGAGCTGGCCTTGCCGGAGCGGTCAATGCCAAGAGGGATCAACAATGCGTTGCCATCAAGCTCAACCTCGCCGCGGATCGAATATGGCGGATCGAGGAACATCAGGTTTCCGACCGCGGTGCGTTCGTAGCCTGGGCTTGCGTAGCCCTTCGGGTTGTAGAGAAGCACGCCGTCGTCGGAGTACTTGACGACTTCTACTAAGGAGCCATCGTCGGTCTTCTGCTTGCGGTTGCTGTCTGGGCCCTTGTCGTAGGCGGCCTGCCAAACACGTAGGTCTTGACCAGCAATCTCGCTCATCTCGGCAGCCTTCTCGAGAAGCTCAGGGAACTCCAGCTGGAAGGACTGCATGGCGTGGGTGGCATACAAAGTGGCCATGATGGGGTGACCATCTTCCAAGGCCTTCTCCATGTCGAGCTGGATCTGCGCGAGTGCAGCCTTGGTCGGCTCGATGTAGGTCTTGAGAATGTCCTTGCCGCCGTTATCTGACAGCCACTGCTCGGCAGCTTCGACTTCACCGTCCAGACCAGCTTGCCAAACGGATTCCCAGTGACGGAACATCCAGAAAACGGCATCGCCTTTGAGGCCTTCACCGAGGTTGGCTTCCGCCAGTAGGCGATAAGTCTCGGCGTCGAATGGACGCTTGTCGTCGGCCTGTTCGGCAGTCACGCGGGCGCGTTCATAGTCCTCGGCCAAGATATAACCACGGCAGCGAGACTGCAGAACATCGGCAAATTCTGGACCAGCCATCATCTCGCCGTACAACGCGTTGGTGAACTTGCGCCAGCGCGCCTCGAATGCATCCCAGTTCGGGACATCGGGGTCGCCGACTTCTTCGACGAACAACTTCTTGGCGATCTCCAAGGGGTAGAACTGATCGTTGTCGGGGTTGCCGACCTTGGCGAAGTGCTCGATGTAATCCAAGTATGGCTGACGGTAGACCAAACGGCCTGCCTTACGCACGGACTTGTAGTCGGCCGGAATCGCCTGCCCCGGGGTGATTGGTGGAGCATAAACGCGGCGGTCGTTCTCCTCGTAGTTGAGAAGGAAGTAAGCGAGTGCCCAACCGTATGGGTAATAGATACCTTCGTAGCTCAAGGTGTTGCGCGAGTCAGGACCGGTGTTGCGGATATGCGCAACCAGTTCGGTCAGCGTCTTGCGGTCATCACTTTGCTCGATGAAGAACCAAGAACGCAGGCGACCTTCGGCTACGTTGTTCTTCACGATGGTGCCGTCGGCCTTAATCTTGCAGCCTTCGAAGTAACTTGCCGTTCCTTCATCCAGCCACGCTGGCGTGTAGGACCGACCATTCTGCTTCTTCATGATGATTGACATGAACTGGTGACTTGCTTCGTGGAACAAGGTGTTCCAGAGGTCATCACGAGTCTTGTCCGGATCGCCCATCGAGCGGTCATAAGCAGCCACGGTCTGCAAGCCATTGACCCAGTAGCCGCCCACGCCTTCACTTGGAATGGCTTGACCGATGACTTCCATCGAGAATCGGTCAAAGTCGGTGCGCTTACGGTGCACAGCCAAACGCACGCGCTTGGTCTTCTTCTTGAACTCATAAACGGAGCGATAGAACTCGTTCATCTGGTCCATCGCGGCACACAAGGTCTCGAAGAACGCGTAGTCCATGTTGGTCTCTACGTCGTAGTTCTTGGTCTTTTTGGTCCAGCGGTTTTCCCAGTCGGCGTGCTTGGCGTTGTTCTTGGCCAACCACTTGGCTGACTTACGCCGCACCTTGTCGGAAGCGAAGGCACCACCGGAGATCTCGTTACCAGCTTTGTCAGCGAGCTTGTCGTACTCCTTGTTGAGCGTCTTGCTTGCTGGGTTCAGGTCCAGCAACTTGTTCATCAAGTGACCAGCCAAGCGGTAATGCTTCTTGCCGCCCGCTTTCTTGGCGGTTTTGCTGACCTCTTTGCGCCATGCCGCAAGAGTGATTCCGTCTTGGTTCCAGCCTTCATAGATGGCGTCCATGCGCTCACTCAAGGTAGCCAATTTCGACGTCTTGCCAGAAGCCTTTAGCGACCAAGAGAGCCACTTGCCCCAGCGCAGTTCTGCTTCGACATCTTCGGCGGCGCGCGAGATGTCCATCATGACTTGGTAGCCATCTACCGAGTAGGGCTGGAAAGTCAGGACATGTTCGGCACTCTCGCGAGCGTCGTCGTACTTGCCGGCGGCGAGAAGCTGCTTGGCTTCTTCAAAGTCAGCGGCAGTGCCGGTTGGCGGTGCAGGCGTCCACTCGAACAGACGATCCAGGCTCTCATTGGCAGCCAGCGTTGGGCTGAAATGAGAATACTGGACAAGGGGAGGAGTGGGTTGATCCTTGGTTGTTAGGGCAGCAATAACGACACTGCTACCGACAACCAGGCCGAGAATTAGCGCTAGTTTTTTTGACATGGGCTCCGAAAGGTACCGCTTTCTAGTCTAGCGGTAGTTTGCGGCAACGCCCAGATGCAATCTCAATCGACCTGAGGGGCGCTGCTCGCCTCTTCGATACGTGGCGAAACCGTTTCCGCTTGCGGCAAAATGCGGTCATAACCGATGGCCTTCACCCATTCATAGATGGTGGATAGAGGCACTGCTAGGCCCATATGGGTCACCACTTGGGGTCGATAGGTGCCGTGGGTGTAGATCTTCGAGAAGATTCCGACCAATTCGTGGCCTTCTTCCAGGAAGACGCCGCCGCCCGAATTGCCGAAGTATGCCGGACTGGAAACCATCCAGTAATCTTGGCCGTCGACCACCCAATCATTGCGCGTGACTTGGCCATGGGTCGCTTGGGCGCTGGTTCCTAAGGGGCAACCTACGGTGTAGACCGGCGTGAAGGCATCGACCAGCGACTCTTTCGGCAGCGCGGCAATGCTGGCGATAGGGCCCAACTCGCGTTCGGTATCGATGCGTAGCAGTGCCAAGTCAGCAGGGATGTTCTCAGCAACCATGCGTCCCTGCAAAGTCACCGGATCACCGCCGAGTTGATCGAAGATGTTGTCGAAAAGCACTTCATGCGGAGCCTCAACGTCTTGGTAGTGGATGATGTCGCGCACCACGTGAAAACAGCTTAAAGCCAGGTAGTAAGGGCCTTTTTCATCGCTGCCGTGATAGACCAGCACCGCACTGCCGACGGCATCTTCGCCGCTGATCTGGAAGACCGGGCGCAGCACTTCGCGACGTAGGGTTTCGCGCAAGACGTCGGGCTGAACACTGGCTGCGGATACGACTTGCTCTTCGACAGTGGTGCGCAAGCCATCGAGGCTGCCCAAGCCATTTTCCATGCGCACGAAGCCATCTTCCATGCGGCCGAAGCCGTTTTGGATGACGGAGTTCTGGTTATCCAAACGCATCGACTGCTTCTCCAGCTCATTGCGGTAGAAGGTAATGCCAGCTTGAAGTTCCTGGTGCTGCTGTGTCAGGCGGTCGACTTCGCCGCGCAAGACGTTCAGCTCGCCTTCCTGTTGATCAGAACGTGCGGCAAAATCGTTGACCTGTGGCAGGCCAACCAGGGCTCCTGCGGCCACGACAGCAGCGGACGCAAGAATGATGGAGGATTTTGGAATTCGCACGGTTATCCATCGGCATAAACCAAAAACCCATTTAATTGGGTGCGAGGCACTGTTGGCTTAAAGGGCGGGTAGAATAGCTGAATTGGAGACCCATCCATGCCATACGCAAGCGTAGAAAAAGCCGTTGAAGCCCTAAAAGCGGGCAAAATGATCATCCTTGTCGATGATCCCCGCCGTGAAAACGAAGGCGACCTGGTGATGGCGGCGGAAGCCATCACGCCAGAGGCCATCAACTTCATGCGCAAAGAAGGTGGGGGGCTGATTTGCCTCTCGCTGGCCGGGCAACTATGCGATGCCCTGGATCTGCGCCCTCAGGTGGCGGACAACACCTCCAGTATGGGCACAGCCTTCCTGGAGTCCATCGAGGCGCGTGAAGGTGTCACCACCGGAATCTCCGCCGCGGACCGCGCCACCACCATCTTGGCGGCTGTGGCCGATGGTGCAAAACCGGCCGATCTGGCCCGTCCAGGTCATATTTTCCCGCTGCGCGCACGCAAGGGTGGCGTCTTGATGCGCCCTGGCCAAACCGAAGGCTCGGTCGACCTGGCGCGTATGGCTGGCATGAAACCCGCCGGCGTGATCTGCGAGATCATGAACGAAGATGGTTCCATGTCGCGCATGCCAGAGCTGGAGGTCTTCGCCAAGAAGCATGACCTCTTGATCCTGACCATCGAGGACATGATCGAATACCGACGTCGCCGCGAGCAGTTGGTTGAGCGCCGCGTGACCGGAGTCAACCTGCCAACCAGCTTTGGCGGCTTCCAGATGCACCTCTACAAGTCTCTCACGGATGAAAAGGAGCATTTCGCGCTGACCTACAACTGGGGAGAGGCGCCCGAAGACGGTACCGATGGTAGCCCCACTAGCTTCGAGAAGTTAGAGGAAGAAGTCACGGTGCGCGTGCACTCGGAGTGCCTGACCGGCGATCTGCTCGGTAGCTTGCGCTGCGATTGTGGTCCTCAGCTACATGCGGCCATGCGCGCCATTAAAGAGGTCGGTAAAGGTGTACTGCTTTACGTGCGCCAAGAGGGTCGCGGCATTGGGCTGGAGAACAAGCTCAAGGCTTACCAGCTGCAAGAGCAGGGCCTGGATACCGTCGAGGCCAACGAGCGCCTTGGCTATCCGGCAGATATGCGTGATTACGGCATGGGCGCGCAGATCCTCAACGACCTTGGGGTCCGAAAAATGCGCCTTTTGACCAATAATCCCAAGAAATTGGCTGGTTTGCGTGGTTATGGGCTTGAGATCATTGAGCAGATTCCGCTTCAGGTAGATGCCACGGAGCACAACGAGTGCTACCTGCGTACCAAGCGCGACAAGCTTGGACACTTGTTCCCCGCCGAATAGGGCCAGCCAATAAGTCTTCCTATTCCATTGGGAAGCTTTGTGCGACGATAGACGTCATAAGTCCATCGTGGTTATGCCTTTGCCAAAAGATCAAAAACCGACGACTGCCAAAGTCGCACCAGAACAGCTGGAGGAGCTGTTCAGGGTTTACGGTTCGAAGATCTACGGGCTTGCTTTGCGCTGTGGTTTGGCGCCAAAGGAAGCGGAAGATGGGGTCCAAGAGGTATTCCTGAAAGTTCAGCGCCGCATCAGCACTTTTCGTGGTGAAGCGGCGTTGTCTACTTGGCTGTATCAGGTGGCGTTGAATACGCTGCGCGATCACCGCCGCAAGGTCGTGCGTCAAACACGAGCCACGAGCATGAGTCTGGTGTCGGACCAACCTGCCGACCCAACCTTCTGTGGCGATAGCGCCACTCCGGTCGAAGAAGCTTCGATCTCCGAGCGCCGCCAAATGGTGCGTGATGCGCTCGACAGACTGCCTCCGAAGTTCCGCGAGGTACTCATTCTGCGTGAACTGGAAGGCATGTCGTATCGCGACGTCGCGCGCGTGTTGAAGGTGAAACAGGGGACAGTGGAATCAAGGATTTTTCGCGCGCGCGAGCGTCTTGGGGCAGAGTTGAAGCGCATGGGGGTGAACTAATGAAGCAACGAAAAGAAGATCAGGCTTGGGATTTGCGCCTTTCCGCATGGTTTGATGGCGAGGCCTCCGACATGGATGCGGCAGAAGTCCGCGCCCATCTGATGGAGAGTCCAGAATCGCGCGCCAAGGTGCAGCAATGGCGCTCCTTGCGTGAAGATTTGGCGCTGCTGCAGCCAGAAGAGCCTTCCGCTGAGCAGCTTTTCACCATGCAGTCCCGTTTCGAGGACGGCTTGGCCAACGAGGTCTTCCGCGTGGCGCGTGCTCTGCGCCTGTGGAACCGCGCTGCCGTGCTGCTACTGGCCCTTGGCTTTGGCATGTGGGTGGCAGATCGTCTGCTGTTGTCGGTACCAACCGATACCTACGCCAGTGAACCTAGCGCCATCGACGAGGCCATCCGTGAGTTCCTCGCCGCTCCGGCATCCCAGGATTGATGGCCCGCTCACCCTGGAGATTGATCCTGCTACCGGCCTTATTGACCTTTGCAGCAGGCTTCCTGGTCGGGCAAACGGTGGATCACCACACCGACAGCGGCCCTCTTGAGGAACTAGCACCCGATTTGCGCGCATATGAGGCTGGAATCATCGATTCCTTGGGCCTGAATTCACAGCAGAGCCGCGATTTACGCGTCTTGCTCTTCCACTACGAACGCGAACGTGGGAAACTCCTACAGCAACACTTGGCCGAGGTCGACTCGGATTGGGTGGAGCTAGACAAGCGTTTTGAGAATTTGCTCGCGATTCGCATCCTTGATGCAGACCAGCGGCGCACGTCGGAAGCGCTACACCGTCCATCTGTTGTGGTAGCGAGCGCTTCCTCTCGTTAACCTGATGGTCAGATTTTGACATGGCACGCAGCCTAGGCATCCACCTTCAATCCCACGGATTCGACTTCGCACTGCTCGAGGGCAGTGCCAAGAAGTATTCCGTGACCAAGTCCGGCAGTGCGGTTTTCCGCTCTGAGGACCTCCGTAGTACCAAGCGACTCGGCAAGCTGATCGCTGACACCTGCAAAGCTGGCAAGGTCGATCAAGTGATCGTCACGCTGCCTGCTTCTGGAGTTGTCATGCGTGAACTGAGCATGCCGTTCAATGACCGCGAGAAGGTCATGCAGGTGCTCAAGTTCGAGGTCGAGTCGGAGCTTTATCACCTTGATATCGATGATGTCATCGCTGACTTCATTGAACTGAACGATGGCCGCGCCACGCCAACCTTGTTGGTCAGTGTGTTGGAGAAGGAGCGCATCGCTTCCTCCCTCGAGGTTCTTGACCACGCCGATTGTGATCCGCCGGTCGTGACCTTGTCGCATGGCAGTTTGCTTGCGGCATTGAACGAGTTGCCTCACGAAGGAGCAGAGGGTTCCGAAGGCCGCGAGGCTTATCTGCACATTGGTGCCGAGTCGAGTTTGATGATGGTGCTCAACGGCGACGGCTCCTTGTACGGAGTGCGCGCCCTTCCTTTGGGCTGGTTGGAACTGGCACGTGGCCTCAACATCGAAGATGCTGAAATGGCATTGCCGGAATCTTCCAGCGATGAAGAAAACGCAAACGAGGATTCTGGAAGCGAGGAAACCCCTGCAGATTCCATAGAGGAAGGCGCAGATGCGGGTGAAGAATCGGCGTCGGAAGAAGATAGTGAAGAGGAAGACGAAGACGATCACGAGGTGACCATCGGTGGCGATAGCTCCTTGCCTTTTGGCATAAGCTTCGAGACCGCCTTGGAGCTTGCGGATGATGCCGCGCAACAAGGCTTCATGGCACGCTTTGCTTCGGAAGTCCGTCGCGGTCTAGCAGCCATGGGAATCCCAAGCGGTGGCAGCCTTTACATGTTGGGCGCAAGAATCCCAGGCCTGGAAGGGTATCTGGAAGCGCGCCTTGGTAAAGACATCGCTCCATTGGATCTTGGCCAAGTCGATAAGAACGACAACGTTCCAGAACCGATCGCCTTTGGTGCTGGCCTGCGCGGCTTAGGTGTTGATGTCTCGCCGATGAACTTTCGCCAAGAAGAGTTTCGCTACGCACGCGGCCTCGAGCGAGTGGAAGGCCCCTTGACCTTGGCTTTGGTCGGTTTAATCGTATTCTTTGCGATTGAATTCGTGCTGAACTTCAAAGTCATCCAGCAACGTCAAGCAGATGCCAACGCCTTGTATGTCAAAGCGCATAACAAGGTCGAGCAGATCAACAAACGAGTCCAGGATGATGAGGAATATCCCATCGAGTGGATCGTCAAGAGTGATTTCGCTGGCATGGGCATTGCCGATGAAGAGCGCATCATTCGCCTTGGCAACAATGTCCGCAAGGGCAAGACGCAGCTCGATGAACTGATGGGTGCATCGGCCCTGGAAATGCCATCTTCCTGCTTGGAAGCTTGGCGTTTGCTGATGACCTTCCTCGAAGACGAAATGGCCAGCTTCAACGGTCGTTGGATGATCGAGAGCTTTGAGTTCTCTTCGGTAGAGGCAAGTTCGCGTCAACCGGCTCACGTCGATGCTAAGTTCGGTATCACCATCTTCCCCGATGGCAGTGGCGACTTTATTGGTCGCTTCGACCAGATTCCATCAGCGTTGAATCGCCAGGATTGGACCGTAGGAGAAGCCTTGATTCCAAGTACCGAATCGGTCGGCACCGAAGGCGCCAAGAGCGGCGTCGTGAAGGTCAAGATTCTGACCAATAGTCCCGCAATCACCCCGGGGGCAGGCAAATGAGTAATCGCACCACCCTTTACTTGCTCATGGCATTGGCCGCTGCCGCGATTGGTTTGCGAATGTGGTCGGTCTCGAGTCTGGCTACCTGGGATGACA
Source organism: Planctomycetota bacterium (assembly GCA_024229395.1). GTDB lineage: Bacteria > Planctomycetota > UBA1135 > UBA1135 > UBA1135. The sequence continues at coordinate 28,436 of JAAESM010000020.1, read as the reverse complement.
ACGTGGCCGTGCACGTTTCCAAGTACAAAGCGATCGTCGAGACTTGCAATGACTTGGAACTCCGTCGTGAAGATGCGCCGAAGGGCTCCGATGAGACTTCCTTCCGTAAGCACTTCCAGCGTCAGGCCCACAAGGCTCTGATGGGCGACGTCAACGTGAGTGTGAATCCACTCGCAGCCAAGAGGACCTACGCCGACAAGCGTTTCGAGATTGAGTTCTTGAAGGCCGCGGATGGCTTCAGTCGTCCTAGCTTGCGCATGTTCCTGTTCAGTGCTGAGCAGAAGTATCCGCGCATTCGCACCACCGCCTTGAACCTGCGCCCGATCGGTGGATCCGGACGTAGCCGCGGCATCGAGGCTGGCGTTGATCGCGAGGACATCTGGGAAATCACCAAGCTTGAGTTCCGTCAGCGGACTCCAGTTGGTAAGAAGGACTAGAACTGCCTGAACTAGGGCTCCTTCGTCAAGGCTTTCGGGTCTAGACTGCCAGGACAGCAGGCGCGCCGTTAGGCTTGCGCCATGTCCCGAATTTCCCGCCGACGTTTTCTCTGCGTAGCTGGTGCTGGCGTGGCTGCCAGTACTTTGCCTCAGGTCAGTCAGGCCGCAGTTGCTGCAGCCACCCAACCGCTGCATGCGGACACCGCCAATCCATGTGTGGCGATCTCTTCGGCTAACGGCATTGAATCGGTTGCCGTCGCGCGCGGTCTGGTGTTGGAGAAAGGCATGCGACCCGTCTCAGCGGCAGTGCAAGGTGTGGCGTCGGTAGAGGCTGACCCGAATGACATGTCGGTGGGTTATGGCGGCTTGCCAAACGAGTTGGGCAAGGTGCAACTCGATAGTGCATGCATGGACGGCCCAACCCACAATGCCGGTAGCGTGGCTTCGATCGAGGACATCATGCATCCAGCGCAAGTTGCGGAGTTGGTGATGGACCGCACCGATCACATCAACTTGGTCGGCCCAGGCGCGCGTCAGTTCGCGCTCGACTACGGCTTCAAGGCCGAAGACCTACTCACCGAACGCGCACGTCAGATCTGGTTGAAGTGGCGTTCGAAGCGCAGTGGTGATGACTATTTGTGGCCGCTCCTCGACACCGAGCCGGCCGATCCAGCTTTGGCCGATGAGCCTCGGCCGTGGGGCACCATCCATTGTTCGGTGTTGGCACCAAGTTCCGATGTCGGTTGCTGCACTACCACCAGCGGATTGGCTTTCAAGATCCCCGGCAGGATTGGTGATTCGCCGCTGATCGGTTGCGGGCTCTACTGCGACAACGAGGTCGGCAGTGCGGGCGCCACGGGGCGTGGCGAGGCCGCAATCCTGTCGGGCGGCTCGTGGTTAGTCGTCGAACGCATGCGCGCAGGCGACACGCCGGAACAGGCGTGTCTGTATGCCTTGAAGCGCGTTGCCGAACAAGCCGAACGTGGATCCAGGTGGCAACCTGCACTTTGGAAGGATGGCCAGCCGAACTTCGGTCTGACTTTCTACGCGGTGCGCAAGGATGGCTTGTACGGTTCTGCCAGCATGCGTGGTGCCGGTCGCTTTGCCGTAGCCGACGCCAAGGGCGCACGCCTGGAGAACTGCGCCATCGCTTTCGGCAACAAGTAAGCCGCTGCAAGCATGCAACGCTTAGGCATCGACACTGGCGGTACCTTCACCGATGCCATCGCCCTGCAAGACGATGGTGAGCTGCGCTTGGTGAAGTTGGCCACCACGCGTGAAGATGCGTCCTTAGCAGTCTTGGATGCGGTGCAGGAATTGGCGCCCGCTGGGGGAGCGGTGGAGTTGGTCCATGGCACCACCCACGCCACCAATGCCTTGTTGACAGGTGAGCTTGGCCGCGTGGTCTTTGTCACCACGGAAGGCTTTGCCGACTTGCTGGCCGTGGGCCGCCAGGATCGCGATGAGGTCTATGCCTTGGAAGCCAGTACCTCTAGGCCTGAGCAACCGGCGTCGCGCGTGGTGGAAGTCGCGGAGCGGTTTGCCGCGAATGGTGAGGTGGTACAAGCCTTGACCGCCAAGGAAACCAAACGCGTGGTCGCAGCGGTCAAGAAACTCAGGCCGCAAGCTGTGGCCGTGGCCACCTTGTTCGCCTTTCGCAATCCCAAACACGAACAACAACTTGGGCGCGCCTTAGCCAAGCTTGGCGTGCCGATTATGTTGTCGCATGAAGTGGCGCCAGAAGTACGCGAGTATGAACGCGCCACCACCACCTGGGCCGACGCCGCCCTAGCACCTGTGGTGCGTGTCGCCTTGATGTCCTTGGGGGAACGACTGCGCGATCGTCATCCTGGTTCGCAGTTGCGCATCATGCGCTCCGATGGTGGAACCGCCGAAGTCGTAGCCGCGGTGGAGCATCCCGTGCAGCTCGCCTTGTCTGGCCCAGCCGGTGGACTTGGTGCAGCCTTGTCATTGGCCCAGGCGCGCGGTGATCAGCAGCTGATGACCTTGGACATGGGCGGGACTTCAACCGATGTCGCCTGGCTCTCGACTAGCTTGCCAGAGAGTCGGCCGCTGCAGGTTGGGCGCCTAGGCTTGCTCGCACGTGGCTTGCCGATCCACACGGTCGGCACAGGCGGAGGTAGTTTGGCGCATCTGGATGCTGGTGGTGCGATCGCGGTTGGCCCTGAATCTGCCGGAGCCGTTCCTGGTCCTGCTTGTTATGACCGCGGCGGCGTTGCTGCCACCGTCACCGATGCACACTTGCTGTGCGGCCGCCTGCAAGCTAAGGCATTCCTTGGTGGTGATTTCACCTTGGCCCCGAAGGCTGCATGCACAGCACTTGAGGAGCTCGCTGCTCCACTAGGCATCTCAGCTGCAGCGGCGGCCAAGCAGGTCCTGAGCATTGCTACAGCTGATATGGAGCGCGCTCTACGAAGGGTTTCACTTGCGGAAGGCCGTGATCCCCGTCAAGCAGTGCTCTATTCCTTCGGCGGTGCCGGCGGTCTCCATGCAGCATGGTTGGCAACCAACCTTGAGATGCAGGCGGTCGTCGTACCACCAATAGCTGGCGCCTTCTCTGCCGTGGGTTTATTGGAAGCTCCAGCACGCCGCAGCTACGCCCAATCGGTGTTGCAGAATTTGCCCACCGCCAAAATGCGTGCATCTTTGTTCGCGCCACTACAGGAGCAAGGCATTGCCGCCCTGCAGGCGGAAGGCTTGTCGCGCCGTTCGATCCGTATTCAACGCAAGGTCGAGTTACGTGGTGCTGGTCAAGCGGGCGTACTGGTGTTGCCGGAAGGACCAAAGTTGTTGCAACGATTCCATGAAGAGCATGAGCGTCGCTTTGGTTATCGGCGCGAAGATGCCGCCGTGGAGTTGGTTGCGGTCAACCTAACGGTAGATGGGCCGGCCACTTCGCAATGGCAAGCAAAGTGCGTGCATTGCCATAAGGCGAAAGCCTTCGCAAGGTACCGGACTTGGTTTGGCGACGCGGACCAAAGTCTTGACAGTGATTGGTATCAACGTGAATCAATGAAGCCCGGTGCTACCTTGCAAGGGCCGGCGGTGGTCGCGGAATATTCGGCCACCACCTTGGTGCCGCCCGGTTGGAGCGCGCGCATCGATCGTTGGAATTGCCTCGTGCTGGAGCGATGCTCATGAGTTCCAAGCGTGATCCAGCTCTGCATGTTTTCCGTCATCTGTTCGCCAGCGTGACCGACGAAATGGGCGCGGCCGTGCAGCACAGTGCCGTGTCGCCCAACATCAAGGAGCGCTTGGACTTTTCCTGTGCGTTGTTGGATGCGGCAGGGCGATTGGTCGCCCACGCGGCTTTCATTCCTGTCCACCTTGGCAGTGCTCACAGCACCGTGCCTGCTTTGTTGAAGGAACTTGATCCGGGCCCAGGCGATGTGGTCATCCTCAATGACCCCTTCCGTGGTGGCACCCACTTGAATGATGTCACCGTAGTGGCGCCGTTGTTTCAGGATGGCAAGCGCATCGGCTTCTTGTTGAATCGTGCGCACCATGCCGACATTGGTGGGGCGGAGCCAGGCTCCATGAGTGGTGCATCCGATCTCTTCGGCGAAGGATTGTTGATCCCGCCGTTGTTGTTGCGCGCCGCTGGCGAACCAGTCGATGCGGTTTGGCAGATGTTCGCCGCCAATGTGCGCGATCCTGAGGCTGCCTTCGGTGACCTGCAAGCGCAACTCGCCGCGCTGCATCGTGGTGAGCAACGCTTTCAACATCTGTTGCAGCGTTACGGCCCTGGTTCTGTAGTGCGCGCGATGTCGGCCTTGTACGACCACGGCGCCGCCTTCACGCGCGACATGTTGAAAGGTTGGCCACGCAGGGCGGTGATGGTGGAGGATTATCTCGATGGCCCCGGTAGTCCCAAGATTCAATTGCGCCTGCAGATCAAGGCCGGCCGTTTAGTACTCGATTTCGCCGGTTCATCGGCGCAGATTCCAGGTTCCTGGAATACGCATCGCGCGGTCACCACCTCGGCGGTGTTCTACTTGTTGCAGTCGATTGGCGGCGGTCATTTGCCGGAAACCAGCGGAACCTTAGAAGCCGTGGACCTGCGCTTGCCAGAGGGCAGCATTGTGGGGGCGACTTTCCCTGCCGGCGTGGCGCTGGGCAATGTCGAGACTTCGCAGCGCGTGGTCGATGTATTGCTCGCAGCCATGCGCGAACTGATGCCCTGTAAGTTCCCGGCCGCAAGTCAGGGCACCATGAACAATCTGTTATTCGGCGGCACCCGCGCCGACGGCACTCCCTTCGTTTTCTACGAGACTCTTGCCGGTGGTTCCGGCGCTGGCCCTAATGGTGCTGGCGCTTCGGTGGTGCAGACCCACATGACCAATACGCGCAACACTCCGGTGGAAGTGCTGGAGGATGAGCTGCCGGTACGCGTGACGCGCTTGGCCGTGCGGCGTGGTAGTGGTGGCAAGGGCCAGCAAATCGGTGGCAATGGCTTGATCAAGGAGATCGAGTTCCTGGAGCCCGTGCGTCTGACTATTGCCGGCACGCGGCGTGCTTCTCAGCCCGCAGCCGCTGGCGGCGCCCAGCCAGGGCGCAGTGGAGTGGATCATTTGATCGTGGACGGCAAGAGCAAGCGCCTCACTCCGGGGGCAGCCGTTGATGTGCCAGCTGGGGGCAAAATAAAAATAGCCACCCCGGGTGGGGGTGGCTATTCACGGGACTAGATCGAAAGGAACTAGTCGTTCTGGTAGAGGTGGTCCTCAGACAGCAAGTGGTACTGGTCCACCGAACGGATGAGCAAGTCGCTCATGCTTTCGCGGAATGCACAGCACTCGAACTTGACACCCTTAGCTTGGATCAGCGGAGCGACGTCGGCGAAGACACCGTTACCCGAAACGACGATGATGACATCGACCTTGTCGGCGATGCGCAACATGTCCATCGAGATGCCGATCTCCCATTCTGCCTTACGCGAGCCATCCATGCGCTCGATGACTTCGCGGCGCTTCACTTCGAAGCCGCAGTAACGCAGGTGATCGAGGAAGCTGACTTGATCGATGCCTTCGCGTTCGATCACGTAAGCAGTGGAACGGACCAAGCGACGGTTACGCACACATGCACGCAGCATGCGCGAGTAGGAAAGGTTTCGGCCGTAAGTCTTCTTGGCCGAGTGGTACATGTTCTGTACGTCGACAAAAACTGCAACACGCTGACGCTTCAGGAATCCGCCGGGGGAAGCGAAGCCACCGTTGTTCGGGATCTTGCCGGTGCCAGGATCCAGGTTTAGTTCGCGACGCAAGCGCCACAGTTCATCCTTGAGGTCAAGGTATCGATCTTCAAGATCATCCCGCTCGATAGCGGCGATGTCCTCGTTGGCATCAAGAAGGATGGTTCCTTCACCGCCAAGAGTAGCGATCGATTGCGCTGGGGTATCTGGAGCGCCGGCGTCGGCATCTCCTCCCAGGTAGGTTTCGGTTTCAGTCATTTAAGTAGGAGGTATTCGTGGGGAAACGAAGGCCAAAATAAAACCCGTATATAAATTCGGGAGCAACTCCCCAGGCCGATTGGGAGCCGATTCAGTTGGTAGTATAACGAAAATAAAAATTAAAATGTCACAACAGATAGTTACAGTCCGCAAATCGGCAAATCGGCAAATCGGCAAATCAGCAAATCAGCAGATGGCCTTGCCTTCCAGAATACGGTCAATCCTGTAGCTCTTATAGAAGTTGCGATCGTGGCATAAGGCCTCCATCCACAGGAAGCGCCCGGAGCGATAGAAGAACCTGGGGCTGACCACGGTCTTGAAGATTCCGCCATGGCGCAAACGATAAGTCATTTCAATTGCTTCCCCATTCTTGGAGGCCTCGCGCAGGAACTCGCGTTGCGCAGGTAGGCGTATCGGCTCTGGTAGGAAGGCGGATAAGGAGCGCCCATTGCCCATGGAGGAGGTGTTGAATTCCGGGCCGAACATCATCTCCATCTTGCGCATCAGGTTCAGGGTGTGCTCAGCATCTGCTGAGGCGCGGTGATGTTCCGCGGCAGGTAAGCCGAGCTCTTGGACAAGCGACTGCAGAGCATGCGACTTACGCTTCAGCAGGCGTCTCGATGCCCTCAAAGTGCAATAGGTGGCATTGTCGCCCAAGGAGAAGCCGCAGCGCGCGCTTTCGGTTGCGAGCATGGTGGCGTCGAACTGCACGTTGTGCCCAACCAGAGGCGCCTTGCCCGCCCAAGCAAGGAACTCGGGCACCACCTCCGACGCCAATGGCGCATCGGCGACCGCTTTGTCGTCAATGCCGTGGATGCGAATCACCGCCGGCGGGATCGGGCATTCCGGTTGGACCAAGCGATCGAAGCGCTCCACTACGTGATTGCCACGCACCTTCAATCCGCCGATCTCGACCAGCCGAGCTCCCGGCGGCATGCCGGTGGTCTCGGTGTCAAAGACGACGAACTCGCGTGGAAGACTCACTCCTATTTCACAGGGTAGGTCTCAAGGACCCACTCCTCCCATTTCGCATCGGCTTGCACGAAGGTCCAACCGAAGTTGTCCTTGAAGGCCTTGCGTTGTGCATCGAGGTTGTTGGTTTGATTGGGGTCGGTCTTCAGCTGCACGATCCACTTGGCGAAGGCCTTGTCGTCGTGTTCCATTAGGAACATTAGCTTGGACCACGAACACAGGTGTGCCTCGAAGGTGAGATCACCGAAGGAACGTAAACGGCTCAACTCGCTGAAGCCAGGTGCATCGTCTTTGGTGACATATTTGCGCACCAGCGGCTTCCACTTGGAAGCATCTTTCTCCATCTCGGTGGCACCTTCATCGAGGTCATAAAAGTTGTAGTCCATCGAGTTGCGGCGCGACATGTAATGCCCAAGCCCAGAGCGAATCCACACTGGTGCCTCCACCAGGTAGAGCATGAAGCCATCGAGGATGTTGATGGTGACGTTATGCAGCAGCGCGTTGTGCACATGCTGGTCGTGCTTCATCTTGTCGGCCAAGGTCGAGAAGCCGAACCACATCGAGCGCGATACCGGCTCGGTGTTGGGCGGGCGCCAAGTGTTGTGCCAACGCTGTGGGTGAGGGTCGAGGTGGCCGATGTAATGCTTCTTGGTCTCGAGGAAGTCCGCCTCGTAGTGCATCATCATGATCTCGAACTTCATCGGCATGCCGAGGTAGCGCCCCAGCCCGACCCAGTTGGGCATGCCTTCGGCGCGCGCTGGGCGTTCGAGATAATCGGCGGCCAGATCTTCTTTCCAAGTGCTGTCGGAAGCATCGATGAAGATTTGCTCTTCTGGGGTTACCGCGAACTGCTCATCGGTGTAGCCGAAGACCTCGCTGAGGTGGGCATAGGCTCTCTCCATGCGCCAAGCCATCAGGTGCAAGCGCAGCCAGCGATCCAGGGTCTTGGTTTTCTTTGGATCGATCGACGGGAAGGTCTCGGCGAATTCTGCAAGCTCCGCGCGATAGGCCTTCTTGTCGGCAACCGGAATCTTCCACGGCTTCAGGTCAGAGCCAATGCGGAAGTGGGCGGTCTCGAGCCACACCATGTCGCGTGCGCCAAGATGGTTCTGGACCTCGGCAGAATCCGACTTGAAGAACATGAAAGGCCCGTGATTAATGACCCCGGCGGCCTCCATGAGCTCTGGGTCTTCACCACAGACGGTGCAGACGTCTTTCTTCTTCTTACTCTGCGCAGCCAAAGGCATGCTCAGCAATAGGCAGGCGAGTAGGGTGAGGAGCTTAGGCATTACAGTTTGGCTTTCCAGGCTTCGGCGCGTTCGATGATCTCGGTCATCGAAGGGCGGTCAAGGGGCTTTTCGCCGGCGAGCACCACCCGGCAGGCGTTGATCGCTGCAAGGCGCAAAGAGGTATCGCTTTCCGATAGGAAGGCCGCGAGTTGAGGCGCATGTTCCTTGATGCCGAACATCTCGAACATCCGCAAGGCCGCGAGCTTCTCTTTTAGGCGTCCGCGTTGCAAGAATGGCGTGACCGACTCGCTCAAAGGCGCGCGATCCACCCCGGCGAAGTCGGCGCGGAAAGTTGCGGACTCCTTCAGCCAGCGACTGCGTACTTGGCTTTCGATCTTGGCGATGGCGGTGGTGTCGCCGCGCAACACTAGTCCTCGTGCGGCTTGATAAGCCATGGCGCCATCTTCAGATTCCATCAACGGCTGCAGGAACTTGGCTGCATCCTTGCGCTCGCTATCGGCGTAGCGGCGGGTCAAGTAGACCCTGACGTTGGCTGGCGCCTTCTTCTTTAAGACCTTCCAAGCGAGTGCCAGATCATCATTGACCAGGATGCTGTCGAGCACTTGCCAAATGGCGTCTTCACGGCCAACCTTCTCCATGCGTGCGGTTGCATCCAGGCACATCGGAATCGCGGCTTCACCAATGGCGATGATAGCGGCCACACCTTCCTCAACTTCTTCTTGTTCCTCTCCCTTCTCAATATCACGCAAGCCACCTTGCACGATTTTCTTGTTGGGGCTGCTCAAGCGCGCGAATTTCTTCTTCTCGGGTTTGGGCTTTTCGGTGCCAGGCTCTTGGGTGGCATCCGCGGGTTCTTGATTGGTTTCCGCCTGTGCGAAAACCAAAGCTGTTGGTGCTGTGGTAGCACTTGGTGAGGTGGCACACAGCAGTAGCAAGGGGAGGCAAACAATCATTTCGAATCGGACCCGGCCACGCGATTCGCGCGGAAATCAAGCGACAAACAATCGATGAGCTCCTGGTTTCCGGACAAAGGCAGTTTAGACCAGTCTGCAAGGGCTTGCTGACGATCCGCGGGGGAGCCAACCAAGAACTGCATGCGATAGACCGATACTTGCGCTCGGTTACGCGGGCCATCGTGACGCTCGATCAAGTGAATCAACTCCCAGCCCATGCGGGTCTTCAACGGGCCAGCCCAATCACCCGGCTCCATGGCGGCAACCGCGGCAGAGACCGCAGCACCGAGAGCGCTGGGGCTTGGCTGTACGGTGACGTCGGGCTCGGGGGTGACGCCATGTTCTTGCGCCCACAGCTGCAATTCCTCTTCAAAGGTCGAACCCGCCTTTAGGCGCTCGGCGACAGCATTGGCGGCAACTTGGGCTTTTATGCTTTCTGTAGCCAGCGCGTGGTGCAAAAAAGCGCCTTGGCCTAGGCCTTCCATCAATAAATGGCGTCGAATGGTGTCTTCGCCTTCGACCGTGAAGCTGACCTTCATAGCCTCATAAGCGGTCTCTACTTCTTCAAATGGAATCGCCACCGGGCCGATCTGAAGGGGCTCAGGGCGGCTGCAACCAGCGGTAAAAAGGCCAATTAATGCAAACAAAGGCGCAAAAAGACCGAAAGATTGAGGTAGACGAGTTCGCAAGAGGGTTCTGAGCATTTACAGATGAACTTTGTTTCAGGCGGTAAAATACAGAATCGAACCCTCTTGGGGCTCGAAAAATTCCATCATGCTTTCTGTCGCTACCTATCTCCTGGCCCTCACGAGTTCATCGCCAGCCGCGATCTTCATTGAGGCCGACTCGCTAATTGCTCAAGACCTAGCACCTGTGGTGGTGGTGGAGCAGCATGCAGCCGCGATTAGTCACGAAGAGTTGCTGAAGCGCACTTATGTGCACACGGTCGGCGCCCGTTATGTGGTGCAGTTGAAGCTCGATGCTGCGGTTGATCACGAGATCCAACGACGCAAGAAGGCTGGCCTGTGGGTCGGCGAGGTCGAGGTCACTGATGAAGAAGTCCAGAGCGCAGTCCAGCGTCAAATGGAAATGGTGCTCGCACAGGATCCGACCGTGGACTTTTGGGCTTTGATGGCCGCACAAGGGTTCACCGAACGAACCTTGGCTATGGAGCTGCGCCGCAATCTGATCGCGCAACGCATGTTCTTCCCGCTCGATCCTGAGCAGTGGCCGGTAAAGCAGATCAAGCAAATCATGCCGTTGCGCTGGCAGGAGTTTCTGAAGAGCGACCATGCTTCCTTGCTGGAGTTGAAGGCCAAAGGCGAGCTGCGCCTGTTGAACGACGAAAGCATGAAGCAGTTCCTGATGCCGGATATCTGGAAATCGCTGCTCGGTCAATGCACCGTGATGGAGCCGAGCGCTGGCCTGCCTTCCGGTCTGTGTCTGAAGGTGAATGACACGGAATTCGCCACCGACGACATCTACGCGATAATCGAGCCTTTGATCACCGATGTTGATCATCAGTGGGTCAAGACCTTCGTCAACAACATCGAATTGCTCGAGGCCGACTTGAAGGCCTCTGGCCATTACCAAAGCCAAGAGGATTTCGAGGCTTACTTCGCCGAGGAGGCTGGTCGCTACAACGACTTCTTCCCGCACGAGATGTTGGTGCTTCAGTACTTCGGTTTCCCGAGCATGGAGACCTACCGCCAGTACCTGCGCGTGCGCCGCTCCTTCCGCAACACCCTGCCAGCTGAAGGCACCCCGCAATACAAAGCCCAGATCGCACAGACCCTATTGGACCACGCGCGGTCCTATGGCGGTGGTCGCGCCAAGGCCGACGTCATTCTGCTGAGTGCTCGCGATCCCGAGTCCGGTAACTTCCCGGCCAATGGCGATCCATATCAAGATGCTGAAGCGCGTGCCAAGGAAGTGGCACAGTTGTTGGATGCCGGTGAGCCCTTTGGGCAGATCCTGCTTGAATACAGCGATTACCAGCCATCGCTGGAGACTTCTTCCAATACCGCCACGCAAGCAAATCGTGGCCGTTTCGCCGCCATCAATCACTCCGAGCTACGCGGTCTGTTGATGGAGGACGAGTACACTGACTTCCTCTTTGGCTATTCGATTTGCGATGACATCTTCTATCGCGCCACTGCCAAAGACGTTTTCGGGCCTATTCGCGGGCCATTGGGCTACTATTTCTACCGTGTGGACAGCTATAAGGCGCCTCGCATGGCGGTAGACATGGAAGCGGACCCCAGCATGAATTGGTTGGTCACCGAGAACTTCCTGACTGTGCACTTGCTGCGACACCTCAATGATTTGCGTGAGTCCGCGCGCTGAGTTGATAAAATACAAAATCCGACCATGAGTCAGACTCCGGAATCAGAACGCATGTTTTCCCTCTCCACCTTCTTACTAACTTTCGCTTGTGCACTGCCGAATGCAGCACAAGAAGATCAGGCTGTCGCTGTGGCCGCCCAAGAGCCTGCCGTCGTTGCTGAAGTCAGCAGCGCTGCGCAAGACGAGGCTCCATCCATCAGCCATGAAGAGCGTCAAAAACGCACCTTCATCTACTCGACCGGCTCACGTTACATCCTTCAGCTGGTCTTGGATGGTGTACTCGAAGCCGAGATCGCACGTCGCAAAGAAGCCAAGGTCTACGTCGGCAAGCATGACTTCACCGAAGAAGAAGTGCAGGCTGAAGTCCAGCGCCGCATCGACATGGTTGCCGAGCAGGATCCGAACGCGGATTTCTGGGGCATGGTGATGGCACAAGGCTTCACCCAGTCGACCTTCGCACAAGAGCTGCGTCGCGGCATGGTCGCCAAGGAGATGTTCTTCCCGGATGATCCAAGCAACTGGCCAGTGGAGCAGATCAAGGAGATCCTCGGTGACCAGTGGGAAGGTTATCTGAAGGCTGATTACGAGAAGCTGCTCGCGCAGAAGGAAGCCGGCGAAGTCACGCCGTTGAACGAGCAGATGCTCAACAACTTCCTGATGCCTGGCGTTTGGGCATACTTGCGTAAGACCGGTGAAATCACCCAACCTTCCGACGGTTTGCCAGAAGGTCTTTGCTTGGTGGTTAACGGTAAGGAGTTCCGCACCGACGACGTCATGGCTCAGGTCGAGCCAATGCTGTCCGATACCGATCGCAAATGGTCGACCACCTTCCTCTCCAACTTGGAGAAGCTCGAGGTCGCTCTGAAGGCTTCCAAGAACTACATGAGCTCTGAGGAGTTCGAGCAGTTCTTCATCGAGGAAGGCAAGGTCTATGAAGGCACGATCATCTCGCATGAGATGATGGTCCTGCAGTTCTTGGGTTTCCCGAGCATGGAGGTCTACCGCGAATACTTGCAAGCGCGCCAGTCTTACAAGAACTCCCTGCCAGCAGACGATTCTGAGGAGTACCTGACCATGTTGGATGACATGATCTCCAAGCGCGGCACCTTCTATGGCGCCGGCAAGGTCAAGGCAGAGGTACTGCTGATCAGCGCACGCGAGAAGTCTTCCGGCAAGTTCCGCATGGAAGGCGATCCTTTTGTGGGTGCTGCCGAACGCGCCGAAGAGGTGCGTCAGATCCTCGCCGATGGCGAGTCCTTCGACACCGTGTTGGATGAGTACAGCGATTACCCGGACAAGGTGCCGAACTCCGCTGCCAGCATGCCGCAGCCAAACCGCGGTCGCTTCCAGAGCCTCAGCCGCAACGACTTGCGCGGCTTCCTGCTGGAGAATGATTACACCGACTTCCTGTTCGGTTACTCGGTCTCGGATGACATCTTCTTCCGCGCCGAGATCGGTGGCATCTACGGCCCAATCAGGGGCCCATTGGGTTACTACTTCTACCGTGTGGTTTCGCGTGATGCGCCAACCAAAGAGATTGACTTGATGAACGATCCAAACGCACAGTGGATGGTGAACGACGACCTGCTCGGTCAGGCTTTCATCGAGCACATCAATACGCTGCGCAAAGACGCTTAGTCTTAGGAAGCCCTGCATCCGACAGGGCTTGCTCCACTGCCCATGGCAAAAAAACCGAAAGCTTCGATTCGAAGCGCTTATCGCCGACTTGGACCTTATTTGGCCCGACGTCGGCGTGCGGCTTTTTTCATCGTATTGCTTGGCGCCTTGTCGGCGGTTGGCGCACGTTCGACCATCGTCCTGGTCCAGCCGCTGATCGATCGCCTGGAGTTGGATCCGGAAACCGCTCCGGAGGCAGGTCTCGAAGAGGCCACCGCCTCACGACTGACCGAACTGCTGGATAACTACCTGGAGCCGTGGCTGCACGGCCTGGGGCAATGGGGCATGGCCGACGGCATCAGTGAAGTAATCGCCTTGGTCAGCTTGATGGTGGTGCTGGCGATCGTGTTCAGCTTCACCCAATATTGGTTCCTGCGATTCTCGCGCATGTTGGCGGTGTTGATGATCACCGATTTGCGTCAAGACATGGCCGATCACGTGACCAAGCTCGGCATGGGGTTCCACTCCGAGCGCCGCTTGGGTGACTTGGTTTCGCGTATGACGGTGGATGTCTCAGCCAGTCTGCGCATTCTGAGCCTGATGGTCGAGGAGATCGTGCAAGCCCCGGTTGCGGTGATGGTGGCTTTGGCCATCGCGTGGGGGGCAGAACCGGTCGCGACGATTGGCATGTTGATCTTCTTGCCGTTAGTGGCGCTGCCAGTGGCCAAGATCGGTCCGCGCATTCGCCGCCGTGCGCGCGCCACCCAAGATAAGTTGGGCGATAGCACGCAACGCATCACGCAGGTGCTTTCTGGTATCCGCGTAGTCAAGGCCTTCCGCATGGAGCAACGTGAGTCGGATGAATTCCGCGATGTCAATAAAGGCTTCGTCGAGCAGTCGGACCACATGATCCGTGCCCAGGCACAGAGTCTGGCCACCACCAACTTCTTCGCCAACGGTGGTGTCGGGATCGTGTTGGGTGTCCTGGTCATGGTGCACTTGGTGCTGGTCAGCAATGGCAGCAACGGCATCTTCACCAAGGTCTCTTCGATGATGACTTTCATCATGGCGATCGCCACAGTGTTCGCCTACACCAAGACCTTGACCCGCGCGATGGCCGCCATTTATGCCTCGCTCGGTTCAATTGACCGCGTGTTCTACGTCTTCGATCAAGAAGCTGAGGTCAAAGACCTGCCGCATGCTAAGTCCTTCGATGGCCTGAAGAAGTCGATTCGCTTTGAGCATGTCAACTTCTCCTATCCGGATTCGCCGGAGCAGGCCTTGTTCGATTTCGACATGGAAGTGCAAGCTGGCGAACGCATCGCTTTGGTTGGCCTTTCTGGTGCAGGAAAGTCCACCGTGTTGGATTTGGTCGCACGTTTCTACGATGTTTCTGCAGGTGCCATCCTGGTCGATGGTCAAGACCTGCGCGAGATCAAACATGGCGATTGGTTGGACCGTCTGGCGGTGGTGCAGCAATCACCTTTCCTGTTCCAGGCATCGATCCGCGAGAACATCCTCTATGGGCGGCCGTCGGCAACGGAAGAGCAACTGCTCGAGGCCTGTCGCGCTGCCAACCTCAGTGAAACGCTGGAGCAGTTGCCGGATGGATTGGACACCCAGGTGGGGGATTCCGGTTCGCGCCTCAGTGGCGGTCAGGCGCAACGCGTGACCATCGCGCGCGCACTGCTGAAGAACGCCGACGTACTGCTTTTGGATGAGGCGACTTCTGCGCTCGACTCGGCGTCGGAAAGCAAGGTGCAAGAAGCCTTGGAGAACCTGATGGAAGGGCGCACCACTTTCGTGATCGCGCACCGTCTCGGCACCATCCGTGGTGCTGACCGCATCTTGGTTCTTGAAGAAGGCCGTGTGATTGAGCAGGGCACGCACGCTGAATTGCTCAAGCTTGGTGGTAGTTACGCCAACATGTGGGAGCTGCAAGTAGGCGCACCGGCATAAGGCGGCGTGATTTGACAGCATTTCTTCCGTGGGGGCGTTGTTTTCATTGGTCGATTCACTGACTCCGTTAGTAGAGAGCGGTTCCGTCGGAATTCAGGGGATGATCGGGTGGGAAGACTTTGAACTTCGGTAGTCCGTCGTCCCAATCAAAAAGCCGGTTTTCATAGTTGAGATGCAGTTGTGGCTTCCAGGCGTCTGGGATGCGATCCGCGCCGTGGTCGGAGCCAGCATCTCCCCGCCCTAAATCAAGGGAGACTGGGAAAACTGCCCGAAAGCCCATTCCCTCTTGATACTGCATGACCGGTCCATGGCACATCTTGCAAGTCACAAGGTGGAAACTGCTCAACGCACGAGTGTGGAGAAACTCCTCTCCTTTTGTGACCTCAACAGAATCCTCGCCCTTCAGTGCAATCAAGTGCACTGGAGATGCGCCTTTCGAGCGCGTGCAGTTGGGGCAATGGCAAAGTCCGTTCACGATGACTTCACCAAGGACCTGGTACTGAACCGCTCCGCAGTGACAGGCACCATTTGCTTTTAGCTCTTTCATTTTTTTCTCGTAACAAGGTGGAGTTGTGTTGCCCGCATAATTAGGCACTGCAAGGCCTTTACTTTTTGCGCGCTGCCGGCGTAAAGGGCGCAGCTGGATCCCTGAGTATTGCTGGGTCAAGCAAGGCATCACCGGCTTCGCAGCGCTGGAGAATGCCATCCACAAACACCGTCTCGCCAATTTCGCAACTTTCGGCCATGGCTATGAACTTGCCGAAACTGCACCGGACTCCACCTTCTAGATGCACCCAGGCAGATTTGGGGTCGCCGAGGTCGACCTTCGTCACCGTGCCCTTCACGGTAATTTTTCCCCCAAGGAAGGCTTTCCCCTGGGAAGCTAGATCAGCTTGCAGGAATTGTGCTGCCGGCTGGCCATAATCCATTTTGCCGCCTGTGCTACAACACCATCCGGCAAACAAAAACGCCATCAGCGGCAGTAAGAAAGGGGTCTTCATGGGTCCCTATTTCTCTTGGTGGCCCTGTTCGGCGAGCTAATGGCCCACAGAGTTTGCGCTCTGTGGGCCAACGTCTTGCCTGAGACAGGGCATAAAGCGACCAACCGCAAGCGCGGTCAGTCAGATACGGTGAAGGGCCCCGCAGCTTCCATGACCATCAAGAGAGTTCCGTCTTCTTGAATCTCCAACAAGTTGCCCCACTGTCCAAACGCAATGAGGGATCTGTTTTCGTCGTATTCTCGCCACACGCCATTCGCGGCCACGAGCGAATCGGAAATCTTGGTATGGTTCAGCATCTTTGCGCGAAGGTGTCTACCGCCAAAATCTTCCTGCTCAAAGAAGGTCGCAAAAGCAGTCTCGATTGCTGCGCGACCTCGATTGGTTTGCGGCATGCTGGCAACAAGTTGAATGCCATTCTCAGTAAAGGTACCGGCAAGCATTCCCGCGTCCTTTCCTTTTAAGCCAGCTGTGTAGCTGTCAATAATGGCTTGCATGGCATCCGCGTATTCTGCGTCATCCGCTCCGTGCATGCTTTGAAGGTCGTCCGTGGCGTAACTCGCCAGGGCCGCAGATGGCTGGCCGTCGACATGAGCAGACTCCATCAGGATGACGAGCCCTTCTTCCGTGTTGCGATACACGGTTCCCCACTTGCCCTCCATGACGGAAGCCCCATCAGCCCCACTCAGTGCAAAGGTGCCATCTGCAAGAATGATGTCTCCGCCGAGTTCCTGTACGTTGCCGATCTCGGACTTAAGCTTGGCCTCATCCGAAGTTTTGTAGGTTTCCATTCCCTGTTGGAAAGATGCCTGGATTGCATCTCGTCCTAACAGAGGGCCTTTTTGTGTGCTCACAATGCGAACAGCATCGGGCGCGAACATGCCGGCAAGTGCTTCAGCATCTCCACCGTTCCAGTGCTCAAGGAACTGGTCGCTCATCGCCTGGACTGCTTCGTCCAAAGCAGAGTCCGCCACGAGAAGAGGCTCCGTCTTAGAGGAACAAGCTGGAAGCACCGCCAACAAGGCTAGCAGGGCAGAGTGAATCCATTTGGGGGAGTGTGTCATGCAAGGAGCTTAGCCTCTCGCCTTATTTTTATCAAAATGCACAGCGGGAGGCCTCACACTAAATTTACAGGCCCTACTGTGAGCCCCAAGGCTCGTCCCAGTT
This sequence comes from Planctomycetota bacterium, assembly GCA_024229395.1. Taxonomy (GTDB): domain Bacteria; phylum Planctomycetota; class UBA1135; order UBA1135; family UBA1135. The sequence continues at coordinate 11,270 of JAAESM010000020.1, read as the reverse complement.
GTTCCAGTTGGTTCCGGCAGGCTTGCCGGTGGACTCGCTGGATGCTGCATCGATATAGATCGTCGCGCGTGACGACTGCTTCTGGTTTGGCGTCTCCACAACCAGCTCGGTCTTCTCAGCATTGGGGAGATAGTTGATCCCAGGACGGTTTTCTCGCTCAATCGGATTGAATTTGCGCAGCCACCCTGGGTTACCCTTCACGTGGACGGTGTAGTTCGTGTAGAGGAACGGGATGCCCTCCTCTTCCCACCAAAACAACGGATAGGCGAGGACTTCGCAATTCGCCTTGGTTACAGCGTCATAAACAGCCGCGGCTTTGAGCTCTCTTAGCCGCTTTGGGTCAAGCGGCGGCGCTGTGCCCAGGAAGTTAGCTTCACCGACCGTGCCTGGACTGTACTTGTCGTCGCCAATGTTCCAAAAGAGGAAGCTGCCACCTTGGCTGCTACCCGCCACACGAGTGTTCTCGATTTCCACTTCTACAGCCCAGTCATGGGCCGGCACGGCTATCCCCATGGGATTTCCAGTGGTCATGACCTCCTGCTAGCGAGTTGCGCAGCTGGAAACCGGACCTGGAGAAGGCCTACATCGAGAAAATGGAGCGTGCCGAGGGCATGCCCCTTTGGGTGGGCCTCGGGCAGATCTTGTCAGCTTCGACCTGTCAGTCGCGGATGATTTCGCAATCGCATGCAGGGTCGCTCGATGAGAATGTAGAGGATTGCTGCTGAGAAAAAGGTCAGGAAGACGGATGCGAAAAGATTCACCAAGAAGGCGCCATCTGCTCCCAGTGAATTCGCAAGCCCCGCCGTGTACCTCTTGAACCCCCAGATCATGAGCATTTCGTGCATCAAGTAGCCAGAGTAGCTGAGCTGAGCAATCGGGTAGAGAATGCGTGCACCCAGGATGCGTCGCAGAGTCAGCGCTACTGGAAACTGACCGTGCAACGCAGCGAGGATCAGGATTGCAATACTTGCGGCGAGGACATCTCGTTCAATTGCAAAATGAAGAAGGCTGATAGCCTCGGGAAGGGAGTTGACGAATTGTGTCTGAAAGACTGCAATGCAGAGGAAAAGTACCAGCGCCACCGATGAGAGGATTGTCGCTCGCGTCCGTTGATCTCTGAAGAAGCGTTGTAGGCGATCCTTGTGGCGGAGTTGAATCCAAGCGGCGACGAGACCAATCAGCAGGCCACCGTAGCGGGTGTAGAAGTTGTCATAGACTGCCGAGAAGCGACTGCGCCAGGCATCTGACCCCATAGTGCCATTGTCCCAGTAGGCATCGAACCCATAGCCTTGAAGCAAGGCAACTCGAATAATCCAACCAACAACAAGGAGCACAATAGAGCCTTTAATGATATGTTGTGGCTTGCGATACGCTACTACGAGGACGAAGGGTGCAACGAGATAGAACTGCTCTTCAATTGCCAGAGACCAACACCAACCCATGTACTGGTCCTGGATGGGAAGGAAGTTGTTCACGTAGAGCAGATTGGCCCACGCGTTGATTGCATTTTCGCCATCAAGAAAGAAGAGTCCCAGAAGCATGGCAACGATATAAACGGGGATCAGTCGCAAGCCTCGGCGAAGGTAGAAGCGCTTAAATCTCAGCGAGTCTGTTCTCTCGAGTTCTTTGAAAAGTATGGAGCCAATTAGAAACCCGCTGATCACAAAGAAGAGATCCACGCCGAAATGTCCGCGAACCAGCCACGCCCAGTAGGGGCTGTCCCTGATGGTCAAGAAAAATGGTGATGCTGCTTCCGGTTCCGGGACAAAGAAAGGTCCCTGAAAAAACCATGCATGGAAAATCACAACCCACAGCACCGCAAGAGCCCGAATTCCATCAACCACTGGTTCGTGGAAGTCTGGTCGAATGAAGAGATCCCGAATCCCTGCACGCAGAGAGAAAAAATTGCCTTGTGAGTCGTTAGTCATGCAGAGCCTCCTTAATTCTACCTGTTGATGGATCTACTTCTCGTGGCTGATTTCGGTACCGGCTTCCTGAGTGGCAGCCGCGCCCGTGGAGGTTGCGGAGGCAGGAGCAGTTGTCGCAGCAGGCTCCTGGAGAGGCAAAATGCAGAGAATGGAAAGGAGAGGGGATGACATCATCGGTTTCTGGATCTGGAATTCCTGAAGGCGTACGCGAACGTAGTCGAGTATTTTACGCTCCAGATGCGAGCTAATCCACAAGCTACGCACCGGCAAATAACTCGGAAACGAGACATTTGCCTATACTGCGGGGGCCTGGAGCAAAATCCAGATCCCCCCAATGAAATCACTTCTAACCAAGCTCCGTCTTGTAGTCCCGGTTGGGCTACTCCTATTCGTAAGTTGTCAGAACTCGTCGCAGCCACAGCTGTTCCAAGGTTTCGGAAACTTCGAACGCCCTATCACCACCGATAACGAGCAAGCGCAGGCCTACTTCAATCAAGGCATGCAGCTGCTCTATGGCTTCAACCATGATGAAGCAATTCGCTCCTTCCACGCGGCAGCGGAGCTAGATCCACAAGCACCTATGCCATGGTGGGGCATCGCTTATGCCAACGGCATCAACATCAACGACCCTGCAATGGGGGAAAAGCGTTCTACCGACGCACGCGAAGCCGCCGACAAGGCCATGGAACGCTTGGAGCACGCAACCGCCGTGGAGCAAGCCTTGGTGCGCGCCGTCGATGCGCGTTATGCCATGCCGATTCCCGAAGACCGCAAGCCCTTGGATGAAGCTTATGCAGTCAAGATGGAAGAGGCTCATCGTCAGTTTCCTGACGACAATGATGTCGCCTCCTTGTTCGCGGAATCCTTGATGAACCTGCAGCCTTGGGATTACTGGAGCAATGAAGGCGAGCCCAAGGGCCGCATCCAAGACATCTTGTCAGCGCTGAATGGTGTGCTTGCACGCAACCCATCACACCCAGGCGCGAACCACTTTTTCATCCACGCCACCGAAGCTTCGCAGAATCCGGATCAAGCAGTCAGCGCTGCGGATCGTCTCAGGAACCTGGTTCCAGGCTCCGGGCATTTGGTTCACATGCCATCCCATGTCTACGTGCGTGTCGGTCGCTATTCCGACGCCGTCGACAGTAATGCTGCCGCCGTGGCCGCTGACCGCGCTTACTTCGAGAATGCGCCTGAGCCATCAATGTACGCGCTTTACTATGGCCATAACCTGCACTTCTTGGCCTATGCCGCAATGATGTCTGGGCGTTATGGAGATGCCATCACCGCCGCGCGCTCGCTCGAAGCCGAAGTGCCGAAGGATGCCCTGCGCAGTTATGCCCCGCTGATGGAAGGCATCATGCCGACCACCTTGCATGTCATGATTCGTTTCGGCAAGTGGGAGGAAGTCCTGCTCGAACCGGAATATGAAGATTGGCGTTTGGTCAGTCGGGCGATTCGCCGCTATGCCCGTTCGATCTCGCTGTCGGCTCTGGGCCGCACCGAAGAAGCTCGCGCCGAGATGGCGCTGTTCTTTGAGTATGCGGAGTTGATTCCGGATGAGTGGTACATCTTCAACAACCAGATGTCGACCGTCATGCCGATCGCTAGTGCCATGATCCGCGGCGAGTTGCTCTATCGCGAGGGCCGTACCGAAGAAGCCTTCACCATCTTGCGCGAAGGCGTCGCCGCCGAAGATGCTTTGGTCTATGACGAGCCACCAGCATGGATGTTGCCGGTGCGCCATGCACTGGGTGCCTTGCTGATGGGCGATGGCCAGTTCAAGGCCGCCGAAGCGGTCTATCGCGAAGATCTCAAGCGCAACCGCGACAATGGTTGGGCGCTGCTCGGCTTGCAAAAATCCTTGGAAGCCCAAGGTCGCAGCGCCGAGGCCATGAACATGGATGGCGTCGTTGCCAAGGCGTGGGAGAAAGCCGACGTCAAGCCGAGCTCGTCGTGTTACTGCGAACCAGGAACTTAATCCTCGTGCTTAGGTCTAGCTGCTCAAGGAGCCGTCTCTTCGAGCGCTCTTTGCAACACGGCTAAGGCCAGCTGAGCTTCTTGTTCGGTCCAGACGATTGGCGGCTTGATCTTCAAGACGTTGTGATCAGGGCCGTCACTGCTGAACAGGACACCGGCGAAACGGCAGACTTCCAGTACCGCAGCAAGGCGTTGCGCATCGGGTTGTTTGCTTTCGCGGTCGCGGACGAATTCAGCACCAAGGTAGAGCCCGACGCCACGTACGTCGCCGATGACTTGGTGAGCCTTGGCGAGTTCTTGGATGCCATCTTTCAAGAGTTTGCCGATGTGCCTGGCGTTTTCGAGCAGCTTTTCTTCTTCGATTACATCCAGTACTGCGGAGCCAATCGCGCAGGCGACTGGATTGCCGCCGAAGGTGTTGAAAAATTCCATTCCATTGGCGAAGGCGTCGGCGATCGCTTTGGTGGTGACCACGGCAGCCATCGGGAAACCATTGCCGATCGGTTTACCCATGGTCACGATATCTGGGCGAGCGCCACCAGCGGCATCATCCAATTGGTGGGCCCACCAGTATTGGCCGACGCGGCCGAAGCCGACTTGGACCTCGTCGGCGATTACCACAGCACCGGCATCCCGCGCTGCTTGGCAGGCAGCTGTGAGGTATCCGGGCGGAGGCACGATCTGGCCACCGCAACCGATCAGCGGTTCGAACAAGAAGGCGGCTGGCTCACATTGCGCTGCCGCCTCGGTCACATGGTTTGCATAGGCGATTGCGCAATCTTTGCCACGATGGGGGCCGCGGTAAGAATCAGGGCAAGGCACGGTGTGCACCCAAGTCGGTGGGCCGCTTCCGCCTGGGCCGGCATGCTTGTAATGGCTGATGTCGATCAAGTTGCCAGTGTTGCCGTGATAGCCGCCTTCCAAGGCAAGGACATCCTGGCGACCGGTGTAATTTCTAGCCAACCGTAGCGCCAACTCATTGGCCTCACTGCCGGAGTTCACCAGCAAACAAACGCTCAGCGGATTCGGGAACAAGTCAGTGAGCCGTTTGGAATAACGCGCCAGCTGTGGATGCAGATAGCGCGTGTTGGTATTGAGCGTGGCCAGTTGCTTGGCGCCTGCTTGCACCACATGCGGATGACAGTGGCCGACGTGACAGACATTGTTCACGCCATCGAGATAGCCACGCCCTTGTTCATCGAAGAGCCATGATCCTTGGCCGCGCAGGATTGTTAAGGGATCCTCGTAGCTGATCGACAACGAAGGCACGGTATGGCTCGCGCGATGCTCAAGGATCTCGGTCTTGGACATCTCCGCCATGTCAGGGAAACTCGGCTCACCCGGCCAGTCTTGTGGCTGCAGGATGCGCAAGGCTTCCTGTGGACTCACGGTGGTGAGCGCTTCCAATCCTTGCCAGGCCGCGGATTGAGAAACGGTGAGGTAAGGATTATCAGTGGCGAACTCCGCATCCAAAGTGCTGATGGTCACGCTGGTGGCCAAGCGTTGCAGCAAGGAGGGGAACAGTGCTTGGAGTTCCAGCGGCTGCAGCGGTGCAATGCTGTGATAAGCCTGCATCAAAAACGCTACGCGCTGCAGACGACTTTTGGCATTGGGAGGCGTGGCTTCCGAAGTGCTTTGTGGTGCGATTGCACAATAGGCTGCAGCGATCGCGAGTTCAAAGATGCGTGGGGTGAAGGCGGCGTCGCCAAAGTCGAAGATGCCATCGATGATCGGCGCGCCTTGAACGGTCTTCACTGTCAAGTTGAACTCGTTGGCATCGTTGTGGATCCACTGCTTGGGAAGTTGATTCAAGTTCGGCGCGACTTGGCTGGCAAAGTGAGCCAACGCAGTCTGTACTAGGGCGCGTTGCTGCGGCTGCCAAAGATTGGTGCTGGCGGCAGCGAGGGTTGCTGAATGTTGAAGATCCCAGCGGCTTTGGCGGTCGGCCTTGGGGGCAGGCAGGTCTTGAATAGCCAAGTCAAGCTGCGCAAGAAAGCTGCCGAGACTGGACCAGGTGTTGGCGTTGGCCTTGTCGAGTGCGTCGGCGAGTAGTCGGCCATCGAGAAAGCGCACCAGCCGTGCGAAGTGTGTGCGGCCGTCGGTGCCTTGTACCTGCAGGATCTCTCCGATTAGAGTTGGAACCTTGCCTTGGAAGTCTGCACCAAGGCATTCCATCATTGCACTTTGCAGACTCAGATCCTCTAGGCTTTCACTTTCATGCGCAACCTTCAGCACATATTTCTGTTGGTCGCTGGTGGTGACCAGGAAGTTGGCATCGAAGTAGCTGTCCAGTGCCTGGACCAGCAGTGGAGCGGGCAGCCAGGATGCGGCAATCCGTTTAGCGGTCTCCAGGTCGATCGAGGGGGCAGGTTGGCGAGTGGCGGACATCGTCGGGCAAGGCGGCAGCCAAATATTAGCGCAATGCAATGGCCTTGGCAGCGGAAGGGGAATTTCGGTTAGACTGGCAGAGCCCACATCAGGTCAGCTTTCACCATGAATATTTTCTCAGCCTTTTCCAATCGTCACTGGATCATTACTGTCGTGGTGTTGTTGGGCTTTGGAACGGTGAATGCTCTCGCCACGAAATCCCTCGCCGGATATTACTACGCGGTCATTGGCCCCTTCGCTGGCGGTGCCTATCGAGATGGGCAAAGCTGCTGCGCCGATTTTTCCATGTCTCTGTTCTACATTGCCGGTCCAGTGTTGCTGATTGGTTTCATCACGCAAATGATTCCATTCCTGCAAGGTGGCAAGGGAATGCTCCGTCATTTGATTTGGACGACGGCGTGGGTGTTCTGGTGTGTCAGCGGCTGGATTTCTTTCGGCCACCTGGCTAGTTAAAACCTGCAGGTCCGAATGCCTGCTCTGCAGCACGCGAAGGCTAGACCAAGTCCTTTTCTTGCACTGCACCAATTGCGGTCAAGCGTTGCAGCAAGCTGTCTCCCAAGGCACTGGCGGGCGTCAACACTCCACCGCCTTTGGCTTCACCGGCAGCGAGTGCTAAACCGGTCTGCACCAAACAGCGCACGGTAATGCGATTGCTCGGATCGCCATCCCAATTCCATTGTCGCATCGTTGTTGGGGCATCCAGTTTGCCGGCTACCACGATAAAGCGTGCGAAGCCTTCTCGGATATCCTGTTCCGAAGGACCCTCTCCTGGACGAGGACCGAAGCGCTTCAGAATCTTGCGCCCGATAGGAGAGGTGAGCATGCGATTGCTAAGTTGCAACAACCACTTCATTTGTAAGGCTCGCAGGCGGCCGCGCACCAACAAGTGTTCTTGATATGGCGAAGGGAATGGAGCCGCTCCATCCTTGCCAGAAATCAGCTGGGTCGAACGTGCGACCACACTCTCATTCACCGCGGCCATCAGGAATGGTGCAGCCCAGCGCTTTAAGACCGGCACCTTGAAGACCGCCGGTCCCACATGAGGTGGTGGGCTGGCGTCCGTCAAGATCCCTTGTTCGGCCAAGGCGATGCCGGAATGCAAAGTGCCGCCGTTCAGTCCACCGCGAATCGTGAAGAAGCCATGCACCGGAAGATCTTCTTGCAGTTTTTGGCGCATAGCAAACACACCTAAATCGGCCGGCACGGAGTCAAATCCCGACGCCGGGATGATTGTGGTGTTTTGTTCCACACAGCGTTGATGGTGGGCCCTGATCAGCTTCTGAATCCATGGCAGCTCCCCAGTGAGATCCGCATAGTGCGTTTGCTGCTCCACGCAGGCTTCCACAAGTGGCGTACCAAAAACCGAGAAGGGACCAGCGCAGGAGAGGACTACACGAGTTTGCGCAGCGAGATGACCGACAGCATTGCGATCTAGGCCGTCGGCAACAATCGCCGGTACACCAAAGCGTTGCGCAAGGGCCCGAACTCGCGTGCTGCTGCGTCCAGCAACCGCCCAACGCAGGGATTCGGGTGCATGGAGTGCAAGTTCCTCGGCTGCGAGATGTCCGGTGAACCCGGTGGCACCTTGCAGAATCAGGTCGAAGTTACGCTCCAGCTCCATGCAGGCATCCTAACTCATTATCATGATGTGTAAATGAACGCGCACCTTCGAATCGCACGGCCTGTACGCAACCTGGAACAATCCGCCGTGATGTATGAACGCGGTTTGGATTTCAAACGTCTCGGCGCATTTGAGGATCACGACGGTTTCGATGGCGTCATGCTCGGCGCTGAGGATGCGACTTACCATCTTGAATTCACCTATTGTCACACACACCCAGTGGCACCCGCGCCAACGTCGGAGGATCTGCTGGTGTTTTATGTTCCAGAAAAGGCAGCGTGGCAAGCCCGCTGCCGAGCTATGGTCAATGCTGGTTTCATACGTGTTGATTCGCCGAATCCCTATTGGAGTGCCAACGGAGCCACCTTCGAGGATCTTGATGGCTATCGCGTGGTCTTGGCGGCGGGGAAATCGCCGTTTGATAGACTGCAGGCATGAAAGAAGAAAAGAAGCAGGCGCTTGCAAGTCGTCGTACTTTTCTGGCCACGGCGGCAGGGGCTGCAATGGCGGGACCTCTTTCATCGGTCGTGAAGGCCAGCCCTTTATTGCAGGATGAAGAGCAACATGAAGCGGCCATGCGCACTGCGATTCGTCGCGTGCGGATCCCAAGCAGCGGCGAGCTTTTGCCGGTGATCGGCTTGGGTACTTCGCGTACCTTTGATGCTGATCCCGCGGCAGCCAATGAGAACCTAGTCGGAGTCATGCAGGGATTCTTCGATTGGGGAGGTAGCTTGATTGACTCTTCTCCTATGTACAAACGCGCCGAGGAAATCTGCGGCACGCTTTGCAAGAAGATCGGTCGCAAGGACTTGTTCTACGCCACCAAGGTCTGGACCAAAGAAGGCAAAGAGGCTGGCATCGAGCAAATGAAGCGAAGCGCCGAACTGATGGGCACGCAGCGTTTTGACTTGATGCAGGTGCATAACTTGGTCGGCTTGGATGTGCACATGGAAACACTGAAGGAATGGCGTAGCAATGGTCGTTTGCGTTACGTCGGCGTGACTGAAATGCGCGATATGAAGAAGGTTGAGGAATTGGTGTCGTCGGGAGTGTTGGACTTCATTCAGATTCCTTACTCGGTCACTGACCGACGCGTGGAGGAGCGGGTCTTGCCGGCATGTATTGAACATGGTGTGGTCGTCTTGGTCATGCAGCCTTATCAACGAGGCAAATTGTTCGGCGTGGTGAATGGCAAGACCGTGCCGGAGTGGGCCGCTGATTTCGACGCCAACTCATGGGGGCAGCTCTTCCTGAAGTTCATCTTGGGGCACGATGCCGTGACCATTCCGATTCCCGCAACCAGTAAGCCGCATCACCTGGATGACAATATGGGTGCTGGTGTCGGTGAGCCATTGGATCAGGAAGCACGCGCCAAGCTGATTAAGATTCTGGAAAGCTAGTCATGAACGAGCCGTCCTTCGAAGGATTAGTCTTGGTCGAGAGTTGCCCGACTGAATTGGAGGCATCTATCATCCGCAATCGTTTGGATGCAGAGGGCATCTCGACCTTCCTCGCCGACGCCGAATTGGTCGGTCTCAATGCCGCGATTCATCAAGCCGTCGGTGGGGTGAAGATCCTCACCTCAGAGCATGAAGTGGATCTGGCTAGGCAACTGGTCGCCGGCTGGAAAGAGGATGCCGGGGAGGTGGAGGGGCTCGTGGTCGATCCGGTCAAGCGATTGATGCGCGGCTCCATGATGAGCGTTATCTTCTTCCCATTCGCGCTTTATTCCTTGCCGGCAACACTCCGCTACTTGAAGCATTGGCCGCAACTGCAGGCAGAAGACCGCAGCCGGCTTCTCAAGGCAATCGCGCTGAGTTGTTGTGAAATGCTGATCCTGGTGGTCATGTTGTACGCCTTCATCAAGTAGATTCTTCTGCCTTGGGCGATAGCGCGTATAATGTGCGGCTTCCTGATGCAATCGGCCTGCATTCAAGGAATCTCTTCGCTACGGCGAATCAAACTAACCGAGAGCGCCGACTCATGCCGAAGCCATTCACAAAGCTCGGCCTGTCGGACGAACTGCAACGCGCCATCGCGGAGCAGGGATACGAGCAGGCCACCCCAATTCAGGAGCAAGCGATTCCACTCGTGTTGCAAGGTCACGACGTGCTTGCAGGTGCGCAGACCGGAACCGGCAAGACTGCTGGATTCACCCTGCCGTTGCTGCAGCGCTTGCAAGAAGATGGTCCGCCGCCACGTAAACCAGTGGTGCGTGCACTGATCTTGGTGCCAACGCGCGAGCTTGCCGCCCAGGTCGACGCCAGTGTGACCACCTATGGCCGCTTCTTGCCGTTTCAGTCGATGGTGATCTTCGGCGGCGTCAACATCAACCCGCAGATTAATCGTTTGCGCAAGGGTGTCGATATCGTCGTGGCCACTCCAGGGCGTCTGTTGGATCATATGCAACAAGGCACGATCAACTTGTCGAAGGTCGATACCTTGGTCCTCGACGAGGCCGACCGCATGCTCGACATGGGCTTCATTCGCGATATCCGCAAGGTCTTGCGCGCTTTGCCCAAGCAACGGCAGAACCTGTTGTTCTCGGCAACCTTCTCGAATGAGATCCGTGATCTTGCCAGCGACCTGCTCAACGCTCCGCGAGAGATTCAGGTCGCAAGGCGCAACACGGCTGCCGAAATGGTCACCCAAGTCGTGCACCCGGTGGATCGCAAGCGCAAGCGTGCCCTGTTGGCGGAAATCATCCACAGTGGTGGTTGGAAGCAGGTCTTGGTGTTCACCCGCACCAAGCATGGGGCAAACCGTCTTGCCAAGCAGCTGGATACCGACGGCCTCACCTCCGCCGCGATCCACGGCAACAAATCCCAAGCGGCGCGCACCCGCGCGTTGGCGGAGTTCAAGGGCGGCAAGGTTCGCGTCTTGGTCGCCACCGATATCGCCGCGCGCGGTTTGGACATCAATGAACTTCCGCATGTGGTCAACTATGAGTTGCCCAATGTCTCGGAGGATTATGTGCACCGCATCGGCCGTACTGGCCGCGCCGGCAAAGGAGGCCATGCAGTCTCCTTGGTTTGCGTGGATGAAACCAAGCTGCTGCGCGACATCGAGAAGTTGCTCGGCCGCAAGATCGACCGTGAAGTCGTGCCGGAGTTTGAGCCAGACCCGAGCATTCGTCCCGCACCCGCACCTGCCAAGAAGGGACGCGGCGGTGGAGGCGGTGGCCGTGGTCGTCGACCAGCACGGCCAGGCGCTTCGCGTGCCGGAGCTGGCAAAGGCGGTGGCGGTAGCCGACGTCGTAGTGGTGGCGGCGGTGGCGGTGGTAGCGGTGGTAGCCGCAATAGTGGCGGCAGTCGCAGCGGTGGTGGTGGGCAAGGTGGCGGGCAAGGTGGCGG
>JAAESM010000019.1 GCA_024229395.1 Planctomycetota bacterium | reverse complement strand
AATGGCCGCCCAGGTGCAAGCGGTCGCGCTCAATCAGACGCAGCAAGCCGTTGATCTTGCCGGCCGGCTTGCCGTCGACAAACACTTCCGCTTCGTAGTTGGCTTCTTCCTTCGCGGCGGCGGCAAGCCGTTCATCCATTTCACTGATTAATTTTCTCTCTTCCTCTCTCCTCTTGCCAGGGTCTTCTTGATCAATGGTTTGCCCTGCCAGCCAGACCTTCTTGTAGTTCTCCCAGTTGTAGAACCGCGGCGGAGCAGGAGTGGTCGGTTCGGGGAAGAGAACCACGACATGTCGCCATTTACCGTCGGTCTCGACGCCCGACTGTTCCAGCATGGTTCCGGTCAACTGGAACTCACCCCATTCCAAGGCGACTTCCTTGACGTCCTTGACGAGGTTTTCGTTCTTATCGCGCTTGATCCACAGTTCCAGAGTCCGTGGCGGGTTGGCGACCGCTTCGGCGTTGGGCGTAAACCCAGCCACCATGCGATCCTTGCCCTGGAACACCGGAACCTTGGCTCCATCGACTCGACGCAGCATCGGCGTGCTGCCGGCATATTCCCACATGAAGGTATCGACGTCGTTGTGGATCCGGCCGGCAAGCGTCCCGAAGTTCGCCCAACTGCGCAGCCACGGCTTACGGATGTTCTCGGGATGGAACGGTTCGTGGGTGTGCTGCGGCATGTCTTTGTACCGGCGGCAGTCGATATCGACGTACAGCTTCTCAGCCACCGCGTCGGGCGTCCGGAAGTAATGCGGCGATTCTTCACGGAAGTGTTCTTCGACCTCGTCAATGCTGATGTCGTAGTT
>JAAESM010000018.1 GCA_024229395.1 Planctomycetota bacterium | reverse complement strand
GCCTCCAGGAACGATCGCGGAATCCTTCCACTTTGCGTTGAACAACGTGGTGATCAGCGACAACCGCATCCCGCCGTACAACATGGACTACGACGAGTCGCTGATTCGTAACTGCCTGCCGGTTCCTGCCACGCAATACGGCAACCCTGGCCCTGGCGGCAAGTTCGATTACTGGGATGAGTTCACCATGAACCCACCAGCTGGAGCCGACCACGCGGTTATCCGTTTGGTCTACCAGAGCACGTCTTGGGAGTACTTGTCGTTCTTGTTCCTGGGCAACGACGGCTCGGTTGCACACCTGAAGGACACCGGTAAAGACCTGATTCGCTCGTGGTTCCGCACCGGCATGGCGCGTCCAGAGGTGATGGCCACCGTGAACTGGTAAACCTCGCGGTTGAAGCGCATTTGCAGCTCCGTCGGCCTAGCCGGTGGAGCTGCCTCCAATTTTGGCGCGATGCTAATCTATGCGCTTCGCCAGAGGCGATTAATCCCATGACTGAGAAGGAAAGCGCAACGGATTTTGTCCGTACCATCATCACGGAGGATCTAGCCTCCGGGAAGCACAAGTCCATTGTCACGCGCTTCCCACCGGAGCCCAATGGCTACTTGCATGTGGGCCACGCCAAGGCGATCTGCCTGGATTTTGGCGTTGCTGCCGAATTCGGCGGGCGCTGCAACTTGCGCTTCGACGATACCAATCCGTCGAAAGAGGAGCAGCACTACATCGACGCCATCAAGGAAGATGTACGTTGGCTTGGTTTCGATTGGGGCGAGCATCTCTACCACGCATCGGATTACTTTGAGCAGTTGTACGAATGGGCTTGCCACTTGATCCGCGAGGGCCTTGCCTATGTAGAGGAGCAGACCGCCGAGGACATGCGCAAGAACCGCGGCGACTTGCAGAACCCAGGTGTGAACAGCCCTTATCGCGATCGTCCGGCTGAAGAAAGCTTGGACTTGTTTGCGCGTATGCGGGCGGGGGAGTTTGAAGATGGTGCCAAGATCCTGCGCGCCAAGATCGACATGGCGTCGCCCAACATGGTGCTGCGCGATCCGGCGATCTACCGCATTCAGCATCGCAGCCACCCGCGCACCGGAGATGCTTGGTGCATCTACCCGATGTACGATTTTGCGCATGGCCAGTCCGATGCCATTGAGGGGATCACCCATTCGTTGTGCACGATGGAGTTCGAAAACCATCGCCCGCTGTATGACTGGTTTGTCGAGCACCTGCCAGTACCCGCAGTCCCGCGTCAGTACGAGTTCGCGCGCCTGAACCTGACCTACACCATGACATCCAAGCGCAAGTTGAAGATGTTGGTGGATGAAGGTCGCGTGGAAAGCTGGGATGACCCACGCATGCCCACCCTCAGTGGCATGCGCCGACGTGGATTCACCCCTGCGGCAATCCGCAAGTTCTGCGCCACCATCGGCATCAAGCGCACCGAAGGCACGGTCGATATTTCGCTGCTGGAATCCATTCTGCGCGACGACCTGAACGATGTCGCTCACCGTCGCATGGCAGTACTACGACCCCTGAAGGTTGTGATCGAGAACTGGCCTGAAGGTCATGTGGAAATGGTCGAGGCCATGAACCACCCTGGCAAGCCGGAACTCGGCACCCGTGAGATTCCATTCAGCGGCGAGTTGTGGATCGAGCGCGATGACTTCCGTGAGGAGGCGCCGCGCAAGTACTTCCGCCTCAAGCCGGGTCAGGAGGTGCGTTTCCGTTACGGCTACTACCTCACTTGCACTGGCTTCGACAAAGATGACAACGGCGAGATCACCGAGGTGCGTTGCACCTACGATCCGGAGTCCAAAGGCGGCAACACCGAAGACGGCCGCAAGGTCAAAGGCACCATTCATTGGGTTTCGGCTGCGCATGCCGTCGACAGTGAAGTTCGCCTCTACGATCACCTTTTCCGCGAGCCGATACCCGGCGCCAACGGCGATTTCCTCGACGATCTGAACCCAGATTCGCTAGAAGTGGTGAACGCCAAGCTGGAGCCATGCCTAGCCGATATCCCTGCCGGCGAGCTCGTGCAGTTCGAGCGCAGCGGTTATTTTTGCCAGGACCGCGATTCCAATGCCGATAAGGTGGTATTCAACCGCACGGTTGCATTGCGTGACTCTTGGGCAAAGCTCGAGAAGAAACTCAATCAACAGGCGGCTGAAGGCGCAAAATAGGTCGTCTTTGCCCGCAGGTCGGCCTAAAATCTCCTCGACGCGTCGCTCGCGTCACACTCACCACCCATTAGCATGAAGACTGCATTCATTACCGGCATCACAGGTCAGGATGGTTCCTACCTGGCTGAACACCTTCTGGATCTTGGCTACAAGGTTGTGGCCATGATGCGCCGCTCGGCCACTCCTGATACCTCGCGCTTTGCGCATATCGAGGACAGGATCACGATGTGCCATGGCGATTTGATGGATCAGTCGTCGCTGATGCGCGTGATGGATGAGTTCAAGCCCGACGAGGTCTACAACTTGGCCGCGCAGAGCTTCGTGCACGCATCCTTCCACGAGCCAATCCACACCGGCGAGGTCACTGGCCTTGGCGTAACTCGCATGCTCGAGGCAGTGCGTCTGAGTGCTCCCAACGCGCGCTTCTACCAAGCATCTTCCAGCGAGATGTTCGGCGACGTCTTCGAGACTCCACAGACTGAGCGCACTCCCTTCCACCCACGCTCGCCTTACGGTGTGGCCAAGGTGTACGGCCACTGGGCCACGGTCAACTACCGTGAGAGCTACGACATGTTCGCCTGCTCCGGAATCCTGTTCAATCACGAGTCGCCACGCCGTGGCCTGGAGTTCGTGACCCGCAAGATCTCCGATCACGTCGCCGCGATTGTTTTCGGCGAGAAGGATCAGTTGGCTTTGGGCAACTTGGATGCACGTCGCGACTGGGGATTCGCCGGCGATTACGTCCGCGGCATGCACTTGATGTTGCAGCACGACACTCCAGATGATTACGTCATCTCCACTGGTACCACCCAGTCGGTCCGTGAGTTCTGCAAGATCGCCTTCGAGCGCGTCGGTCTTAACTACGAAGACTTCGTAGTGGTTGATCCTAAGTTCTTCCGCCCCGCAGAAGTCGAGCTGCTGCTCGGCGACGCAAGCAAAGCCAAGGACACCCTCGGTTGGGTGCCAGAAGTCGATTTCCAAGGCTTGGTCGAGATGATGGTCGACGCCGACCTCAAGCGCCGCATGGTGATGGGCAATGGTCCAACCCGCGGCTCGCTGCCTGAAGGGCTAGCCTAAACCAATGGCTAGCGTTTGGCTTACCGGCGCCGACGGCTTCGTCGGGAGCTGGTTGCGTGGTGAATTGAATGCCGAATCGCAGGCTTGGGCAGCTTTAGGACTGCCCGAGACCGAAGCCAGTCTTGGTGGCGGCACCTTCGCGCCGTTGGACCTTGCAGCTGCTGCAAGTCGCAAACCTGGCGAGGCGGTTGCGGCGCTGAAGGACTTGCCGGAACCAAGTGGATTGATTCACTTGGCTGCGTTGTCTTCACCGCCAGCATGCGAGGCTAACCCGGAGCTCGCTCAGGCGATCAACGTCGATGGCCCGGCACGCTTTTATGAGCAGTTGTTAGAGCTGTGGCCGCAATGCCCGATCGTGCATGTGTCTTCCGGTCACGTTTATCGTCCGGCTGCCGAACCGCTGCGCGAAGAGGAACCCTTGGAGCCGGTCAATGTCTACGGCCGTACCAAGCTCGACGGCGAGGCCATGGCGCAAGGCTTCCGCGATCGCGGTGCGCGCGTAACTGTGGTGCGCCCATTCAATCACACCGGTGCTGGGCAACTGCCGAACTTCGCCTTGCCATCTTTCGCCATGCGTTTGGCAAAGTTGGAGCAAGCCGGTGGCGGCGAACTGCCCGTCGGTTGGCTAGGCGGCGTGCGCGATTTCTTGCACGTGCGTACCGTGCTGCAAACTTACCTTGCCCTATTGCCAAAGGCGGGGGAGGTGGATCTGGTCAACGTATGTTCTGGTGTTGGGCATTCAATTGGCGATCTATTGAATGGATTGCTGCAGCGCTTTGAAGGTGACATCCGCGTGGTCCAAGATGAAGACCGCATGCGTGGTTCCGCCGACGCCGACCGCTTAGTCGGTGACACCACGCGCATCGCAAAGCTGTTGGGTGCCGCGCCGGTGCTCGATCTTGATGGCCTGCTCGATGAACTCGCAGTCGATGCACGTACACGGCTGGCGTCGGGCGAAGATTTGTCGCAAGCATGAAGCTCGTCATCGCCCACGATTTCATTCGCCACGGTGGCGCCGATAAGGTGCTCGAGGAGATGCATCGTTTGTGGCCGGATGCGCCAATCCATACTTTGTTGGCTGAGGAGTTGTCGCAGTATGAAGGCTGGGATATTCATTCCTCATGGTTGCAGGGCAAGGTGCCGCCGGAGAAATACCGTTGGCCATTGCCGTTGTTCCAAGGCATGGTTGATCGCTTGAGTAAGCGCATCGATTGGGATGGCGTGGACCTGTTGATGAGCTCTTCGGTTTCTTTTATGAAGAACCTCGAAGCACCGGCGCATGTGCCGCATTTGAGCTACATCTACCGTCCGGCAATGTTCGCTTACGATCGACAGGATATGTTCCTGTCCGGCTATCCGCCGATCTTGCGCCCGATCCTGAAGGCCACCGTGTCGCGCTTCAAGCGTTGGGATCAGAAGCACAAACATTCGCCGGATATGTACGTGGCGATTTCCGACTATGTGGCCAAGATGGTCAAGGATGCTTACGACAAGCCTTCGCGTGTGTTGTATCCGCCTGTGGATGTGGAGCCATTCCGCCAAGCTGCGGTTGGTGTGGAGCGTGGTGATTACTATTTCACCGCACTGCGTCTTGAAGGTTATAAACGTGTCGACTTGGTGGTCGACGCTTGCGAGAAGTTGGGCTTACCATTGAAGGTGGCAGGTGCCGGTCCGTTGTTGGAGAAGTTCCGCAAGGAGGCGGGGCCGAACACCGAGTTCCTTGGCTTTGTTTCCGATGAAGAAATGCTGAAGCTCGTAGCCGGCTGCCGTGGCTTCGTGTTTCCACCGGAAGAGGACTTTGGCATTGCTCCGGTCGAAGCACTCGCAGCCGGGCGCCCTGTGGTTGCGCTTGGTAAAGCCGGCACTGCAGAGACCGTGGTCGATGGCGAATCGGGCATTCACTTTCCCGAGCAGCGCGTCGAAGACGTTGTCAAAGCGATTGAGAAGTGTGAGTCCATGACTTGGAATCCGAAAGTGCTGCAAGCGCAAGCCGACAAGTTCTCAATGGCCGCCTTCCATAAAGGGCTCAAGGACTTGGCCGAAGAAGTCGCGGCGATGAAGTCGTAACCGGCACATTGCTGAGCGCTTAGACGACGCCATGCGAATTGGATGGATCGTTGCGTTATGCAGTCTTGGCTTTTGTTGCCTGTACGGAATCGGTAGAGGATGTGGTCGCTGAGCCGGTTGTGGATACAGTCATAGAAACGGTTCCACAAACGAAGGTGGTTCACTCGGCGCAGTTGTTTTATTACCTTGTGGAGTTCCCCAAGAATGATGGAACGGATGACCCAGAGGCGAACCCAGGCCTTGGCTGGGCAGGTGAAGAGACTCTCTTGGATTTGGAAGAGCTACTCTTGCGGCCAAGGGTCTCGACCAATTGATTCTATCTGGAAGGGGACTCAGGGAGGGTCGCCTACGGCTGTCGCCCAGACAAGAAGATTCAGGTCATTCTGAAAGATGGCAGTGAGGTCGAGGTTGTCCTTTTCTGCGCGGTGGATCTTTGGTGGGTGCGCAAAGAATCAGGTTTCATTCTGGATCGCACCCCAGCGGAGGCGAAAGCGTTGATGGATGAAAAAGGTTTGATGGCATCTCCGCCGCCCGCCTTGGATCCAACGCCTTTACCGGAAGGAATCCAGCTTCCCACAACCCACATTTTCGAAGAGGCTCTCATTCTTCAGTCGCCAATGTCACGCGATTATGACGAAGATCCTTGAAGGCGGATTTGGGATTTTCCAATTGGGATTGTTTTTGGGCATATCTGAAATCAACCCCAGGCATTGTCTTTAATGGAGCAGACCCTTTGGTGCGACGGCTTCCTTCCTCAGGATTATCACTTTGGTCTTTGCGGTGATTGCGTTACCGGTCAAGTTTGGATTTGTTTTGACCAGGAACAATACCTGTGGGATTTTCGCTTGGACCTGGTGAAAGGCACTCGTGATTTGAGCACCGTGGATTGGACGCAACTCCTGCCGTCTGAAGACGTCACCCAATGGATGGCACTGGATTATGAGAACTGTAGGATCGAGATGGATCCGATCTCAGCAATCCCGGATTCCCTTAGGCCGCCCGGTTGACCGCGTGTGTGCGTCGGGCCAACCACAAGGTCTGCGTAATGCCACCAATACTGAAAACGGTGATGGTGGTGTAGATGCCAGTGAAGGCACCCCATTGCACGCCCACGAATAGCCCCGTCAGAGCCAGGCATACATAGATCGCTACGGCTTCGGTGATACCGCGTGTTTGCTTGGCATGCACCAACTGGCCTTGGTAGAAACTCTGAAAGACTTGGTAGAACGGCATGGCAATCGCGAACAGCAATGCCGTGGCGCAAACATGGCGCAAGTCCGGTTCCAGGTTGTAGACATCGCCAAGGATGAAATCAGACAAAGGTGTCAACGCAATCAAGGCCAACAAGCTGGAAGTGCACAGTGCCACCACGACGGCGAAGCGTCGTAAGGCCGTGCGTGCGCCAGGTTGATCCAGTTTCGCAACCACCACTTCATTGAAGGCGAAGCCGGTGCTGCGCGTCAGGAAGACCAAGGCATGCACCACTTGCCATGCGGCAAGGGAAAGGTCATCCACCGGCATGCGCGACATTGCAGCTGCGCCAGCTGGACCGATGAACAAGGTCAGCAACGGCGTCATGGCCAGCGGCAGGTAGAACTGCAGGAAAGACTTGCGCGTGATGATGTCGGCGGCGGGATCGAGCTGCGGCATACGTTCGCGTAACACCGGGCCGACTGCCCAACGCGCGAAGAAGGCTTCGGCGGTGACTCCGAGTGCGACTGCCGTTGCGCCGACCGCGATGCCGCTCCAATCGCTGTAGCTTCGGCCGATCACCAGCGCACTGAGCAAGACCGCCAAGCGCACCATGGTGCCCATCATCACCATGCGCGACTGCCCGAAGCGGATCAACACGCCTTGCAGGAATCTTCGATAAGCGATTGCCGCAGTCCATGGCGTAAGGATCATCAAGCCGATGCGCCCTGCAGCGTGGAACTCTTCCGGTATGCCGAGGATGTTGCCGACCACCACGTAATACAACGGCGTAAAGGCAACGAGCACATGCAATGCCGTCAGCGCCACCGATGCCCAGATCATGAAGCGCCGCACCTTGCGATAAGAAGTCCAGTCGCGACATAAGGCAGTGGATGCCGCAAGCAACATGATGATCGGTCCTTCGATCACCAAGGAGATCGGGAAGGCGATGCTGCCGAAGGCCGCAAGATTGGTTTTCTGTGCCTCCATGCCGCCCACGCACCAAGTGAACAGCGGTCCTTCTGCACCCATCAACAACCAACTGGCTGCCAAGGGCAACCATAGCTGGAAGATTTGACGCTGCTTGAGCACGGATGGACTGGTGGACGCTCGGATTTGTCAACCGAGCTGGTTGCGCTGCGATTAGAAACCGCTGGCAGCGAGGATCTCGTCGAACAAGCGATCGAGATCGACTTCTTCGATGTGTGGGTTCACGGTCACGAGGCGGAAGACCTCTTCGCCGCGTACCACGCCATAACCGATTAAGGCTTGGCCGGATTCGTGAAGCTTGCCACAGACCTCTGCGGCATCCGCGCCCTCGACCTTGAAGCAGATGTTGGACGACGCAGGCTCCTGACACAAAGTCATCTTCTCTTCACGGTTGATGCGTGCTGCAGCGTACTTGGCGTGATGCAGTTGCTTGGCAGTGCGCTTCTCCCAACCTTCATCGCCGAGACCCAACCATGCTGCCCACAATTTGAAGGCATCGTTACGGCGACCGCATTGCAAGGAGCGAGTGCCTGGATTCAACAGATCATCATCGGCTTGGAAGAGATAATCAGCAGCCTCGTTCAGATCGGCGCGCAGCAAACCGCGTTCGCGTGTCAGCAGCATCGAGCACATCAACGGAATGCCCATGGTCTTGTGCGCATCCCAAGTCAGGGAATCCGCCAGCTCCAGACCATCGAGCAACTTGCGGCCCTCGGAGTTCAACAACATGGTGCCGCCGTAAGCGCCATCAGCATGCAGCCAGATTCCATACTTCTTGGTGACGGCAGCGATCTCGCGCAGCGGATCGAACTCACCGAGCACTGTGGTACCCATGGTCGCGATCACAGCACAGGGCACTGCGCCATCGGCCAGGTCTTTCTCGATCGCGGCGGCGAGAGCATCGACGCACATGCGGCCCATCTCATCGACGGCAATCTTGCGTAGGTTGGCGCGTCCAGTGCCGAGGATTCCAGTGTTCTTAGAAACCGAGTAATGACCGAGTTCGGAAACGTAGTAGGTCAATGGGCGGCCGTCGGAACCGTTCTCACGAATGCCCGGCATGGCGCGGTTACGAGCCAGCATCATGCCGACTAGGTTTGCCATCGAACCACCGGGCACCGAGATGCCCTCACCTTCAGGGAAGCCAGCGAAGCGGCACATGCGCGTGAGCACCTCATCCTCGATCAGGATCATCGGTCCGGCGATCTTGTAGGTGTACATCGACACGTTCAAGAGGCCGGTCAACATTTCAGCCGCGCTCGACAGCACTTGGCGGCCGGCGAACAGCTGGTTGTAGAAACGACGGTTCGAGGTGCGCGGCGTGTTGCGCACGACCAGGCGCATGCGCTCCAACACTTGGTCGGTCGGCAGGCCGGTCTTTTGCAAGGACAAGTCCACGCGTTGGCGCATCTCGTCCGGAGTGATCCGCGGCATTGGCGCCGAGGTTTCTTCGTCGTCGAGCAGCTCCTGGGCAATATCCAGGATTTCGGTGAGTAGCTGGTCCATGAAGCTCTATCTAGGCCGAAGCCGGCGGGATGAAAGACATCGCGCGTTCTGCAAGTGCAGTGATGGTGAGGGAAGGGTTAACCCCAGGGTTGGCGGAGATGGCCGAGCCATCGACCACGTAACAATCCGGGTGGCCGAACAGGCGATTCTGAGAATCAATCACACCCTCTGAGGGGGTGGCGCCCATGCAGCAACCCCCCAGGATATGCGCCGTGCTCGGAATGCCCAAGAGGCTTTCCGAAACTAGACTGCCGGTCACGCCGTCGAGCTCTTTGGCGACGTCTTCCGCCAGTTCCGTAGCCGGCGGCATATTGGCCGACGGAGCCGGACCCTCTTCCAATTCGGTCTTCATGCCGAACAACCCACCCCGACGCAGCCGCAAGGTTGATTCGGTGCTGCGCATGTAGAGCAAAATCGCCGAGTTGGCAGCAAAGTCGCGAATCAGCAACGTGCGCATCCATGCCCATGGCTTCTTGGCAAAGTTCACCACTCCCGCCACCAAGCGTGCCACGAAGTTGTTGCCTGGTGCATGTGGGGCGATTAGCAGGCGGAAGAAGCCGGAGCCAGATGGATAGCGGACCGGCTCGATGTGCGAGTACTCGTCGGTTTGATAGATCGAGCCGATCGCCACGCCGGTGGAAAGGTCCTCCTTGGCATCCTTGTTGATGACGCCCATCAGCGCTTCCGAATTGGTGCGGACGCGATTGCCGAGCTTGGGGGAGAGGTTGGGCATGCCATTCGGGTCGGCAGCCATTTCCTGCAGGAGTGGCACAGTTCCAAGCACCCCACCAGAAAAAACAACCTTCTCGGCCCGTATCGTGCGCTTTTGGGGCCGTTTCACCCAACTCCAGCGTGAGAAGGAGTGCTCAAGCTCCAAGGTATAGCCACCCTCAGGATGGGGGCGAACCGCCACCACGCGCGTATCTGCCTGAATTTCCAAGCCGCGTTTCTCTGCCAGATATAGGTAGTTCTTGTCGAGTGAGTTCTTGGCATTGTTCTGGCAACCAATCATGCAACCGCCGCAGCGATTGCAGCCAGTCCGGGTTGGGCCTTCGCCATTGAAATAGGGGTCGTCGACGGTCTGATCCTCCTCGCCAAAATACACCGCCACGCGCGTTGGCCTGAAGCGCTCGGCCTGATCCCGTTCCAAAGCGATTTTCTGCAGCGCCAGATCGGGGGCGGTCAGAAAGGGAGTCTCGGTTGCACCGAGCATTTCCAACGCCGTTTCATAAAAGGGGGCAAGATCCTGCTTCCAATCTGCCAGATGTTGCCAGTTCGGAGATTCAAAAAAACGATCAGGCGGAGTGGGGAGGGTATTGGCATAAACCAACGAGCCACCACCAACGCCAACTCCAGAAAAGGCGGTCAGATGACGGAATAAAGAGATCCGAAAAATGCCGCGGCAACCAAAAGCCGGCGCCCATAACCAACGACGCAAATTCCAGTTCGAACGAGGGTAGTCACTGGCTTGAAAGCGCCCGCCTTGTTCGATCATCAGAACCCGGTGACCCTTCTCGACTAGCCGCAAACCAGCCACGCTGCCCCCGAATCCGGAGCCGATTACTACCCAGGGCCAAGGGGCTTCCATGGTGTCAGTGTAGGGCAATCAAAGTGCCCCGAAAAAGGGACAGAAAGGTCTGGATTATCTATACTATCCGGCAAGTCGCCACTGGGCGACTCCAGTTAGTTGAAAGAATGAACAACCCCTTGTCAAAAACCAGTCTCATCGCTGCTAGCACCTTGGCTATCGCAGCGTTCACAACCAGTACGGCTACCGCTCAGGGCGATGTCCTGAACATGGACCCAGAGTCCAAGTGGTCCTTCAACGGTGACTTCCGCTTCCGCCTCGAGTTCAACGACAACGTGGGCATGGAAGATCGTCATCGTCAGCGCATGCGCTTCCGTGTCGGCGCCACCTACGACTTCAGCGATCGTGTCACCTTGGGTGTGCGCGCCATCACCGGTAACGCTGATGATCCGAACAACCCACACGTTGATCTCGGTAACGTGTTCAACTCGATGGAGATCAGCCTCGATCGCTTGTTCTTCGCTTACCAGCCAGAAGAAGTCGATGGCCTGACTCTCGTTGGTGGTAAGTTCGCAAACCCAATCTTCCGTAACCCTGTTTACGGTGAGTTCGTTTGGGATGCAGACGTACAGCCTGAAGGTATCGGTTTCGTCTACGGTTGCGATGACGACTGTGGCATCCTCGAAGGCTTCCGTTTCTACGGTGGTCAAGTTGCAGTCCTGGAGCAGGCCGGCGGCGAAGATGCATGGGCAACCTTGCTAGGATTCAATCTCAGCAAGAACACCAGCGAAGACAGCAGCGTTGACTTTGGCGTGAGCTACACCTTCTTTGGCGACCTGACCCCAGATGGCAGCACTGGTCAGATCTCTGGCGACCTCTCCACTGGTGCTCACGGCAACGCCTTGACTGGTGCAGAGACCACTTCCGATTACGGCATCGTCGATGTTGTTGCAGCTTTCAACGTCGATAACTTTGTCGTGTCTGCAGAACTAATCAGCAACCAACGCGCTGCTGATGGCATTGGTGATACCGGTATGGCTCTTGGTGGTGCGGTGAAGACCGATGCTGGCAAGTTCTACTACACCTACGCAACCATCGAGCAGGATGCAGTGTTGACCGCCGTCTCGCAGGATGACCTGCTGATGTCGACCAACTTCGATTCTCACATGCTTGGCTGGAAGATGCCTCTGACCGACAACAGCGGTCTGCACGTTTGGGTCATGGCTTCCGAGCCTAACGAGATGCTCGCAGGCGCAGTAGATGACACCGTCTACCGCTTCCGCATCGATTGGAACCTGAACTTCTAGGTTCGGATTCTGCTGAACTAGATTTCAGCACTACGAGTGAGGCGCTTTCGGGTGTCTCACTGACCGCAAGGTAAAACCCCGCTCGTGAGAGCAAACGCGTTTGGCTTGGAGTTCCATGAACATCTCCGCTTCCAGACTGCTGATTGCGGCCAGCGTTTTCGCCGCACCCCTATTTTTAACTAGCGCTGCCACCGCGCAGCAAGCTTCGACCGAGGCCAGTCCGTGGGATTTCTACGGCGACTTCCGCTGGCATGTGGAGATGAACGATCGTGCACCCGGCACGGTGGACCATCACCGCGAGCGCATCCGCTTCCGCGCCGGCGCGAACTACCGCTTCAACGAAGAGGTCACAGCAGGTGTGCGCCTGATCACCGGTAATCCTGATTACCCGAACAGCTCGCACCAGGACCTGGGTCGCGTCTTCGACTCCTTCCAGCTTTCCCTGGATCGCTTGTTCTTCCACTACACGCCGACCGACATGCCGTACTTCACGGCGACTGGTGGTAAGTTCAACAACCCGGTCTTCCGCAACCCGTTGTTCGCGGATGCAGTCTGGGACCTTGACCTTCAACCAGAAGGCTTGGCGTTGAATTGGAAGTGGGATGACGTCGGCGAGATCGATCGCCTTGAGTTCCTGTTCGCCGAGTATGCGCTGCTGGAGCAGAGCAACTCTTCAGATGCGTGGACTTCGGTGGCCGGGTTGCGTGTGCGTAAAGAGACCGGCAAGGATGGGCTGCTCGAGTTCAGCAGTAACTACACATTCTTCGGTGATCAGACACCCGGAGGCAGCGGCGTGATCCTCGCGGATTATCGCGGCAATGCCATGAATGGAACGGAGTTGGCGTCGGACTTCCATATCCTCGACAAAATCCTGGCTTTCTACACTGGTGACCTAACCTTCAGTGCCGAGATGATCAATAACCTCAGCGCCGCCGATGGCGTGGGGGATAGTGGCTTCTCACTGGGCGCAGGCATGGACACTGATCTGGGTAAGTTCTATTACTCATTCACGACCATGGAGCAGGATGCCATCATGACTTTGGTTTCGCAGGATGACACCTTGTTGCCCACCAACTACAAGACCCATGTGGTCGGTTGGCGCGAAGGTTTCGGCGACGGCATGGTGGTCCAGCTCTATACGTTGATCTCCGAACCGAAGGAGATGCTTGCGGGTTATACCGATGACACGGTGTACCGCATTCGTTTTGATGCGACTTTCAACTTTTGACTTTGTTGTTCGTTGTTGTTGATAGAGGATTCATGAAGAAAGCCCCTAGAGCAATCGTGCTCTAGGGGCTTTGGCTTATTCAGCGCTGAGCAAAGGCAGTATTACTTGCCTTCGACTCCTCCGGAAGTGGTCACTGGACCACGGACCTTCTCCTTGCGAGGGGAGCCGCTCATTGGGCCGAACAGCTTGCGCTGCATTTCCATGGCGATCTCAACTTCTTGTCCTTCCGGCACCGGCACGGGTGTCGGGGAGAGAGAGCCACCTCACGACTCGCAGAACTTACCGGACCAGACTTCCTTGCCGGTCTTCTTGTCGGTGACCAGGATCGATGGCGACTTGCCGCCTGGATAGAAATCGTAGTACTCCTCTTCGGCGTCGCCGTAGAAGGTGGGCAGGTTCACGGTGATGCTCTCGTCATCGGTGCGGTGATGGGTGAACTCGATTCGCAGTGGGCCACCCCACTGGATGATCTGCTCATCGCCACCCTTGATGGTGATGCCGCGCATCGAACCGCGGCGGATGCGCACATGCTCGGAACTCTTGGAGGCCGTGGCGCTGGTCAGTTCGTACTCGTTGATCGGAACGAGCATTCCCTTATTGGCCTGTGACAACTCGAAGGAGACTTCACGATCGCGCGAGCTGAACACTGCGCTGGTGAGCTTGCCCTTGGTGTTGTACTTCTCGACCGCGTTAAGGATGCCAGCTTCACCTTGGTAAGGAGTCACGATGATCGAGGAACCATCTTCACTTGCGGAGAACTCCAGCAACTCACCTTTGATGTTGATGACCTTCGACAGATAACTCGCTGCCGAGGACTTGCCGACGACCATGGCGTCGGTGCCGACCTCATTCCATACACCGTTGTTGTTCTGGTCGATCAGCGAGACGGGAACGCCGTTGATCTTGCCAGTCATCACACCGCCGCAGGCGAACTGCCAGTTATCGCGTTCCTTGCGCACGCGCACCGCGTACTGGAACTTCTCGCCATCCTTGTGCTTGCCCTTAAGCAATGCCTCGCCGCCGAGACCCTTGATGACTTCATCAGGCTTGCCGTTGCCATCGCTATCGATGATCAACTTGAACGGACCGTTTTCGACCACGAATCCTTTCTCATGGCCGTTGGCGATCTCAAGGTAGGAACCGATGGTCTTCCAGGTCTCGTTCGGGAGCTTGGTGTCCCACTTCTTGACTTGCTTGAAGTTGAAGTTCACTGCCTTGGCTTCTTGCGCTGTTGCCGAACGAGGCAAGGCAGCGATGGCGGCCAAAGACAGACAGGTTGGGAGTAGGTATTTCATGACGAGCACAGCCCCGGTGAGCAGAGCTGCAACTCAAAGATAAACAATAAAACCCCGAGGTTGCGCGGATTTTGTGGTGAAAACCACATCGCGGCCCTCTTATCTTGGAGAAATGCTGTTCCTGCTCTTCGCCCTCCAAATGACCTCTCCGATGCCTCTTCCGGCAGCTGAGCAGCAGATCTTGTTGAGCCCCGCACCATTTCATTCCGTCGGCTTCGAATGGCGTGGTGCACTGCCATTGTTGGAGGTGGCCATCCTCAATGCCGATGGTCATCCAGGGCCGTGGTGGCCGGTTGTGGACGCGGAGGATTTGAGCAGTCATCAGCTGGGCGCGCGGCATCTTTCGGCTTTGGTGCACGGAGCCACATCGGATTGCAGCGGTTTATTGATCCGTTCGAATTCGTCTTCCTTACCGAACTCCTTGCGTGCGATTTGGATTGCCGTGGAAACTCCCGTTGCCAAGGCCGGATCCGTCTTCGCACCATCCACCGGAGCAAGTGCTCGTGCTGGCGCATCCGCCGTGCCGCCACCACAAACTGCAGTCAACAAACCACCAGTCTTCAGTCGTAGCAGTTGGGGAGCAAACGCGGCCAGCTGTACGCCGAGTTACTGCAATACCACCCATGTGGCTTTGCACCACACGGCGTCGGCGTCGGAATACGCCAGTACCTCTTGGTCACAATGTGCCGCCAACGTGAAGGCCACGCAGGTCTATCACATGGTCACGCGCGGTTGGTGTGACATCGGCTACAACTATTTGATCTGCCCGCATGGGGACATCTTCGAAGGGCGCGGTGGCGGCGACAACGTGCGCGGCGCACATGACGGTTACAACTGCGGTTCGATGGGGGTGTCCATGATGGGCTACTTCCATGCTCCCTATAACCACACCTTGACCACTGCCATGAAGGACTCCTTCGTGGAGTTGGCAGCGTGGAAGTGCGATCAACAGAACATCAATCCCCTCGGCTCGTCGTGGTACGCCGGTTTGGGCGCGGTGGAGAACAACCTCTATGGTCACAGGGATGTCTCCAGCACCGCATGTCCAGGTGACTTGGCTTATGCGGAGTTACCGCTGTTACGCACGCGTGTTGAGAATCGCATCAACGGCGGTGGCACCACGATCATCTTGGATAACGGTGCCGCCAGTTACACCGGCAGTTGGACCACGTCGAATAGTGCCGCCGGACGTTACGGTCCTGATTATCGTTGGGCCAGTACCGGCACCGCCCAAGCGCGCGCGATGTGGACCCCCAATATTCCAAGCTCAGGTACTTACCAAGTTTCCATCTGGTGGCCGGCAGGAAGCAATCGCAACCCTGCCACCTTGGTGGGCGCCTTGTTGAACAGTAATCTGCGCACCGCCACCGTGAATCAACAGGTCAACGGCGGACAATGGAATGTACTCGGCAGCGTTTTCTTACCGGCAGGTTCCACCACCACTTTCGGCATCAGTAACGCAGGTGCCAGCGGTTTCGTTGTCATTGCCGACGCCCTGCGTTTGATCAAGTTGTAGGGAAGCGCGGTCGTTGCTCAGCTGTTTGGCTGAATCTTGACGGTGGTCTGATTCTCAGGCTTAGCTATAAGCGGGCGATTGTAACGAGTCTGAGAGATTTCGATGGGCGCGCCGTAAGTCGCTTTAAAACAATGCTTTGCGAGAACTTTTCGAAACCTCGAAGTTTTTTTGGGAATTCGTACTTCGGCGGCAACTTATAGGAAACGGGGAATCCCACGGTTCTCTTATCCGCGGATGCCTGTATATGAGATTACCGAGGAGCTTAGTTGGAGGTAACTGGGCTTCTCGGTAATCTTTTGCTGACCCCCCACCCGGTCGCCTTTTTTGGGCGGCCGGTTTTTTTTTGTCTTCCAAATGGATATGGTGCGTAGCTGAAATAGCTATGGCAAAAATCATCCCGGTAATTGGCCTCGGCATCGTGATGGGGGCGGGCAGCTTCTTCGCATTGAGCGACGTCTTCTCAGGCAACACCGAGTTGCTGGAATCACGTATCAGCGAGTTGGAACAAGAGCTGCAGACCCGTAATCTGCAGTTGGATTTCTTGCGTGCCCGCAAGCGCGTCGCCCGCGTCGAGGTGCTTGAACAAGAAGAGCGCCCCGATCAACCTGGCGGCATGAGCACGCGGCTGCGGTTTTATGAAGTTGGCCCCGACGGCCAAGCGCTAGGCACTGGCCAAGAGCTCGAGATCGATGGCGACACCGCCTACTTCGAAGCCTTGATTATCAAGTTCGATGATGACTTTGTCGCCAACAATGACTTGATCAAGGGCAGCAGCCTTCTGCTCTTCCGCCGCATCTTCGGCGAGTACCAAGCACCGGCTGACGGCTTCCCGCTGGATGCGGTGGGGCAGTACCCGCAATCCTATTCCCCTGAGCACGCCGACGACGTCTTCCATCGCGACTTATGGGCGCGGTTCTGGGAATACGCACTGAACCCCAGCGTAGTTCGCGAAAGTGGTGTTCGCGCTATGCACGGCGAAGCGCCGTTCATCAAATTAGAGCCAGGCCACAACTTCGAGTTGGAGTTGCGTTCTTCGGGTGGGCTGACCATCCGGCCTGTGGACTAGGCCCAGACTCTTTATGGGAAACCTTTGCGCTTGTAAGGAGCGCGGAAGGTCTCGCGGTCGTGGTGCTCTTGGACTTCGTGAGGCTGGGTGGGGCGCAGGCCATCATCTTGATACGCCTTGCGGAAGACCTCGAAGGTGGTCTCGTGGAGGATGTGATTGACCGCATCCTGCACTCGAGCCAACTTCTCGTGAAGTGCACAGTTCACTCCAACGCCGCAAATGCCGCCACCGAAGGGGCATAAGTCGCCGTCCGCTTCACGCTCGAAGAGCTTGAAGACATCGTAGATCATGATCTCCGATGGAGGTTTGGCCAGGCTGAAACCACCACCTGGGCCGCGGGAGCCGGAAACAAGGCCGGCTTGCGAAAGTGTGGTTAGAACCTTGCCAACAAAGGGCTTCTGCAGGTCGCGATCGAACGCAATCTCCTGCGCGGAGAGACGTGACTTCCCTCCGTCAAAGACTTCCGCCAAACGCGACAGCGCCGCGATGGCGGTTTCGGTTGCTTTTCCATACATTTCAGTCTTTTATTCTGCCAACTCGGGCGGTTCTGTCAATAAAAAAACGAATTCTCTCAGGTTATTTGTTAATACGCGTAAGTGTATCGATATTAAATAGTTAACGCCGCCGCACGATTGAAGGTGCGACGGCGTTAGAAGAGAGCTCAGCCTACTGAATGACGCCGGCGACCACTTTCGGGTCTTCGTTGATCAAAGGCTTGGCGGTGGTGGTTGGGTCAGTCCAAGCACTCATCGTTGGCAAGGCCAGCGAAGCAGCTTCGGTCAAAGCGGTAGACAGAGCACTAGGGATGGCGTCGGAAGACACATCCATGAACAGCTCCATATCGACTGCCTTGATGACGTACTCATCACCGTTTGGTCCCATCACGACTCCATCAGCGATAGAGAACATTGGGTACCAGCGGTCACCATTGCCGTCGCCATCCATGTCGACCTCGTGTCCTGGGATGCCCCAGAGGTTGCGGTCGCCACCGTAGGTCAAGAAGACCTTCTTGCCATCGAAGTCGGCGTTGCCGTCGGCATCGTTAGCGGTGGAGTGGGTATAGAAGAAGTTGATCGGGTCATCGAACTCAACCGGAGTGCCATTGGTCTGGATCAGCGTTGCGTACTGGTTCCATTCGTTGTGGCCGGTCTCGTAGAAGTAGTAAGTGTCCTGGTTCCTCATTTCCCATGGATCGTTGATGCCAAGGGTTACTGGATCGGTTGCAGTCATGGGACCGCTGTGCATGCCCCAGTGGTATGGGCTGTTCTCGCCAGGGGTGATACCCGTTGCAAGACCCACATCGGTGCCGCCGTACTGAAGAACACGACCATCCTTCAGGAAGGTGTACTCATAAGCGTTGGCTGGGTTGGCAACCTCGTCCATGTAGACATCGCCACTGTTGGCTTGGCTTTGGTTGATACCGGCGCGCAAGCTATCCCCCATCGAGTACAAGGTCAGCGAAGTGCCACCGTTGAAGATGGTGTCGTCGCTAGACACGAAGGCCTGCTCACGAACGGTCACTGCAGTCTGACCACCGATGAAGTCGACGTTACCGCCGAAGCTCATCGACCAGAATCCGTACCACCAATCATCATTGATGGTCATCGTGGTTGGGGTCTCAAGGTCTTCCCATTCCCAAGTCTCTTGGTCACGCAGGGCGACGTTGGTCCAGGTGGTGGTGCCGTGGCTGTAGGTCACCAAGTACTGGTTACCGCTTTCCCAATCCCAGTACTCGAAGCTTTCGCCATCGAGATCTGCAAGAGCGATGTCACGCTTGGTCACGCGAACCAGCTTGCCAGGGGCCTTCAATACGGTGTAGGTGGCAGAGTTGCCATCTTCATCGCGAGTCACGGTATCGCCGTTGTCGAGTTCATCAGGGCTCGAGGTCCAGATGCCCCAGTAATCACACCAACCGAACTCGCGTGCGCCAGCGGTGCCATATACGAATGGGAAACCACCTTCGAGGTCAACGCGATCTCCGGCGGAGAAGCCGTTGCCATCGGCAGCATGGTAGAGGTTGTAACCCCAGATGTTGCGGCTCAAGCTATTGCGATCGAGCAGCTCAGTATCGGTGCCATTGGAACGCAGGAAGTAATCCTGGTTGTAGGCCAGGGTGACGGTCATGTTGCCGCCGCCTTCATGGTCAGGCACGGACATGTGCGCACGACCAGCAGTCTGTGCGGCGTTGGTGCGCACGGTTACTGCAGTGTCATCACCGAACATGCCAAGCACGTCTTCCATCATGAAAGTGAAGCCAAGTTCACCGTTAGTCACAGGCACGGTGGTCAAGCGACCGCGCTGGAACACCGAGTCATCGGCATCGTTGACCATCGCGAAGTTCATCGAGAAGTCGCCGTAAGGCTTGCTTGCCGAAGGCTCCTCGGAAACTGTGGCCTTACCGAAGATGGTACTGGTGATCGGCGAACCATCGCCGAAGTCATCATCCTGGCTAATCCAGAAGCGTACGATCTGCGCGGCTTTTGCCGACGCACGCGTGCTCAGGATAATCCAAGGCTCAAGTTCAGTAGCGTTACCGCCAGTGGACTGACCCGTGTCGGCGCTTTGGTCGCCATCACCTCCAACCATCTCCACCAATGCCATATAAGCGCCGGTGTTCACGAAGTGATCGGCCCGTGTCTGAGAAACTGCGGTCAAGATCTCGTTGATGATGTCGAGAGGCTCGGTGGCCTCATCCCACATGTGGGCGTGGACTTCATCGGTTTCATAGTCAGAGCTTGCAGCAAAGGCAGCTGTGACATTGGCTGAGGCACCTGCTGTGACTGAGCCATTTGCCGTGCTTTCATCAACATCAACAAGGCCCATGTTGTCGGGCAAGGTCAAGCCTTCAATTGCACCACCAGCAACGGTATCTCCGCCGCCGCCGCCACATGCCATGGCGGTGAGTGGTAATGCTCCAAGGAGCATGGGTAGATAGTTTAGTTTCCTCATGTTTTCGCCGTGATTTGGGTATGTGGGGTTAAACGGGTACAACCACAAGATTTGCGGTCTCCGTTCCTCTTTTCGGCGTTGCTTAAGAAAAGCTTTAAGAATCTTATTCGTGGCACTCTGGCCCCGCTGGAGGCGATTCTAGAGTGACTTTATTCCTTTTCGACTGCGCCAAAGAAGCGCTCGCGTTCGACCGTATCGCCGCAGACGCGCTGGATATGTTCGCGTAGGCCAGACAAGTTGCCGCCATCGAAGACCGCACGCGCGGCTTCAACGCATTCCCAAATTTCCTTACTCCAATCGCCCTGTTCGGCGCCAAAGCCTACGAGTAGGTCAATCAGGGTTTCATTGCGCGCGAATGCAATCCCGAGCACCAAGGCTTGAGTTGGGCCACTCTTCTTTTCGGCGATGGCGGCCTCGAAGAGTTTGCGCACACTCTTATCTGCCCCTTGGTTGCCGAGGCCGAAGATGGCGTTGAGTTGCAGTGGTTGATCCTTATCGGACTTGGCCAAGCTGCTCAAAGCCTTGCGGGTTCCGGAATCGCCGGCTCCTGCAGTACCCATGGCGCGCACCATGGCGCGTCGTACGGCATCGCTCTCTTCCTTCTTGAAGGTCTTTCTCAATTCCTTCAAGGATTCCGGCACCGCCATCTGCTCCAGTGCGACGGCCGACTCCAGGCGTACACCTTCATCATCGCCGCTGAGTTGAGGCACAAGCGCCTCCCAGTAGCTGGATGGCGAGTAGATGCCCATGCGATGGATCAGGGTTCGCTTCGCCTCATTGAGGCGATCCAATCCGCCACCCAATCCGCCTAAACCACGGCCACTGCGGCCACCACCGATAGAGGCAGTGATCAATTCACGTTCGACGGCCTCGATGGCGTCGGGATGATCGGTGGCGATCAAGCTGTAGACCAGGCGCGCGCGTTCTCCAAAATTGATGGTGGCTTGCAACGCCTTCAAGGTCTCTTCCAGCTCATCCTCGGTGAGTGGGCGGATGGTGTCGGCGCCCGCGCCTTTGGTGACATCGCCCATGACGACGCGCTTGGGTGCGCGTGCTCCCTTGGTGAAGGCGAATTCACCTTCTGGGTAAGCCAGGCGCAATGCGGTCGTAAAGCACCATGCGAGCTCTTCGGCGCGGACCTCGTAGGGGACCGACAACAACACGGTTCCTTCCTTATCCAGGAACACGTGGTGAGGGGCAATGACCTCGGCGTCGCCGTCAGGGTTGAAGATGGCTCCGCGTGCCTTGATATCGACGCGCTGGTGCTGCTCACAAGTGACTCCACCCAAACGCGGGCATGCACCCGACTTGGAGTGGACGAACTTTGACGCAACCAGGTTCACAGTGCCTTCCGCGAGCTCGGTAATTACTTTGTTCTTGTAGAGCTTCTTGGCTGCATTGTCATTGGCCCGCTCTCCATCCATGTTCACCGCGAGGAAGACGATGGTGTCTTTCTCCTTAGCCAATTCGAAGGCGGCGGCGTATTCGCCTTGCCATTCCAAACCGGCATCATCTGCCGAAACGAGCATGGTTGCGGACAGAAGCAGCGTGAACAGAAGCTTGAGCATTGTTATATTCTAGAGCGATGACGGAATCGATGCGTCAGACCGGTCACTCCGATTGTACTACCGAAGGAATTCGGGTTCAGGTCGGCGCCGCGTTTTTGCCTGCGCAGTCTGCGCCGGAGATGGGGCGCTATTACTTCGCTTATCGTGTGATTTTGACGAATACTGGAGAACGCTCTGCACGTTTAGTGAGCCGTCTGTGGCGTATCACCGATGCCGAGAACGCCGTGCGTGAGGTGGAGGGCCCGGGCGTGGTTGGCGAGCATCCGCTGTTGCACCCTGGAGAACGCTTCGAATATAAGAGTGGTAGCCCCCTCAGCACCAGTTGGGGCACAATGGAAGGGCATTTTGTCTGGGAACGTGAAGATGGTGAGCATTTCCAAGTGGAAATCGGCCGCTTCTTTCTGGCAGAGACCACCGCGCCGCTGGCTGAAATGTCGGCGTTTTAGGTCCATTTGGCTTATTTCAACGCGCTTTAGGCTCAGGAAATCCGCGAATAATCCGTTATGGAATTGCCATGAGGCTACCTTCTAATTCCAAACGAACACCCCAGGCCGGTGCGATTCAGCACCTAGTGTTGCTCGTAATTGGTTTATTCACAGCAATTTATTTTCAAGCGCAGCCTAAGGTTCACGTCGGCCACGACGAGCCTGGCACCTTTGAATCCGTGCCGCCGAACATGTTGATGATGCCGGCACCACCGCCGATCTCCTTGGATAGTAAGGAGGGTTTTTCTTGGCCAATCTTGAAGGCGGCCTTCGTGGCGCTTTCTTTGCACAACGTCTTGGAAGTCAACGCGCACACTCTGGATGGTATACCTTTCGCGGGCACGCCGCCAAGGGTTCCACGGGAAGCGGAACTCGATGAACTGACGATGCAGTCAGGATTGGCCTCTGCAGGTCCGCCACCATCACCGTTCGAGAGCACCGATACGCCTTTGGAGAATGATTCTGGAATTGGCGATGCCTTCCAGTACAGCGACAAGACTCGTCAAGCCAGTGCTGCTCAAAGTGCGCCGCGCTCGCCGGTGAAGATTCCGGTGTTCGATATGGAGCCATACATGAAGGCTGGTCCGGGGCGCATCATCTACTTCAACAAGACGGAATTGAAGGACGTGTCCCATGATGAGACCGCGGTCTTCGTGATGAGGCATGGTGACAACCTTGTGTTGGATGGATGTAGTTTCCCTGGCGGTGTCATCGTGCAGACCTCTGATGGCAAGAGCGCAACCGGTGGATACATGAACAAGGTTCGCCTAAGAGGTGGAACCAAGATTGGTGGTGGCGCCAAAGGTGCAAGTGTACACATTGGTCTGCTGGCGCCGGCTTATGAACTGCAATACACCTACGCCGGCGGCGAGTATGCGACACAAATCGATATCGAAGGTTTCACTGCGGTGGCCAAGATGAACAAGGCCCACCAGATCCAGATGAAAGGAATGGTGCTGACCTACGACGCTGAAAAGATGGTCTGGAATACACATCTCCAAAACGATGACAACGTGGCAGAGAACCTGCCCGACGGTGTTGAGTACCGTATGGTGCTGCGCTAAAGCGTTCGTTGATTGCTCGTGATCCTTAGGCGCTAGACCGACAAGCTGCTCGGTGGTGCCTTGCGCAAGAACTTGATCGCGGCATCCATGGCTTCTGCATCGTTTGCTTCGCGCAAGCAACCAAGCAGACGATGAACGTAGGTGCGTGGATCACCCAATGCCGCAGCGAGGTCGGTGCGGCAACAGCTTGGCATGGCATCGAACAAGGGGTCCGCCACCACATGGAATGCCCGCAATGCTTCCGTGCTTGGACCATCGTGGAAGACTTGGCGTAAGCGGAAGTGTGCGTACATGCGCAAGTTGAACAGGCGTCGCGGGCGGTGATGATGCAAAGACTCTTCATCGATCATCGGCAGTAGCGGGAAATGATCACGCACTGCGGCGGCGAACAAACCATAAGTTGGGGAAGGCTCATCGCTGCCGTCGGGGTCGGGCATTGGATAAGAGCCTGGCGCGCAAGAAGGGGAGCGGGCTTTGAAGATGAAGCCCGACATGCCGAGTTCGCGAAACTCCTGCAGGCGTTGATCCAACATCGGTTGCAAGCGCGCGGTGTAATCCGTGCTGCTGTCATTGCCAATCAATAAGCGATTGCCGTCATGGTCCTCTTTAATGTGAATAGTCTCGCGCGGCACGCCCATCTCCATCTCCACTTCCGGGCATACCGGCAACAACTCACAGTGATAAGCCATGGCGGTCGCCACGGTCTCGGCTTTCTTATCGCTGCCGTCGTAACGCACCGGATTGCCAAGCAAGCAAGAGGACACCGCTAACCGCGGCACGCTGGCGTTGGTCGGATGAAGAAGAATGCGATCCCAGGTGCTGTCCATGGCTCTACGTTATTTCTGAGTGTTCGAGTTGGACGTGGATCTCGGCGTGGGTGTTTGTAACGACCAAGTCTGCAATTCTGCGATCTTGGCATGTGCGGTGTGGTTGACGAGCAAAGGCGCCACCACGATGTTGTCTTCATAGTAAGCGTGAGTGTCGCAACCGACCGGGTAATCACTCCCAAATCGAATGTTGGCCTTGGCTTGTTGACCACTGTCGGTATCAAGAATCGTGAACGATGGATTCTGCAGATAGATCCCATCCATCGGCGCGATCACCACGCCTTTGATTTTTGCAGGGTCCCAGTGCGGCACGTTGATGCTGTACACCACAGTCGCATCTTGACCTTGCTCCAACATCTTCTGCGCGAAGTCGGCGGCGAATGCGGCGGCGAGCTTGTACTGACTCTTGCTGTTGCCGCGTTGCATCGAGACCGCGAAGGAAGGTACACCGCGTAAGGCTCCCTCCATGGCCGCGCCTACGGTTCCGGAGTAGTGTGCCACTAGGCCGACGTTGCTGCCACCGTTGATTCCTGACACAACTAAATGAAAGGGTTCTTCCGCACCAAGATGTTGAAGGCCGAAGGCCACACAATCTGACGGCGTACCATCGACCGACCATGCTTCGACAGCACCCTCGATCTGGTGTTGCTTCAAGGCCATCGGGCCTTGGAACATGGAGCTGGAGTGACTTGCGCCAGAACGGTTTTCTGGTGGGGCGGCAACCGTGACACTACCGACTTTGGACATGGCGCGGACCAGCTCACGCAGTCCTTCGTGATCGATGCCGTCGTCGTTGGCGATCAAGATGCGCGGTGTCGGGCCCGCGGTGCCGCTGGCAGAAACTGGTTGGGCACTCGTGGCCCCTGGCTGCAAGCTCACGTAAGAAACGCCGAGCGCGAGTGCCAGTGCGCCCAAGATCAGCGAACTCAAGAAGTGTTGCGGCGCGGTCTTCATGATTGCTCTCCGCGGTCGAAGATCAAGACTTCTTCCAGCGGCATGCGCGAGATGGCATGCACCGGCACCGTGCAGTCCTTGGCTGGATAACCGACCGGGATCAACATGTACGGGCGTTCGTTCGATGGGCGGCCGAGTAACTCGCCAAGGAACTTCATTGGGCTGGGCGTATGCGTGAGCGTTGCCAAGCCGGCGAAGTGCGCGGCGGTCAGCAAGAAGCCAGTGGCAAGGCCAATGGATTCCTCGGAGTAATAGACCTTGCTGCCGTCGTCGGCGGAGGTCAGACGGAAGACCACGATCAACCACGGGGCGATATCCAAGTACTCCTTATTGTCGTCGGTGCCGAGCGGCGCCAGATCGGCTAACCATTCATCGCTTGCACGGCTGGCGTACAACTCGCGCTCTTCCTTCTCGGCGCCAAGGCGAATCTCATGCTTCAACGCTGGATCGGAAACGGCCACGAATCGCCATGGCTGCTTGTTAGCGCCCGACGGGGCAGTGGTGGCAACGCGCACGATGCCCTCGATGGCCTCGCGTGAAACCGGCTGATCCGAGAACATGCGGATGCTACGCCGACTCTTGATCATGTCGTAAAACTCGCGGCTCGCTTGCTCGGGCGGCACTCCGGGGTGGTAACCAGGCTCGAGAGGGATGAAGGGGGGATTCTCCATGCGGGGAAACTAACATGTTGGACGTGTCTTCTCGCGCCCTGCTTGTCTGGACTTGGATCCTGGTCGGCATCCACCTCGTGTGGATGGGGGTGCGTTATGGATTGGGCTTCCCGATCTGGGGCGACGAGGCCTTCGTTGCGGTCAACTTCTATGACCGCTCATTGATCGATCTGATCCAACCGTTGGAGTACGGGCAGATCGCGCCGCTGTTCTGGCTGTGGCTGGAGAAGAGCTGTTTCGACGTCTTCGGCGCATCGCCGTGGTCCTTGCGCTTGCCCGCGTTCTTAGCTGGCATTGCGTCGACCTTGCTCATGCTGCGCTTTTGCTTACGTGCCTTGCCGCAGCCTTCCGCCTTATTGGGCTTCGCCATCTTCGCGGCGTCGTATTACCCACTGCGTCATGCCGTGGAGTTGAAGCCTTATTCGGTGGACTTGATGTTCGCGCTGCTCATGCTCAACTTGGCGCTCGACATCATCAAACACGCGCCCAGCAAACTTCCGCAACCGGGGCGTTGGACCGCCTTGATGATGGTGTCCTTAATCGGCGTGTGGTCGAGCTTCCCTTCGTTATTCGTGTCGGGGTCATTGATTGTTTACTTCGGTTGCGCCGGCATGTTCGGTAAGGCCAGCGACTTCCGCCAACGATTGAGTTTCATTCTTCCATCGGCCTTGTGGGCCGTGTGGATTGCGATCTCCGCAATCATGATGGTGCGCATTTTTGCCGGCCCGCATGCTGAATCAGCATCGTGGCTGACCGAGATGGCGATGTGGACGCCAACCTTCCCGCCGATCGCCGAATGGTGGAATTTGCCGCAATGGCTACTGCAATCGCATGCCGGTTATATGTCGGCCTATCCAACCGGCGGGCGCAACTACGGCAGCTCCGCCACCTTGTTGTTGATCGTGATTGGTGTTGTTGCGGTGTTCCGCTCGAAGCGCCGCGGCTTCTTGTGGCTGCTGCTCGGGCCCTTGGTCTTCACATTCATTGCAGCGGCCATGGAGCGCTATCCCTACGGCGGTAGCGTGCGCGTGTCGATCTACATGGCGCCGGCCTTTTGTTTGTTGGCTGGCCATGGCTTAGCCACGATTTTCTGTCGAGCATCTGCCAAGGTGCAGGGTGGAGTGCATGTGTTCTTTTGCATCCTGCTGACTGGTTTCGCCATCAGTGGGGCGGTCCGCGATGTCCAGCAACCGTACAAATCAATCTCCGATCAGAAGTCGCTCGAGTTCGCTGCGTGGATGGAGCAATCCGTGGGCCAAGATGATGTGGTCGTTGGCTTCTGCAACACCGAACGCGGCTACAAGCCAGACTTCTTCCGTCTTGGTGGCTCGATGGCGCGCTTGCGTTTCCACCTGACCCGTGATTTCAATCATCCAGTGCCGTGGGGGGAGTCCAAGACGGCTCTTGCCTTGGCGCGTGGTGGCACCATGCCGGGGCATTATTGGCTTGTCGCTTACACCGACGACAACGATACCGACATGCCCTTCCCGCAACAGGAGTTCGATACCTTGCTCCAACAGCTCAATGCGGAACGCGGGCACGCCGAGCATTTCGAGTTCCCATTAAAAAACGCGGAGCGCATCGATGTCTATCGATATGCGCCCCGCGAATAGGGATTGCCCAAGTGTGCGATTGAGCGATCTAAAGAATCGGCTCTGCCAGCGAATTGGTTAGCGAACCACTCGCAAGGTCTGCGCCTTGGGTGTACAAGGTGAAACCGGTTGCGCGCCCAGGAACACCAGTGCTCATGCTCGCGTTACCCGATGCATCGTTGAGCATGAAGTAAGTCTTTCCTAAATCTTGGAATCGGTCAAAAGGAGCACTGAGATAGGGGACAAGCGGGCGCGCTGGTAGGATTTCGCCCATGGTCTGTTCCCGGATGACTTCTGTTCTGATTCTCGTGTTGGCCACGGCCAGCCTTGGATTCTCCTGCCAATCCCCGGCCGATGGAGCCAAACCCGACGCCACTAGTGGTGCTTCCAAGAAGATGGAGATGCCAGCCGACACAGGCGCTGCATTCGCCACGGGTACGACCTTGGCCGATTTTCAAGAGGCCGCCGCCCATCACGGTGTGATCTTGGAGTTGCCACGCTTGGATTGGGGCGCTAGCGAAATCGGTCCTGAAGTGGACCGCATCCTGACCGAAGCCAATGTCGGCATGGATGCGATTGCAAATCAGGATCCACGTTATGTGACCTTCGCTAGCAGCTTCGGTGCCATGGACGATGTACTCGATCCGGTCATCTCGATTTTGAACCAGCTGTGGTTGATGAAGGAAACGCGAGTCGAAGACGACGTGCGCGCTGCCTGTAATGCGCAAGTGCAGAAGGTCGATACATGGATGGTCGCCTTGAACTACCGCGAAGACCTCTACGCTCTTTGCCAAGCTTATGCCACGCGTTATGAAAACGGCGAGCGCGCCACCTTGCGCGGCGAAGACCTGAAACTGTTTAGCGACACCATGCGTGATTACCGTCGCTCCGGTTTCGACCTGGATGCAGCCACGCGCGCCGAAGTGGCGGAGTTGCAGAATAAGCACAACGAGTTGACCAATCAGTTCGACACCAACATCACCGACGCTCAAGTCGAGTTGTTGTTGACCGCCGAAGAGATGGACGGCGTGCCAGATAGCTTCCTTGCGGCTTCGAAGACTGCAGATGGACGTTACCGCGTGCGCGTGACTGTCACTCCTGATTTCGCCACCGTGATGGACAACGCCAAGAGTGAGGATGTGCGTCGGCGCGTAAACACGGCGCGTTATCAAGTGGCCATGGATACCAACGGTCCGCTGTTGAACGAGATTGTGGCCTTGCGCGCGAAGATCGCCAGCAAGCTCGGTTACGCCAACTGGGCCGATTACAAGACTGAGCCGAAGATGGCCGGTAGTGGTCAATCTGCGGTGGATTTCTGCGAGGACCTGGTCGCCGGCTTGGAGCCGAAATTCCGCGGTGAAGTCAATGTACTGACCAAGCTGAAGCGTGAAGAGACTGGCAACCCAGTCGCCGAGATCATGTGGTGGGACTACCGCTACTACCAGAACATGCTGATGAAAAACCAGTATGGAGTGGATGCTGAGGCGCTGCGCAACTACTTCAAGTTGGATGATGTGATCGCCGGTATGTTCGATATCTACCAGCACATCTTCGGTCTGACTTTTCACCGTATTGACACTCCATACGCGTGGATCGACGACCTGCAGTTGTACGTGGTCACCGATGCCGCCACCGGCGAGCCGCTCGGTTGCTTCTACTTGGACATGTTCCCGCGTCCTGGCAAGTACAACCACTTCGCGCAGTTCGACATCATGGGGGGTAAGCGCCTCGCCGATGGCCGCTATCGGCGCCCTGCTGCCGCACTGGTCTGTAACTTCACTCCAGGTGTTGGCGATCAACCTGCGTTGATGTCGCACTATGAAGTGGAGACTGTATTCCACGAGTTCGGTCACGCCATGCACGCCGTGTTGACCCGCACCAAGTACGGTCAGTTCTCCGGCGGCAGCGTGCCGCGCGACTTCGTGGAGGCTCCAAGCCAGATGTTCGAGAACTGGGTTTGGGATGTCGATGTACTGCAACGTTTCGCCGTGGACTACCGCGACCCATCGAAGAAGATCCCAGCTGAGTTGATCGAGAAGATGAAAGAAGCCAACTTGGCGACCGCTGCACTTGGTTACCGTCGTCAGATGGGTTTGGCTTTGAGTGATTTGCGCATGCACCTTGGTGGCGTTTCCGACGCCGGCGCAGTCTGCAACGCTACTAACTCCGAGACTCTGTTCGCCGTTCCCCCGGGAACCAACTTCGCGGCCTATTGGGGACACCTCACGGGCTACGACGCTGGTTACTACGGCTACGGTTGGGCCGATTCGATCGCCGCCGACTTGGCAACAGCATTCAGCAATGCTCCTGATCGTTTTCTCGATCAAGAGGTAGGCATGCGTTTGCGCCGGGAAATCTACGAGGTAGGCGGCAGCCGTGATGTCACGGAATCTGTGCGTAAGTTCCTCGGTCGTGATTCCGACAACCGCGCTTTCCTGAAGCAGCTGGGCATCGGCAACTAAGCGGGGCCCGCTGCTCTTCAAGGGCGTCAATTGGTGATGAAACCGTCGCCGATTGACCCTTATTGCATCAACTAATATATTAGATATCAGTTGCGGGATTCGCTGCATCACCAAGCAAGAAAATGGCCGTTCCTCGCCCTAACACAGTCGTCGTTAGTTCCTTGAGGGAAAAGATTTACGACTATTTGAAAGAAGCCATGCAGCTGGCCGCCGAGGGCTTCGTGGAAATCTTGCCGCGCCGTGGTGTGCGCGTGGTGCCTTTGACCATCGAACGCATTCGCGATTACTATGAGATTCTCGCCGCGCTGGAAGGCACGGCTTTGCGTAACGCAGGGTTGCCCGCTTTCTTGTTGGTGGTGCCACAATCCTGAGGAATTCCGCGACCTATTGGTACGCGTGGCGGGCTACAGCGACTACTTCGTGGACATGGGCAGCGATCTGCAAGAGGAAGTCATTGCGCGTACTGCGCAAGAAACCTTCTAGAGTTCTTTCCTTGCTACTCCGTCGTTTCAAGAGAGTCCACTAACTTGCCATAGCGTTTTCGGTGGGCGTTGACTTGGTTGATGGCGTCGCCGTAATCGACGTAGTCTTCCACATGGCTGATCAGGCCATCGCGGGTAGTGAGAATCGTGGTCTGCGCGCCACTATCCTCATCGGAGGAGCGCCAGAAACCCACGATCGCGTCGCGACCGTTCAAATGCTCGGCACCGTCACCGAAGTAAGTCATGGACCGGTCGTCATAGACGGCGTCTTCATGAAGTAGCTGACCCATGCCATCCCAATCATGATTCTCGATCGCGCTGAGCCAGCGATCGGCCAAGGCGGGATACTCTGCGCTAGCGGAACTGCCGGGCGATGAAGCGCTGGGTTGCTAAGCGCAGGCGGTCAAGGACAAGATGGCGCAACAAGCTAGAGCGATTCTCATCCTGGCAGTTTACATTCGCCGACGTCGCGCCCTGCGCTTGGCCTTCTTGCGCACAGGAGGCGGCGGTGGCGGCGTGCTTCCTGCAGCCATCCAATCATCCGGCGGCGTCTTCTCTTTCATCTCGAACAGGAAACGCGATGGGTGGCATGGCACGAGCTTGCCGAACTTGGCGCGCGCGGCGCAGTAGCTGATCGACAACTCATGTTGTGCGCGGGTCACACCTACGTACATCAAGCGCCGTTCTTCATCTACGGTGCCTTCCGTGGCCGAACGGATATGTGGCATGATGCCTTCTTCCACACCCACCAAGTAAACCCGACGGAACTCCAAACCCTTGGCCGAGTGCAGGGTCATCAACGTAACGGAATCATTGTCACCGTCGTCTTTGTCCTTGCGATCGGATTCATCCAAGGTCAGCGCTTCAAGGAAACCAGTCAGCGTTGGTTTCTTGTCCTTGCGCTGATAGTTCTCGGCAAAGTTCAGGATCTCCATCACGCCGTTCCAACGCAACTCACGCGTTTGGTCATCGGGGTAGATGCGATCCACTTCCGAGCGGTACTCGATCAGGTTCAGCAACTCGGTCACGGTGAAGACCAGGTCGCCTTGTTGCGCATAAGCATGCGCCACATTCAAACTCTCGCGTAGCT
Organism: Planctomycetota bacterium; assembly: GCA_024229395.1. Lineage (GTDB taxonomy): Bacteria > Planctomycetota > UBA1135 > UBA1135 > UBA1135. The sequence goes on along the minus strand of JAAESM010000018.1, from coordinate 29,221 downwards.
TCACGAAACCCTTCGCCGCTGCACCGCCAATGGTGCCATCTTCAACCAGGCGGCGGAAAGTAGGGAAGGCGCCGGTGCCGGTTTCGGTTGCAGCCGTCACCACCTTATCGATGGTGGTCTTGCCGATTCCACGCGCCGGGATGTTGGCAATGCGCAAGAAGCTAGTCTCATCCGCCGGGTTGGCGATCAAGCGTAAGTAGCTGAGGATGTCACGCACTTCCTTGCGATCGAAGAAGGACATGCCGCCGACCAACTTGTAGGGGATATCGAAGCCCCGCAACTCGGCCTCGAAGGCACGCGGTTGCTGAGCGGTGCGCACCAAAATGGCGATATCGCCGTAGCGGTTGCTGCCCTCACGAACCAGCGCCTCGATCTCAGTGGCGATGTAACTGGCCTCATGAGTTTCATCATCCATGCGCAGGATCGGAATCGATGACCCCGTGCCCAGCGCCGAGCGCAGTGATTTCTCATGGCGCTTGGGGTTATTGCGGATCACCTTGTTGGCGGCATCGATGATCTCCTCGGTGGAGCGATAGTTGATGCCCAAGTGCACCTTGTCGGCGCCAGGGAAATCCTTCTCGAAGCCGAGGATCTTGGAGATATCCGCGCCGCGCCAACCGTAGATCGATTGATCATCATCACCCACAACACAAAGGTTGCGATGACCGCGCACGATCGCGTGCATGATTCCGTACTGAGGACCATTGGTATCTTGGTACTCATCGATCATCACGTATTTGTAGCGCTCTTCCAACTGCTCACGCACTTCTTCATGCTCGGTCAGCAAGCGCATGGCGAACAACAGGAAGTCGTCGAAATCCAAAACTCGGCTCCGGCGCAAATGTTCCTCGTATTTGCGGAAGCAGTGCGCCACCGCCAATTCCCAATCATCGGCCGCTTCGTCGATCGCTTGATCGGGCGACACGCAGGAGTTCTTGTACAAGGAAATGCGTGATTGCGCGGCGCGTGGATTGACCTGCTGCTCAGGAATGCGCAGCTCGCGCAACGCACCCTTGATCGCGGTCATCTGATCGGAGCCATCGCAGATGCCGAAGGCTTCGGGCAGATCGAGTTTTTCATGATGCTCGCGCAGCAGACGAATGCAGAAACTATGGAAAGTGCCGCAAGTCAGTTGCTCGGCCTTCTTCTTGCCGACCATCTTCTTCAGGCGCTCGCGCATCTCGCGCGCGGCCTTGTTGGTGAAGGTGACCAGCAGAATGCTCTCCGGCGACACGCCAGCGTTCAGCAGATACGCGGTGCGCACCGTAATCACCCGCGTCTTGCCGGTGCCCGCGCCAGCCAGGACCAACAGCGGCCCTTCCGTGGTTTCCACGGCACGGCGCTGATCCTCATTCAGCCCTCCCAACAACTTTTTCACGCGCGCAGCTTACCTAAATGTGGGCCGACATTTTGGGGCGTCAGCCGATTGAATCTAAGCTCCGCAGAGCCAAGGCTTTGACCGCGTGATGGCTCGACTTGGGCTCGCGCCTGCGGCAACTTCACGCAGCGCCCGCTGGAACATTAGCGCCAAACGAGCCTAGCTCTCGTCTTGGAATTCCTCGAGCCACGCCATCTGGATGGCCTCGAGAATCTTTTCATTGCACTTGCCACGCTCGCCCTCGAAACCGGGCAGCGCCATGACTTTGTCGATCAGCGCGGTGAAGCGCAAGGTGAGGGGATCGAGTTGCGGTTCGGCTTCGAAGAGCTCAATGGCAATGTCTTCGATGCTGGTCCAAGTGAGCTTAATCTGCATTAGTGCGATTCCTTGACCTCGTTGATGTTCCAAACAGGAATCTCAACGATGACATCCTTCGAACCATTCGGTACCGCCTGGCAAGCCAAGCGACTCTGCAAAGTCAGGCCGCGGGCGCTCTCCAAGCAGTCCTCTTCATTCTCGTCGGCCTCTGCAATGGAGTCGCCGCCTTCGGTCACGATCACATGGCAAGTGGAGCAAGCGCCGACGCCACCACAGGCATGATCCATATCGATGCCGCTGTGCAATAGAGCTTGCAGAATGCTGCCGGGCAGACCATCACGTTCGGCCTCAAGGGCGACGGGGTCCACTTCGAAAATCTCGCCGCTAGGGTGTACGGTCATGCGGTATTTCATTCGTCGATCAGTTCCGTCACGTTGCGGTTGCGCACAGCATCGCTTGCGACGTGGTTCATCAAAGCCTCTGCCAATGGGTGTGCAGCAGTCTCTAGTTCATCAAGAATGCCTTTCAATGGGCCAGGCTCGGTAATGTCCGACGCATCGCTGGCATCTTCATAAGCCTCTTCCAAGCGTTCCAGTTCCTGTGGGCCCAAGTTCTTGCGCGCCACTTCAAGATGCTTCTCCACCGCCCGACGTACATTCGAGAGTTGCCCATGCAAATCCGCCACTTGACGGGTGACCAGATCTGATTCGGCGTTCTCCCAGGCGTCGGCGAGCATGGTTTCCACTTCTTCATCTGTCAGGCCATGTTTCGGCTTGACGGTAATCGCGGCACTGGCGCCGCTGCGTTCTTCCTTGGCGCGCACATGCAAGACGCCATCCGCATCCAGGTGGAAGCGTACGCCTACTTGTGGCAAGCCGGCGGGCATCGGTGGGATGCCGCGCAGTACGAACTCGCCGAGTTCGCGGCAGTCTTTGGCAAGTTCACGTTCTCCTTGCAGGATGGTGAACTTCACTGCGGTCTGGCCATCGACGAAAGTCGTGAAACCTTCTTTGGCCATGGCGGGGATGGTGGCGTTGCGCAAGATCAACTTGCTGACCGTGCCTTCGGCGGTAGCAATGCCAAGCGATAGGGGAGTCACATCCAGCAGCAGTGCATTTTGCACCTGACCACCGAGCACTCCCGCTTGAATCGCGGCGCCAAGTGCGACCACGGTATCCGGGTCGAGCGAATCATGGCAGGTGCGACCGAAGAACTGACTGACTGCCGCCTTCACCAAGGGCACGCGCGTGGAACCACCGACCAATACCACCTCGTGGATGTCTTCCGGCGTGAGATCCGCATCTTGCAGCGCCATGGAGCAACTATCCAAAGTGCGTTGCACCAGCGGCGCGACCCAACCTTGGAAGGTGCGCCAATCGATGGTGCGGCGGTAGGCAACGCCGCGGTCTGGATCGTGATAGACGAAGTCGGCCTCTTCGGCGCTCGACAACGCTTTCTTGGTGCGTTCTGAGATCAAACGCAAAGCCGCGCGTGCACCGGGATCGGACAACACATCCACGCCGGACTGTTGCTGAATCTCAGCAGCGCAGTTGACCATAATGGCGCGATCGAAGTCATCGCCACCAAGGTGGGTGTCCCCAGAAGTGGAGAGCACGCGGAACACGCCATCTTGAAGTTCCAGGATCGACAGGTCGAAGGTGCCGCCGCCAAGGTCGAAGACCGCAACGCGCGAGCTTCCACTCTTATCCAAACCGTAGGCGAGGGCAGCGGCAGTGGGTTCCCCGACCATGCGCAACACATCCAAACCAGCGAGCTTTGCTGCGCGACGCGTTGCTTGGCGTTGGGCGTCGTCGAAGTAGGCCGGAACGGTGATCACTGCGCGGGTGAGTTGCTCCATTGGCAGTTTCAACTCGCTGGCTGCCAACTCACGGCAAGCCGACAACACGCGACCACAGACTTCCTGCGGCGTGATGCGGCGGTCGCCCAGATCGATTAAGGCCATCTCGCGGTCGTCGGCCTCGACCAATTGGTAAGGCAAGGTGGCGAGTTCATCGCGCAGGTCATCCATACCGCGTCCGACCAAGCGCTTGCACGAATAGATGGTGCGTTGCGGGTCGAAGCCGGCGCGTGCCAAGGCGGCCTTGCCCACCACCGGCGGGCCATCCTGCGGATAACTCACGACCGAAGGAATCAGTGCATTGCCTTCGCCTTCAGCGAGCACGCGTGGTGCGCCATGTTGCAACACCGCCACCAGACTATGGGTGGTGCCAAGGTCGATGCCCAAGATTGGACCTTCGGTTGATTCGGCAGAGTCCTGCCCAAGGATCGGTAGCTCGATCATTTCAGTGTGTTGGAACGGGTCGGATTCCCTCGAGGGTGCGCCGCACATAGACGGCTTCAGTGACCAGCCCGCGTAGGCCATCCAGTTGGTCATTGGGGCGATCGGCGGCTTCCCATTCGCGGAAAGCCAATGTGATTGCTTGAATCCGTTGCTGCTCGTTGTTCTTCAAGCTGGCGGTGATGCTTGCCAAGCGCTTGTTATTGCCACTATTGAGCGCGGTGTCGGCCTCTTCCTTGATCTCCATCATCTCCATCAAGAACATGGGCGACGAGGTCTGATCGGTGCCGTTGCCTAAGGCTTGTCCATGCAAAGTCAGGAGGGCTTCGGCGCGTTGCAAAGGATCGATTAATCTCTCATGCGCACGATTCAACGACGCCATGCGGTCTTCCGCTTCGGCACGCTCAATCTCATTGGCAAGGGCAAAACGGTCCGGGTGCCATTGCAGGCTTCCTTTCAACAGTGCGCCGCGCAACACGCACGCTTCCAGATCGAAAGTGTGCGGCAGTTCGAGGAGCGTGAAAGGATCCAGCATGGGCTAGACGGAGAAGGATTCTCCGCAGCCGCAGGTGCCCGAGGCGTTGGGGTTCACGAACTGGAACCCCTTGCCTTGCAAACCCGAGCTGTACTCGAGAGTGGTGCCGTTGAGATACAGCAACGACTTCGGATCGCAGAACAAACGTACGCCATTGAACTCGAAGATCTCGTCGCCGTCGGCGGAATCCTGATCGAAGTTGAGTGTGTACGTGAAGCCGGAGCAACCGCCGCCACGAATGCCAACGCGCACGCCAGCAGTCTCAGGCAAGTTGTTCTCTTCGATCAAGCGCTTGACCTCGGCGATTGCCGTATCGGTCATCTTGATGCGTTCGTCGGTGGTGTTCATCCTTATTCCTCGGTGGAGACTGGCTCGTCTCCTTGCTTGTTTTGGTAATCCGCCAACGCCTGTTTGATGGCGTCTTCGGCGAGTACCGAGCAGTGGATTTTAACAGGTGGAAGCGCGAGCTCCTCGACGATATCCACGTTGCGAATCTCGGTAGCTTCCTCCACGGTGCGCCCTTTCAGCCATTCGGTGGCCAGGCTCGATGACGCGATCGCCGAACCGCAACCGAAGGTCTTGAACTTGGCATCCTTGATGACGCCATCCTCGACCTGGATCTGCAGTTTCATGACGTCGCCACATTCCGGCGCGCCCACGATTCCAGTACCCACGTCTTCCGCTTCCTTATCGAGCGAACCGACGTTGCGTGGATTCTCGTAATGATCGATGACTTTATCGCTGTAAACCATTCTTCTATCGGCGGCTTAGTGGCCGCTCCATTTGACGGTGGAGAGATCGATGCCTTCCATCGCCATCTCGTAAAGAGGGGACATCTCGCGCAGTTTCTTGACTGTCGAGATCGTCAGATCCGCGGCGCGGTCCACTTCTTCCTCAGTGGTGAAGCGGCCGACACTGAAACGAATCGAGGAGTGGGCTAACTCATCGCCGACGCCCAAGGCGCGCAAGACATAGGAAGGTTCCAAGCTTGCGGAAGTACACGCCGAGCCGGAGCTGACGGCGATGCCATGCATGCCCATCAACATCGATTCGCCTTCGACGAATTCGAAACTGATGTTCAAGCTGCAGGCCAAACGATTGTTCTCATCACCGTTGACATGCACATGGCTGAGACTGGAGCTCAAGCGCTCCTGTAGACGGTTGCGGATGGCGGCAATCTTGGCCTGCTCGCCTTCGCGATCTTCCAAACAAAGCTCCATGGCCTTGGCGAAACCGACAATACCCGGCACGTTCAAGGTGCCTGATCGCATGCCGCGTTCATGACCACCGCCGTGCATTACCGGAGCAATGCGCACGCGTGGGTTGCGTCGGCGTACGTACAACATGCCAACACCCTTCGGGCCGTACATCTTGTGCGCCGACCCCGACAGCAGGTCGATGTTCATGTCTTGCACATTGATGTCTTCCTTGCCCAAGCTCTGGGTGGCATCGGTGTGGAAGAGCACGCCTTTCTCGCGGCAGATCGCGCCAATCTCACCAATGGGGTGGAGAGTGCCGATCTCGTTATTGCCGTGCATGATGGACACCAAAGTGGTGTCTTCGCGGATGGCGCTGCGCAACTCATCAAGATTGATGTGGCCCTGCTCATCCACGCCCAAGACCGTGAGCTCCCAGCCCTCGTTCTCCAAAGCGTGCATCGGGTCGAGCACGGCCTTGTGCTCGGTGCTGCAAGTGATTACATGCTTGCCCTTCGGTGCGTACATGCGGGCCACGCCAAGAATCGCGATGTTGTTCGATTCCGTGGCGCCCGAGGTGAAGACGATCTCGCGGCCTGACGCGCCGATCGCTGCTCCAAGAGTCTTGCGTGCTTGGTCGACGGCCTTTTCCGCCTCCCATCCGAAGGCATGGTTACGCGAAGCAGCATTGCCGAAGGATTGGGTGAACCACGGCATCATGGCCTCGAGCACTCGCGGATCGACCGGAGTGGTGGCCTGATAATCGAGGTAAATCTGCATGTCCTGTTCCATGTCAGTCCTTTACTACTTACTTAAACGGCGACCTCGTGGGCAGGCTGCGGATCCTGCTGACTATGCGAGTTGCAATCAGCGAGTTGCGCCAAGGTGAAATCATCGAGTACCGACTTCACGCGTTGTGCGACCAAGTTAATGCCTTCCTGAATCGTGCAGGAGGGGGACAAGTCACAGCGGCCACCATCGGCGCACTTGGCAACTGACACCGATCCTTCCAGGATCTCAACCACGCGAGCCAAGCTCAGCTGATCGGCTGGACTGGTCAGGCGATAACCGCCACCTGGGCCGCGGACGGCTTCGACGATCTCGGCGCGGGACAGGTCTTTGAGCACTTCAGCCAGCAAACGGCGTGGAATTCGCAGTTTTGCAACGATTTCGCGGACGCTGGTATAGGCCTGGCCAGATTGGGCCATGAAAGCCAGTGCCATGAGGCCGTACTCGGAGCGTTTTGTCAGGCGTAACATGCCATGAATATAGCATGATTTTGGTGCCCTTTCAACGGCACGATTTCCAGGAAACGACGCAAATCCTTTTAGACAAGCGACTTAAAAAAGAGCATAAAACTCATGTTCTTTTACGTCGGCCATAACCATCGGGGGCGGTGCGCCGCAAGATTTCCATGAAGGAATCCGGCAGCTTGTGCGGGGTCAGGGTGTCGGTGGTCAAACAGCCCAATTCGACCTCTCCAGCGGCACATAAGCGGCCACTTTCCTGCTCGAAGATCTCGGTGTAATAGCACAGGGTGGCGCGGGTGTAGGCCTTGACTGAGGTGCGCACCACGGCAATCTCATCAAATCGCAGAGAGGCCTTGTACGAGCAGTTGGCGTTGATGACGGCCAGCAGCAGGCCGTCGTTCTTCTCCATATCGCTGTAGATGAAGTCCTGCGAGCGTGCCCATTCGGTGCGGCCCATCTCCATCAGCTCGAAATAGCGGGAGTAATAGAGAACGCCCATCTGATCGACATCGCGATAGAGCAATCGGTAAGTGGAGTCGTGGGCGGTCATGCCGCGCGATTGTAAGCATCGGCCGCTTCTGAGAGAATCCCCATTGCATGGCTGTCATCGTCCCCGCCAAGAGTACCCGTGAGCGCATCGTGCCCGCAGTGGGTTTCTCAATCCTGATTCCAGGCTTGGGGCACTACCTTGCCGGCCGCAAGAAAGAGGCCCTGTATTGGTTCTTCGCCTGCCAGATCACCCTGCTCCTTGGCATGATGCTGGCCGGGCACACGCAGAACGATTACGGATTCCCGTTCAAGATCGGCGATGCCACCATCCTGTTCGTGCTGCTGCCCGAGTGCGGCAACTTCCTGGTCACGCAGATCGTCACGCGGATGTACGAGAGCATCGAGGCGGGTGGCTCCGCGCCGACGGATATCCCTTGGCGCCAGTTTGGCTACCTGCTCAGTGGCATGTCCGGAGTGTTGGGCATGTTCAGTGCTGCACATGCTTCGGGTTGCGTGATCGCCGACAACGAGAAGATCCGCTCCGGTCAAGTCGCTCCAAAGATTCACCCAGGTAAGGCCGCGCTGCTGACCTTGTTGCTGCCAGGTTTGGGCCACTGGGTCACCGGCCGACGCTTCAAGGCCTACTTACTAGGCGGTGCGATCATCGGCTTGTTCCTGCTGGGCATGACGCTTGGCGGTTTCGGCGATTTCGATCGTCAGCGTCATCCTTATTACTGGGCTGGGCAGATGATGCTCGGCGGAGTAGGTTGGCTGACGTCGGCGTTGACCAGCGGTGTCTACATCGTGGAGCATAAGCCTTACATCGATGCAGGCTTGTTGTTCACCACATCTGCAGGGTTCTTCAACGTGATCGCTGCACTCGATGCCTTCCACCGCGCCGAGCAAGATTGGCTCGCGGTCGGAGCGCAGGTTGAGGTGAAAGCTGCATCGGGGCCGAAGGGAGCCGGTGGAGTTCCTGGCGCGGGCCCTGGTGGAATCACTGGAGCAGGTGGTGGCCTCAAAGGCGCTGGCGGAATCCCCGGTGGAGCCGGCGGCACACCTCCAACGCCTGACAAGCAGGGGAATCAATCATGATTAATTCCATTGTCATGTTTGTCCTGCTGGTGATCTTCAGCTTGGTCTTGTCAATCGTGCTGAGCTGCTACAGAGAAGACGACAAGTCTGCCATCCTCAAAGGCATGGCACGCCGCGGCGCAGTCTTCTTTGTGGCCGTTGCTGGTTTTGCGGCAGTCGCCTACATGATCTCCGGCACCTTCTTGCTGCCGAGTAGTTAATCGTTCGGCAACTCGCCGCTGTAGCCCAACTCCGCCATCCTTGCGGCAGTTTCGGCATCGATTACGCCAGGTTTGCCCGGACTGCCTTCCAACTGGAAGGGCAACTCCAACCAACGGCCGTTAGCCTGAAGCTCGCGGCCACCGGTCTCGCTACGGAACAAGGGGTAAGCACTACGGATGGTGCGGTCCGCCTTCTCCGACCCGCCAAGTGCCGACGCCGGCAACGTGTTTGGAATCTCCAGCAACTCCAACATGAAAGTTCCCAGGTGATGCGCAGCCACTGGAGTTTCAACAAGCTGCGCCTCAACGTTGCCGGGATGGACGACCGCCAACGGCACTTGGATCACGCTGTCGTCAAAGCTGTGACCATGTTCAAAGGAGCCGGCATCCCATAGTTCTTCCCCATGATCGGAATGGATCAGGATCATGCAGTTGGGGGAGCTTGCGCGCAGTTGTTCGATCAGGATCTTCAGTTCGAGATCCATCGCGGCGACGTCGGCGTGGTACCAATCGCGGACGGCTTCACGATCTGTGTTACTGATGTCGAAGTAGGCCTTGCGCTCCGCAGCCGACACATCTTTCTCGAAGAGATTCTCTGGTTTTAGCTCGTTGAGAGGGTTGGGGGGCAGACCTGTCTGTGCCGCGGTGGGCGGAAGATAGGGCAAGTGCGGCGCCATGTAATGCAAGGTCAAGAAACGCGCGCGATGGTTGTTCTGTTGCCACCAAGCGAGGGCAGGTTCGTGATTGGCTTTGGCGCGGTCGGCCGTGCGCACATAGCGATCGAAACCGCGATCGAATCCAGTCCAGCTTTCCAACAGCGGATTTTGGAAGTACATCGCTGTTGCGTAACCGGCGTTGCGCATGGCTTCGGTGATGGTGGGGGAATTGCCAAGCGCGCGGAAACTGCGTTCTTCCATCTGGCGAGTAGCCTCTTCTGCGAATGGACCGCGACCACAACCATGTTCTTCCGGCGAGAGCCCGGTCAGCAAGGAAGCATAAGCGGGCAGAGTCCAGTTGGAGGGGGAGTAGGCCTGCTGCCAAACTCTGCCGGAATCCATCAGCGCCTGCAGATAGGGCGCATGTTCGAGCGCATCAACGCGCAGCGTGTCGATGGTCAGCACGATTACATCGGGAAGCGCGGGCTTGGCCAGTGGCGCCAAGGCCGGTTGACTCCACGCCACCGGTTCACCACCTTGCTCTGCCAAGCCCGGCGTGTTGAAGCGATGCATGAACAACAGCTCGCCTTCACCAGCTGGCAAGTCAATTTTTAGGTCATGCCAACTTTCATCGCCGCCGGGCAACTCCACTGCGGCCAGCGAAGTCAGCTGCTCGTCAACGCGCCAGAAGACTTCTGCTCTCACAGTTTCTACCTTGCCCGGACGAGTCCTGCGCACGGCGGTGGTCAACCGTTGGTCTTTGCCGTCCTTGCTGATCGGGTAAGCGAACATGCCCGGCAGATCACAAACTAAGGCGGGGCGTAGGTCACCAATGACTTGCGGTGCGTTGGGATCAGCGGCGTGTCGGCCATACCAAGGGGTGAAGCTGGCTGCTGGCATTGCCACCATGGCACCGACCTCGCGTTTGACCAGATCCGCGTCCATTCGCAGCACCCCAAGCTCCGTTGCGGTTGGCCCACCACTTCCGCCGCTGCAGCTGAAGATGGTGGAAACCCCGAAGAGCAAGCCTGCAACCACCAGCGGCAACTTGCGCAGCAGCTTTATCGAGGGAGGAGTGAGTGGTTGGGTCATGGATTCGGGCCGCACCGATGATAGTGGCCGCTGGAAAGGCGGATAACCTGCCCGCGCAATTCAAAATCGAGCAGTTGCATGCGCACCAGCTCCTCTTCGATCCCAGATTCACGCGCCAACTCGATGGGGAACATGTCTTGTTGCTGCAACAGCTCCAAAACCCGCGGCTCTTGCGACTGCCCCAAAGCCAAGCTGGTGTTATTCAGATCCATCAGCATTTCCTCGGGGCCAAGGGCGATGCCGGCTCCATCGTGAATCATGATGTTGGTGCCGTTGCAGGCAATATCATCCACCGGGCCGGGCAGGGCAAAGACCTCACGACCAAGTTGCAGCGCCCAGCCAACCGTATTCATGGTCCCGGATTTGCGTGTGGCTTGGATCACCAACACAGCTTTGCTCAACGCCGCAATCAAACGATTCCTGCGCGGGAAGTTTCCCGCCCGCGGCCCTGCACCAAATGGGAATTCGGAAACAACGGCACCTCCCTCATCCAATAATCGCTGCAACAAGGGCCAGCAATCTTTGGGGTAGGGGCGATCCAACCCCGACCCCACCACCGCCACCACCGCGCCCTGACTTTGCACCGCTGCGCCCATCGCCAACTGATCGATCCCGCGTGCTGCTCCAGAAACCAACACTTCACCGCCAAACGCTAGGCCCGTTCCAAAACGAGCCGCCTGCGATCGACCGTAGGCGGTACATGCGCGCGCTCCAATCACCGCAATTCGTGAACGGCCAGCGCCAAGCAAGTTCACATTGCCGAGTACATGCACCAAAGGCGGGGGTGCCTCTAAATGCTCGAACTCTTCGGGATAGCCCGCTTCTCCGCGAACCAACAGGCTAGCCCCACAACGCTTCTGCCCCGCAAGCTGCTCTAACGCCAACTCGCGTAGGTCCGCTCGCCGCAATAGCTCAAAAGCCTTCGGCTTGATCACCCCAACTGCCAACTCTGGACTCCCAGCCACCGCAGCAGCTGACCCAAGCTGCTCTACTAATCCATTGATCGACCGCGGCCCCAAGCCGGGCACGGCATGCAGTGCCAATAATGCAGTCGTTTCAGTCCATTCCACATGGAGCAGACGGTTCGCCGCTTGCTTCGACACTCACTCTTCCATCCAAGGTACGATGACACCGATTCACGCAATCGACCCAGCCCAGCAATGTCCAATAAATACCAAGTAGAAGAGTCGAGCAGCCTCATGGCTTTTCTACTTCTCAAACTAGACGGCATGTCGCGCAGGAAAATCAAGCAGCGGCTGCAAGCTGGGTGTATTGAAGTGAATGGTGTGGCGGTAACCCAAGCCAACGCTGTGCTGGAGATTGGCGACGGCGTCGAAATGTTTGCCAAAGCCAAAGGACCGCAAGCTGGCCCGACGCCGCTTCCGATTCTATTTCAAGACGCCGACCTAATCGCCATCCACAAGCCTGCAGGATTGCTGTCGGTGGCAGCGGCTAAGGAGGGCTCGCGTCACGCACTAGGTGTTTTGCGTGCACAACTTTCCCCTGCTGGGGGGCGTCAGGCAGTTGCGTTGTGGCCAGTGCATCGCTTGGATCGCGACACATCTGGAGTGTTGCTGTTTGCCTTTTCACGTGAGATTCGTGAAGCAGTGGCGGACAAGTGGAACAAAGCAGAGAAGACTTACTTGGCGATCGTGCAGGGGCGGCCAGACCCAAGTGCCGGCACCATCGATCAACCTTTGCACATGGATCACCAAAGCCACCGCGCACTGGTTGGGCAGCATCATGATGCCAAGCATGCGGTCACCCATTATGAAACCTTGAGTGTTGCGAAACGTCGGACTCTCATGCAGGCAAAAATTGAAACTGGCCGCCAGCATCAAATCCGCGCGCACTTTGACTGGTTGGGGCACCCAGTGGTTGGCGATCGTCGTTACGGCCTTGCTGATCAACGGCTGGGCTTGCATGCGCTGCGCTTGGATATCCCATCGCCAACAGGTGAAGGTCGTTTGGTTTTTGAGGCAGAGCCGCCAGCGGCATTTCGCGCGATGTTGAACTGACCCAGGCCGACGAACACCCCGCAAGTGGTACCAGACCAAGGGGAAGGTCAGGCGCCTGTACGTTCTTCAAGCCGTCCGCCTTCGTGCTGCAGCAACTCGACCTGCTACCTCAGTAGCGAGGGGGGAGATCTGAAAACTTGGGGGAAGCGCAGGTTCACGCTAGCCTAGATGCATGTTTCACCGTTCCCCCAAGTCGCTCTTGTTCGCAGTGTTGTCGCTGTCGGTACTTCTGCCATCCGCCGCGCAGAGCGCAATGCAGGCAGCGGATGAATCCAAGGATCAGGCCATCCCAGAAGGATTCACCCGCCAAGACCAACTAAGGGGTTCCATCACGCCAGAGCGAGAGTGGTGGGATTTGATGCACTACGATCTTTCCTTGCAAGTCTTTCCAAAGACCAAAAGCATTGCAGGCTCGAACATCATTTCCTTTCGCACAGTCGCGGCGGGCGATCGCATGCAGGTGGATTTGCAAGAACCTTTGGCCATCACGCGCGTGGTCCATGGCGACACCGAGTTGAAGTTCGAACGCGAAGGCAACGTTTATTGGATTCAGTTTGCAGAAGCCCTGGCACCGTCGGTAGAAGATCAGATTCAGATCTACTACGAAGGCACTCCGGTGGAAAGCACCAACCCGCCGTGGAGTGGTGGCTTCACTTGGGATAAGGATGAATCTGACAATCCATTCATTGCTACGACTTGCCAAGGCATTGGTGCCAGCATTTGGTGGCCGAACAAGGACCATGGTGCCGACGAACCGGATCGTGGTGTGGATGTACACGTTACGGTGCCGAAGGGTTTGGTCGCAGTTTCGAATGGCCGCCTGCAATCAACTTCGCATGACAAGAAAGCGAAGACCAGCACCTTTCATTGGCGCGTGCTGAATCCGATCAACAACTATTCCGTGAACGTGAACATTGGTAACTATGTCAGCATTCAGGGAGTCTACGACGGCAAGTTCGGCAAGCTGGATCTTGAGTACTGGGTGCTGAAGGGGCAGGAGAAGAAAGCGCGTAAGCAATTCAAGCAGTTGCCAATGACCCTAGAAGCCTTCGAGCACTGGTTCGGTAAATATCCTTTCTATGAGGACAGCTTCAAGCTAGTGGTGGTGCCGTACTTGGGCATGGAGCATCAGAGCTCGGTGACTTATGGCAACGGGTTCAAGAATGGTTACCGCGGCACTGACTTGAGCAAGACCGGCGTCGGTCTCAAGTTTGACTACATCATCATTCACGAAGCCGCCCACGAGTGGTGGGGCAATAACATCTCGATGAAAGACACGGCGGATATGTGGATTCACGAGAGTTTTGGAACCTATGCCGAGAGTCTTTACGTGGAGTACCACTTCAGCAAGGAAGAGGCTGACAACTACACCATTGGCACCCGCAGAAGAGTTGCGAACCGGAAACCGATCATTGGCAAATATGACCTGAATCATGAAGGTGCCGGTGATATGTATCAGAAAGGCTCCAACATCTTGCATACCATGCGCCATGTGTTGAACAACGATGAAAAATGGCATGCCGCTTTGCTTGGCTTGCAGCAGGAGTTCTGGCACAAGACCGTGACGACGGCAGAGGTCGAGGATTACATCAGCCGCGTTTCCGGTTTCGACTTCAGCCTGTTGTTCGATCAATACCTGCGTACGCCGAATCTACCGCAGTTGAATTACTCGTCCAAGGGTAAGTCCGTGTCCGTCTGGTTCGACAAGGTGGTGCCGGGATTCAGCGCTCCGGTCGTGCTGCACATCAACGGAAAGGAGCAGCGCGTTTTGATCTCCGAGACTCCGAAGGAGATTGCTCTGAAGTCGCGCCTGAAGTCTTTTGAGCTGGATCGCAACTTCTACATGACGGTCGTCACCAAGAAGTAGAGTTGCTCCGGCTCCTGGCTGCCGCAGTCACCAGCCGGTCCACCGGCCAGCGTGCCACCCGGCCCGCCACCAACCCGCCTACCGACCGGCCACACTCGTTAAACTACCGGCAATGAAGCGCTCCCAGCTGCTCAAGCTGTCGGCCCCGCTGGTGGTTTCCTTCTGGCTGCGCTCGGCCTTCGCCTGGATCGACACGATCTTCGCTTCCTTGCTGTACGACCAGCAAGGGGAGAGCTTGGGCGATGCATCGATCGCGGCGATCGGCCTGACCCTGCCGCTAGAGTTTCTGCTCACGGCATTTTGGGTTGGCACATCCAATGGCTTGACTGCACGACTGGCCCTGGCGATGGGCGCCGGCGAAGGCCAGAAAGTTGATCAACTCAAACGCGCCGCTGGCCTAATCATTACAGCCCTCGGCGTGATCTTTTTGATCATTGCCGGCTTCGTTTGGTGGTCCGCCGACCGCGTGGGGCTGGACCCACTGGTGGCGCGCCAGTTCCAGATCTACGCCACCGTGCTGATGGCCGGTTCAGCAGTCACGTCGTTCTGGTCAATCCTGCCAGACTCCGTGGTCAAAGCGCACCACGACACGCGATCCACGATGTGGGCGGGACTTTATTCGAGCATTGCCAACATTGTGCTGAATGCGCTGTTCTTGTTCGTCTTCCACTGGGGCATCTTCGGCATTGCGCTATCCACCGTGCTCGGACGATTCGCCGGCCTTGCTTACGCGATTTACCGTGCCAACATGCACGAACGCGCGCGTCGAGTTCGCCCCGACCAACAAGTTCAAGGTCTCTACAGCCGCCCGATCCGACGCATCCTGTTCCTTGCAGTTCCGTCGGCGATCACCTTCGTATTGATGGGCATGGAATCAATGGCGGTCAACGCGATTATCAAGGACCTCAAGGACTCAACCTCATTGCTGGCGTCGTGGTCGATCTTCGACCGCTCGGTGCGCTTCCTATCCATGCCAATGATTGCCGCAAGTGTTGCCATGCTGCCACTCGCCGCGCGCCTCTATGGAAAGGGTGACTGCAGTTCGATCGCTATGGAGCTACGCACTGGTCTTAAGGCAGGTACCGTTTACGTGATTCTGATGGTGGTGCCGTTGGCAATCTTCCTTGGTCCAGTCATCGGCGCCGCCCTTTCCGATTCCGACGTCACCGCGAACCTGGTCAGTCAAAGCATGTATTGGCTGCCGCTTGCTGTGCTTGGCTTGATGCCGTTCATTCTGAGTCGTTCCGTCTTTGATGGCCTGCAACTGCCAAAGCCCGGCTTAGTCGCTGCCGGCGTGCGCACGATCCTGTTGATCATTCCTTTGGTTTGGATCGGTTCGCGTCATCACGATGCCTTCGGCTTGAATGTCATGCAAGGCATCTGCGCTGGCTATATGCTCGGCACCGTGATTAGTGGTGTGGGTTATTTCATATGGGCACGTCGGCGTTTGAATGTGATGGATGGCACCTGCCCGGTGCAGCAGGATTAATGTCCGAGTTTCCCGGTTGGAATGGGATCTCGCCCGCTCAGGTTGCAATCACGAGTACCGCAGCTCTAATCCAAACCCACCCCAAACGCGCTCTTCATCCTCAAGATCCACTCCGGTCATTGGGTGTTCCTCAAGCCAACCCTCGGGGAAGCGCAGTTCCAAACCATTTGCATCAAGCTCAGCAACCGTCGGGCTAGGTATGTCGGAAGTGCGGCCGCGGTGCAGGCGGGTGGCAAAGCGCAGCAACAGGATTAGCCGCGCGAAAGGTTCGCGGTCGACCTCGCGTAGATCATTGAGATGTTGCGGTTCGAAGGACCGGCGATGACGACGCACCAAGCGCGCGAGCAACTCAGCCTCACTATGCGAGAACCCAGCTAGATCGGAGTTCTGCAACAGATAGGCGCCATGACGGTGTTTGGAATCGCGTCGGCCGAGTAGGTCGAGCAAGATACCTTGACGCAGGGCTCCATCGGAAGGGCTTAAACGCGGCAAGGCTAAGCCTTCCATCACGCCAATCAAGATGGCTAGACCGCCAAGGAATGTGCGGCTTCGGCCAGCCTTCAAGCCGCTGCCGGAACTGACGCAAACATTGCATGGCGCGCTCCAGGGTATCTTCCGACAGGCGATTCTTGGAATCGAGGCCGTCGGCAAGGAAAACGCGCTCTTTCAAGCGATCGATTACACCCAGCGCGCCACCGCCATAGGGGGCGAGCACCAGGTGGGCGTCGGCAGAAGGAGTCACATGGTCATTAGAATGCGGGCGAAGGGGTATTGCCAATCAAAATGGAGCGGCGAACTCAGGGAAAGCACTAGAAAATAGAAGAAAAGACTCGAAAATGCGTCAAAATACCCCCAGCTACGCGCTGAGGGTTCCCGTTGCCCTGTTGGATTAATCGGATCCAAGGCTGGAGACCCATCAATCTGATAGGAATCATGGCCACAATGACACCCAAGAAACGTGCCCCACGAGCCACCAAGATGGTTTACTCGTTTGGCAATATCAAGACGGAAGGCAATGCCAGCATGCGCACGCTGCTCGGCGGCAAGGGCGCGAACCTTGCGGAGATGACCAACATCGGTCTGCCCGTCCCTCCCGGGTTCACCATCACCACCAGCACCTGCGCCGCTTTCTTCAAGAATCGCCGCAAGCTGCCGAAGCCGATGTACGACCAGATGCGCAAGGCGATTACACGAGTCGAGAAGGAGACAGGCAAGACATTCGGTTCGATTACCGATCCGCTGCTGCTGTCGGTGCGTTCCGGTGCTGCCGTTTCGATGCCCGGCATGATGAACACCATCTTGAACCTTGGGCTCAATGAAGCCGCGGTCGAAGGGCTAGCCGAGTCCACCGGCAACCCACGTTTCGCTTACGACGCCTACCGACGTTTGATCAATATGTACGGCGACGTGGTGATGGAAGTTCCGCACCACCGCTTCGAAGCGCAGTTCGACAAGATCAAGGCGTCGGAAGGGGTAATCGAAGATAACGAGGTCTCGCTCAAGGGCTTGAAGAAGTTGTGCAAGGTTTATCAAACCATCTTCAAGCGGGCGACGGGAATCGACTTCCCGCAAGATCCCTATCTGCAACTGAAGCTTGCGATCGAAGCCGTGTTCCGCAGCTGGATGATCGACAAGGCCATTACCTATCGTCGGATTGAAGGCATTACCAATCTTGCCGGTACTGCGGTTAACGTGCAGGCCATGGTGTTCGGCAATAAGGGTGCGGATTCCGGCACAGGCGTGGCGTTCACGCGCAACCCAGCTACTGGCCGCAACAAGTTCTACGGCGAGTTCTTGGTCAACGCTCAGGGTGAAGATGTGGTTGCGGGTATCCGTACGCCGGAGCCTGTGGAGAAGATGCACCTTTGGAAGGCGCCAACCCACAAGACCATTGGCCGCGAGATCAAGGCCAAGTTGCTGAAGGTCAAGGACATCCTTGAAAATCACTACAAGGATGTGCAAGACATTGAGTTCACCATTGAACGCGGCACCTTCTACATGTTGCAAACGCGGGTCGGTAAACGAACCAGCGCTGCGGCCGTGAAGATCG
Organism: Planctomycetota bacterium; assembly: GCA_024229395.1. Taxonomy (GTDB): domain Bacteria; phylum Planctomycetota; class UBA1135; order UBA1135; family UBA1135. Next base: position 11,289 of record JAAESM010000018.1, on the reverse strand, counting down.
CATGTGACTTGGTGCGCGAAGGGCTAATCGACGAGAAGACCGCGCTCAAACGCGTGCCGGCCAATGGATTGACCCAACTCATGCTGCCGAGTTTCAGCAACAAGGCCAAGCTCGATCACGAACTGCTCACCGTGGGTCTGCCTGCAAGTCCAGGTGCTGCAACTGGCACCCTTGCATTCAGCGCCGATGAGGCGGTAAAGCGCGCCCAGGGCGGTGAAAGCGTGATTTTGGTGCGTCGCGAGACCAGCCCGGAAGATGTCGATGGCATGCACCATGCAGCCGGCATCTTGACCAGTACTGGCGGTATGACCAGTCACGCTGCTGTGGTCGCGCGTGGTTGGGGTAAGTGCTGCGTGGCGGGTGCTCAAGAAGTCCTGATTGATGAGCGTGCCAAGCGCATCAACATCAAGGGTCAGCGTTTCAGCACCGGCGATACGATTTCGATCGACGGCACCACCGGCGAGGTCTTCGTAGGCCGCATTGCCACCCAAGCTCCAAAACTCAGCGGCGACTTCCGCTTGCTGATGAAGTGGGCTGATAAATACCGACGTCTTGCTGTGCGCACCAACGCCGATACTCCAGAAGACGCGCGCCGTGCACGTTCGCTAGGTGCCAAGGGCATTGGTCTTTGCCGCACCGAGCATATGTTCTTCGAAGGCAAGCGCATCACCGCCATGCGCGAGATGATTCTTGCCACCAACGCCAGTGCACGGAAGTCCGCGTTGGCCAAGTTGCTGCCATTCCAGCGCAAGGATTTCGTGGGCATTCTCACGGCGATGGCTGGCTACCCGGTAACGGTTCGCTTGCTGGATCCACCGCTGCACGAATTCCTGCCGCATGGTGCGCGCAGTCAGAAGGTGCTTGCCCGTGAGATCGGTATCAGCACCAAGGCCATTGCAGATCGCGTGAGCCTGCTGCACGAGATGAACCCAATGCTTGGTCACCGCGGTTGCCGTTTGTCGGTGACTTATCCAGAGATCCTGAAGATGCAGGTCACCGCGATTACCGAAGCTGCCATTCAATGCGTGAGTGGTAAGCGCAAGATCAAGGCCATGCCTGAGATCATGGTGCCGTTGATCGGTACCGAGCGTGAGCTTGAAGTGCTGCGTGCTTTGGCGGTGGAGACCATTGAAGAGGTCAAGCTGGCCAAGAAGTTCAAAGGCAAGCTGGATATCCCAGTGGGCACCATGATCGAGATTCCGCGCGCTGCATTGATCGCCGACAAGGTCGCGCCGCACGCTGATTTCTTCAGCTTCGGTACCAATGACCTCACGCAGATGACCTTCGGTTTCTCGCGTGATGACATCAACAGCTTCCTGCCGGATTATCTCAGCCAAGAGATCCTCGAGCATGATCCATTCCAGAGCCTCGATGCGACAGGTGTCGGGCAGCTCGTGGACATGGCGTGTAAGAAGGGGCGCAAGATCAAGCCCAAGCTGCACCTAGGAATTTGTGGTGAGCATGGCGGTGACCCAGCGTCGATTGCCTTCTTCCATGGAGTGGGGCTGGACTACGTGTCCTGCTCACCGTTCCGTGTGCCGATTGCCAGGTTGGCAGCAGCGCAAGCTGCGCTTTGATGAGCTTGTAGAGGCTGGTTAGGAAATCCCTTGGGCGAAAATGCCCAAGGGAGCGCTTGCTCGTCCTGTATCCTCTCCCTCATCCTCTGCGCCTTCGCCTCGCCCAGCGCATTGGCAATGCAGACCGAAGTATCCGCCAAGCCACCGCTTGATGGCCAGTATTTGCAGTTCCTTTTGGGCCAGCGGGCGGAAAGCGCGAAGGTGGCCGCCATGTGCGCTTGGGCTGGAGCGCCGACGCCGGCTTAGCGGCTCACCATTCTTTGAGTACGAAAACTTCCTCGAAAGAAAGAGGGTCATAGTAAATGCCAGCAGCCGTGTTGTTCAATCCTCCTGAGGGGGCATGCGCGCTCGTGAAGTCGAACTCACCTTTTATATAGTATTCAGTACTAACTAATATTGTACGCAAACAAGCTCTACCGGTTCTTTTACTAAGCTCCATTGTCCTTGCGCGCCCTTGAGGCAAGGTTGTGCCAAGATTCATCAGCATTGTCTGATAGAGCCCGCAGAAAATTCTAACCACAATAGTAAATTCAGTTAGAGGCCTCTGTAAGCGCCTTCTGCTGAAGGGTTTTGAATTCAGCGACAGAATTTTTTAGTGTCTTCAAAAGGGGTATGAGGAAGTCTCCTGGGAAGAACGGTAAAGCATTTGATTCTTCAAGCAGTTCGTACCATTTGAGGTTTGTCTTAAAGTCTCTTTCACTCTCAGGATTGATTCCTGCCTGAGTAAGAACTTCTTCTCGACTAAGCCCTATAGACCTCCTGGATTTGCGTAGGAGTTTATTGGCAGCAAACAAAACAGACGTGCGGTAATTACCGTATCGACGCTTCAGTACAGGTTCTTGTGGCTCTTTATCGTTATGTCCTTTAGTCATTATTTGTCCTCCGATTTAATCTCTGTATCACTTGCGGCTTTGTCCGCCTTAAATTTTGCCGAGAGTCCTCTCCGCACATCATCCAAGAATTTTTCATAGTATGTCGAGCGTCCGCCCCTCCCACCATCTTTGATGTCAGAGTCCAAGAAATCGAACAATGGGTATTTAGGCTCCTGCGATGAGCGCGCGAACGAGAAGTAAACGTACTCTCTGGCAGCATCGTTTAAGTAATCCAAGACCATCACCTGTTTCGCAAGCCTGTCGTAGCCATAACCTCGCCTATTGTGCGCCCATTGCGCCATGCCCACTTGACCCCTATCGACATCATTTGAAATGATGGCGAGATTGACAAACAGTTCTTCCTCAAGAAGAACCTTGTAGTAGGGCTTCTCCATGACAACAAGAAGCCATGGGTGGTGGGATTCATGCATGTAGAATCCACGAAATGCGACTTCATCCTTGTAGGTAAATTCGAGGTTTTCTTTCGTGAAGCTCACCTCTAAATCTCCGGATATCCGCATGAGTTCCCTCGGGGCCGAAGGGGGTTGTCTTTATAATGTTCACTGATCGCTTTCATTTTTCGATATTCCAGCTCCAATTTCAAAACCGCAGCCCAGCCCGTACATTGCAAAATCATCCAGTTAGGCGATCTGTGAGGAAAGCATGGCCGAACGAACCACGACCCTTGATATGGTTCCATCATTTGCACTTCGATCCGGGTGGTGATGCTCGATGCCAATATGTATTGCACCGAAACTTTAATGACATCAACCATTACGCTGATTGGAATGTATTTCCCTATTGGAATTCCTGGTCCCACAACTACACCTCCCGCTTATTTGATTCGTCTGTATGCAAGGAATCGCCTTGTGCAACTCCTTCCACACCATCTTTGATGTCCGTGTTCAGGAAATCGAGGAATGGATATTTGGACTCCCACGATGATCGCACGTGCGGGAAGTAAACATAATCTCTGGCAGCATCGTTTAAGTAATCCAATACCATCATCTGTTTCGCAAGCCTCTCGGGGTAAAAACCACGCTTACGGCCCGCATATTCCGTCGTCATGTCCAATCGTTGGGCCATCGATTGCTTGGTAATGAGGGTGCGATTGACAAATAATTCTTTCTCAAGAAGAATCTTGTAGTAGGGATCCTCCATGACAACGAATAGCCATGGATGGTTTCGTTCATGCAGGTAGAATCCGCGAAATGCGATTTCATCCTTGTAGGTAAATTCGAGGTATTCTCTCATTTGATGACCTCCAATAACCTTTCTACGTTCATCAATTCAAGCGAGTCACGGCGAAGTTCGATCATCACACTTTTCACACGATGATCACGTCTATAGTGCTTTAGAGGCGTCAACGCACCACTAAACGGCGAGTTGACCGCACAACTAATCTCTTGCTCGCGAGCCTCCTTTTGTAGAGATTCAACAATCTCAGGCGGAGTGTGGAAGTCGTCAGCGCCGATGCAGAGCATGGGGCGACAGGCTTCAACATTTTCGAAAGGAAATGGTTCGACTGGATAACTATGGCAATCGACGATTAGGCATTTGCCGTAGTTATCAAGGGCGTGATCTACCGCATTTGTGAGGCGTTCGTGATGTGGCCTGTAATAGGTATTCAGCAAACGTTCCCGCTCTTCATCACTTGGGCGCTTCCGAAGTGGCCGCCCGTGGAAGCACTGTTCGTGGATTGATTCGTCCTCGAACCTTTCGACATCCACTAAGTAACGCGAATAGGGGAAGACGACGGAAGTGGCGAATTCGTGGCCGAATACACCCTTTCGGAAGTCCCGAGTGAAATCCGTGCCGACGTCGTGTACATCCTCAATGGCCTGCTTTAATTCAAGCGGCGGCATAAGGAACTGATCCATTTCACAAGAGGGGATCTCCTGCGACAAATGGGGGATATGAAAAACTAGTGGGTAAGTTTCCATGACACATGTTTGTTGCCCAATCAAGCGAAGGGCGACCGCATCGAACCCGGCATTAGCACCTTGACATGTGTCAGGTTGCTTTCGCAGTCAACAGGCCGGGACCCTCGTGCGAATCTTGATGAAACATCACTTTTGGTTTTACGGAGGACGGGGCAAGCCATAGAGGCTTACCAAGCTTTGAGTACCAGTGACACGAAAGAATCTGGATCAAAATCAAGGCTCGGCGACGTATTGTTAATACCTCCTGATGGGAGGTCGGCTGCAGTGAATGCTAGCTTTCCCTTCTCATAGTATTCAGCACTAATTAATGTTGTACGCAGACAAGCTTTGCCGAACTTCCTGCTTAGAGCCATTGCATTCATTCGCGCAAGCGGCAAGGTTGTGCCAAGAGGCAAACATTCTCGCTGATATACCGTGCTCATTAGTCTGATCACAATCGTAAATTCACCAATAGGTTTCGAGGCCTCCACAAGCGCCTGATTTTGATGGGTTTGGAATATAGCGACAGTGATGTTTAGTGCCTTCAAAAGGGGCCTCAGGAAGTCTCCTGGAAAGAACGGTAAAGCCCAATATTCCTCCAGTAGTTCGTACCATTCGCGGTTTGTCTTGAGATGTCTTTTGCCCTCAGGATCGATTCCTGCCTGAGTAAGAACTTCTTCTCGACTGAGTCCTATAGACTTCCTAGCTTCGCATAGGAGTGCATTGGGAGTAAACAAAAGGTGCGCGTGGTAATGACCGCACCGACTCCTCCACGCACGTTTTGGTTTCCATGTAGGGTCATTTCTCTTCGCCATTATTTCCCCTCCGATTGACACTCTGAATCGCGAGCGGCTTGAACAGGGAAAGGCTTCAAACCCGGGTTTAGGGCCCAACCAAGGGCTTCCTTCTTTGTTGTATCGCAGGGATAAAACATGGTTTTGTTTGTTGCTCAATCACGCGAAGAGCGACCGCATCGAATCCGGCATTAGCACCTTGACTATTGTTAGGTTGCTTTCGCAGTCAACAGGCCGGGACCCTCGTGCGAATCTTGATGAGCCGACATAATACAAAAATCATGGACTAGTCGTCAAGATATTCAGAAATATTTATTTCAGCCTGCCGTCATCCTGTTCGCCGTTCGGAAAACTGGGGCAGTCCACTAGCACTCCTCTGTGAGCTCCGCCCAATCTCTTTCTCCGCGCTCAACAAACAGAATCTCTACCCCACTTCTTCCAACTTGATAAGCAATGAGTGTTGGACCAACGTGCCAGAAATAGACATGCTCAAGAGGGGTGATGTATTCCCTTCGGTGCCCAATCTGTGGCGCATTTGCAATCAGTTCAAACGCATTGCCGATGCGATCCAAAACTTCGATTGCGATTTCAACTCCGAAGCGGGCTTCGACATCTTTCAGGATGTTCGCTAATCCAGCCTGCGCTTGTGGAGTTAAGCAGTAAGAACTCAACGCCCCTTTTTCGAACGCTTTCGCATTCCCTTACGCAAATCAGCCACCGAGCGCGGACCATCTTCCAGCTTGCCGTTATCGGCTTCCGCCAATCCTTTCGCCAGAGCAGCCTGGAGCCGATTCACATGCGCACTGCGAATCTTGTCCTGCTCTACTAGTAGCCGCAGCGCCTCACGAACCACTTCGCTTTGGTTGTTGTAGAGCCCCGATTGCACTTTCTTTTGGACCATCATTTCAAGTTCTGGCGTGAGGCTGACGTTCATGAATCCACCGTAGTGCTTATGTCAGGAATTGTCAAACTTTGACACGAACAGGGGTGGAGCCTCCAGCACTCAAAAGGAAGACTGACTCGCTCCTTTGCCGACACGAACAATCTCTTCCAACACTCAAACTCCACCTATGACACCCTGACGTGCCCCCCGAAAGCGGATCCACTTCCTAAGTTACAATCCGCATTCAGGAGAAACGACCATGGCACGCATACGGCACACCGCCGAGCAAATCATTCACAAGCTTCGCGAAGCTGAAATAGCCCTTAGTCAAGGGCAGTCAGTCGGCGCAGCATGCAAGCAAATCGAAGTCACACCACAGACTTACTACCGCTGGCGCAAGGAATACGGCGGGCTGCGGACCGACCAGGCAAAACGCTTGCGTGAGCTTGAGCGCGAAAACGGGCGGCTCAAAAAGCTCGTCGCAGATCAAGCCCTCGATAATGCCATCCTTCGGGAGGCTGCCTCGGGAAACTTCTAAGCCCGCAGCGGCGACGCGAGTTTGTCTTGTACGCACAAGGCAAACTCGGCGTTTCAGAGCGCAGAGCTTGCCGAGTGCTCGGCCAAGCTCGCTCGACACAGCGCCGTCGTTTCCGGGTGAAAGATGATGAAGCAGATTTGGTGTTTGAGACTGTCGACTTAGCCGAGAGGTTTGGACGCTACGGCTATCGCACGATTACAGGCCTCTTGCGCCTTGCAGGCTGGCATGTGAACCACAAACGTGTAGAGCGTATTTGGAAACAGGAAGGATTGAAGGTGCCGAGGAAACAGCCGAAACGAAGCCGTTTGTGGCTAGGAGACGGGTCTTGTGTCCGTTTGCGGCCGAAGCATAAAGACCACGTTTGGTCGTATGACTTTGTCCATGACCGTACTCACGACGGTCGCTCGCTGAAGATTTTGACACTCATTGATGAGTACACGAGAGAGTGTTTGGCATTGCGCGTGGAGCGCAGTTTGACCTCGGAGCAACTACTAGAAACGCTTGCTTGCTTATTTGTTTATCGTGGTGTGCCAAAGCACATCCGCTCGGACAATGGTCCGGAGTTTACGGCGAATGCATTGAAGAAGTGGCTTGGCAAAGTCGGCGTGAAGACGCTCTTTATTGCACCGGGATCGCCATGGGAAAATGGCTACAACGAATCGTTTAATGGGACTTTGAGAGATCAGCTTTTGAATGGTGAACTTTTTTATACTTTGCGAGAAGCCAAGGTAATCTTGGAGAGGTGGCGCAAGCACTACAATCATGAACGGCCACATAGCGCTTTGGGATATCGGCCACCGGCTCCCGAAGCATTTCTTCCGAGAGGGGCGGACTCCGCTACGCTTCGTCCGCCCCTCTGGACACTCACTCGGGCACCACTTGCTCAACCCCAGGAACTAACATAGAGTGTGGTACCGCTTTAGGGGGCAGGTCAGATTAAAGCAGAGTTGAGGTTTATCGATTATTTATAGCGATGGGGAATAATCAATAATTAGGACTTTCCAGTCTGTGTGGAAGCGGCAACAATCGGAGTCTCTATAACCCACAGAACCTAATCCCCCAGGCCCCTGATGAAACACGTCTTTCGGCACACTTGCCTTGCCTTTGTATCAATTGCATTGGCTTCTTCCACACTCGCTCAAAACCAATGCCTGGAACTCGATGGCGTGTTCCCGAGTATGGTGGAGATTCCATCAGACCCATCGCTTGACTTGACCGGTCCGTACACCCTTGAACTTTGGGGATGGGCAGACACGGTTAACCCCGCTGCCCAACCAATGTTAGTCCGCAGGCAAGAGTCTAATGTGAAGTTGGATTACTCGTTTGGCGTCATTGGCAATTCCCAATTTGTAGGGCACCACAATTGGTCACACGGCATTCACGCTGGAAGCCAGGTCGTTTCCAATGACACGATTCCCATCCAACAGTGGTTCCACATCGCATTCACTTTCGACCCTAGTACCTTAACATCAAAGGTATTTCTGAATGGGATTGAAGTCGGCTCCAATTCATCGATGGAAATCCCCTGGAACAATGTTGCCGACATCTGGTTTGGTGCTTGGGATCAACCTCTTGGTGCCGGATCTTGGGATGGGCGCATTGACGAGTTAAGGATTTGGTCAGTTGTGAAATCTGGTGCTCAAATCTTGGCGGACATGAATCTCGCCATCCATCAACATCAAGATTTGGTTTCAGTATGGCACTTCGATGGCGATGCAACCGATGCAGTTGGCGCTAATCATGGTGCTGTGCTTGGCGGTGCTTTGTTTGTCCCATCAGATGCCCCGATTGCTGACGACGATGAAGATGACGATGGGCTCCTTGATTTAGACGAGCTCGTCATTTGGGGCACCAATCCGAACCTATTCGACACGGACGGTGATGGTCTTGGTGATGGCCAAGAGCTCGGCGTGACCTATGCAACAGCACCAGGAGGTACCAACCCTGCCATCTTCGTAGAAGACACGGATCCACTGTCAACGACCGACCCGCTGCTCTACGACAGCGATACCGGCGGTGCATCCGATGGCAACGAGGACATTGATAAGAACGGCGCAGTTGATGCAAATGAGAGTGACCCCAATGCCAGTCAAGATGACTTGTTCCAGATGTCTGTTCAAGGTTTGAGTCCCAACCAACAAGCAACCATTAGTGTGTGGGATTGCCATCCAGGTTTCGTTGTTGTTCCCCTCTATTCACTTGCAGGTCAATCCTCCAACGTGTTGGCAAGGTACAACCAACTTGAAATTCAGCTTACCCAACCTGTAACTCAACTGACCGGAATGGTCGCGAGTGCAGGTGGCAATGCGTTCAGCGTTGTATGGGTGCCACCTTTCGCACCAATCGGTAGAACCGTTTACTGGCAGTCTGTGGAAGTGGCACCCGGTGGCGCTGCATATCGTCCATCGATTCCGTTAATAACCGTGATTCAATAACATCACCCGAAACAACTCGAGGCACTCGGCCTGGCCCCAATCTCCGTACAACTAGCAAGGTGACATTCGGCTAGGGGCGGATTGGAAGTCGCCAAACCTGCATTCGCACAGCTTTGCGCGTGGCGAATGAACCAGGTTTGGCGACGCGGATGACTAGCGCCCATCTCTATGCAGCTAGTCAATCAAACTACCTGCCAACGTAACACCCAGGAGGGATTGTGTCGGCGCCAAAGCCGAACTCGACCATCGCGCTCTTGCCGGTGGATTCACGGGTGACTTCCGCAGCGAGGCAGCCTTCTACCGCGCCCGTTGGAGGGTGCAGTGCGAACAGGACCATTTTCTTGCCAAACGGAAGCCAAACCCCAGTCTTCTGATTCATGAAAGTAGGACTCCAATTCTGCGCATGTTCGTTGCCGTAGAACTCGAACCGATAGCGATCGTGCTTGCCGTCTCCAACTTCGAATAAACCCATATTTTGCGCGCCAGCCTGCAGCTGGATTTTGCCCTGCATATGACGCTCTGCTGATGCCGTGCGCACATGAACATCGAAATTTCCAGCCCAGCAGAAGCTGCCTTCAGAAGCATCTAGCAGCGCAGAAAGCCGAGACCTTGGAGAAGCACCAGGCAGCACTTCACGCTCTCGATTAGGAACTGGGATGCGATTAGCTAAGAGTTGGAGAACGCTCTCTCGGCGATTTTTGCGCTCCGCCCGCAGCCTGGTTCCAGAAAGCCCTCTTTGTGTTGGCGCTGCATAGGCCGACTCAACAATCATCTTGCTGCGCGGAGCGATTGCGGGCACAGCAACCCTCCCAACCTGACGCGAAGGCAGGAAAACCCCCAGTGGAGCAGCGTTGACGCGCATAGTGGTCGGCTCGGACGGTGCATCGCTGTCGTTGTGCACGGTGACCGACAGCAATACAACGCGGCCAGGCAAGGTTTCAAAGGAGATATCCTCGCGGTTGATGCGCAGGATGGAGGTGCCGGCGGCCGGGGAGGCTACGGGTTTGGTTGGAAGAAAAAGCATGGCTCAGTGATATCCATTAAACAGAAAATGGCAAGCAGAATCGCAAAAAACACATTGCGAATGGGACATGGGTGATTTCTCACTCTGTCGGGGCTCATTAAGGTATGACATTATGTGGCAGACATTCAGGCCCTCGTGTGTATTTGTGAGCAACTCTCCTGAATTCGATATTGCCGATTCCCTCACCAGGTTGGTTGCACTCCTGTGCCTGCTGATGCTGCTTCCAGAGCGGGCTACAATCCACTGCCAAAATTTGTCTTATGGAATCGAGCTGCCACTCATTGCTTTGTCCATAATCATGTTTCTGAATAGTGCCTTATGTCACCTTCCCAATTCTTCCCAAACACTCCACCCAGCAGTTCTTCACATTCTGAGCTTGAAGTATTCCAAGCGCTACAAGCAACTCTTGCGTCTAACTGGACAGTCTTCTCACCTGTGCATTGGACGCATCGCAACAGCAAGGGCAAGTATCACGATGGGGAGGCTGATTTCGTACTTTTTCATCCCCGATTTGGGTTACTGGTATTGGAAGTCAAAGGGGGAGGCATTGAGTTCGATCCCCAAACCGGCAAGTGGTTTACGATTCCAGTCGGTGAACCGCGTAAGCGTTTAGGACGAAGCCCGTTCACTCAGGCGCGCTCGAATCTGTACTCCATCATCAAGATCCTGCGACGGCGTACCGGCGAGAACAACTTGCCATTCAACTGGGGGTATGGAGTTGTGTTCCCCAATGTCGTGGATCTAAGCGGCTTGGAGAATCAGCATCCGCAGGCTCCCAAGGGAATCACCGCTTGTGCGAATGACTTGGCCTTCCTTGGCGAATGGTGCGAGCAGCTTGGTCAAGGTTGGCTGAGGCACGAGCCGGACTATTTCGGAGATCTAGGAGCGCACCGCTCTTTGATGGAGCGCGATGAATCTACTCCAATGGATTCTGTCGTGGACTTTGTCCGCGAAGCGCTTTGCCCCAAAGTGAGCCTGCCAACCGCGTTCAGTTTGCGCAAAGGCATTGAGCGAGAGCACGAAGAGATCATCCAATTGTCCGCCCAGCAGTGCAAAGTACTGTCTCCACTTCAGAGGAATCGGCGACTTGCAGTGCGCGGTGGCGCGGGCACCGGCAAGACTTTGTTGGCGCTGCATAAGGCGCTGAGCTTCGCGCGCCAGGGAGTGCCCACCTTGCTGACTTGCTTTAACCGCGTGTTGGCCGAATCGATGCTGTCGATCGCTAAGGTTGCTTTAAAGGCAAG
>JAAESM010000017.1 GCA_024229395.1 Planctomycetota bacterium | reverse complement strand
CGCGCGTCAAGCTTCAAGAGAGCGAAACGATTGCGTCCGCGATGGAGGCTCGTGGCCTTCCGATCGACTTTGTGGTGTTCCCAGATGAGGGGCATGGATTGGCGAACCCAACCAACAGCCTCGCGATGGTCGCTTTGGTGGAGGCTTTCCTTCAACAACACATCGGCGGTCGCGCTGAGCCTTTCGGTGATGCGCTCAAGCAATCATCGATGGAGTGGCGTCTGCGTTCGCTCCCGACTCCCTGAGTGAAGATCAAGCTGGTCGGCGAGGACGGCCAGCTTTTGGCTAACCTCTTGTAGTTCTCTCTCCGCAATCGATCCCCGCACAAGACCAGCTCCAGCGGTGAGGTCAAGTTGGTTGCCGCGCAGGTGTCCGCAGCGGATGGCAACGCGCAATTCCGCATCACCGGCCTTGTCGATCCAACCGATGGGCGCTGCATAGCCACCGCGCTCGAAGGGTTCAAGTGTTTGCAGCCAATGCATGGCCTCTCTCCTTGGTAGGCCTGCCACCGCTGGTGTTGGATG
>JAAESM010000016.1 GCA_024229395.1 Planctomycetota bacterium | reverse complement strand
CGCGGCCGCAAGTATGCCGAGAACTGCTCCGATGCCTTGACTTCGTTGCGCGGTTTCATGAACAGCAAGGTGAACGGTTCGGTGGTTTTGTCTGCTGGCATGAACCGACGCTTGTTCGCATACATGGGCCAGTTCAAGGAACTGCTGCCGGATAAGTGCGGCAACTTGCGCAAGCGCATCGTCCTGAAGGTGGGGGATTACCGCTCCGCTTTGGTGCAAGGCAAGAAGCTCGCAGCGCTTGGTTTGCATGTTTCTGAGTTCCGCGTTGAGTCTGGCCTCAACTGTGGTGGCCACGCATTCGGTGCCAAGGGGCAACTGATGGGCCCGATCCTCGATGAGTTCAAGCGCCAGAAGGCGAACTTGGTCTCCAGCCTGCAAGGCATTCGCCAGAAGGCTTTGGATGCACTGGGCCACCGCGAGTCCGGTGAGCCGACCGATGCGCGCGTAACCGTTCAAGGTGGCATCGGCAACGCTCATGAAGATCGTTTGCTGCGCGAGCACTATCAGGTCGATGGCACCGGATGGGGCAGCCCATTCCTGTACGTGCCTGATGTGGTCAACATCGACCGCGAGAGTCTCAAGCGTCTCAAAGAGGCTGGCGAGAACGATATCTTCCTCAGCAACTCGTCGCCGTTGGGCGTGCCGTTCTGGAACCTGCGTACTTCTACCAGCGAAGACCTACGTCGCGCACGCGTGGAAGACGGCAAGCCTGGCAGCAAGTGCCCGAAAGGATTTTTGGTCTCCAATGTGGAGTACACCGACAAGCCGTTGTGCACCGCAACTACCGCCTACCAACGCCGCAAGCTGAAGGATATTTCCGGCACTGTGATGTCGGTGGAGGACCGCGAAGTCGCGGAGAACCGCGTCTTTGATAAGGCCTGCCTATGCCGCGATCTTGCCGGCTCCTACACCGTCATGAAGGGCATCGAGCCAGATTTGCCAACGGCAGTTTGCTGCGGCCCCAACGCCGCTTACTACCACCAAGAAACCACTCTCGATGACATGGTCGATCACATCTATGGGCGAGCAAGCCTGCCGATGAGCGTCGATCGCCCGCATATGTTGTTGAAGGAGCTGAAGCTTAACTTGGACAACCTGCGTAGTGATATTGCACAGCACAAGCGCGAAGTGACAGCCAGCCTGACACGCCGCATTGAGCAGTGCCGTGACAACCTGCAGAGCGGTATTCAACACTACCGCGAGTTGGCCGACAAGATCTTCGCACCGCACCGCGAAGCTTTCGTCAAGGCTTTGGAAGGCTTCCAAGCTGAGTTGACTCAGATCAATCGCCTGTCGCCGATCGCCGTAGCCGTCTAAGCTTCAGGCCAAAAGCAATCCGCCCCTGCAGTGCTGATGCGCTGTAGGGGCGGATTCAATTGGAGGCTTCAGCGGCTTAGTTGAAGTTCTCGAAGACTTCCATCATATCGGTGTAAGCACCGGTCATGCCGAAGCTGATCGCTGACGGACGGTTCTCGGCAACTGGAGCGTAGTAGCTCACCTCACAGTCGTTGAGGTTCTGGCAACGGTTCAGAATCACCAGCTGTCCCCAGATATCGGCGTACTTGAAGTTGCCAATCTCGTTGACGAAGTGGAAGCCGCACATCCAAGTGCCGTTGGCATCATTCTGCAAACGCGCTCCGGGAGCGATTAAACCAATGTGGTCTTCGACGCCACCGTCACCGCCACCGATGCAGGTACCGTTCTTCAACATCACGATGTTGCGGTAACCGGAACGTGGATCGTAATCCTTAGGGCAGTAGACCACCACGCCGCCTGCCATAGTGCAGCCCTTCAAGACTAGCTTCTGGTCAGGTTCCAGGATGAAGACCGCAGTCTCTTCCACGTACTCATTAGTGAGCTTAGTCACGCCGTCGTAGATGCGCAGTCCAGGCCCTTCGACCAGGTACTGATCAAGATCCCACGCAGGTGCTTGAGTGTTCTCAGTAATCACGACTTCATCGCCCAGCCACTGATAATCATCCATGTCGCCGCGGTACTTGTAGACGGTGCCGTCGACACCCGTACATACGAAGATGGTGGTTCCATCAGCGTCGGCGCCACCTGATTGGTAGCTACCGTTGCCTTCGGCATCATAAACCCAGTCATTCACCTTGTTGGCGCGGTCAGTGACGAGGATGTCACCGTAAACCATGCCGTGGCGTTGCTTGAAGTTCTCGCCAAGGAAAATCAGTGCCAGCTCCGAGGTAGCGGATTCGCCCATGAAGACGCGTACCGAACTACCCAAACGAGCACTACTGTCACCGTAGTCACCATCGATTTCGAGGGTGTGCACATTCTCACCGAATGAACTGGCCTCGTCAGGGGCGGCAGCAATCATGAAGTGCGTCATGCCATCGCTGAGGGTGACACCATCGACGCCAGTACCGGTCCACGCCGGATTCAGCATCAATCTACGCTGTGCATATTCAAGGCCTGATTCAGCTGCAAACTCTGCGCGTAAGGCAGAGGCTTCATCGCGTTGCACGTCGACGACATCCTCAAGAGTGCCGGAATAGCTGGCAGTAGCTGCTGCCAAGAGACTTGTGACCAGAATCACGAGCAGAAGGACTGCGCCGCGTTGGCTGTGTGGGGGGGGCTGAGTGATTATCCGCATATTTTCTGAGAGAGAGACTCCAGGACTCCAACAGCGGATTGGATGGATGGTCACTTCACCGGGAAACGGACAAAAAATCGATTCTCCTTCAATGTCTATAAAAAAAAGAACGCCGAAGCCCCCCAGCCTCGGCGTTCACTCATTCCCCTTGTCTCTCCAGTAAGGAAATCAGGTTCTCTCATGCCTATTTAGGGGGTACCCCCCAGGCGGCAACAGGGTTTTTTCGAGAAACCTGTAATTACGGATATTAATGAGTGGCTGCTCCAGGCAGCTTGCTGTGGGTGGCTTGTGCCGCAATCGGGTCGAAAGGTTCGCAACCGGCTGGTAAAGCCAGTTTTTCTGCACCGTAGAAGGCGATTGGGTTATCCCAAACCAACTTCTGCAGAGTGGCACGATCGGCACCACGACGCTCCAGATAGGCGCAAGTCTTAGGCAAAAGCAGTGGGTCGGACTTGCCCCAGTCAGCGCTGGTGTTCAAGGTCATGCGCTCGATGCCGAACTCGTTGTAGAGGTTGGCGAAGCGCTCTGGCGTGAGCTTGGTCTGAGGGTAGACGGTATGTCCAGCCCAGTAGCCACGATCGAGGATCAGCTTGGTGGTTTCCTCAGTGCTGTGATCGATCACGCAGCGATTTCGGTCCACGCCCATCTCATCAAGGATGTCCATCAGCAAGATGGTGCCGCGGTACTTATCGCGGTGGGGCGTATGCACCATGATGGCTAGGTCCAGCTTGATCGCCATCTCCACCTGGATGCGCAAGGCGCGTTCCTCGGCTGGGGTGATTGCATCAAAGCCCAATTCACCAGCAGCAACCACACCTTCGCGTGCCATGAACTCAGGTAGGCGCTCAAGAACCTCATCGGCCAACTTCTCGTCGTTGGCTTCCTTCGGGTTCAAGCCAATGGTGCAGCGGTGGGTGATGCCAAAGTCAGAAGCGCGGGTGCGCTCGAACTCGATGATCGACAGGAAATAATCGAAGAAGGTGCCGGCGTAAGTACGTGGTTGGCCCATCCAGAAAGCAGGTTCGACGACGGCTCGCACGCCGGCAAGGAACATGTTTTCGTAGTCGTCGGTGGTGCGTGAAAGGCAGTGAATGTGTGGATCGAAGTACTTCATGTGAATTCGCGGGGGCCAATTCTAGGCCAACTCTGGGCTTTCCGCCCCGTCCTTTCCGGACTTCCCCTCTAGTTCCATATCACTAAGACGTTTCTCCACGGCTGCAAAGACTTCTTCTGCGGGTTTGCCGGTCAGCAAGGAAATACCCTCATTAATGTCGTCAATGCCATAAACATGGAAGGTGCCATCCTTTACCGCTTGCACGATGCGGTCCGACAGCATCAGGTCGTCGACATTGATGGCTGGCACGATCACACCCTGTTCGCCGCTGAGGCCGCGTTCCAGACATAGGGCAAAGAAGCCTTCGATCTTCTGGTTGACGCCACCAATCGCCTGCACCGCTCCACGCATGCTCAGCGAGCCGGTCACGGCCAGGCTTTGCTTCAGTGGCATTTCAGCCAGCGCCGACAGCAGCGCATACAGTTCGGCGGTGGAGGCTGAATCGCCGTCGATCGGTCCGTAGTTCTGATCGAAAACCAGGCTCATGCGCGCGGCCAGGCCCTTCTTGGCGCCGAACTTCCAGCGCATGAAGTTCTCCAGCATCAGCATGCCCTTGTTGTGGATGCTGCCAGCCAGGTCGACCTCGCGATCGATGTTGGTGTAGCTTTCCTCGCCGGCGGCGACCATCGCCGAGATCCGTGCCGGGCGCCCGAAACTCAACGGCCCTAAACCGACCACGGTCAAGCCATTCACCACGCCGACCAGTGCACCGCTGGTATCCATGCGGAAGATATTCTCGATCACATGGCGTTGGTGCCACTCGGCATCCAAAGCATGTTGAGCGCGGAACTTCTCGCGCGCGGTGTCGACGGCCTCGCGATCGACGCGCTTCTTGCCGGCGCGGGCAGCGTAGTAGGAAGCCTCGCGCATGAAGTCACTGAGGGTAGGCATGCGCACCGAGATGCGGTTGCGTCGGCCGGCATCATGCACCGCGCGTTCGACCAGAGCTTGCAGTCCATCACGTGATGGTTGCAGCAGGTTTTCATGTTCGGCAATGTTGCGGAAGCAACGCACCATTTCGCCGACGACCTCCTTACCCAGTGGCAAGCTGTCATCGAACTCGGCGCGTACTTTGAAGATATGCGGGAAGTCGAAGTCGTCGTCGTGCAGCGCTTCGTAAAGGCTGGAGTTTCCGACCAGCACCACCTTCAGGTCCATTGGGATGGCTTGCGGACGTGCGCCGGTCACGCCAAGTGGCGACAAGTTCTCAAGAGCATGCACCGACAGCGCGCCGTTTTGTAGGGTGCGTTTCAAGGCGCGCCAGACTTCGGCCTCCTTGAAGATGTCGCGTGCATCCAGCACCAGGAAGCCGCCGTCGGCGAGCAGGATCGAACCAGGGCGTACGGCCAAGTGCACATGGCCAGGGCCACTCGACATCCGCGAGCGTTCCACGGTGCCGAATAGGTTGGAGTAGTTCGGATGCGGCTCAAACACGATCGGGCATTCCGGTTCCCGCATGGTGCGCACTCGATTGACCTCGAAGACTTCCAGGCCGAGCTTGCTGCCGCGCTCTTCTTCATCATCGCTGGAACCTAAGAACAAGCTGGTGTTGTTCAAAGCGAAGTGGGCGCAATCGCCAAGCCAAGCGGCAAGCTCCAGATCAGCTTCCAGCTCCTGCGCTAAGGCGATGGTGATGCCCTCAACTGCTTCCTGCACCACCGACTCATCCAAGCTCGAGGATTCGCGCAACAGGCGCAGACCCAATGCGCGCGATTTCTGCCGAGCTTCATCGACCAGGGGCAGATGCTTTTCGCGCGCCTTCATCATCCTCGCTATCGCGGTGGCCGACGGGCGTTGTTTGGTCTCCAGTTGCAGCACTTGCTCGGGCGGGGTGACGTTGCCCTTGACCAGGAAATGAATATCGCGACGCACGCCATGATCATTCTCCACCGTCACTAAAGACAGATGATGTTTGCGCAGTTTCGCCTCCAAGCGCCGGAACAGTTGGTTCTCGGCTTTTTGGTAACGACCGAACAAGCGATGGCGTCGCGCCATGTGTTCTTCTGACTTCAACAGGCGCGGAATCTCAGTGCCGAGTGCATGTACCCAACGCCCCATGCCTTCCGCCAAACTCTCACCGCCGCCGGGCACCAGCAGCAGATGTTTCGGCGCCATCGGGTCCTCGAAGTTATGCACGAAGACGTGGTCATGCGGCTGCTGGCAGGTGATGTTGATCCGCGTCAACAGCTCTTGCACTACTTCGGCGCGATCGGTGCCGCCAACGCCACACACGAACACGTTGTAGCCAGGCGAATCGACTGCCAAGCCCATCTGGATGACCTCGATCGCGCGCTCCTGACCGAACAGGCGGTCAGTGATGTCGATCTCGGTCGCCGCCTTCTTCTTACGAGGAATCCAGCTGGCTGGGCAAGTCCAGCGCAGTTTGTTGGGGCGGAGAGGTTGAACGGGTCGTGGGGCGGCTGCCATCGTCAAAACGATAGCAGCCCCCGTTGCCGCTCAGCGACCTTGTTGCAGATCCGCCAGTTGGCGCTGTAGCATTCCCGTCATCTGCGGGTTGTCTTGCTTGGCGGCATGTTCCAGCGCTTGCCCGACCATCTCCAAGGCTTCGTCGCGGCGGCCGACGTACTTCAGGGTGCTGACCAGGCTGAACCAAGTATCCAACTTGCTTGGGTTGATCTCGGTGGCCCGTTGGTAATGGTCGATAGCCTTGGCGTATAAGGCATAGGCTTCTGCGGTCTGACCGTTGCGGTCGTGAGCGCCACCGATCTTGGACTGCGCTTCGGCAATGCCGGTGTGGATGTCGGCATTCTCAAGGCCAAGTTCGAGCGCGTTCTCAAGTCTTGGGATGGCCTTGGCGTATTCTTCCTTGTGCAGATAGTTTAAGCCGGCGTTGAGCTCATACTGAGGACGCGAATCCGCCAGGCTGTCGAAGCCACTGAGGTAACTCCAACTATCCAACAGCAATGGTGGAGCGATGGCGATCACTGCAAGCACCCATTTGACCTGTCCTTTGCCGAAGGCGCTTGCCAATGCAACCACGCCAAAGGGCGCGAGCAATGCGGCCAGTGGTGCTGCAGGCAATCGGTAGCGCGGCGAATACCAGAACACCATCACAACGAACAAGACAGCCAACAGCAAAGTGGCAACTGGAATCGCTTGGCGCTTGTCGCGACGGATCAAGAACCACAAACCAAGGAAGGCCGCCGGCAGGATCCAACTGAGTTGCAACAAACCAGCAGGGATCGGCACTTGGCGCGGCCAATCGGGATCGCGGTTCTCCAATGAGATGTTGTAGAGATCGCCGTAGTTGCGTCCGCAGAAGAACCAACGCAGTTTGCGCAACTCCAACACGATCGCATCGCCGGGGTTGGCGAACAGATAATCGGTGCCTTTCTCGCGGAAGAAACTCGAGGTGTAGTTCCAACCTTGAGTGCGTTCCTCATCGCTTGCCGCCAAAGCGATCCGATAGGCATCGTCGTTTTGCTTGCTACGGTTTTGGCTGACGCCTGGGATCGGCTTATAGATGCCGGTGGCGCCTGCGGAGTTGCCATGTGAGAAGGTCACACCAGCTTGCGCGCTGATCGGAATGAACTCACCGCCGCTTGGCCATTTGGCAGATGCCAAGTAGTTATGCCAAGTCGCGGGGGCAATCATCAAAGCGCAGGTCGCCACCATGATGGCTGTGCCACGCAGCGCTGGCGGACGCACGCCTAGCCACCAAGCGAAGAAGGGAATCGCGATTAACAGCGATGGATTGGCCAAGCAAGCCAAGCCAAGGGTGGCGCCAATGCCGATCAACAACCCCGTCTTTGGTGTGGCCGATTCCGACATCATCAACTTACGTTGACGCATGCATAGTTCCAGCAGTAAGGCCAAAGTGAAAAGCTGCAGGCTGGAGTTCAGGATTCTCACGGAATAGTAGGCCGGTTCTTCCAACCACAGGAATAAACCCATGGTGGCCAAGCCATAACCCCAGTGCCCGAATAGATCCTTTGAGCAGCGCGCCAGCAACCAGGCGGTGGCACTGCGCAACAGCAGTTGCACCACGAACAAGGTCATCATGCCGCCGCCGAATAAACGCAATAACGCAACGAAATAGGGGTACAACGGCGCCGACATGAAGGGCTTTTCGCTGACCATTTCGCCATCGGCGATGCGCTCAGACCACTGCCAGTATTCCAGGGCGTCACCGGCGGGGGCCAACAGGGTGGGGTTTGCGTCGACCGAACGCCACAGACCGAAGAACTGGAGCATCAGGTCCAGAACCAGGACGACAAGTAACCATTGGATGGGAGCAGGGCGGCGCATAAGGGATTTTATCAGGGCTTGATAAGCGGAAGAATTGGTCCCAAATAGCTCTGATAACCTGTGGCTCCCATGGCCACTGACGGCCCCTTGAAACATGACATACGAACTTCCTGCACTTCCATTCGGAATTAACGATTTGGCTCCGCATATCAGCGCCGAGACCCTCGAGTTCCATCACGGCAAGCACCACAACGCCTACGTCACCAAGCTCAATGAGCTGACCGGCGGCGATTCCTCCAAGAGTCTTGAGGAACTGATCAAGACCACCGAAGGCGGCATCTTTAACCAGGCTGCACAGGTCTGGAACCACACTTTCTACTGGCACTGCATGAAGCCAAACGGCGGCGGTGCACCAAGTGGCGCTTTGGCTGACGCCATCGCCCGCGATTTCGGCTCCTTCGACGAGTTCGTTGCTGCATTCAAGGCTGCTGCAATGGGGCAGTTCGGTTCCGGTTGGGCTTGGTTGGTCGACAACGGCGGCAAGCTCGAGATTTGCACCAGTGGCAATGCTGGCAACCCAATGACCGATGGCAAGAAGCCTTTGCTCACTTGCGACGTCTGGGAGCACGCTTACTACATCGATTTCCGTAACGCTCGTCCGAAGTACCTGGATGTCTTCTTTGACAGCCTGGTGAACTGGGACTTCGTTAGCTCGAACATGTAGTTGAGCTGCGCGCCTTACTAGTAGAGAGCGCTTTCGCTGGCGCGTCTTACCAGTAGAGCGACGCACCAAAATAGGGTCCATCGATCAGCATATCCACGTCAATCGTGGTGTCGTCGATGGATCCTGACACATCAATATCAATGCGGTGGTAACCCACCACCAGCTCCAAGTTTTGCCACGGAGCGTAGTTGATATTGATATCCATATCCAAGTAAGTCACATCGGTCTGATCGATGTTGGTGGTCAAGCCACTGAGCTCGCCACCTAAACGTATATCCAGGAACGGCAGCAGCAGGTCGCCGCGCACACCGATCATTGGTACTGGCACACTCTCATTCACTAAGATGTTTTGCGTATCGCCATCATTCACGATCGGCACGCCGAGTACATCGACCTGTTCGGTGGAGGTGACCACGAAGCGGTCGAAGTCGAGGAAGTCGACGCCGGCAAGTAGGCCGACACGCCCGACCGGAGTGTTGATGATGTCGACACCAAGCATCAGCTTGCTGACACCAAGATCAAGATCGGTGCGGGTGTTCAAGGTTTCGGTGATTGGCAGATCCACACCGCGGAAAGTTGCGCCGCCCGAAACAATCGAACTGTGTGAGCCGTCGTAACCGAAGGCGCTGACCGAGACCTCGAAGGGGGCAATGCCCGCCCGCGCGCCATAATAAAGCGCTGCCTCGCGATTTTTCTCCATGGTCAAGTCGCCATCGAAGGTGAGGCCGGCGCCGGAAGTATCTTCGACCGAGACATCTCTCGCCGTGGCATCCATGCCCGCCGGATAAGCCGTCACAAAGCCGCTGGCGTGCAGGTCACTCCAGGCCGCGTCGCCAGGAATCGAGCACGCAGGGAGCAGCAATAGCACTGCAAGAGGGCGGAGGTGTTTGGAAACCATGAGGCCAAAACTAGGTGTGGCCCCGTGCTTTTACAAGTCCGACGCAGCCGGGGTCTCGCCGGACAGCAGCTTATGCGCTATCCAACGGTGCTTGCGCAAGGAAGCTTCTTCCAATAACGACGGCATGAAGCGCTGCCACATTTCGCGCTTCAGCAAACGCGCATCGTAGTGAGTCAAAGCGCGCAGGCGTTCACTGGCACGTACCTGCGGTGGCAAACCAGCATGCAAGGCTGCCAAGTCGCGCATGGCTTGCTTGGTCGGCACTGAGTTCTTCAGGAAACGATTACGGTCGTGATCCAAGAAGCGCAGATCGCTCACGGAGGTGCCTGGCATCTGGACCATCACATTGCTCGGTTTCAGATCACGATAAGCCACACCACTTCGATGCATGCGGCGCACCACATCGGCAACGTTGGCGAGCAAGGCTGCACGTGCTTCACCATCGACTGCGATCACGGCTTCATGCAAGGGCAGCAAGCCGGACAAGTCTTCCAACAGCAAGAAGGAACCCTGCTTGGAATAGGACCACGCTGCCCAGGCTTCTGCCACCGACAACCCTCTACGCTGCAAAGCTTCGGCGGCCAACAGACTACGCATGGCTTTGCTGTGACCCAAACGATCGCGTGGGTCGAAGCGCTTGGTCGGCAGATAATGCTTTAACACCGCACGACGACCATCGGCTAAGGTCACGCGCTGCACGGTGGAGGAGTTGCCGAACTTCAGGGCGTCACCATCGCCGAAGCGCTCTTCCGAGGAAGCGGCCGGACGTTGCAACAGGGCTTCCAACTCCGAGGTGTCGAAGGGGGGCACACGCCACACCGCCGGATGCTGGCCTTGGATCGCATGACGCGCAGCACGATCGCCAGCCCGGGCTGCGTTGCGCAGGGCTACGAAATCGGCGCGCGGCGCATCGGCCGGCGGAAGAGAAGCGGGAGTTGTGGGCATCGCCACGATAAAGTGTGACAGCATGACCGCCGCAGGCAAAATTCCACTCAGCGTGGTAATCATCGCTCAGAACGAGGAAGACCACATCGTGGCCTGCCTTGAGAGTGCTGCTTGCGCTGCGGAATGCGTGGTGGTCGATGGCGGGAGCACCGACCGCACCGTGGAACTGGCGCAAAAAATGGGTGCAAAGGTGGTCGAACGCCCTTTTGACGGATTCATTCCGCAAAAAAATGCCGCCATTGATGCAGCCAGCTTTGATTGGGTTTTGAGCCTCGACTCCGATGAGCGCTTGTCGGCGGAACTGGTTGAATCCATCCGTACCCTATTCGCCAATGATGCCGAGCCAACGCTGGCGGGCTACTTCATGGCGCGTATCTCCTTTCACCTCGGGCGCTGGATTCGCCACGGTGGTTGGTACCCGGATCGCAAGCTTCGATTGATCGATCGCCGACGCGGACGCTGGGCCGGCCGTAAGGTACATGAGAAGATTGAGCTTGATGGCCCAATCGGCGTGCTCGAAGGCGACTTGATTCATTACCCATATCGCGACTACCAACATCACCTGACCAAGATGGATAGCTACACCACCTTGGCGTCGGAGTTGTTGTACGAGGAGCGTCGCAAGTGGCCAAGGGTGCGCATGTTTGTGCAGCCGCCATTGCAATTCTTGAAGTCCTATCTTTTGCGGCGTGGATTCCTCGACGGCGCCGCCGGCTTTACGCTCGCTTGCCTCAGCGCCCGCTATGAATGGTTGCGCTACTCCAAACTCGCCAGGCTATACGCCGGGGGCAAGGTTTGACTTCCATTGCGATTTCACGCGCGCAAAGTGTCGCTTTCTTCGGCTTGATGTGCTTGGCGCTGTCGTTGGCATGGAGCACTGCTGGCTTTTCGATCGGCATCATCTTGGCCATGCTCGGTGGCCTCGCATGCTTGCGAGCATCGAGTCTCTCAAAGACGAAATTGATTCTGCTGCCCACGCTGTTTTGGGTTGCAGTGCTGATCATCGGTGGCTTGCGCTCCCCGGCAACCCAAGCTTGGGATGAAGTGCGTGGTTTTTACCCGCTGCTGTTGATCTTCCCGGCAGCGGCCGCACTGACTTCCTACAAACGATTGGTTTGGGTTGCCGGCGCTTTCGTGATCGCCACCGCAGCTGCCGGCTTCATGGCCCTGCTTGCTGATCTTGGGCTGATTCATCCGGAGAACTTACGTTTCTCGGGATTCGTCACAATCTTGACCTACTCGGCAACGATGGCCAATGCCTTCCTGCTGGCCGCGGTCTTCTTCTGCTGGTGTCCGAATCGCAGGTGGTCAATCTTGTGGTTGTTGTGCGGCATGCTGCACCTGGAAGGCATCGTCATGAATGCCACCCGCGCGGCCATGGTCGCGATCGTGATGGGCTTGGTTGTGGTAGCCGTGCTTGGCCGCGGCAAGCGGCTGCGCCTATTGCTGTTCCTGTCGCCGTTCCTGGTTGCCACGCCTTTTGTCCTGCAAGGTGAACTAGGCGAACGCTTCTGGGAAACCCGTTCCGAACTTCTTGCCGACGGCGAAGGCATCAGCCAACGACGCATCATGTGGACCGCTGCCCGACGCATGTTCGAAGAGCATCCGATGATGGGGGTTGGTCCGGGTAATTTCCGCCCCGAACTCGATGCCATGTACGCCGACGGCCGCATGGATGGCTTCCCGAAAGTCAAAGAGGAGCATCAGCAAGCGCACAGTGCCTTCATGCATGTCGCCGCCACTACCGGCTTGGTCGGTCTGCTGGCTATGTTGTGGTGGTTCGGCGCCTTGTTCTGGTGTTTGTGGCGCAAAGGGAATCGTTTCCGCGTCGAGAACCTTGTTGGCTTGGCCGCCTTGGCCTTGTTCTTGGGCTTTTCGTTGAGTGACACCAGCCTGCGCAACTCACGCGTCACCGCAATGATGGCCGCTTGTGTGGGTGCTGGATTGGCCAGTGTGAGCGCAGCCAATGCGGTCAGTGCCGCTCGTAAGCAATCCGATGGGGAGCTTGCCGATACCGCCTCCAAGGCAAGCGGCTCTGCCGCTGCCAATGAGGCTGAGTCCGCGTCTAGCGCTTAGTTTTCCAGCTGTTCAAGCACTTCCAGTAGTGCCTGGCCGGTGACTTCGGGACCATACCGCTGCACATTGCTAAGCCCAGCCTCACGCGCTTGGCTGCGTTGTTGCGGATTCTCCAAGAGGGCAACTGTTGCTGCCACCCATGCATTTACATCATGCGGGGGCAATAACTGTGCGGAGTCGGCCAAGACTTCCGGCAGTGAGCTGGTGGCTGCGGCGATTACTGGAGTACCACATGCTTGCGCCTCCAGTGGCGGCAGCCCGAAGCCTTCCAACAACGAAGGGAACAGGAACACCGACGCCCCGGCATAGAGCGCTGGCAAGTCGGCATTGGCGAGCCCTTGTAGCCACAACACTTCATCGGCAATGCCTAACTCGGTGGCGAGAGTGAAGGCTTGCTTGCCGGAACGGTGGCCGCTGCCAAGGATGACCAAGGGATGCTGCTCGCGAAGATGCTGTGGCAAGCGCGCATAGACTTTCAAGACCAATGGCCAATTCTTGTGCTGGCGCAGCGCACCGACGTAGAGCAGATAACCTGGATCAGGCACGTCTCCCTGAATCGGCGCATGCTCGCCGGCGTGAAACTCCGACGACGGGAACCACGGAATCTGCACCTTGGCGGTCTGCAGGTGTGGAAAATGCTGTGCCATGCTGTCGGCGGTGGCGGTAGAAGGCACACAGATGCGCCAAGCTGCTTGATCGATGCTCTCGATCAACTTGCGATAACGTCGGGTGCGGCGCCAGCGCGCAAAGGCGGAGCGGCCATCCGGGAGCATAGGGTTCAAGTCCTGGACCGTGAGCAGCAAGCGTGGATTGTCGCTGGCTTTGGGCACGGTGGGATCCGGAGTCCACAGCACATTGGCGCCGCATGCGCCTTCGCGCCATTCCTTCAACTCCAAATCGACGGCTTGGGCGGCCAATCGAATCAGCCGAATCACCCGCGCATAGGAGGAGAATGGTTGGTCTAGACAGCGCACGTCTAGTGCCACCGTCAAACGATCGCTCATGGCACTATATTATCAAGCTATGAGCTTGCTCGCCCTTGCCGTTGAGATCGCCACCGCCGCACGTGATGCGGGCGGCCGCGCCTTGATGGTAGGCGGGGCGGTACGTGATCGCCTGCTCGGTTTGCCCGCCAAGGACCTCGACATGGAGGTCTATGGCTTGACCGCGGAGCAACTGGAAGAACTCGGCCGCGGTTTCGGCAGCGCCAATCTGGTTGGGCAGCGCTTCGCAGTCCTCAACATCAGCACCGACCGTGGTATTGCGGAGTTATCGCTGCCGCGGCGCGAATCGAAGACCGGTCCAGGCCATAAAGGCTTTGAAGTCACCGCTGACCCCAATATGGATTTCGCCGACGCCTGCCGTCGCCGTGATTTCACCGTCAATGCCATGTTGGAAGATCCACTCACAGGTGAGATCATCGATCCTTATAACGGCCGCGCCGATCTTCAGCGTGGCGTGCTGCGTCATGTGTCGAGTGCCTTCGCAGAAGATCCATTGCGGGTCCTGCGTGCTGCTCGTTTCGCCGCACGCTTCAACTGGAAGATCCACCCTTCCACATCAGAACTATGTCGGCAGCTGGACTTGAGTGAGCTGCCGCGCGAACGCATTGAAGGGGAGTGGCGTCATATCTTGGCGGCTGCTTATCCCGGCACCGGTCTGTTGGCCTTGGAATTGTGCGGTGCCTTGCGTTTCTTCCCCGAGTTGCAGGCCTTGCGTGGCGTACCGCAAGATCCGATCTGGCATCCCGAGGGCGATGTGCTGCAGCACACCGCTTACTGCTTGAACGCTGCCGTGCAGCGTCGCCCTGAGATGGAGGATTGGTGGATCGAGATGCTGGCTGTCATGTGCCACGATCTTGGCAAAGCCGAGCACACCTACTTCGAACGTGGACGTTGGCGTTGCCCTAACCACGATTCGGCAGGGGAACCCTACACGCGTAGCTTGTTGGAGCGCCTCAACGGCCATAAGGATGTGGCCGCCCCTGTGGTCGCTTTGGTCAAGGAGCATCTGCGCCCATCGCAGCTCTACTTCGCGCGTGATCAAGTCTCCGATGCAGGCATTCGCCGTTTGGCTTTGCGCGTGGATATTCCAGCGTTGTGCCGCGTCTCGTGGTCCGACGCAGCCGGCCGCTTGGAAACCATGCCACTGCCATGGGAACCGGAAGAATGGTTGTTGGAACGCGCTGCAAGATTGGGCGTGAAGGAACAGGCACCGGCGAACTTCTTGCGTGGTGCCGATTTGCTCGAACGCGGATGGCCTGGTGGACGTGAAGTCGGTTTAGTCTTGGCGCGCGCCTTTGAGTTGCAACTGGATGGCAAGCTTGCCGACCGTGAAGCCGCCTTGGCTTGGCTGGATCAGCAACGCGCTTGATATTTGGCGAAGCACTCCGCTTCAAGTTGCTCTTGTAGCGCCAGAGTCTCACCGGCCAAGGCCGCCGCTTCCGCTTGATCCAAGGCCTGATCGAATGCTGGATTGAAGGCCGCACGTTCGCGTACGTCGTGATGCTCAAGCACCTCCTTCAACATGCGCGTGTCCTCGATCCACGCCAAGCGCACAGCGGGGGTGAGGTCTACCGTCTTTTGGAAGATTCGCTGTTCTGCATCGGCCAGCAGCCGACGTAATTTGCGATGCTCCTTATCCAAGATGTCCAAGCTGCAACCGTTGCTCTCCAGCTTCAGCTTCTTAAACACGGGTAGCAAGATGCGATCCTCGGCAAGACTGTGTGCTTCCAGCAAGGCCGCGAAGGAATGGAACAGCGTGCGCGCTTGCTCCAGGTCTCCGACCACTACCGCCTGTAAGTGCTGGTTCAAGCGGGCGGTCAGCTCCACATGACTCTCCAGTAGGTCGGCGCATTTCAGCATGCCATAGTTTAAGTGAAGGACGTGGCGCGGCCTAGAATATCGGTCGATGGCCACTTCGGTTTCCATGCCGCGAACCAAGTCTTGGTATCGCAAAATCGCTCCGATCTATGACTGGGTGTGTGGACCCTTGTATGCGCGGCCCAGAAAGAGCGCTTTTCAGCTGCTGAAGCTGCAGCCTGGGGAAACCGTGTTGGACCTGGGCTGCGGCACTGGGCTTAGCTTGCCGGCTTTATCTCAAGCCGTGGGGGAGCTTGGTCAAGTCTTCGCACTCGACGCCACCATGGCCATGCTGCAGCGCGCACGTCATCGTTGTGAGCGCAGGCAGTTACGGAACATCTCTTTTCTCAAGGAAGACCTGCTCGCGCCGCAACAACCGCTGCCACAAGTTGACGCGATCCTGTGCAGCTATGTGTTGGCCATCACACCGCAGTGGCAGGACTTCGCCAGTGCAGCGCAACAACTGCTACGCCCAGGCGGACGCATGGTGATTGTCGATACCAAACCGCTGAACGCACCATGGCGCTGGTTGAATCCGCTGGTGGTGCCCTCTGCCAATTGGTCGGGGGCGGGTGATGTCACGCGCACCACTTGGGAACTATGCGAAGCAAGCAGTATGCGCCACTACTTAGGCGGCTTCGTCTTCGTGGCTAGTTTTTCAAGACCTTCTTGATCACGCGCGCGCTGACTTTGGCCACCATCGAACGCGGTGCCACGCGATTGCCAGCGACCAGCATGCTGTTCTTGAAACCATGCACGAAGGTCATGCGCTTGCCAAGTAGATCAAGGCTTTTGCGCACCACATCGACCGGGTCTGCCATATTGGGGAAAGTCGATTCGGTACCTGCAATGCCATGGAACTCAGTCTCGGTAGAGCCCGGGCAAACGGTCAGCACATCCACACCGGACCCGCGGAACTCTTCATTCAAGGCCTCGCCAAGCAACAAGTCATACCCCTTGGTGGCGCCGTAAACCGAGAAGAACGGCGTCGGTTGGAAAGCAGCGGTGCTGGCAAGCATCAGCATGCCGCCACGACCGCGCTTGACCATGGCCGGCATCAGTTCATAACTGAGTAGGGTGGGGACTTCGCAGTTGAGGCGGATCATGTCGCGGAAACGCTCGGCACCGCCTTCCAAGAAACTGCCCTTCCAGCCGAAGCCGGCGTTGTTGACCAACAGCCCAACCTCCAAATCGCTGACCGCATCGCGAATCTCGGCCACGGCGTTCTCAGCCAACAGATCCAACGCCAGCACGCGACACTCCACCTTATGGGCGGACTGCAGTTCCGCAGCGAGAGTCTCGAGTTGCTCACGACGTCGGGCGACCAAGACCAGGTTCAAACCACGTTCGGCCAGTTGCCTGCAATAGTCGGCGCCAAGGCCGGCGGAGGCTCCGGTCACCACGGCCCAAGGGCCATACTTGGAAGAGAATTCCATGGTGCCTATTAGAACCGGAAACGTCTTCTAGGAATAGTTGGGGGCGAAAAAAATGGTGTGCCAGAACAAAGGCGGCCACGTCAAAAAAATGAAGCGCCGAAATCCCCCCGGATCCCAGCGCTTCTCCTCGCCAAATATGCTGGTGAGGTCTATCGGGTCCATCCCCCCGAATGGTCAACCGACACACTTATTACGACACCCTCTTCACGCAGTTACACTTTTTGGGACAAAAAAAAGGAAAATCCTCATGACCCAAATTGAATCCGACCTCGATCTGAACGCAGCTTTGACTAAGCTCAGCGGCATTGGGCCTAAGCGTGCGGCGGATTTCGCAAGTGCATTTGGGATCGAGAAGATAGGGCAGTTGTTGTGCCTAATGCCCAATCGTTATGAAAGCCCGGCAGTGCTGATTGACGGCCAAGATTTACAGCAACTCGAAGGTCAGAAAGTGCGTCTAACGGGCACCGTCACTGGGCTTTCGATTTGGAGCCGCGGCCGACGTAAATCCACCATGACCGTGCGCCTGATTACCGAGCAGGATCAGAAACTCTCTGCATTGTTCTTCAATCAAGGCTATCGCAAGAATCAGTTCCCTGAAGGCCGGGTTGTGCAATTGGAAGGTCAGATTTTAATCAAGAATGGCGTGCAGATCATCGCGCCAAAGGTCATCCAAGAGGGCGAAGAAGTGCCCAAATACTTGCAGCCGATTTACCCCGAGCGGGATCCCGTCGGGCGCAGCACCATTGAACGCGCGGTCACGGCAGCACAGGATTATTTCGCCTTCGTTTCCGAGCCACTGCCCGAGTTCATGCTGCAGTTGGCGCAGGTGCCGAGCTTGCCGGAAGCGCTGCAACAGCTGCATAAGCCGCGCGATCTGCAGCAGGCTGAAGCCGCCCGCCGACGCTTGGCACTTGGCGAAGTGCTCAATCTGGAGCGCCGCCGCCGGGCTTCGCGAGCCACCGTGGAATCACGCCCGCTCGAGGCCGACGACAAGCTTTGGCAGCGCATTTTGCAGCGTTTACCGTTTGAACTCAATAGCGAGCAAACGAGCGTATTGACCACTTTCCGCCAAGAGTTGGATGCCGGCCAGCCTATGCGACGCTTGTTGCATGGCGAGGTCGGCAGTGGCAAAACCGCGGTGGCTTTCGCACTAGCCTTGGCGGTTGCGGCCGGAGGCGGCCAGGTCGCCTTGTTGGCACCCACTGAGATCCTTGCGCGCCAACACATGGCCACCTTTCAAAGTTGGTTGCAAGGGGCGCGACTCAAGGTGGTGGGCTTACTTGGCGATGACCGTGCCGCCGCCCGCCGCGAGACCTTGGCCGCCT
Organism: Planctomycetota bacterium; assembly: GCA_024229395.1. GTDB lineage: Bacteria > Planctomycetota > UBA1135 > UBA1135 > UBA1135. The sequence continues at coordinate 85,607 of JAAESM010000016.1, read as the reverse complement.
TGCGTACCAGTCGTGCGCAGATTGCCATTGGTACCCACGCCCTGTTCAGCGCCGACGTGGCTTTTCAGGATCTGCGCTTGGTGGTGTTGGATGAGCAGCATCGATTCGGGGTGCGGCAAAAGGCATCGCTGATCAACAAGGGAGAAGCTCCGCATGTACTGACCATGACCGCCACGCCCATTCCGCGGACCATGGCGTGGGCTCAATATGGTTCCCTCGATCCATGCATCTTGCGCAGCCGCGCCGGCACCAGCGGCAGCATTAAAACTCGAGTTTCACCGCAGGATTCCTGGCAGCAAATTGCCAAGGCGCAACGCCCTTTGATTGAAGCCGGCGCACAGTCCTTTGTGGTGGTGCCACACATCGATTCCGAAGACGGCTTATTAGCTTGGCAGCAGCGCTATTTGCAGGGTCCATGGAAGGGCTTGCGCGCCGGCATGGTTCATGGCCGTTTGGCGGGTGAGCAAACCGCCAAGATTGTCGGCGAATTCCGTGATCGCAAACTGGATCTGCTGTTCGGAACCACCGTGGTAGAGGTCGGCCTGGATATTCCGGGCGTGGAATTGATGACCATCCTGCATGCCGAGCGCCTTGGCCTGGCCTCGCTGCACCAATTACGGGGACGCCTCGCTCGAGGAAATGCTGCCAAAGAGGGTTTTTGCCAGCTTTTTTGTGCCAATCCAGATTCTTTCGAGCGCCTCAAATTCCTCGAAACCGCTGCCGACGGCTTCCAGGTTGCTGCCCTGGATCTGCGTCAGAGGGGCCCTGGGGCCATGCTCGGCACCCGTCAGCATGGTAAAGCCGGCTTTCAGGCCTTCGACCCATTACGCGATGATGACCTGGTCGCCTTACTTAGGCACAAAGAGTTGAGAAACTGGCTGGCCGACCCGGAGTAGAATGGTCGCCCCATTTGGGAGCCTGTTTCCCCTGGTTTCGATGATCGTTCGCCTACTCACCTTCTGTCTCATTTTGTTGGCGCTGACCCCGGCTGTTTCAGCTCAGGGTAGTCGCCTGGATTTGCCACCACCGCCACCCAAGCAGGAAGAGGGGCAAGATGACCCCAAAGCCGGTGAGCAAGAGGCCGAATCAGAACAGCCAGCTGAAGGTGAGCAGGAAGTTCCTGCGCTATGGTCCGATGCCAATGGTCCGATCGAGGAGCTGTTCAAGCGCTTCGAGATGGAGCAAGACGGCAGCAAGTCCACCCGTGCCAAGTACTTGGAGGAGCTGCGCGGCCTTGGCCTGGGTTCCCAAGACACGGCCTTGAAGGCACTGTCCTCGAATTACGCGCCCACGGTAATGCTGGCCGCCGAGATCCTCGAGTGGGTTGGTGAAGCCAAAGACGCAGATCGCCTGGTAGAGGCAGCCTCGTCGGTGAACAACGTCGAAGCCGTCGGTGTTTGTCTAGATAGTGCTCTGCGCTTGGCCAATGGTGTGCTGCCCGAAGCCGCAGTGCGTTTGCTCGGCCACCCCAAGCGCCAGATGCGCACGGTGGCGGAAGCGCGCCTTTCTGAACGGCCCAATCTGTCGCACTTGCCCAAGCTGCTGCAGTTCTTGAACTATGGCCGCGACAATGATGTGCGCCTGCGTGCAGCACGTTTGCTGTCGGCTTTCCCAAGCAACCCCGACGCCCGCCTTGGTCTGCGTCAGGCTCTGGCAGGTGATTCGATCGATGTCGCCATGTTGTCGGTGCGTTCTTTGGCCGCCGAAGGCTCCGATGCCAACATCCAATGGCTCCACGATGAGCTACTCAGCGCCAGCACCGAAATGGAGTCGGCTTACTTGCTGATGGGCATCTTGCTTCATCAAGACAAGCGCAGTGACCTGATCGTGGCTGCTGACTTGGAGGAACGCCTGCGCCATCTGCTGCGCAACGACAATCCCTTCATCAGTGGTACTGCTGCTGCAGCATTGGCCGAATACGTGTTCCGCGCCGAACTCGCTGGCCCGATCGATGATCTTGAACGTGGCGTACCGCAAGTGTTGGTGCGCGCCGTAGGTGGTGTTGATTTCTACCCCCAGTACGCCCGCTTCGCGCCCTTGGCCGAACGCAGCTTGCGCCGTATCAGTGGCGTGCACTTCGAGGAACAAGCTGGATCCGCTTGGGTGACCTGGCTGGCTGATAATCACCAAGGCTTCCACTTCGTACGCGGCCGCATTGAGCTGGCCGAAGGCGAAGCAGCTAACCTGCGCGTGACCTGGATCGGTGCTGACAGCGTCAAGCACACCCTGGTCGGGTCACGCGCCAGTCGTTTGACCGGTGATCGGGTGGTCGGCAAACAGGGCAGTGAGCAGCTGCTGGCGATGATCCAAAAACCAGGCTTGTTGAGCGCATCGATGATGCCTGGCACCATGGGCTTGGCCGATGCACCGCTGACCTTGCAGATCGATATTTCCGTCGGTAGTCGGCGCAAGAGCTTGAACTTCCGCGGATCGGCGGGTGCACCTTGGGTAGACACCCTCAGTCACGGTTTGTTCGATCTCTACGAGACCACCGGATGGCAAGCCTTGGCCGGCACCGATGCCGCTGGACGTGATTTCCTCGATCAGAATCTGGAGCGTTTCGACGCCAACGATTTCGCCAACGAGGAAGAACGCACCGCTACCTTGATCGCATTGTCCACCGGCCGCTTGGCTGGCCTGAGTGAAAGTGTGTTGCGCACTTGGGTGACCGAGCTGCAGACCATCAGCAAGCGTTCGGCCTATTGGACTCCGGAACTGTCGCGTGAGTTCCTGGGCCTGATTCCACTGTATGCCCAAGACGGTCCATTCTCGGCCAGCCTGGTCAACATGGTGATGTCCGATTCCACTCATGCCATCGATGCCGAAGCCCTGGAGCTATTCGCCACCTTAGGGGAGCCCAGTCGTTCCGACTTGCTGCTGCGCGCTTTGCTGCAGACCGATGCCGACGCATGTGGCGTCTTGTTAGCCGACGAGCGCCTGGCCGTGCGCCTTGCTGCGGTCCGCGCCTTGCCAAGTTTCGATGCTCAAGGCACCAGCTACTTGATCTCCGCTTTGGATGACCTGCATCCGTTGATCCAACGCACCGCCCTGCATGGACTCGGTTCTCAACGCGCCACCATCGCGCGTGACATCGTTGCGGTCTACACCAAGGAAGGCATGCCGGTGGAACTGCGTCGTGCTGCGATCATCGCTTTGGGGCAGATCGGCAGTCCGGAATCGCTCCCTGGTTTGGTCGAGATCAGTCGCTCGAATGACATCAGCTTGCAGTTGACCGCGGTCAACGCCATCGCTGAGATTCCAGGAGTCGAGGCTGATAGCGCCATCGGTGGGCTGTTCCCATCCTTCGCCGCAACGCCAGTCGAAGGTAGTTATATGCGCGCTTTGATGACGCGCGGTTCGGGTTCGGCACGCACCATCTTGCGTCCTTATCTGATCAGCGAAAACATGGCCTTGTCGCAGCGCGCGGCTTTGCTGGCCGGTTCACTCGGTGACCCTGTGGCCGCTCCTGTGCTAATGGATTGGTTGCCACGTGAGCCACGCAACCCGGAGTTGCTGCTGGCCTTGGCCAACTCCTTGTGCGTGGATTTCCGCGGCACGCCTGATCCAGCAGGAACCTACAAGGCTTGGTGGGCAGACAATCAAAACCGTACGTCGGCAGAGTGGTTGCGCAATGCTGCCACCGACAGCGGCTTTGAAATCCCGCGCGGCTTCGACGATCCAACGCGGGTCGATCCAAAGAAGACCGTCGGCGCCTTGCTGACCGTATTGGAATCAGGTCCTGCGCATATGCGCGCGGTGACTTGTTACTTCCTCAACACGCTCACGGGTGTGGATGCTGCGGTCATCGCCATCGGTACGCCACGGCCTGAGCTGATGCGCCGCGCCCAACCATGGCGCGATTGGTTGGACTCTTAAATGAATCCAACAACACGTAAACGCCTCGGCATTTCTCTGTTTCTGGTGGGGGTTGCCTTTGTCGCCTCGGGGATTTTCCTGAGTATGCGCACCAGTGGTTTCGAACGGGTGCGTGAATGGATGCCCGACATCCATGTCGCCGCCAGCGAGGCCGGTGTCGATCCCTACACCCTGGCCGGTCTGGTCTATGCCGAGTCGCGTGGCAAGCCCGGCGCCATCTCCAGCATCGGTGCGCTGGGGCTATGCCAACTGATGCCGGCCACCGCGGCGGAAGTTGCTGAACGCATCAAGGTCGAGGGACCGCCGTACACTCCCAAGGACAATCTGCGTTTGGGTGCCGATTATTTGCGCCATATGACTGCCTACTGCGATGGCGACGTCGATCTGGCAATCTTGTCTTACCGTCTTGGGCCGGCACGAGTGCGGCGCGATGTTGCTGCAGCGGGTGGCCAGCAACAATGGTTCGCGGAAATCAGCGCTGTGCGACCATCGCCTTGGGGTTATCTTGAACAAATCAAGGAGATGCGCGACCGCTTCGCCAAGGCCGATGCCGAGGAACGCGCCGCTCAAGCTCCTGATGAGAATCAATCCCCTGAAGAGTAAAGATGGAAACTCCCGACAAGATCCTGTTCGTCTGCACCAATAAACGTCTTGCCAAATGGGGCAAGGAATCCTGCGGTGACCACGGCGCCAGCGATATTGCCGAGCACTTCCGCCGCGTCTTGAAGATGCGCGGCCTCAACAAGAACCTGCGCGCCTCCGCATCGGGCTGTCTAGGTCCATGCAACGAAGGTCCGCATGCAGTGGTGATGCCGGACAACATTTGGTACTCCGGCTTCAGCATCGATGATGTAGAAGAAATCGTTGAAAGCCATCTGCTTGGCGGCAAACCCGTGACCCGTTTGCAGTCTTCGCCGGCAGTTGGCCAGCAACCCCCTGAGGAGGTTTAATCATGGTCAAGGTCGCTGTTTGTTTGTCTGGTTGTGGTGTATTCGATGGCGCGGAAATTCATGAGACCGTCATCACTCTGTTGGCGTTGGATCGTGCCAATGCCGAAGTCATCTGTTGTGCGCCGAACATCGATCAGATGCATGTGATCGACCATCAACATGGCACCGTCATGGATGGCGAAAGTCGCAACGTCATGGTCGAGTCGGCCCGCATCGCGCGTGGTCCAGTGGTCAATGTTGAAGATCTGAGCGTCAAAGATTTCGACGCCCTGATCTTCCCCGGCGGCTTCGGTGCCGCCAAGAACTTGTCGGACTTCGCGATCGAAGGTGCCGATGCCGTCGGCAATCCCAGTGTCTTGAAGTTGATCAATGCTTGCCTTGAGAAGGGTAAGCCGATCGGGTTGATGTGCATCGCTCCAGTGGTTGCTGCGATTGCAACGCGCAAGACCCCGACCAGCTTGGAGTTGACCATCGGAACCGATATCGACACCAACGCCGGTCTTGAAGCCATGGGGGCGCAGCCGCGTCTGCATAAGGTGGATGAAATCCACGTCGATAATGAACGGAAGGTCGTCACGACTCCGGCCTACATGTTGGCAGGGTCGATTTCTGAAGCAGCCACCGGCATCGAGAAGCTTGTGGCCAAGGTCTTGGAGCTGTGCGTATGAGTTTTTTACTGAGTGCCTGCTTGCCGCTGTTGATGGCATGTCAGGATTCGTCCGCACCGACTGCCTTGCAGGGTGCGCCAGTTCCACCGCAGATGGCCCAGGCCAATTTCGAGGGTTATCCGGGGCAAGATGCTGAGTCTTATGTCATCGATATGAACATCCTCAGCAGCGGCAGCTTCACAGGCAGTGTGCTTTATCGCTTCCGTGCCTTGGAACCGTTGGATCACATCATCCTCGACTTTGAGGGCACCAAGGATTGGTCGGCAAGCTTCCAGAGTAAGGATGGCACGCCGTTGACGGTGGTTGCGGGTGATTACAGCGTGATGGTGCCAGTTGGTACCACCTTGAAGGCCGGCGAAGTCTTCGAGTTCCGCGCCAAGATCGGCGGTACGGCAACAGGTGCAGGCCTGTTCCGCGAACGCAATCGTTATGGCGATTCGATGGTCTACACCGACCACTTCCCAGCGCGCGCGCGCGGATGGCTACCTTGCGAGGACTCCAATACCGACCGGGCATCCTTCGAGCTGAGTCTCTCGATTCCAGCCGGTTGGGATGCAGTAGGTAGTGGTGATTGGCAGGAGCTGCCAAGCGTGGAAGGTAGCGGCAAGCATGGCCGTTCTTTTCATGGCAAGACCGCCAGTGACCTGCCACCTAGCTTGTTCGCATTCACCGCAGGACCATTCCTGCGCTTCGAGGAAAGCGGCGACCCACGCCTGTTGGCGCACTTCATCTATCCACAGGACAAGGAACGTGCTGCCATCGCGTTGCAGTATCACGCCGAGTGGATGGTGATCATGGAAGAGGTCTTCGGCCCTTACCAATACGCCAAATACTCCACAATCCAGACCCCAACCATGTGGGGTGGGGTGGAATACCCAGGCAATGTGTGGCTGGCCGAGAAGATCTTCGAATACCAAGGCCATGGCGTCAGCACCTTGGCACATGAGTTCGCCCATATGTGGTTTGGCGACGCCGTTGGTTATGCCAAATGGGAAGATGCTTGGTTGTCGGAAGGATTCGCCTCCTACTTCGGTCCGTGGCTCTACTCGCAAGTCGGTGGTGGCCCGCCGCTGAGTCAGGCTATGGCAGAGAACCGCATCCGTTGGCGCAGGGCTTCCCGAGCGCGCAAGCATCCGATTCGTTGGATGGAATACCGCAAACCGATCGATTTCTTCCAGATCGTCTCGGCCAATACTTATCAAAAGGGCGCTTGGGTGCTGCATATGCTGCGCCAAGAGCTCGGCGATGAGGTTTTTTTCAAGGGCATTGCCGCTTATTACAAAGGGCACCTTGGCGAAGCCGTCGCCACCCAGAGTTTGATCGACGCCATGCAAGAGGCTTCCGGCAAGGACCTTGCTTGGTTCTTCGAGCAGTGGCTGGATCGCCCCGATGCACCGCGCCTGGCGGTCGAGGATGACAACGGCACCTTGGTGGTTAGCCAAACCCAGAAGGGGGAGCCTTACCGTTTGAATCTGCGCGTCGCTTGGACCGATGGGGATGGCAAGGCCGTCGATCGAGTCTTCCGCATCGAAGGCGTTGAGGCGCGTATCGAGTTAGGCGAAGGCAGCCGCGACTGGCGCCTTGATCCCAAGACCGAACTGTTGTTTTTGAAGTAGACCAGCCTAGCCTCTTCAGCGGCTCCACCGACGTGGGCGCCTAGACGCTTCGCAACGGCTCCACGAGCAGCGAAGACCTACTGTGCCGCTACCAGACGCACATGACTCTCATGTGCCTGGTGGGCGCCTTCCATGCGCACGATGATCACCGTGCCGGAATCAGCCAAGTAATCCACACTCAGCTTGGCGAAGTGCGTGGCAGCACTCCATGCTTCGGAGTTGCCTTGGGTCAAGGCGACTTCTTGGCCATCTTCAATCGCCAGCATGGTCAATCGCACTGGGTAGGGTGCCATGACCTTTGCCTCCAAGGCGACTTGGCCGCCGGTGCCAATCATTGGCGTGACATTTAGCTGGCGCAGCCACAAGGCTGGGTCGCGACCGATCAACGGTGAAGGTGGAGCTTGGCCGGCAGTCCATGCGGCAGCAAGCTGCGGATAACGAACCTTGTCGACATCGCCGGTGGCGAAGGTGGCGCCGCTGAGAGGGACCTCTATGTCGTAGGCATCGATGTCCGTGCCATAGACCAATTCATGTTCGAATTGAGCTAGGGAAGCTGGTCTGGTCAACGCGGCACAGGCCGGGAATACGGTGACCAACAAGGCAACGACAGGTAATCTCCTCCGCATGGTTCCGACAGGGTACCATCCCCGTTGGATTTCTCCGAGTCTCCCTGATTACCACATCCGTAAGAGGATCTCTCACATGGCTACTCGCGAACAAGTTGAAGAAATTTGGCCTGAATTGGCCTGGATTGGAAACGCTGATCTGCGTGAAAAAACGCTACAAACGTGGATGCTCGCATTCGAGCGCAGCCCGTTGGAGCCACAAGACCTGCGTGAAATTCCATTCACCCTACACGTAGAAAACTGCAAAGTCTCGTTCCTGGACCATAAGCGTCTGGTCGTACACTTGGCACAGGAAAGCGCCCTTAAGATTGCCGAATTCATGGGCGATGATATGCCTGTGGACAAGGATATTCTGATCGCTGGCGCTATTTTGGCCGACGTCGGCAAGCTGCTCGAGTATGAGATGAAAGATGGTGCCTGTGTGCAATCTTCACGCGGCGCATACCTGCGTCATCCGTTTACCGGAGTTGGCCTTGCCATGGAATGTAATGTTCCAGATGCCGCTTGCCATATCATTGCGACTCACGCAGGTGAGGGTAACTTGGTCAAGCGCACCGCAGAAGCTTTTATCGTTCACCACACTGACTTCATGACATATGAGCCCTTGGTCAAGGGCTTGAAAATCTAATCGCCGCGTTAGCGGTTCGTACATTTGCACAAGATGATTTCTCCAGTTACCCAGGACGGGGCAGTTCCGTCATTTCCTTGGGCTGGCCTTGATGGCCTTACAGACCCGATCCTGATTGCCGATCCCGACGGCCAATTGGTGCATTGGAACCGAGCAGCCAGCACTTGGTTTGAGTTGCCGGCAAGTCCAGAAACCCACAGCAACCTGCGCGTGCTAATCCATGACTATTCCTTGGATCATTCCGGCGTTCAGGAGTTGTGGGTGGCTATGCACCGCGGGAACAGATACACGCGCATCACCAAGTTGCGCACCAAGCATGATTCCGAGCGCCAAGTGCGGTTCGAACTTACTCCGCAACGTGGGGCTACACGCTCCGATCAGTTGGTCATGCTGCATATCCATGACCTGACCGATATCTACAAGGATTTCGAGCAGAGCGAACACCAAAACCGCGCAAACGTCGTGCTGGACTTGCTCGGCAGTACGCTCAGTGACCTGGAGTATCCGCTTGGTGCTCTGCGTTGGAATGCGGAGCTGCCAATGGAGGATCTGGCGCGCCTGCCCGATGATTTGCGCATGCCCTTTCGTTCGGTGCAGAAGGCGTCGCGGCATTTCGTCGACATGTTCAGCAATTTGAACTTGAGCTTGCCGGAATCCACCGACAATGTTGCTGAAGGCGGCATCAGTTTGGTGCGGGTGCTCGTCACTGGCAGCACGCCGACACGAGCGGCTCACCTGCTTGATTCCCTGCGCTCGGAGGGCATTCGCTGCGTATTCCGCACCGCCCGCGGTCGAGATGAACTGGTACGCACTGTTTCCTCCGGAGAAATCGATGCGGTGCTGTTGGATCGCCATATCAGCGCCGATAAGGCTGCCGACTTGGCCGTCGCCGTTGCCGAGGTCGAGCCCCATCTGCCGGTGATTGCATGCGCCGAGCTGCAGCTAAATGAGTTGGCCGAACGGCTACGCGAGGCCATGAACCGCAACCCTGTGGTGGGAGCCTCGGATGAGGTCTGGCGCCGCATCGAAGAGATCGCCCTGCGAGATTCCCTGACCGGGGTCTTGAACCGGCGCGCATTCGAGCGTTTCGGCCGCCAGGAATTCGAACGCGCAAAGCGTTATGGCTTCCCAATGAGCATGGCCCTGTTCGATCTGGACCACTTCAAAGATGTCAACGACAAGCTCGGCCACCAGGCTGGCGACCGTTTGTTGCAGGTCTTCGCCGCTTATCTGCAGACTGCAACCCGCCAGTCGGACATGATCGCGCGTTTAGGCGGTGATGAGTTCGCGCTTTTGATGTCGCATACCGATGGGGCAGGTGCCTTCGTGCTCACCCAACGCCTACGCGATGCCGTCGAACTGCACATCCGCGAAGTCCTGCCACCGATGGAACCCGCAACCGGTGTTTCTGCTGGATTGGTCATTTATCCGGATCAGGAGTTGGAGAGCTTTGAGGCTTTCATTGGTGCCGCCGACGAGGCTCTTTATCGGGCCAAAGATGCCGGTAAGGGTTGCCTCGACGTCAGGCAATAAGCCAACGCAAAGGGCGGAAACACGTATCATGCGGGGCTATGGAAGCATCGACCTCCGCTTGTTCCCGCGCTTTGCTGCCTGTGTTGCTGGCGCCCTTCCTACTGACCCTGACTGCCTCCAGCAGTCTCGCTCAGGAGCCCCAGCCTGCTGGCACGGTGGCCCCTTGGGCACATGATTCGTCTGACCTTACGGTCGATGAGCGCATCCACTACGGCGCTCTCGAGAACGGCATGCGTTTCGCTTGGGCAGATAACCCTGAGCCGAACAACCGCGTCTACTTGCGTCTGCACGTGGATGCCGGTTCCTTCGGTGAAACCGCCACCGAGCTCGGCATGGCGCACTTTCTCGAGCACATGGCTTTCAATGGTTCGGAGAACTTTGAAGCCGGTACTTTGATCGAGTGGTTCCAAGACAACGGAATGAGCTTCGGTGCAGACACAAACGCTCACACCGCATTCTCGGAGACGGTCTACAAGTTGGATATGCCAAACCGCGATGAGAAGACCATTCGTGATGGTCTGCAGGTCATGCGCGATTTCGCCGGCAAGTTGAACATCTTGGAAGCAGAGGTCCAGGCCGAGAAGGGCGTCATCGATGGCGAACAGCGCGAACGCGATTCGGCTGGTTTCCGTGCCTTCGTCAAGGTGTTGGATCGCCAGTACGCAGGAACGCGTTACGCAACGCGCCTGCCGATCGGTACCAAGGAGGTGCGCGATGAATTCACCGCTGAGACGGTGCGCGCGTTCTATGAGCGTTTCTATCGCCCCGAGAACATGACCATGATCATCGTCGGCGACTTGCAGGGCTACAACCCAGAAGCGCTGATCCACGAGTACTTCGGTGACTTCGCACCACCAGCTAGCCCGATCGCACCGGAGCCAGCTTGGGGCACGCCCACCATGGAAAACCTGGTGTTTGCGGTCTACGATGCGGAAATCCCGTCTGTGCAGATCGCCATCGGTTCTTTGCGCATTGCCGAAGAAAAGCCGGATACCGTCGCCCAGCGCCAAGCAGACTTGGCCCGCACGGTGGCCCACTCCATGTTGAACCTGCGCTTCTCCGAGTTGGTCAAGAAGCCTGAAACTTCTTTCCTTGGCGCCAGCGCTTCCGACGCCGGCCAGTTGGAGGTCTTTGAAGGGGGTAGCTTGAATGTCAGCGCCGACCCTGCCAAATGGGAAGCCGCCACCACCGAGGCTTACATCGAGTTGCGTAAGGCCTTGAACTTCGGTTTCCAGCAAGCCGAGTTGGATGAGGTCCGCGCGAACTTGATGCGCGGCTTGGATGAGGCGGTCGAGCGTGAAGCCACTGCCCATAGTTCGGGCTTGCGTGAAGCCATCTTGTTAGAGGTGGAGAGCGACGTGGTGCCCACTTCCGCCGCAACCGACCGCAGTGTTTACCTGCCGGCCTTGGAAGCGTTGACCGTTGAGGATTGCTTGCAAGCCCTGCGCAGTAACTGGCGTGGTGGCAAGATGAGCATCATCGCCAACGGTGGCTTGCAGTTGGAGAACGCAGCCGCAGAGTTGGAGCGCGTCGTCGCTGCAGCCAAGAAGATCGAGATCAAGCGCAGCGATGCGATTGAGCAGAAGCCATTCGCTTACGGCTCCGATAAGGAAAAGACTGGCGAGATCGTGCGTCAAGAGAAGGTCGAGGACCTTGGTCTATGGATGGTGGAGTTCGCCAACGGCGTGCGTCTTAACATCAAGAAGACCGACTTCAAGAAGAACACCATCATCATGAGCGGTCGCGTTGGTGAAGGTCTGCTGGCTGTGCCAAATGATCAGCTGCTGGCCGCATCCCTAGCCGATACTGCCTTGAGCGGTGGCGGTTTGATTGAGCACACGGTCGATGAACTGCGTCGCTTGATGGCGGGCAAACAAGTCGGAGTGTCCTTGGCCTTGGCCGACGACCACTTCGCGCTCAGTGGTGGTACCACTTCCGAAGATCTATTGCTGGAGTTCGAGTTGGCCTGCGCGCATCTGCAGCACCTGGCTTACCGTCCAGACATGCTCGACATGATCAAGCAGCAAATCCCGCTGTTCTTCAACCAGTTGGACCACACTCCGAACGGACCGTTGTGGTTCGATTTCACGCCGGCGGTGTTGCAGGGCAACCCACGCGCCAGCTTGCTCGGCCTGCAGCCATTCCCACAGCTTGAAGAGCTCCTTGCGATAGAAATCGATCAAATCAAGGCCGCCATCGCTGGCCACTTGGTTGATGCACCCATCGAGTTGACCGTAGTCGGTGACTTGGAAGTCAATGATGTCATTGCCATGGCTGCACAGACTTTCGGTATGTTGCCTAAGCGCCGCGCGGCCAAGGATGTCAGCGCCAACCGCGGTGGCATCGCCATCGCTGAAGGTGTCTACATGGAGCGCACCGTGGATACGGCCGACAAGAAGGCCACCGTCATGATGCTGTTCCCAACTACCGACGGCTTCGATGACTCACGTCGTCGCAACCTGTCCTTCTTGGGCACTGTGGTCGATGATCGCCTGCGCCTTGAAGTGCGTGAGCGTTTGGGTGCTGCTTATTCGCCGGGTGCCGGTGCTGAGTCTTCGCAGGTCTATCCAGGCCTAGGCGGTGTCATGATTCAGGCGGCAGGTAATCCTGACAAGGTCGAGGAACTGGTCGACGCTTGTCGTGCCGTTGCCGCTGACTTGGCTACCAATGGTGTGACTGAGGAAGAGGTGCAACGCCTCAGTGAGCCCATCCTGAACCAGCTGCGCGATGCACAGCGCAACAATGCTTACTGGATGAACTTGCTGACCGAAGCACAGAGTCGTCCGGAGTCGCTGCAAAGCGCTCGCACCGTGGTGAGCTTCTACGAGAACCTGTCTGCCGCCGACCTGTCGGCCTTAGCCGCCGAGTACCTGAAGCCAGAGCGTGCTTCGGTGTTGGTGGTGCTGCCGGAGATCGAAGAAGTTGTCGAGGAAGTCATTGAGGAAGACATCATCGAAGAGCCAATCATCCAAGACGTAGAAATGGTCGATGAGGCTGAGCCTGTGGACGAGCCAGTGGTTGACGAGCCAGTGTTGCTCTAGTCGCTAAGGCCATCGAATAAGCCGAGGGGGTGCGCCCCCTCGGCTTTCTTTGTTTTAGGCCAGTTGCTTAATGACTAGCAGACTAGGCCAACTGTCCTGCGATTAACGGGCTAGGCTAACTGCCCTGCGACCAGGGGCTCCAAACCACCTGCAATGATCAACTCCTGCGCAGTAGGCCCCAACGGCGCAAAGGCGAAGCGCTGATCCTCAACCACAGCTACACCCGTGGCGAAGTCCAACTTCACGCTTTGTTCCAGGCGCTCGGTACTCTGCAGTCCGAAGCCAGAGGCGCGCAAGTGTTCTACCAAGTCAGGGCAATCCACCAACAGATAGCCATTATTGAAGGCGTTGCGTTTGTAGGTTGCCGAGAAGGAACCGCCAATCACCAAGTCAATGCCACGATACTTCAACGCGGTAGCGGCCTGCTCCCGTGAGGAGCCGGTGCCAAAGTTGAAACCCGACACCACAATGTCACCTTCCTGTGCAACTTGCTGGAAGATGTCGTCGTAGTTCTCCATTGCGACCTCAGCCATCTGCTTGGGGGACATGTCTTCACGGTATGTGTATTTGCCCGGGTAAATGCCGTCGGTATTGAGGTTGTCGGAGTTGCAGAACACAATGCGTCCTTCAACCTCGGTGGGGAAGCCATCAAGGATTGGCACGCTGGTGGATTCACGTGGTGCCTGCTCCGGTGTCTCGACCTTTGCGGGCGGTAGATCCTCGCCGGTCAAGTCTGGGGCGCAGATGTAGCCAGCCAAAGCCGAGGCTGCGACCACAGCGGGGGATGCCAGATAGGCTTGCGCTTCACGACTGCCCATGCGGCCCTTGAAGTTACGGTTGGTGGCGGAAATGCCGACCTCGCCATCTTCGAGTAAGCCTGCACCCATTCCGATGCATGGGCCACAACCTGCGGGCAGTACCTTGGCACCGGCATCGAGCAGCTTCTGCCAATCGCCGTTGGCCTCGCTGTCGGCCTGTACTTGGTCCGACGCTGCAGCGATGTACAGCTCGACGTGACTGGCGATCTTCTTGCCGTTCAAGACTCGTGCGGCTGCCGTCAAATCTGATGCGCGGCCATTGGTGCAGCTAAGCAGGTAGGCCTTATGCACTTTGATCTTCTGTTCGGCCATGGAATCAGCGCTGTGCATGACCTTGACACCATCGGGGCCACAGACCATCGAGTTAATGCTGCCTAAGTCGACATGGATGACTTGTGCATAGTTGGCTTGGGCGTCAGCTTCCAAGGGATTGCGCTCCAACTTGGCAATCGCATCTTCATCAATGCGCGAAGACTTGCCTAAGCGTTCGCGATACCAAACGACTGTTGTGGCATCGCAAGGGAATACACCCGTAAGTGCGCCCCATTCGGTGGTCATGTTGGCGATGGTTAGACGTTCATCGATACTCAACGACGCCACGCCATCGCCATGGAACTCAAGGGCATGGTTCAAGACTTCATCATGGTTGTAAAGACCACATAGGGTAATGATTAAGTCCTTGCCACTTACGCTTGGCTTTAAGGCACCATGTAATTCAATGCGGGTTACCGGTGGTATTTGCCACCACGTACGGCCAGTTGCCCATAACGCTGCAGCGTCCGTTCGTACCACAGGCGTTCCTAAAGCACCGATGCCGCCATAGGTGTTGGAATGCGAATCCGACGCCACAACCAGCGAACCAGGCCATGCATAACCTTCTTCGATCATGACTTGGTGGCCGATGCCGCGGCCAGCGGGATGGAAGTCGACGCTGTTCTCCTGGGCGAATGCGCCGATCGATGCATACTTATTCAAGTTGTCATCCGATCGGTCTTGAACGTTATGATCCAACGTAAAGACTGCTTGGCGTGGATTATTAAACGACTTTGCGCCTAATGTTTGATACTTCATCATTACCGCCGCAGTGTTGTCATGTGTCATTACATGACGTGGACGTACCGTTACAAAATCACCACTAAACACTTTTTGGTTAGGTGCCAAGTCTTCTGCAAAAGCTTGGACGATTTTTTCGATTCTATTCTGGGTCATGGGAATGTTCCTTGCTTGCCAAAATCGAGGGTAGGCGGCTATGATTGCGCCGCGCATATATTCTTGCGCATACCTCAACAACATACATGGCAAACATCGCTACTCTTTTAAAAGCTGAAATCAAAAAGCAAACCGATAAAACGGTACGCGATGGTCTTCGGCCACTAGCTAAGCAACTCCGTGAAGAAAAGAAACGCGTCGCGGAGCTCGAGCGTGAAGTCGCCCGTCTCAGCAAGAGCCTGGCGAAAGGCGGCCCAGCCGCCGCCTCAACAGCCGCAAAGTCCTCTGCATGGAGCGGAAAAACTGTCACGAATTTGAGGAAGAAGCATGAGCTGTCACAGAACGCTTTGGCAAAGCTACTTGGGGTCGGCATCAACACCGTTTGGTTGTGGGAGCAAGGTCGCACCAGCCCACGTGCAAAGCAGCGCGATGGCATTGCAGCACTCGAGAACTTGAGCAGCTTGCAGATGCGTCGCCGCCTGACCAAGGTCGGACTCTCGGTCGGCAAATCCAAGCCTGGGCGTAAACCGGGCTCCAAAAACAAGAAAGCGGTCATCCGGCGTAAGCGCTAAGCCCAGTACAGGGCACAAAGGGCGACAGCCAATTCCGAAATCAGATCCGGTCGTGGGGTACAATACCTCATGCCCGGACTTTCTCTTTTTCTGCTTGCCGCCTTTGTACTTCCGCAAGGCGAGACACCACAAAGTGCACCCGATGCTGTCGTTGCTGATGCGGCAGCCGGCCATCTGACCTTCAAGACCCTGGTCGAGCGTGTCTATGATTCACGCTGGATGCTCCAAGAAGTGAAGCAAGGGGAGGCCCTCGAGACCATCGACTGGAGTCTTGATCCTCAAGGCCAAGCTTCCATCGACATCGATGGCACTGGTGCCGTGACCCGGATCTGGATGTCACATGCCGTCGGCACCGTACGTGTATACGTTGATGGCTCCGATCAGGCCGCGATTGATTGGGATCTGGAGACCATGTTCTCCAAGCGCTTGCCGGGTTATCTCAGTGCTCCGTTGTTTATGCAGCTCGGCAGTGGGTTCGTTTGCAAGATTCCTTTGCCCTTCAATGATTCCATGCGCATCGTTCTCGAAGGTCCAGCCATGGACGGTATTCGTGGCGACGTTGCCGTGCGTCGATTCGGTAAGGGCGTGGAGCTTGAAAGCCTGACCTCGGAGACCCTTTCGGCCAACCTGCGGCCGTTGCGTTTTGCCGCGCAGCTCTTCCGCGACAATACCAACCCTGAGACCCTGGGCGAAGCACCGATCAGTTGGAAGGGTGGTTTCCGTTTTCATGAACCCATGACCGGAGAAGACGAGGACTATTACTACGGCGACTTCCGCGTGCCGATCCTCGGTGATGGTGTGTTGCGTTGGTTCGAGATCGAGTTCCACAAGAAACTACCGCCAGATGAGATGCGCGAGATGTTGCGCCACCTGACTTTGCGCATGGAACTGAATACGGTGAAATCCAGTGTCGTCGGCGACATTCTGTTTGAGCTTCCATTGGGAGACTTCTTTGGCACTACGCCGGGCTTGAATCCATTCCAGTCGCACCTGGTCGGCTTCAACGAGGCTACTGGAGTGTTCTACTTCCGCATGCCAGTGCCTTTCACTGGCGGTTTGAAGATCAGCCTCAGCAGTGACATCCGCGAGGTCACCATCATCAAGACCCGTTGGGGTGTCAACAAGTACGCATCTCCCGAGGATGTACCACCGTTGCGTTTGCATTCGGGTTGGGTGCGTTCCAGTGCGAATGGGGTGCCGAAAGATGCACAGCTGGATATTGCAAGCCAAGCACGCTTGATTGGTTACAGCTTCTCGTCCGCTGCACCAACTGCAGCCGAGCAGAAGTTCACCGGCGCATTCCAGTTCCTCAACGCATGGAAGGATGCCACGCCAATGGCTTTTGAACAACTCACCTTGCGCGAAGGCCCAGGTAGCTTTGGTCACCGCAGCGCCTTCCGTCTGTTCGGTCTGGATGCACCAACCTCCAGCGACCGTCTGACCTTCAATCCGGGCGTGGAACTCGCCGGCGGCTTGGCCACTGATTACACCGCCTTCGCTTGGTGGTACGCGCCAGTCGATAGCACCACGTCTTTCGCCGTGGACGCTCCCTTCGAAACGCGCTGGCCTTTGCCGATGCCCGCTGCGAACTTCTACTCGGTCACCGGTGCCTTCGAGTGCGAGAACCTCGATGGTGCCTTGATGGGGGCAGATACCTCGACCGAGGTCTTCCAGTCTCCCGACGCCAACGCCAAGTGGTCGCGTTTGCAGTTCCTGGATTGGCAACCGAACAGCGCGGAGCAGTTCATCAACTTCCCGTTCCCGATTAATGATTCCGGCCGTTTTGAGGTGTACGTGCAGTTCGCTCAGGGCGAGAAGTATGGCAAAGTCCAGGTCTTGGTAGATGGTCGCCGTGTCGGCGAAGAAATGGACATGTCGTCGCTTGAGTTCGCTCCTAGTGGTGAGGTGAAGGTCGGCGAAGTCCGCTTGATGAAACGATTGGATCACAAGATCGCCTTCAAGTCGGTGGATGGTAAAGCCATCGGCCTTGATTACTTCCGCTTCCAAGCTGTGGCTAAGCCCAGCGATAGTGACAACAGCGAAAACTAAGATGTCCCAGTCCAGTGCCTACTCTGATTTCCTCAAGTTGTGGGGAATCGTTACCGACCTTGAGCATGGCTCTGCCGTGCTGCAGTGGGATCAGGAAACGCGCATGCCAGCAAAGGGTGCGGCAGCCCGCGGCAGGATTCTTGCCACCGTCGCAGGTATCCGCCACGACAAGATGGTCTCGGCGGAACTGTGCGATGCTTGGAACAAAGCCATCGATTCGGTCGAGGCCGACAGCCTTGAAGCTGCCCAGTTGGCCAAGGCCAAGATGCTGATCGATCGCGAGGTCAAGATCCCCGCGGAGTTGGCAGTTGCCCTGGCAGAGGCTGAAAGCGCTGGCCTTCATGCATGGCAACATGCACGTGCCGAATCCGACTTCGCCAAGTTCCAGAAGGAGCTGGAGCAGTTGGTCAAGCTGAACCGCGAGAAGGCGTCGGCATTGGCAGGCGCTGGCCGCCCTTACGATGCACTGTTGGATCTCTATGAAGAGGGCAGTACCGAGGCCGATCTTGTGCCTATGTTCGCCGAGTTGGGCGATGTACTAGCCCCAATGATCAAGGCCGTGGGGGCAAGCAAGCCGGTCGATGAATCACCAGCACAAGGTCACTTCGACCCCGCCGCGCAGAAGGCTTACTGCAAGATGATCGCCGCCCAAATGGGCTACGACTTCGAAGCCGGTCGCTTGGATAAGACCACCCATCCTTTCTGTACCACTTTCGGTCAAGGCGATGTGCGCATCACCTGGCGGTGGCAGGAAAACGACATTCGTCCCGCCATGTATGGCGTGATGCACGAGGCTGGCCATGGTCTCTACGAGCAAGGTCTGCCCTCGGAATGGGCCCGCACTCCGCTTTGGGCCGCAAGTGGCCTTGGTATGCATGAGTCGCAATCGCGCATGTGGGAGAACATGGTCGGCCGTAGCGAGGCTTTCTGGCATTGGGCTATGCCGCACTTCCACATAGCATTTCCGGATAAGGCTGATGTCACTCCTGAGCAGATGTTCCCGGCGTTGAATACTTGCAAGCCAAGTCTGATCCGCGTCGAGGCCGATGAAGCCACTTACAACTTGCATGTTGCAGTGCGTTTCGAAGTCGAGCGTCAGTTGTTCGCCGGTGGCGTCAACGTGGCAGAGCTGCCGGAACTTTGGGATCAGACCTACGAGAATCTGCTTGGCGTGCGCGCGGAGTCGATCAGCGATGGTGTGCTGCAAGACATCCACTGGGCGATGGGGGCCTTCGGTTACTTCCCTACCTACACCATCGGCAACCTGGTTTGTGCCCAGCTCTTCGAACAGGCCCGGAAGGACCTCGGTGATCTGGATAGCCAGCTAGCCGTCGGCGAGTTCGATCCACTGTTGCAGTGGTTGCGCAGCAATGTGCACCAGCACGGACGTCGCTACTCCACCAAGGAAATGGTGCAAATGGCCACCGGCAAACCACTTTCGGCGCAGCCGCTGTTGTCGCACCTGACAGCTTTGGCAGAACGCGTCTATGGGGTTTCGATTCCGGTATAAAAGAGCTAGAATTCCATTGCTCCGCGGGGGCATGGTGCCGGCCGCGGCAATCTAGCTATGGCTAAACACAAAATCGGTTGGATGCCTGGCGACGGAGTCGGCCAGGAGACCATGGACGCATGCAAACCCGTACTTGAGGCCGTCGGCCTGGATGCGGAATACATCCCTCTCGACATCGGGTGGGACTACTGGTGCACAGAGGGCGACGCCCTGCCTGACCGCACCTTGAATGGTCTTCGTGAGGTTGATGCCGCCCTTTTCGGCGCGATCACCTCGAAGCCCAAGGCTGAAGCCGAGGCCGAATTGGTTCCGGAGCTTCAAGGTAAGGGGCTGATTTATCGCAGCCCAATCGTGCGCATGCGCCAGATCTTCGATCTGTATTCCAACATGCGTCCCTGCAAAGCCTTTGCAGGTAACCCACTGAACTATCAGGACGACATCGACCTGGTGGTCTTCCGCGAGAACACCGAAGGCATGTACGGCGGGGTGGAATGGTGCCCTGTAGATGGCAAGATTCGCGAGGCTCTGGAGAGTCATCCGAACTTTGCGCGTTTCAGCAGCGTGCCGCCGGACAAGATGTCGTTCTCGTCGCGCATCATCACTTGGGAAGGGGCAAGCCGCATCGTGCGCTCCGCTTTCGAGTTCGCCAAGAAGTTCGATTACCCAACCGTGACCGTGGTCGAGAAGCCAAACGTTCTACGTGAGACTTCCGGCATGTTCATGGATGCCGCACGTGAAGTCGCCAAGGACTTCCCAGGCATTGAGATGTGGGATGCCAACATCGACGCCATGGCCATGTGGTTGATCAAGAATCCACAGGACTACGGCGTGATCGTGACTTCCAACCTGTTTGGCGACGTAATCTCCGACCTCTGCGCACAGTTGGTCGGTGGTCTTGGTTTCGCTGCAGCTGGCAACATCGGCAAGGAGGTCGCCGTGTTCGAGCCTACTCACGGTTCGGCACCGAAGTACTTCGGTCAAGATAAGGTCAATCCATTGGCCAACATCTTGGCAGCCAAGATGATGCTCGACTTCATCGGTGAGACCGAGAAGGGCGATCAAGTTCTGGCCGCGGTCTCGCAAGTGATCGCTAACGGCGAAGTGCGCACCTACGACATGGGCGGAACAGCCAAGTGCTCGGAGATGGGCCAAGCTGTTGCCGACCTGATCCGCATTCCGATCGCCGGCTAGCCCGCGATTGATCCTACCCCTGGGAGCTTCCTTGGATGGAACCAAGGTGGCTTCCTTGGGGAGGTCTATTCCTTCTTCCAGGCCACCAGGTATGCGATCCAGGTGTCTTCGTTATCGGCGTTGGAGGCTTTCTTGAATACGCCGTCGCCTTCGCCGTGCTTGTCGGTGCCTTCCCAGTAGGCATCGACCTTGGCGAAACCGGCATCCAGCATGATGTCGCGTAACTCGGCCATCGACCACACGCGCCAGTTGTAGGTGAAGGCCTTGTCCATCCGCGTGCCATCCTCGAACTCGAAGTGGATATGGCAATCGATGTGGTGGGTGATGGCATCCATCACCTCTTGCTCCCACACATAGGTGAAGCCGCCATCTTCTTCGCGCGGCTCCTCGCACGGCTGTTGCACGCCGGGGCCGCCCATCAGGTCAACCACGAACATGCCATCGTCTTCCAAGGAGCCCAGCACCTTGCGGAAATAGTCGAGCATCACTGCGCGCTGCTCAAAGATCCAGTAGGAGAAGTTGAAGGCGGTCAGTACATCGACCTTCGGAGTCTCCACTGAAAGCACATTCTCCTCCAGCTGGACCACGCGCTCAGCGTTGTCGCCCAAGGGCTCAATGTGCTTGGTCTTGCCATAGGCCAACGGTGCCGAATCCAAGTCCACTGCCCACGCCTTGGTCTTGCCGTGATTCTGAATCCACAACGAGGACAGCAGGGAAGTACCGGCAAAGTCTTCGCGTAAGGTCAGCGGCCGACGCTTGCGCCGTTTCTGGAAAGTCTTGACCAGGAAATCATGGTCGGCCTCCGGATCGTAGACCGATCCTTCATACAGCTCAAAGCGGTCCGCAGTTGCTGCAGTGAAGCGCGATGCTTTCTTCTTCTTGCGTTTTCGAGCCATGGCGAAGCAGGTTACGGTGGTCGTTGACGCCGCGCAATAGCGGATTGGAGAATCCAGCGTTTCCATGCACGGCCTTGCTCGCTGGACGAATCGCGGCTTGCTCAGTTCAATCCCAGGTTTCGGCGGATGAGCTTGTCGAGGCGACGATCACTCAACAACCAACGTCGCAGGAACAACAGGATCTTGGCATCCTTGCCGACTTGATAACGCGTGCGCGGGCGAGCAGCAGTGAGCGCATGACGGACGACGTCGGCGACTAGTTGCGGATCGGCGCCATCCTCGCCATTGGATTCGGTGGTCTCCAAGGCTTGGTCGATCATCTGCCGATACTCGGCAATGCCATGTTCGGGTAGCCGCTTCATCAAGTCGGCCGCGCGGGCTCGCGAGCGATCCCAAATCGGTGTGGCAATGCTGCCTGGTTGGATGATCGAGACCTCCATGCCATGCACGCCAAGCTCCAGGCGCAGTGCATCACTGAGTCCCTCGAGCGCGTGCTTGCTGGTGCAGTAGGCGCCGACCATGGGGAAGGCCACGCGGCCGCTCATCGATGAGATATTCACGATGCGCCCGCTGCAGCGCTTGAGCAGTGGCATGAAAGCCTGCACGCAACGTAAAACACCGGTCAGGTTGACATCCATTTGCAATTGAAAGGCCTCTTCTGACACATACTCCAGGGGACTGGCCACCGAAATGCCAGCGTTATTGACCAGGCCCCACAAACCACCCTCGCCGAGGTGCTCTTCCACCTTGGCCGCCGCCGCCCGCACCGATGTGGTGTCTTGAACATCCATCATCAGAGCGATGATCGGCTCAGCACCTTCTGGAGTGGCGCTGGTCAACGCTTTGGCGTCTTCCTTGCGGCGCACGGTGCCAAAAACTTGCATCCCAACTGTGGCCAGATCGGTCGCTATGGCGCGGCCAATGCCGGTGGAAGCACCAGTGACCAACACGGAGCGGGTATTTGTCATGCGACAATCCTATAGTCTTGGGCATGTTGGTTCCTAGCCTCCTGTCCCTGCAGGTCGCGATTCCTTGTCAGGTACAGACCCCAAACGGTCCGCTGCGTACCGCATTGGCCAAGCAGCCGGTGACGGAGCGTATTGCTCTCGGGCCGCGTGCCTTGGCGGGCGACGGCTGCGCGGATCTGGTCCATCACGGCTTGATCGATCAGGCTGTTTGTGTCTATCCGCAAGAGCATTACCAATGGTGGCGCGAGCACCTGGGCTTGAATGAGGACCACTTCCCTTACGGTAGTTTCGGTGAAAACTTCACCGTCGCTGGTCAGACCGAAGAGAGTGCTTACCTTGGTGATCGTTACCGCATCGGTACGGCAGTGGTGGAGATCACCAAGCCGCGCCAACCTTGCTCGACATTGAACAAGGTTTGGGGCGAACCGCAACTGGCTGCGCAGATGGGACGTCGTGCTTTGACCGGTTGGTACCTGCGTGTTTTGGAGCCTGGCCAGGTGCAGGCCGGCGACCTTTTTGAGTTGCTTGATCGCTCGGCAAAAGCGTTATCTGTGGCTGAGGACTGGAAGTCTCAGCAAAACCGTTCCACTCCATGACTCCACATGCTTGGGTTACCTTGGCCATCATGGCCATCGCTGCGGTGTTGTTCATCACGCGCATCGTGCGCCTTGAGATCGTGGCCATGTGCATCCCGATCTCGTTGTATCTGACCGGAGCCTTGCCGAACGTTCCCGACGTCTTGTCGGGTTTCGGCAACCACGCGGTGATCGCCATCGGTGCGGTGTTCGTTTTGAGTGCCGGTATCGAGGAGAGTGGCGTGGCGGCATGGATGGCGCGTGGCGTGCAACGCGCTGGCGGCAGCTCCGAAAGCCGCATCCTCGCCTTGGTCTGTAGTGCCGTGGCGATCTTGAGTGCATTCATGAGTAATGCCGCGACCGTTGCCGTGTTGTTGCCGGTCGTGATCTCTCTCGCCCGACGTGCAGGCATTCCGGCTTCGCGCCTGCTGATGCCACTAGGTTATGCAGCCATCCTTGGCGGCAACCTGACCTTGATCGGCACCTCATCGAACCTGTTGGTCAGCGATTATCTGATGCGCACCACCGGCACCGGCTTGAACATGTTCGAGTTCGCGATGGTCGGTATTCCGATCTGTGTGGTCGGTATTCTTTATCTGCTTACGGTGGGGCGGAAGTTGGTGCCCACCCATAGCGAACGGCGCTTGGGCCCGGGCTCTGTGCTGCCGGAACAGCTGGTCACGGATTACGGTCTGGTCAGCAACATCGTGCGTCTGCGCATCGGCCGCGCTTCGGACCTGATCGGCAAGACGCTGTCGGACTCAGGCTTGGGCCGCGATTACAAATTGGCGGTACTGGCGGTCACGCGTCGCGGCAACTTTGGCGATAAGTGGTCGATGCCGTCGCCAGATTACGTGTTCAAACGCGGCGACGAGCTCTACATGGAAGGCCCTGAAGTGGAAGCATGGCGTTTGGCCGAGGAGAGTCATTCACGCATCGGCTTGGCCGGTGAGCATTCGGTCGAGAAGTTCCTCGATCATGGTTTCGCCCTAGCCGAGGTGTCTATCTCCAGCCGTTCGGACATGGTCGGCAAATCACTGCGCGAGTTGGATTTCCGCGGCACTTTCGGTGTTTCGGTGATCTCCTTGTGGCGCGATGGCAAACCCGTCACCCATGAACTTGCCGATCTTCCGATGCAGCCTGGCGACGCCATGTTGCTCGCTGGTCCGCTCAATAAGGTTCATGATGTCGAACGCAACAGCGATCTATTGATGTTGTCGCGGCCATCCGAGACCCGTGATTTCAGCAAGGCACCCTTTGCGTTGTTGTGCTTGGCGGTTGCCTTGGTGCCGCCGCTCGCTTTCGACGTGCCTTTGGCGATGAGCGCACTGCTCGGCGCGGTGTTAATGATCATCACCGGTGCTGTGCCTGCAGATCGCGCAGGCCGCTTCATGGAATGGCGCGTGTTGGCGATGATCGTTGGCACCATCCCGTTGGGGTTGGCGCTGGAGCGCCACGGCGTGGCCAATCTGGTTGCCAATGCCTTCGGCGGCATTCACGACGTACTTGGTGTGCCCGGGGTGCTTGGTGGCCTTTACTTGATCTCTGCGGTCGTCAGCATTACTTCTTCGAATGCTGCCGCTGCAGTGATCATCTCGCCGGTGGCCATCATGACAGCGCAGAACCTTGGCCTTGGTGTGTCGAATACGCTGTTGGCCGTGGCCTTTGGTTGTAGTTGCGCGTTTATTGTTCCGTTCGCGCACCAATGCAATCTTATGGTTGCAACACCGGGTGGTTATCGCACGAAGGACTTCGCGCGTGTCGGTGCCGGGTTGAGTTTGGTGGTTGCAGTGGTTGCGGTTGCGTTGCTGACCTATTTGTAGTCGTTTGTGTTTGTGTAGTTGGGCCCCAGAGCTGGGTTGGGGGTTGCGCTGCCGCCCGAGCCCGAGCGCAGGCCTGCGTTCCCGGCCAGCTCCCGGGTCGACCCATCAACCAATCACAGAAAACAAAACACCAACAACAAGCCAGCACCAACCTTAGTCATCCACCGAACGACGCTGCTTCTTGACATCAGACCGACGCTTCTTTGACTCCAGCCGTTTCCGAATTGCCCCCTTCGACGGCTTCGTCGCCTTGCGTTTCTTCGGTCGATAGTTCTTCTTCTTCAAAGCCGCGATCAACCGCTCCCAAGCCAACTCACGATTCTGCGACTGACTGCGCCGCTCCGACGCCGTCACCGTAATCCCGCTGCGACGATGTACTAACCGGACTGCGGTCTCGGTCTTGTTGCGATGCTGACCACCCGGCCCGCCAGCGCGGTAGAAGCTCATCTCGACCTCTTTTTCGAGGGTGTCGCGGTCGGTGGGAAAGGGGCGGAAATCAGACATGGAGTTGGGCAAATGCGGGCTTACAATAACCGCTCATCATGGTACACAACGTCGTCATCATCGGTTCGGGCCCAGCGGGATATACCGCGGCCATCTACAACTCGCGCGCCGGCCTTGAGCCGCTCATGTTTGAGGGGATGCAGCCTGGCGGTCAGCTGACCACCACCAATGATGTCGAGAACTACCCGGGCTTTCCGGATGGAATCACCGGCCCCGACATGATGGCCGCCTTCCGCGCCCAGGCCGAGAAGTTCGGCACTGAGTTCGTCGAGTTCAAGGACATCAAGGCGATCGATACTTCCTCGCGTCCATTCGTACTCGAGGATTTCATGGGTGGCAAGACCGAGGCCCACTCGGTGATTATCGCCACTGGAGCCCGCGCCAAGTTGCTTGGTCTTGACAAGGAAAAGGAGTTGATGGGCTTTGGTGTTTCCGCTTGTGCTACTTGTGATGGTGCTTTCTTCAAAGATAAGGAAGTCGTCATCGTAGGTGCTGGTGACACCGCCATGGAAGAGGCTTTGTTTCTCACCCGCTTCTGCTCCAAGGTCACGGTGATTCACCGCCGCGATGTGTTCCGTGCATCCAAGGTCATGTTGGAGCGCGCCCGCGCCCATCCAAAGATCGAGTGGATGTTGTGGGAGAAGGTGGTCGACATCTATCACGATGAAAACAAAAAGGTCACTGGCGTCCAGCTCGAGAACACGCAAGACGGCAGCGTGCAAGACTTCACTTGTGAAGGCATGTTCGTGGCGATCGGTCACCAGCCGAACACGGAGTTCCTCGGCGAAGAGTTCGATCGCGATGAGGTCGGCTACTTGAAGCTGAAGGGTGGTACGCGCACCAGCGTGGAAGGTGTCTTCGCCGCTGGCGATGTCCACGATCCGCTTTACCGTCAGGCCATCACCGCTGCAGGTATGGGTTGTGCCGCTGCGTTGGAAACCCAGCATTACCTTGATGAGAAGGGTCTAGCCTGATCAAAGTCAGACAACGCAACAGGGAGGCCCTGATTCGCTCAAGGCCTCCCTGTTTGTTTTGACCTCGAGCGGCGCGCGCCGAGGACCTCAAGTCAGCTACGACTTCTTGCCTTTACCCCAAGGGCTCTCGCCCTTGCCCGGTTTCGGTGGGGTTGGCGTGTAAGGCTCATTGTCCGGCTCGGGTCCGACATTGGACTTCGCCGCAGGCTTGGACTCAGGCTTATCGTTTGGCAATACTTTCGGCTTGGCAGGCGATGCCGCTGGGCCGGTACGCTTCCACTTTGGCAATTCCGACTTGCGCAACTTCTGCGGTTTCGGCTCCCCGCGTTGGCGATCCGGATCCAACAGTGCGCCAAGCAGACGATCCCATGCGACCTGCTCGCTGACCAAGCCATGCTTATGCCGCACGGTCTCCTGCAACTTACGGACTTCGCGCGCGGCCAACTCCGAGTCATCGAGGATCACTTCCAACTGCCGACGCAGCAAGCGATCATCGCGGAAGCAGAAAGCACTGCCAGGGAATTCCTTATGCGCTGGAATATCACTGGCTAACACCGGCGTGCCGGCAAGGGTGGCTTCTAGCAGACTGTTCGGCGCAGCACCCTCCGAACGGGAGGTGCTCAAGACCACGTCGGCGCGTCGCATCAGTGGTAACAGCTCATTGCGTGGAACCTCGCCGATCCAAGTTGCCCAGCTGAGGTCAGCAATCGCTTCGCGCAGTTGAGCACCGCAAGCTGGTTCCAGTTCGGGCCCTACGAACCAAAGGCTCAGCTCTGGGCGCAAGGCAGCAAGCGGAGTCAGCGCCTTCACCGCGCGCAGTGGATCCTTGATGTCGCGCACGCCAGCCGGGACCAGAACCAACTTCTGGAAGGGTTGCAGTTCCGGTGCGAAGCTCGGCAGTGACAAGCCTGGCTTGTATGGCAATGGTGCAACAGCCTGGAAAATGACTTCCACGCCACCGGGCATCTCGTTGAAGATGTCGCGCGCACGTCGGGCGGCCGAGTTGCACAAAGCAACACATGCCGATGCACCGGCAACCGCAGATTCTGCACCGGCGGATGGCTTGCCGTTGAGGTCAGTGCCTGTGAAGGCAATCACATACGGCTTCTCACGTTGCTTCGCGATCGCTTGCGTTACCGGACCGGAATCAACAGCGTGGAAACCGAGCACAAGGTCGAACTCCGGCCATGCCGCGGAAGCACTGTCGGCGACGACCGTCTCGATCTCATAGCCACGTCGGGAAAGACTTTCGGCAATGCGAATCGCACTGGTTGCGTTGCCGCGATTGTCATCCACAGCACAAGGCAGAACGAACAACAGTCGGCGTTTGGCGTTGGTCATGATCTTGCTCAGCTGACAGCCAGGTTGAGTAGGAACTCGAGGTTGGTCTTGGACTGCTCCATGCGTTGCACCAGCAGTTCCATGCCTTCGACCGGGTTCATCTCGTTCAGCACTTTGCGTAGCAGGTAAACACGTTGCAGTTCATCCTTGGTGAACAGCAAGTCTTCCTTACGCGTGCCGGAACGGTTGATCTCGATTGCAGGCCATACGCGACGATCCGCGAGTTGACGATCCAGCACCAATTCCATGTTGCCGGTTCCCTTGAACTCTTCGAAGATCACTTCATCCATCTTCGAGTTGGTATCGATCAGTGCAGTAGCCAGGATGGTCAACGAACCACCGTTTTCAATGTTGCGTGCAGCACCAAAGAAACGTTTTGGTTTCAGCAGGGCGTCAGAGACCAGACCACCAGTCATGATCTTCGAGTTCGACGGCGCGACGTTGTTGTAAGCACGTGCCAAACGCGTGATCGAGTCGAGCAGCACGACCACATCTTGGCCTTGCTCAACACGCGATTTCGCTTGCTCGATGACACGCTCGGCCACGATCACGTGACGCTCCGGCGGCTCATCGAAAGTACTGGCCGCAATCTCGCGGTTCTCGCCGATCACACTGCGCTCGAAGTCGGTGACTTCTTCCGGACGCTCATCCACCAGCAGGATCATCAAGTGACAATCAGGATGGTTCTTGCAGATCGCGTTGGCGATCATCTGCAGCAATACCGTCTTACCGGTACGCGGTGGCGCCACGATCAAGCCACGTTGGCCTTTGCCAACAGGCGATACCAGGTCAACGATGCGAGTCTCGACTAAATCCGCATCCGTCTCCAGATGCAGGCGCTCCTCTGGATAAAGCGGCACCAAGTCATGGAATGGTGCGATTGCGAACTGCTTCTCGGGATCGTCGCCGAACACCGTAAGCACTTCGTGCATGACCAAGATGGCTTGCTCGCCTTCACCGAGTGGGGCCAATACGCCGGAAACGATTTGGCCAGACTGCAGGTGATGCTTGTCGATCAGCTCCTTATGCAGCAGGGCGTCGGTATCGAGGTTGGGGGTGTAGTCGTTGACCGTGTGGCGCAAGAAACCATGGCCTTCCGGCATGATCTCCAACGAACCCTTGGTGAAGAACACTCCAGCCTTTTCCATCGCACCCGCGATCAGGCGACGCAAGATCGCACCGCGTTGCAGACCAAGGGCATCTTCCATGCCTGCCTTCTCGGCCAAGTCCTGCAAGTCAGGCAACGGCAGGGTCAAGAAAGTCGAGAGATGCAGTTCCTTCTTCTTGCGCTTGGTGGCGAAAGTCTTGACCTGCTTCTTGTCCCAAGCCTCTTCAGGCGCTTTCGGCAACTGCGAAACCGCAACCGTTGCGCTGCGCTGCTGCTGGTGCTGTGGGGAGTGATCTCTGCGGCGACGGCGTCGGCGACTGCGTCGACGGGAATTGTTTTCAGCCATGGTGTCGGTTTTCTTGAGCCGGTATCGGCAAGACTAAGTAGGGGATAACGCCTACCTAGGAAACCGCTGCTAGGAAGATGGGAGGTTGTCCCAGGAGGGCCAGCGATCCGAAAGTGGACGCGGCGCCAGGCAGCGGAACGATTCGGCCACGACATGCACCTGGGCGAGCAGGGCAGCGGGGCCAGCGTCGTTATGCACAATAGCATCTGCGAGCGCTTCTTTCCTGTCCACCGGCATTTGCGCGTCTTCGCGGGACTGCCACTGGGCCTCGGTCCAGCCATGGCGAGCGCACGCCCGACGGCATCGCTCGGCGCCCAGAACGGCTACGTGGACGACCTTGTCACAGACTTGGTCCAGCCCTGCCTCACGCAGCAGGGGGATATCGAGGATCGCGACCCCACCTGGCTTGGCGATTTCAAAATCTGCCAAATCTTGCCAAATCCGTTGGCGCACCGCTGGGTGGAGGATCTTTTCAACCTTGGCGCGGGCTTCATCGTCGTGAAAAATGACCGCTGAGAGCAGTCCGCGGTCCACGCAGCCAGCTCCAGTGGTGACCGTCGAGCCGAGTGTAACCTCAATGTCAGAAAGGGTTTGTGGGAGTTGGAGCAGCTCGCCAACGATTGCGTCGGCATCTAGGAGAAGGGCATCGAGGGCCTCAACCATGGGTTTTGCTGCACTGCTCTTTCCAGCGCCAATACCGCCAGTGATGCCAATGATTACGCTACCTTGGAGGGGTGCTGCTGGAGCCGTCATGTAGGCATCTTCCTTGAACCTTGACCGGGGAGCAAGGCACGCGTAAAAAATGGCAGCAAAGGAGCATGCAACCTACGCCCTAAGCGTTGCTAGATTCCTGTCCTACGGCCGTTGTGCCACAATCCCTTGCCCATCCTGAGGCTAATAATGTCCCAATCCAATCGCGGTGCTGCTCAAGTCAGCCTGATGTGGGTGATCGCTTTTGCGGTCATCATGCTCATGTCCCTAGGTTTTGCGTTCTTGCAGAACTCTGAGAGAGCCAAGCTCCAAGGCCGTCTCGATACGGCAGTCTCAAACGAGAAGGTTGCCAAAGATGAGCTCAGCACTCTGAAGCAGACTCGCTCCGAAGAGTTCCTGAGCATCGGCTGGTCCGATGAGGGTGGTAGCACCATCTCCATGGAAGCTCTCGCAGCTGCAAAGCAGGAGTACATCACTCGCCTGGGTCTCGATGGCACCAACATCACGACCATGTCGGATCTTGCTGCTCCAGTCTTCGCCAAGTACGACGAGCTCGTCGGCCAGCGCGATGCACTGCAAACCGAGGTCAACCAGTTGCGCAATGATCTCGATGCACGCAACACTGCTTCGGCAACGGCGTTGAACGAGAAGGATTCCACCATCGACGGTTTGCGTCGTGACATGGAAGACCAGGCCAACACCAAGGACAGCCAAATCGTCGATATCGAGCGCACACGCGACGCATTGCGCGATCAGCTTCGTGAGCGTGAGTCTGAAATCACCACTCTCAACTCCTTGATCGATCAGCAGGCACGCGATGCTGCTAGCCAGCTCGCAATCTTGTCGCAGCGTAACGACATCCTTTCCAGCCGCTTGAACAGCGTTGCTCGTCGCGCAGACACCGCCGACGGCAGCGTCTTGGCTGTGAACGATGATCTCGGTCGCGCTTGGATCGATCGCGGTTCCAAGGATCGCATCACCGTTGGCATGACCTTCGAGGTTCGTAACGCCAACACCAATGCAGTGAAGGGCAAGCTGCGTATCACTTCTGTAGAAGAAGGTCGCGCCGAAGCAAACGTGCTTTCGCAAGTGGATCAGTACGATCCAGTCCGCCCAGACGACGTCATCCTCAACGCTGTTTACGATCCGTCCCGCACCCCAGTGGCAGCACTGCTCGGTAACGGCTTCGGTAAGTACAACGCCAACGACATGCGCTCCATGCTTCAGGAAGCAGGCATCGAGGTTCGTGAAGGTGTTAGCTCTGAGACTGACTTCTTGCTGCTCGGTACGCCATTCTTCGATGAAGAGACCGGCGACATGATCAACTGGGACAGCAATGATTCGCACAAGGCTGCTACTTCCCTGTCCGTCTCGGTCATCCCGATGCGCGATTGGAGCCAGTGGCTCGGTCTGTAAATCACTGACCAATCATCACAAACCGGGCTGTCAGAGACTACTCTGACAGCCCGGTCTTCTTTTGCCCGCGAAGAGAGATAAATGGGGAGCTGCGGAGGGATAGAATCCGTATCAGCTGTTGCAGACAGACCGCCTTCGGCGGCTGCTGAACAGCAAAGCGAACCAGGCTCTGCGTAACCGCTGATTGTAGAACTCGTAAATTATGAGCAAGAAGGACCCGGCAAAAGAAATGGGCACAATGCCCTTTTCTTCGCATTTGGACGAGCTGCGCCGCCGCTTGTTCAAGAGCCTGTTGGTCCTTGCGGTGATCTTCTTCGTTGGCTGGATTGGCTTTGGCGGCACCTTGGAGTCCTTCTTCATGGCCCCGCACCACAAGGCTGTGGATGCACTAGCCGCATATGATCCACCGGTAGAGGTTCCTCGCAAGCTGCAGCTGCTATCGCCGCTCGAGAACATCTTCTACCGCCTCAAGGTCAGTGCCTTGGTGGCTGTCCTGGTCGGCTTCCCGTTCCTGCTTTATCAGATGTGGTCCTTCATCGCCACGGGACTACTGCCACCAGAGAAGCGCGCGATGATGCGTTTCCTGCCGTGGTCGGTCATTTTCGCACTGATCGGCATCGCCTTCGGCTACTTTTTCATGGTGCCGATGATCCTGGAGTTCCTTTATAAGATCCCGGATCAGGACCTGATGGTCCAAGCCTACCGCCTACAGGATTACTTCTCGATCTTCCTCATGTTCACCTTCGCTTTGGCGCTGATTTTCCAGCTGCCGATTGTGATGATGGGGGTGGGCAGTTTGGGATTGGTCTCGCCGAAGTTCTTCCGCAAGTACCGTCGCCATTTCATCTTGGTGGCTTTCGTAGTCGGCGCCATGCTCACGCCTCCGGAGCCCTTCAGCCAACTGCTGATGGCCACGCCAACGATCCTGCTTTATGAACTGGGCATCATCCTGATGACCATCAGTTACAAGGGTAAGGCCAAGGCAGCCGCGAAGACTGCGCCGAAGTCCGAATCCAAGCCCGAATCCCAAGCCAGCACCGACAAGGCGGATCAGGACAACGCGGAATCCAGCCCAAGCGACAAGGGATGAGTGCTGCTAATCCCAACGCAAGCTCGGTTCCAACCGCTGTCGTAATTTCGATTGGCG
Organism: Planctomycetota bacterium; assembly: GCA_024229395.1. GTDB lineage: Bacteria > Planctomycetota > UBA1135 > UBA1135 > UBA1135. The sequence goes on along the minus strand of JAAESM010000016.1, from coordinate 53,511 downwards.
AGGAACTACTCGAGGGCCGCATCGCCGACACCAACTCCGGCACCTTCGCGCGCGAACTGCTGCTGCAAGGTCTTCATGTCACCAAGATGTACACCGTCGGTGACGGCATCGGTGAACTTCAAGCCCTGCTCACTCAGCTCGCCGACCACGTCGACGTCATCTTGACCACCGGTGGTCTCGGCCCAACCGCCGATGACCGCACGCGTGACGACGTCGCCGCAAGCCTTGGCGTGCAGGTGATTCCGATTCCCGTCGATGGGGCGGTTGAGCATCTTGCCGAGGTCTATAAGAAGTACCACGACCATCCTGCCACCGAGGCTTTCCTGGCTCAAGCGAGCATGCCTGCAGGCGCGGAGCCGCTGCGCAATGGAGTTGGCTCGGCGTGGGGATTCATGGTTAATCTTGGTACTCGAACTCGTCTGTACTGCTTACCCGGCCCGCCGGTTGAGTGCATCAGTACTTTCCGTGATGGTGGAGCCAGTGAGGACCTGGAACAACGTTTCCGCGCTGGCTCGAGTCTAGCGCATGGCGTGTTGCACACTGCCGGCGCACCCGAGTCGGTGGTCGAAGAGCACCTGCGTGAACTGATCATTGATGGTGGCAATCCGCGTTTGGGCATCACCGCCAATGCCGACAAGGTGTCGATCTCGGTTTTGGCGCGCTCCGAGGAGCCCACCGAGCCGGCAGAGCATCTGCTCGAGACTACTTTGCAGGATCTGCAGCAGCGTCTTGGCACCTTGTGGTGGGGGCGCGACGCCCAGACCATGGCCAGTATCGCTGTGGAGTCCTTGCAGAAGGCTGGGCAGACCGTGGCGGTAGCTGAGTCTTGTACCGGCGGACGTCTCGCAGCGGCGATTACAGGCGTTGCTGGAGCCTCACAGGTCTTCAGTCATGGTTGGGTCACTTACTCGGATCAAGCCAAGCAGCAGCAACTCCAAGTACCTGCCGATCTGTTCGAGCAGTTCGGGGCGGTTTCGGTGGAGGTTGCTTCCGCCATGGCCCGTGGCGCTCGCCAAGTGTCCGGTTGTGATTGGGCGCTGGCCATTACTGGAATAGCCGGTCCAGGCGGTGGGACGGAAGAGAAGCCCGTCGGCACTGTTTGTCTCGCAATCAGCGGCCCGGATACCGATTACAGCATCTGTCGTCTTCAGTTCGCCCGTGCAGGCCGGGATGCAATCCAACGCCAATCGGTGCGCGACGCCCTGGATATGCTGCGCCGCGGGATGAATGGCCTGCCGCAGCTCTCCTGAGCTTGCGCCGCCTGCATTGATGCTCATTCCCGCTTTTCTGGGCGTTTCGGGCTTGCCGAGTTGCTCTCGGCTGCGTAGAATCTGCGGCTCATAACCTGGTGGTGTAATTGGTAACACAACTGGTTTTGGTCCAGTCATTTCAGGTTCAAGTCCTGGCCGGGTTGCCAAAAAAGGAACCGCCGCAAGCATCTGCTTGCGGCGGTTTTCTTTTTGCCCTCAGCAATCGGGCTCTAGGGGGACTGGAGTTGCTTAGTTGACAGGCACCGCCATCGAGTTCGAAAGCTCGGTGCTGTTGTCAGCATTCAGTGCAATGCATTGGCCATACAGGGTGCTGCCGGCCAACGACAGAGGAACCACGGTGGTGAATTCGAAGCGACCGTTCCGCGCCCAGAACAAGGGCGAAACGAAGTCCATGTCCACATCCAGTATTCCGAAGGAAGTATTGGTCGGGCCAGCGCCGTTTGGCGAGAACACGAAAACCACGCGCGAACCGATCTTCAAGCCGGCGCAAGCGATGGTGCTGAGTTGACCAGCGACAAGGCTTTCATAAGCCAGGACTGGTTCTGAGATCTCGACCATACCGCGGGCGGTGCGGTTGCTATCGAAGTCTGCCCAAGTGCCGTTGCTGCCGTACATCAAGCCATAGTCTTCGCTTTGGCCCAAGGTGCCGGTGCTTGGATCGCCGGCAGCCCAGTTGGTGTAGAGCACCGGTTCTCCACTGATCCACGCCGACGAGCCTTCGGCGTCGATGTCGTTGATGCCGATCCAGCAATCGATGTTGCCTGCGTGGCTGCGGACCCATGCATTCTCTGCAGCGTCGGAGATCGAAACCAAGGCACCGCCAAGGGAGGTGGCCATGGCTTGCGCCGAGGCCCAGTCGGTTTCACCAATCAGGTAATAAGGGTGCTGATTGGCAGGGTTGACCCAGGTATCGATGACTGCGACTGGGGTGTCATCAACAATTACGTTGTCGACCCACCATTCCTGCGCAAAGGTGCCGTAGAAGTAGACGCCGACCTGCACGTTGGTCTGGCCAAGGTAGGTGTTCAGGCTGAGACTTGGGCCATAGCTGCCGTTGGCTTGTGAAGTATCGGTCCACACCACAGTCCAGGTCACACCGCCATCGGTACTAATCTCGAAATTCGAGATGCCGTCACCAGTGCTGTTGGGGTGATTCGCCAAGTAAGTGGCGTAATTGGTTTCGCCCTCGAAGTGCAGGAAAGCTTGGGTCATGCCGGCCAGGCTGAAGCTGGGCGAGACCAAACGGTTGATGGTGGTGGCGCCTGCGTAGTCTTCATGCCAGGCTCGACCACCGCCATCCGGCACCCATCCAGCGGAAGTATTGCCATTGACGTTTTCATGAATCCAGCCAGTTGGCGGGACGCCACTAGAGAAATCCTCGTCCAAAACTACGGTTTGGCCGTAAAGTGCTGCGCCACAGAGCATTGTGGTCAGGAGGGTGAGGAGAGTGGTTTGGACGAATTTCATGCACTATTTCCAACCGAGGGGGGTTGATGTTAAAGAATAGCTCGGGAAAGGCGCCTTCGCGTCGGAAAAATGGCGAACTCGGCCTTTGGACCACCATTCTTTGCCTAAACCAGGGCTCTGCTAGGTCAGGAAACGCAGCGCGCCAAAGAAAGCGCTCAGGTCGCTCTCACTGAAATCGCCCAAAGTGGCGATCTGCGCCAGCCGTCGTCTGCGTAGATAACGACTTTGTCCAGCAAGCTGGAAGCCCCAGGCACGCGCGCGCTCCAGGAACTCAATGGTGGTGAAGCCAGCAGGAGCTTCGAAGGTGGTCAACGTGGACGAAGCATCTTGCTCCGAGGCCACAATGCGCAGGCCACATTTTCGCAGTTGTTCGCGCACATGACGGCCCATCTCGATCTGCCTTTGTAAGCGCTGCGGTGCCTGCGTAGGGTTGCAGGCGTTGCGCAAACTGACCGCCAAGGGCAATAACAGTTGCGAAGCCAGAGTGTGCGGCGGCTCCGACGCTTGCCAGGCTTCGAGCAGGTCCAAGCCCGGTGGGCAATGACTGCTGGAACTACTGGTGTGGTGACGAATCTCGCCAACCCAGAAGGGGTCGGCGGCAATCACTGCAATGCCAGGAATCGCTTCCAAGGACTTGCCGGAAACGCTGCTGACCATGGCGGCGCCAATCGGAATTTCCACTCCGCCGAGGCTGCTGGCGCAATCAAGACACACAGCCACTTGTTGGCGGTCGACCATCGCAAGCAACTCAGCGGCAGGGTTCAACACTCCGGTGCTGGATTCCAGATGCACGCCCCAAATCCAAGCTGGTTGGCGCGTGGCCAACAGCTCGCGCAGCTCCTCCATAGGCCAGGCTTCACCCCAAGCGCCTCGCAATAGATCAAATTCCAAGCCAGCAGCATGGGCATGCTTGGCAAGGCGATCTCCGAATTCACCGGAAGTCAGGATCACGCCGGGATTGGTGCTCGCTTTAGGCAAGCGGCTCAAGGCATTGGCAACCGCATCATTCGCCAAGGTGCCACCGCCAGATAACAAGGCAATGCGCTCCGGCAGCTGCCAGTCGCGAAGATGCTCGGCGACCTCTTGGGTCAGGCGCAAGAACTCAGCGCTGCGGTGATAAATCGGATCCTTGGCAGCGGCGGCCTGGACTTCGGGGCGCAAGCGTGCCGGGCCCGGCAGCAGGTTCAGCAGCTTTGGGGCGACCGGTTGTAGTTTCTCGGTCATGGCTTCGCGGCGCAGACCAGCTGGCAGTCCTTCGGTCTTGACGCGCATCGGCGAGAAGAAGGAATCGCCAGCAGCGACTGGCGGACCAAGCTCTTTGAAGCCAAGCTTGCGGTAGAGCGGCAGTTGCTCGCTGACCCCAGAGATCCAAAGCTCCCGATAGCCATGCGCAACGGCATAGCGATACGACGCTGCCATCAGGCGGAAGGCGATGCGCGAGAAACGCAAACCAGGGGCCACGCAAAGCAAGCGCACTTCCAAGGGGTGGTCGGACAGTTCTGCCATGCTCGCGCCTTCAGGCAAGCGCGCGGCCACCGAGAACGGTGGGCTGCCATGGACCGCGATGGCACCGACTAGCTTGCCGTCGTTTTCTGCCAAGAAGTAGGTGTTCTTGGCGTCGAACTTGTCGACGTGATGGCCACTGCCATCATCTTGGTATTGGCCAAGCTCATCCACGAAAGTGCTGTGCAAAAGATTGGCAATCGCCTCACGATCTGCAGGCACGGATTCACGAATCGTCACTGGATGTGAATCGCTTGCAGCGTGCGAGGTGGGGGAAGCCATCGTTTCTACTCTACTGCGCTTGGGGGCAGCGTCGCCAGCGGCAGAAGCGCAAGTTCAAGTCGCCATCGCTGCTGCGTTCGCCCTGTTCGATACGCTCAAAACCATCCAGCGCCGGGAAAAATACCGCACAATCGAAATCGGAGTCGATCTCAGTAATGAGCAGGTCTCCGCAATCCGGGTGCGCTAACGCCATTTCATAGATCGTCGCGCCACCGATCACAAAGCAGTCACTGCTGCTGTCGGCCATCTCCAGGGCTTGCTCGAGCGATTGCGCGAGCGCGGCGCCTTCCATCGGCAAATCCCTTTGGCGGCTGATGACGATGTTTGTGCGCCCTGCCAACGGCCGGAATCGTTCGGGAATCGAATCCCAAGTCTTGCGCCCCATGATGACGGTATTGAGCGCGCCACCGGTTTGCGCGGTTTCCCCTTTGGTGATCTTGGCGAAGTACTTCAGGTCGCTGGGCAAATGCCACGGCATATCGCCATCACGGCCGATGCCGCGAGCACAATCCATGGCGACGATGACCTGGAAGCTCAAACTGCGACCTCGAAGCGGATGAAGGGATCGTGCTCGTAGTTGAGCAGCACGATATCTTCAAAGCACACTTCATCGACCGGCTTCACGGCCACGCGCACTTGCGGCAAGGCCTTCGGCGTGCGTTCCAGTTGCTTGCGAATGCCATCGAGGTGATTCAAGTAGAGGTGCGCATCGCCCAAGGTGTGGGTGAAGATGCCAGGCTCCAGCCCGCACTCCTGCGCCATCATGATCATCAACAAGGCATAGCTGGCAATGTTGTATGGCACACCCAAAGCCACATCAGCTGAGCGTTGGTAGAGCTGACAATCCAAGCGACCATTGATCACGTAGAACTGGAACAGCAAGTGACAGGGTGGCAGTTTCATGTCTGGAATGTCGCCGACATTCCACGCGCTGACGATAATCCTACGGCAGGATGGATCGGTCTTGATCTTGTGCAGCGCGTTTTGGATCTGGTCAATGCCAAGGCCGCCCCAGTTGCGCCATTGATGGCCATAGATTGGACCTAGCTCGCCATCGTCATCGGCCCACGCGTTCCAGATCGGCGTGTGCTGGGTGAGGTCATCGTTGATGTTGGTGGAGCCGCGCAAAAACCACAGCAGCTCGCGCACCACGCCAGTGAACAACACCTTCTTGGTGGTCAACAGCGGGAAGCCTTCGCGCAGATCGTATTTGCTCTGCGTGCCGAAAATGGAAATGGTGCCGGTGCCGGTGCGGTCACCGCGTTCCTCTCCGTTCTCCAGGATGTCACGGACTAGATCGAGGTAGGCTTTCATCAGCGCATTAGTGTAAAGCTTTCGCGGGCGTATTTTTCCTGTCTGATGCGCTCAGCTTGCTGCAATTCTTCGGGGCTCCATAAGCCATCTTCAAAGCGGTAGTTGAGGGCATGGCCCAAGGCGGTGGTCAAGCCTTCCAGGTTGGGTTGGAAGCCGAGTTCGGCAATGCCGGGGTTGGCTTCAGGTCGTTGTAGGACCAAAGAACCGTGAAATAGCACCCAGCCATTCTTGCGACGTGCAGCGCTACCGAGCAGCTTGCGTTGCTCCAGGATCAGGTCCAGTGGTGAGCTGTCCTCGAAGCACCAAGCACTGCCGCTGTTGTCGGAGAGCAAGGTGGAGTCTGCGCGCATGGAGATGTTGTTGTCTGCACGCTTGCTGCCGGCGGCGGTGCCCAGAGTGCCCACTTCGCCAGTCTGCCGCACTAATTCCGACGCCAGCGCTTCATGAATCGCGCTCATGGCCGCAGCTGGTCCGCCCTGAATGGCGCCAGTCTCCGGCACGCACAAGGAGTAGGTCAGCTCATGCTGGTGGAGGATGGCCTTGCCACCGGTCGAACGGCGCACGATGTCGAAACCCTGCGCGCGCATCTGCTCCAAAGGAAGGTCGTCGGCGGTTTGGAAATAACCCAGCGACAAGGTGGGGCGCAACCAAGAATAAAAGCGCAAGGTGGGCACCTTGCGCTCGGTCAGCAACGCTTCATCGCGTGCCATGTTGTCCGCGCCAGCTAGGGCGTCGTCATGAAGACGTCGCCCTTTGTTTGGCTGTTGCGGAATGCTCAAATTCACTCGCCTTGACGGAAAGCTAGTTGCGGCTTCTTGACCGCTGCAGCTTCGTCGACGCGCGATACCGGCATGTTGCGTGGCGCATCATGCAGGAACTCCTCGCCGGCCAAGCATTCCTTGGCGACTTGGATCAACGCGTTGGCGAACTCATCCAAAGTCTCCTTGGACTCGGTTTCGGTCGGCTCAATCATGATGGCCTCCGGAACCACCAGCGGGAAGTAGACCGTTGGCGGGTGGTAGCCCAATTCGATCAAACGCTTGGCCACATCGAGGGTGTGGATGCCAGCATCCCTCATCTCGCGTTTCGGCCGCGCCACGAACTCGTGCATGCAGATGCGATCGTGTGGCACACGCCAGTGATCACGCAACTTCACGCGCAGGTAGTTGGCATTAATCACCGCGTTCTCGGCAACCCGGCGGATGCCTTCAGCGCCCAAACGCTTGACGTAGCTGTACGCGCGCAACAGCACCATGAAGTTGCCGTGGAATCCACGTACGCGGCCAATACTGGCTTCTGGAGTGACCATCTTGTACTCGCCATCATTCTCCACGACTGCAGGTGCAGGCAGGTACTTGGTGAGTTCCTCGGTCACGCAGATCGGACCGGAGCCAGGGCCACCACCACCGTGCGGAGTGGACATGGTCTTGTGCAAGTTCAAGTGCATCATGTCGACACCAAAATCACCAGGACGGGCCACACCCATGATGGCGTTGAAGTTGGCACCATCCATGTAGACCTTGCCGCCACACTCGTGGATCAACTCACAGATCTCGGCGATGTCATCCTCGAACAGACCAAGGGTGTTCGGGTTGGTGATCATCAAGCCAGCTACATGCGGGCCAAGATGACTCTTCAGGTCTTCCACCTCGCACAAGCCGCGCTCGGAAGACTTGATGGTTTCCACCTTGAAGCCAGCCAGAGTGCACGACGCCGGGTTGGTGCCATGCGCGCTATCCGGAATCAGGATAGTGCGCCGCTCGTGATCGCCGCGCTCATCCAACCAGGCGCGCAGGACCATCAAGGCGGTCAGTTCACCATGCGCACCAGCAGCTGGGTGCAAAGTGACTCCTGGTAAACCAGTGGCCACACCCAAGTCAGCGGCCAAGTCAAACATCAACTGCAAAGCGCCTTGAACCGAACTGTCATCCTGCAAAGGGTGCAAGCCGGTCCATTCGGGGCGTGCGGCGATCGACTCATGCACCACCGGGTTGTACTTCATCGTGCACGAACCCAAGGGGTAGAAGTTGGTGCTGATGGCGAAGTTTTTCTGGCTCAAGCGCGTGAAGTGACGCACCAAATCCAGCTCACCAGTCTCTGGCCAGCTTGGAGGCGCATCCCGACGCTCTTCCATAGGCAAGCCCTTGACTGCAGCTTTCAGGTCTGCACCTGGCGTTTGCACGCAGCGACGTCCTGGACGCGAGTCCTCGAACAACAAGTTGACGGGAGTCAGGTTCATCGTGCCACCTCCATGGTGCAGGCAGTCTTGGCGACTGCGACCAGCTCAGCAATGTCTTCCGGGCGCGTGCGCTCCGTACATGCCAAAGTGAACAGGCCGTTCATGTCGTCGTACCAGCGATCCAGCGGTAAAACCCCGAACAGGCCACGATCGCGCAACATCTCCTTGAAGCGTAGGGCGATCTCAGTGCTCTCCACGCGGAAAGTCACTTCATTGAAGAAGGCTTGGCCAGGGAAGGCGCGGTAGACACCAACACCCTCAAGGCTCTCGACCAACTCCAACATGCGTTGCCGAGACACGCAGGCCACTTCTTCCAAACCCATTGGGCCCAGTGCTGCCATGTGCACACAACCGCGCAAGGCGATCAATGCATTGTTGGTGCAGATATTCGAAGTTGCCTTCTCGCGACGGATGTGCTGCTCACGCGTCTGGAAAGTCAGCGTGTAAGCGCGGCGTCCCTCGGTATCGGTGGAGATTCCGACCAAACGACCAGGGATCTTGCGCACGGCCTTTTGGCTGGTGGCGAAGAAGCCGAAGCTAGGACCGCCATATCCAAGTGGCACGCCCAACGATTGGCCTTCACCGACCACGATGTCGAAGCCCTGCTTGCCAGGTGACTGCAACAATCCCATGGCGACCGGGTAGATCGAAGCGACCGACATGGCCTTGACCTCTTTGGCGGCCTCGGCGATCGGCGCCATCTTCTCGATGTTGCCAAGGAAGTTTGGCTGCTGCACCAATACGGCCGCAGTCTTGTCGTCGATCAACTTGCCCCATTCGGTCACGCCATCAACCAAGGGCGCTTCCACGACTTCGGCATCAAGGTGCTTCAGATAGGTCTTGATGGTCTCGCGCGTGTCTGGATGCAGACCGGCAGAAACCACGACCTTCTTGCGGCGTGTTTGAGCCAGTGCCATCAACGCAGCCTCCGCAGCAGCAGTGGCGCCGTCGTACATCGAGGCGTTGGCGACTTCGCAGCCGCACATCTCCGCGATCATCGACTGGAATTCATAAATCACCTGCAGCGTGCCTTGCGAGCACTCCGGCTGGTAAGGCGTGTAGGCGGTCAGGAATTCCGAACGACCCATGACGTGGTCGACGATCGCCGGCCACGAGTGATCGTAGAAACCGCCGCCCAAGAAGCAGGATCCAGCGGCTGGCATGTTGCTGGAGCCAAGCTCCTGCAGATGCCGCGAAAGAGGTTCTTCGGCCAGGCCTGGCTCGATCTCCAAATCACCATCGACGTGCATGTCGGCGGGAATGGATTCGAACAGTTCCTTGACCGAACTCACACCGATCTCCGCAAGCATCTGCTCACGATCGGCATCCGAGTTCTGGATGTAAGGCATGTTGGCTCCTAGCTCTGGCTGGCGACGACTTCTTCGTAAGCAGCAGCATCAAGCAGACCGTTCAGTGCATCAGCACCTTCGACCTTGATCTTGACCAACCAACCACCCTCGAAAGGATCGTTCTGGAGAGTCTCGAGGTTGTCAGCCAAGTCGCTGTTGACCTCGACAATCTCGCCTGTGACTGGGGCGTTGACGTCGGAAACGGCTTTCACCGACTCGACTTCACCGAAGCCTTCGCAGCAGGTCGCGTCGTCGCCGTTTTCCGGCAGGTCAAGGTAGACCAGCTCGCCGAGTTGCTCGACGGCAAAGTCGGAGATGCCGACGGTGACGATGTCGCCATCGAGTTTTGCCCACTCGTGGCTTTCTAGGTAGGAACGATCAGAAGGACGCATGGAACTTTGAGATGGGTCGGGATGTTGGGCAGGGGAGTCGTGTGGGGCACGACTTTGCAGGTTGCGCGGGGATGCGCAGCAAGGGATGGGTGCTCAGTCGCGTGAGCGGTGTGGGACGAATGGCGTGGCAGCGCGTTCCACCGGCAACTGCTTGCCGCGGAAATCGACGCTGAAAGCACCATCACAGCCTTTCTCCACCATGGCGGTGGCGATCGGCTTTTCAAGGGTTGCGGAGAATACGCCACTACAGATGACGCCAACTTCTTCGCCGTCGCAGAAGACCTTGTAGCCTTCGCGGGGAACGCGCTTTGCGGCAGTGAGGCCAATCAGTTCGCGTTCGACATTCTCGATCGCACGCAGTGCAGCGCCGCCGACGAACTCCCGCGTCTTCCAGCCCTTGACGGCGAAACGCAGACCTGCATCGAATGGAGTAACACCTTCGTGGATCTCGTGGCCATAGAGGGCAAGTGCGGCTTCAAGACGCAGTACATCGCGCGAGCCTAGACCAACCGGCGCGGCGCCGAGTTCAATCAGCTTCTCCCAAACGGGCACGATCTGCTCCGCGGTGACGAAGATTTCATAGCCATGTTCGCCGGTGTAGCCAGTGCGGGCGATGAACAATTCACCGAAAGGGGAGTCAAGTTGACCGAGATCAAGGAACTCAGGGCAGAAATCACTGCTGCCACTAATTTCGGCCAGCATACGCTTGGACTCAGGACCTTGAATGGCCAGGATGCCACCACCATCTTCGGTGAGATCGGAGCACTCAAGCTCCGGCAAACGCTCGACCAAGATGTCCCAGTCACGCTCGCGGTTGGCAGCGTTGACCACCATGAAGATCTCGTCTTCGGCGGTGCGGTAGGTAATCAGGTCATCCATGATGCCGCCATCTTCTTGCAGAATCATTGTGTAGCGCGCCTTGCCGACGGGCTGATCGATGATCGCTCCACCTAAAGCGCGGTCCAGTTGCTCGGCCACATCTTCGCCGCGAAACAGGAAGCGGGCCATATGCGAGACATCGAAGATGCCGGCGGTGGCGCGTACGGCGCGGGATTCGCCGAGGATGGAACCGTAGTCCAGAGGCATCTGCCAACCGGCAAATGGGACTAGTTTGGCGCCCAGCTGCTCGTGGTTGGCGAGCAGGGGAGTGGAGAGGCTTTGTTCGGTATCTGAGGCCATAAACGCAAAAAAGACGCCTTGATGGGCGTCCTGTCTGGGTCGGGGATCGACAATTCAGGGTCCGTCGGGCTGCAGTCCGGGTACCTGAGAGATTGGTTGCCAATGCAACTTTGCCCCTTCGGTGCCAGTTTCGTATTCTGGACTCTCCCGCAGCCGTCACGCGGGTAGGCATTCTCCCCGAATCTGCGCAGACGGTCAACTAAGGAGTGCATATTGACCTCTGGCGGCGAGGGGCGTAGACTATTCGGCCCTTTAGCCACAGGCACAGGGAATAAAAATCATGGCACGACGTTGCGAAGTAACCGGGAAAGGCACCAAAAGCGGTAAGAGCATTGCTCGCCGTGGTTTGCCTAAGAAGAAGGGCGGTGTTGGTCTCAAGACCACCGGCCACACCAAGCGGAAGTTCAAGTCGAACATCCAGAAACTGCGCGTATTGTTGCCGAATGGCACCGTGCGCCGCATGAAGCTTGCTACTTCTGTCATCAAGAAGGGTGAGATCGAGGTGAAAATCGATGGCCGCATGCAAACTGTGCCATTGGTCAAAGCCTTACGCGGTCGTAACCGCGAGTTCAGTAAGCAGAACTCTTAGAAGATTTTTCATTCAGGGAAGCGCTGGCTGGTTCGTTCGAATCAGCCAGCGCTTCCTTTTGTCAATTCTCCCGAGACCAAAAATATGTGGTTTCAGGGAGAATTTCTAATTATCCCGCCGATGGAAGATTAACAAGCACCATATGTCGTATGACACTTGGTACTTGCTCTCACATCGACGTTCCCGCGTTTAGCCACTGGGTGCGTTGCTTCTAAGGATCCAGAAGGGAGTCGAGATGGCTGCAAAAAAGAAAACTACTAAGCGGAAGGTTGCTAAAAAACCAGCTGCTAAGAAAAAGGTTGCCAAGAAAAAGGTAGCTAAACGCAAAGTCGCCAAGAAAAAGGTGGCAAAGAAAAAGGTTGCTAAGAAAAAGGTAGCCAAGAAGAAAGTTGCCAAGAAGAAAGTTGCCAAGAAAAAGGTAGCCAAGAAAAAGGTAGCCAAGAAGAAAGTTGCCAAGAAAAAGGTAGCCAAGAAGAAGCCTGCCAAGAAAAAGGTAGCCAAGAAAAAGGTAGCCAAGAAAAAGGTAGCCAAGAAAAAGGTAGCCAAGAAAAAGGTCGCCAAGAAAAAGGTAGCCAAGAAGAAAGTCGCGAAGAAGAAGGTCGCCAAAAAGAAAGTGGCGAAAAAGAAGGTTGTACGTCGTAAGTAATAACCGTCTTGCCTGAACCGCTGGCTAAACAAGGAAATCTCTTTTCTTGACGAATACCGTGGCCCCAGACAGGATGGACTGTCTGGGGCCACTCCCCAATACTCCCCCCCCCAAGAACCCTGATCCCCCATTAGTAAATGAACAAACGCGAACTCGTAGAAGCTGTCTGTGCTCAGCTTGAAACCACCAAGACCGCTGCTGAAGAGACCGTGAACGTGGTCCTGAAGGCGGTACAGGAAGGCGTCCAAAGCGATGGCCAAGTATCTATTGCCGGTTTTGGCACCTGGAACCTGCGGCAGCGCGCCGCTCGTACCGGCCGTAACCCACAAACAGGTGCCCCAATGGATATCAAAGCAAGCACTAGCGTTGGCTTTAAGCCCGCTAAGGCTTGGAAAGACTCGTTGAACTAAGCAAGGGTCGAGTGGCCTCGATGGGGGCTACACAAAAGCGGCTGCGCTTCCTTCGGGAACGCAGCCGTTTTCCTTTGTCTGCGATGCAAGCGGGGCAGGCCTTGGCCGACGCGCGTGCGATCGTTGTCCGAGGGACGTTGCCAGGGCAAGCGTGTGCGGTCGCTTAGTCGGAGACCGCTGCCGACGCCTCGAGCTTGGTGATCTCTGCAGCGATCTGATCGTCGTCGACCTTGCTGAACAGAACTTCTACTGCATCGATCTTGGCGCCTGCGGGCGCAGTGAGCGGTGGCGTGTTGGCATCTTCCGCGCCCCAAGCCGTTGCGGCATCTGCGGCAGCAGCTTCGCCTAGCATGGCGCGAATCTTCTTTGCCGTAGTGGGGCAGAAGGGTGCGATGCGTCGGCTGAGCAGTTCCAAGTAGGCAACGCAGCGCTCTAAGGTTGCTGCACAGCAAGCCAAATCTTGTTCGTCACCTTTGATCTTCTTCCATGGCTCCATGGCATCGAAGAACTGGTTCAGGCTGGAACAACCGGCAATGAAGTGTTGTGCGGCCTTACGGAACTCGAAGTTCTCGATGAAACCAGCCATTGCATCAAAAGCACGGTCAGTTTCGCGCAGTGATTCATGGTTCAGCACTGCTTGCACAGCTTCATTTGCCAGTGCCTCGGCGGATAGTTCCGGAACCACGCCATCAAAGCGCTTGTCGAGGAACTTCAACGAACGACTTGCCAAGTTGCCGACCTTATCAGCAAGCAAGTTGTTGTTGGTAACCTGGAACTCGGTCCAAGAGAACTCGCTATCGGCGGTTTCCGGAGCAGACATCAACACATGGAAGCGCGCGGCGTCGGCGTTGTACTGCTCAAAGAAGGATGCGTTGTCGAGATACCAACCGCTGCTGGTGTTGAACTTGCGGCCCTGCAGGTTGTAGAACTCGTTGGCCGGAACTGCCCAAGGTAAAACGAATGGCTTGCCACCCCAAGCCTCTTGTTGACCGAGCAGCATGGAGGGGAACACCACCACGTGGAAGGCGATGTTGTCCTTGCCAATGAAGTGCACCAGGTGGGTGTCATCGTTTTGCCACCAGTCGCGCCATGCCTCGGGTTCACCCTTGGCCGCAGCCCACTCCATGGTGGCGCTGATGTAGCCGATTGGCGCATCGAACCATACATAAAGCACCTTGCCGTCTGAATCTTCCAATCCGTCCGGCAGGTCTACACCCCACGGCAAATCGCGCGTGATGGGGCGTTCATGCAAGTCACGCAACATGGCTTGCACATGGCCATCGACATTGGGCTTCCAGGCATGCACCGGATTCTGCGGATCGTTGCCGCGATACCAGTCGTCAAGGCCGGCTTCCTGTAACTTAGGCAAGTCCAGATACCAATGCTTGGTTGGCTTCAGGATCGGCGTCGAGCCATCGATCAATGAGATCGGGTTCTTCAGCTCGCGGGCGTCGATCCAGCTCCCGCAGTTGGGGCATTCATCGCCGCGCGCGGTCTCGAAATCGCACTGCGGACAACCGCCTTGCAGATAACGGTCGGGCAGGAAGCGCCCGGACTGCTCCGAGAACCATTGCCGCTCGGTCTTTTCGAACACGAATTCGCGTTCGAGCAACACCGAGAAGAACTTGCGTGAAGCTTCGGCGTGGTATTCACAGCGCGATGTACCTGAGAAGGTGTCGAACTCGATCCCGAACTGATCGAACAAGCCGCGAATCTCCTTGTGCCAGCCATCGACGTACTCGCGATAGCCGACGCCAGCCTGCTCGGCCTTCAAGGTGATCGCAACTCCGTGTTCGTCGGTGCCGCAAACGTAGAGCACGTTCTCCGGTCCCTTGGCCATCTTCAAGTAGCGAACATAAACATCCGCTGGAAGGTAGGCGCCGGCCACATGGCCGAAGTGAATCGGACCATTGGCGTAGGGCAACGCGGAGGTGATCAGGTAACGCGGCATGGGCGTTCAGCCTAGCTTTACTTGGAGCGCTCGACGACCTGGAACTGCAGGTCAGAGATGTACTTGTCCAATGTCAGGCGTTCGCCTTCTTCAAGGTTGCCTTCGCACTTCTCACGCAGCATCATCAAGTCGTCGACGACGGCGCGCGCCATGCCCAAGTTAGTTTCGGGCGTTGGCTGGCCAGGGATCTCAATCAAACCCAGGGCATAGAAACCTTGCATGGCGATCTTCTGCAGGAAAATGCGGAAATCTCCACCAGGTACGTTTTCGGAATCGTTCATCGTGCTTCGACTTCGGAAGTAGTTGCTGCGGTGTTGCCACTGGCAAAGCTCAACGCTGCGCCAATAAAGGCTTCAAACAGCGGATGCGGTGTCAACGGCTTGGACTTGAATTCTGGGTGATATTGCACACCGATGTAGAAGGGCGAGTCGGTGAGCTCGACGACCTCTACTAGGTCTTCCTTCTCGTGAATGCCGGCACAAGTGAGGCCAGCTTTCTCCAGTTGCTCGCGGAAGTCGTTGTTGAACTCCCAGCGATGGCGATGACGCTCGAACACCAAATCGCGGCCGTAGATCTCAGCACTGCGGGTGCCTTCGATGATGCGGCAGGCATAAGCGCCCAGGCGCATGGTGCCGCCCTTGTCATCGATGTTCTCTTGCGATTCGATTAGGTGAATCAATGGCGACTTGCAGGTCGGATCCACTTCGGTGGTGTTGGCGTCTTCGAGGCCAGCGACGTGGCGGCCATATTCCAGCGCCATCGCTTGCATGCCGAAGCAGATGCCAAAAGCAGGCACTTGATTCTCGCGAGCCCAGCGAAGAGCGCGAATCTTGCCTTCCAGGCCGCGTTCGCCGAAACCGCCAGGAACCAGCAGGCCGCTGACACCATCCAGCATGGCAGCGACATCGCCGTCGGCACAATCCTCTGCGGCGATTTTGCGGAAACGCACCTTGGTCTTGTGCGCAGCTCCGCCGTGAGCGAGAGCCTCGTAAATCGATTTGTAGGCGTCGTGAAGCTCGATGTACTTGCCGACGACTGCAATCTCGATTTCACATTCCGGGTTCGCCCAGCGGCCGCGCAGGTCCTCCCAGTCGGACATGTCGATGGGAGCATCATTGTCCAGACCGAGATGCTCGACTACCGCACGATCCAAGCCTTCGCGGACCAGGTCCAGCGGTACTTCGTAGATCGTGGTCTCAACATCTTGCTCCTGGATCACATCTTCCGGCCGCACGTTGCAGAACAACGAAATCTTGCGCCGCATGCTTTCCGTCATGGGCTGCTCGCAGCGGCACACCAGCACATCAGGCTGAATACCAATCTCGCGCAGTTTGCCCACCGATTGCTGAGTGGGTTTGGTCTTCATCTCGCCGGATGCGGCCAAGTACGGCAGCAAAGTCAGGTGCACGTACATGGTGCTGCCTTTCGGTGCACGCAAGCCGAACTGACGAATCGCTTCGAGGAATGGCAGCGACTCGATGTCACCAGCAGTTCCACCGATCTCAATGATGGCGACATCGGTTCCCGGAGCGGCGCCCTTCGTGATCGCATCTTGGATGGCGTCGGTGATATGCGGAATCACCTGCACGGTCTGGCCAAGGTAATCGCCCGCGCGCTCCTTGCGAATCACCTCCGAGTAGATCGAACCGGTGGTGGCGTTGGAATGGCGACCGATCGAAGCCTGCGAGAAGCGCTCGTAATGGCCCAGGTCCAAATCGGCTTCATAGCCGTCTTCTGTTACGTAGACCTCGCCATGTTCAAACGGCGACATAGTGCCAGGGTCGACGTTGATGTAGGGATCCAACTTTTGGATGGAAACCTTCAGGCCACGCTTTTCAAGCATGACGGCGATGGCGGCAGTTGTGATGCCCTTACCAAGGGACGAAACAACACCACCGGTAACGAAGATGAAGCGGGTCATTACTGGGGGGAGTCGAGGGTTCTTCGACGTTCCAGGAAGGCATCGTAATCGCTCCGCGTATCGATTCCTGCGAAAGCTCGCGACCATTCCAAAACGCGCAGTGCTACACCATGCTCAAGCAGGCGCAATTGCTCCAAACTCTCAGTCTGCTCAAGTGGCGTAGGTGCCCACGAAGCGAAGCTTTGCAGCGTTTCGCGGCGATATCCATAGACGCCGATATGGAGCTGCGGTTGCGTACCGGAAGCATTGCGCGGGTACGGAATTGCTGCGCGTGAAAAGTACAAAGCGCGGCCGTTGAGGTCGGTCACCACCTTGACCGCGGCAGGGTCTTTGAATGCCTCGGCAGAAAGTGGTGCGCTGAGGGTTACTGCATCGGCTCCATCAAGCAACGCTTGACACACCGCATCGATGGCTTCTGGCTCGATCTCGGCTTCGTCGCCTTGCACGTTGACAAGGAACTCGGCATCTGGGTATTCCTGCGCGGCAGCCCACATGCGGTCGGTGCCGGAAGGCAAGTTGGGGTCGGTCAGGACCGCTTCCGCGCCTGCATTGCGGGCGGCGGTTGCCAAGTCTGGGTCATCGACGGCGGCAATGACTTGGCTCGGAAGCTTGGCAGCAAGGCATTGCTGCAAGGTGTGGGCCAACAGTGGCTGGCCGGATTCTTCCAGCAGCAACTTATTGGGGAGTCGCGTGGACGCCCGCCGAGCCGGGACGACCACGATAACTCGCGAGGTCGTCAACTTAGTGATCCCGGTTGGACATACGCTGTGCGTTGTCGCGGTTGATGCGATTACGCTCCTTCTCGAAGAAGTCCGATGCATCGGGGTTATCGACCACTTGGATCGACAGTTGCGTATCGAACACGACGCGCACGCTGTCACTGCAGGAGTAAGTCAGTTCCTTGTTCTCGTCGCCCAGCACCTGGCCCCAGTTCAGAGTCCATTTCTCGTTGCCACGACGCACGAAGACGGACAAGAAAGCGCCGCGCATCTTCACGCTACCGCTGGCAGCTTCCTCGAAATACCCTTGGTCATCCAAGGATTTCAGCAGCGCACCCATCTTGATATTGGGGATGACCTTGTAGCTGGCCGACGGACGCGATTCCTTGTAGTAGGTGCTTTGGTCGACGTAGGCCTCGTTGTAAAGGCCGATGGTGACGCCGGAACGGTGATCCTTGACCGTGATTTGGCACGGCACTAGCTCAGGGTAGATGCCTTTGGCAGCCAAATCAGCGAGCATTTCCTCTTCGGCGATGACTTCGCTGCGTTCCAGGCCAGAGAGGGCGTTCCATTCCGCAGCGGGCATGCCGTGCATCATGTCGGTGCCGCTGGCATTCGCATTGGTGGCGTTGGCCACGTTTGCAGGAGGAACATTGTTGTTGGTGTTGCTGGTGCTAGGGGCACCTGAGCAAGAGATGAGCAGGCCCAGAAGGGCTAGAAGGAGGATTCGCATGACCAAGGGTTGATTGATGGGCGGACTAGGCGACAATCATCCTATCCGGGGCCGTTCCCCGCAAGACCGATGACTGCCAACAACCGAGCTTCCAAGCGCCTGACCTGGCGCAAGTCCGCAGTATATATCTGCAGCTTGCTTCTGGTTTCACTTGCTGATCCACGCCCCGTCACATTTGCCGTCGGTTGCGTGCTGGTCGCGTTGGCGTGGTTCCTGCGTCTGTGGGCCTTCGGCCACCTGGATAAGAACCAGCTTCTGGTCACCACCGGGCCTTATGCGCATATGCGCAACCCCGCTTATTTCGGCACCTTCCTTGCCATGTTAGGCGTGGCGCTAGCCGCAGGTAATTACGAAACTACCCGTGGCCAAGTGGTTTACGGCTTTACCGTGGTGCTGGCGGTTGTCTTCTTCAGCTTCTACCTGCCACGCAAGATGAAGCGCGAATACCCTCGCCTGCAGAAGCTGTTTGGCGAAGAAGTGGACCGCCATGCCGACAACGTGCCCGATTTCTGGCCACGCCTAACCCCGTGGAAGAGTGGCCAAAAGCGCTCGTTCTCATGGGAGATGGTCATGGAAAACCATGAGTTGTCGTGGGGCTTTGCTCTCGCCATCGTCATGGCTTTGGTGTGGTTTGCACCCCTCTGGTCGCCCTTCGTGCTGACTGGGGCCGTTTCCTAGGCATGAAGAAGCCGCCGCTTCCGGAGTGGCCACGAACGCAGCTTGAAGGCTGCGAGCAGCAGTTGTTGAGTCGCGGCTCGCGCTGGAAACCTGCAGTCTTGCGCGCTGTAGACCCCAATGGGCAGGTGCGCATCGTCAAGGATTGCCTCAGCGTTTCGCCGTTGACGCGCTGGGCTGCCCGTTATCTGATGGGCCGAGAACGGCGGATTATGCGCCGTTTAGAGGGAATGAGCGGTTTCCCAGAGGTCAAGGAAATCGTCGACCGCAACGCATTCACCATGAATGAGATGGCGGGGGAGCCGTTGGAACCAGAGACCTTCTGCTTGGCGCCCCGTCGGATTGCTGATTCCCTTTTGAACGTAGCGGAAGCCATGAACAACCGTGGAGTCTTCCATCTGGACCTGCGTCAGCGGCAAAATATCCTGCTCGGTCAGGGCCTCGAGGTAGCAATCATCGATTTTGGTGCGGCATGGGCTCCGAACCCACTGGCGCGGTGGATCTTTGGCGGCTTGCTACGCCATGTTGATCGGTCTGCGGCGCTCAAGTATTTGGCCCGCTTTGCACCCGAGTTTTTGACCCGCGAAGAGGCCGAAGAAGTGTTGCGCGGATTGAGAAAACGCAAGCTTTGGGTCTTGTCACCGTACCGCTCCCGTGGCATCGAGGAAGCGGTACGGAAGCGACTCCAAGATATGTAGTGGGTTGGCACCTAATCACCACAACATGTGGTGGTACAAGATTTTGCTTGGATTTCGCTTCTCAAACAATATATTGAACACACCGGAAGGAAATCATGGGTCGGCTGGAAAAACAAATCATAATTGGTGCTCTCGTCCTAGTGGGCGTGCTTCTCTCAGTAGTGGTCTTCAAGGGACTCAAGCCACGTGGTGGCGAGTCGCCAGAGGCACCGCCGTTAATCATTCATAGTGAGATCCCATTGGGACCTGTGAATGACAATCCCCAAGACCAGGAGTCTGAGCTCAACAAGGGCGAAGGCAAATGGCCTGTGAAGCCGGTCGAGAACGACAACAAAGAGAAGACCTTCGAAAAGGTCCAGGAGATCTCGCTGAGCCCGGTGAATCCTCGCAACGACCTCAAGAACGACAAGAAGCCAGGGGTGAATACGCCTAAGCGTCCCGTTCAGCCTGAGGTGCGTCGCTACACCATCGAGTCTGGCGACACCCTGTCGGAGATCGCGCAGAAGCAACTCGGCTCGAGCAAGCCAAGTTTTGTGCAGGGCATCTTGGACATGAACCCAGGTGTCACCGCGCAGAACATCAAGCCAGGCGATGAACTGATCTTGCCTGCACGCGGTAGCCGTAATGCTTCCGTCAGCGAAGCCGGTGCCAAGACCAAGGATTCTGTCAAGTTGAGCGGCGGTCGCACCCACACGATTTCCAGTGGTGATTCGCTGTGGAAAATCTCGCGTACCTACTACGGTCCTGACAACGAGGAAAAAGGCATCGCACGCATCGTTGCGGCCAATAGCCAACTCAAGAACGGTAAGAACTCTGTGCTGAAGATCGGCCAGGTCCTTTCCATTCCTAAATAAGTTGTATGCCTAGCGCAGATCCCGAGCGGCCTCGCCATATCCTCGGGATCAATTCCGGCACCAGTGCCGACGGCGTAGACCTTGCGCTGATTCGCGTAGATGGCCGCGGACGGCATCGAAACATCGAATTGCTGCATTCAGGCAGCGCCAAGTTTCCGCTCGACCTGCAGCGTTCAATCCATGTCGCACTATCATGGACCTTGGCCGACGTCGCCCGATTCCATCATGCACTCGGAGTATTCTTCGGACGTTGCGCGCGTGATTTCCTTGCGGCGGTCAGTGTGCCGCGTGATTTCCTGACTTGCTTAGGGAGTCACGGCCAAACTGTTTTTCATCACAGCGGCGATCCTAAAGAGGGGACTTTGCAATTGGGATGCCTGTCCACCATGGCCGCTACCGCAGGCATCAGTGTGGTTGGTGATTTCCGTAGCGCTGACATTGCGCGCGGTGGACAAGGCGCGCCGATCAGTCCCTTTGCCGATTGGGTTCTGCACAGTGGAAGTGGCAAGGAACGCACCATCTTGAATATGGGTGGCATCAGCAACATTACTTTGTTGCCTTCGGAGGGGCCGCCGGTGGCGTGGGATTCCGGTCCAGCCAATGGACCACTCGATGCCCTGATGCGCGCCGAGAGTGACCATGCTTTCGATCGTGATGGCGAGCTGGCGCGCTCCGGGCAGATCAATGAGAGCCTCCTGACCGAGCTCCAAGCCGACCCATATTTTGCTCTGGCACCGCCGAAGAGCACCGGCCTGGAACTTTTTGGCGCAAATTTTGTCGCCGAAATTCGCAAAAATCATCCACAAATCAGCCTCGAGGATTTGCTCGCGACCTTAGTGGAGTTAGTGGCGTGGTCCGTTTCCAGTAGTTTGAAAGTGGCCGGATGGCAGGGCGGCCCGGTCTATATGTGTGGCGGCGGTGCCCATAATCTGGCGATTCGCGAGGCCTTAGACCGCCATTTAGGCGTAACTCGCGTATTTTCTTACCAAGATCTCGGCTGGAATCCGGATTTCCGTGAAGCAGTCGCTTTCGCCCTTTTGGCCGATGCCTTCCTATTAGGAGAGGCATCCACGTGGCCGACGACCACCGGAGCGAGCGCTCCAGCAGTACTTGGAGTGTGGAGTCCGGCAGGCATCGCTTGACCGGACTTATGTCGTTCTTATGATGTTGCCTACGTCGGTGCACACACTAACGTGCGCAGCCCCGTGCATTCCCTTACTTACCCGAGCCCAAACGTACCAGGGTAGAACATGAGCCTCATCCGGACTTCGGCCCTTCGCCTGCTAGTAGGTGCATCCCTTTTCACCTTTTCTGTCAACTTCGCTTCTGCTCAAGATGCGCAGACTCTGCTCGATCAGGGCATGTCTGCATACCATCAGGGCAACTACGACTTGGCTAAGAATAAGTTTAGAGAGATTGTCGCCTCCAATCCTGCCAACGCTGACGCGTTGCAAATGCTCCACAACAGCGAAGATGCTCTCTTAGAGTTGCTCGTAGCTGGGGGTGAATTTGAAGCCTTTGCGCGTGAGATTCTCGCCGCAGCCCGTACAGAGGGCCGCGAGACCATGCGTGACGAAGCTGCTGCCGCTGCTGCTGCCGAGGGTTGTTTCTCGGAAAGCTACGCAGATCGCGCACAAGCTATCTTCGCCCTAAGCCAGAACTTCGGTCCTTTCGGTGCAGTTCCATTGGTGGCCGCCCTCGGCGACGCCAACGAGAGCAAGCGCCTGGCTGCGGTTTACGCGCTTTCGCGAATGGGCTCCAACGCCATGTTGCCAGTGTTGGCCGCAACGCACTCCACTAACGTGGAAGTTCGTCTCGGCACCTTGCACGTCCTGAATGCTCTCGGCGACGCTCGCGGCGCTGCTCGCATTCTTGACATGGCTCAAAACGACGAGAACGGCAGCGTGCAAGCGATGGCCTCCTCGTTGGTCAGTAGCGGTGATCCTGCAAGCGCCATGGCCAGCCAAGGCTTGGCTTACTTCAACCACGATCCAAAGCTGGGTCTTGCTTCGGTTGAGAACTACGGCGTGCTGTGGACCATCGATGGTCGCAACCTTCAGGCCTATGACCTGCCGCAAGAAGTTGTTGAGCTAGAGATGGCGAAGCACTGCTTGCTGCGTGCCATGGAGCTCGGTGCCAACACCGGTTCTGACCTCGCTTTGGTTTACGCCAGCGAAGTTGCAGTCCTGAAAGGCTTGGTAAAGGGTGGCTCTGACCTTGAGGGTCAACTCACCGCGCAGAACAACGCTCTGCTCACCATCAGCCACGAAAACATCAACCAGGGTTTGCACAACGCAGTCGCCGGCAACCACATCGCCGCTTCTGAAGTTCTGATCGGCGCACTTGATGGTGCTGGTGGTAAAGGTTGGTCTGGTCTTCAGACCGCACTGGCCAGCTCGGTGCCAAGCGTCAGCCACAGTGCTGCTATCGCATTGGCTCACCAGGGCGACTACTCCGATGCAGTCATCCACAGCCTTGCTTCGGCGCTGGCATTGGATGCACAACGCGTCGTGCACATCATCGACCAAGATGAGCGTCGCGCTTCGGAACTGGCAGCTGGCTTGGCTGGCCTCGGCATCGATGTCATCCGCGCAGCTGATGGCGCCAACGGCCTGGTCAACATGAACCTCGGCCTTAACGTCGACGCCTTCGTACTGGCTGACCCGCTCACCGACTTGTACGCAAGCCGCGTGATCAAGAACCTGCGCATGGATCCACGTTTTGGTTCCACTCCAGTTTTCGTCTACTCCAACGAGTCGAACGGTGACCTGGATGCCAACGTTGTTGAGAGCCTCGATGCTGCCACCATCAGTGGCGCTTTCTTGGATCTCGATGCTGAGCGTGCGCGTTACATCGAGATTGCTGCTTCGGCCGCTAAGGGCTTGGCTCACGCCGCACATGATGGCCACGGTGCAGCTGCTGTTGCAGCCATGACTGGTGCCCTCGGTCGCGACGACATGATCGCTAAGTACGCCGCTCACGGCTTGGGCTTCGCCGGCGACGGTGCTGCAGCTCCTGCTTTGGCAAACTTGGTCGCTGACACCAGCCGCAATGCTCCGGTACGTGCAGCTGCTGCAAGCGCTTTGGCAAACCTCTACTCGCGCTCCGGCGTTGCAGTTGATGCAGAAGTCTTCCAGTCGGCAATGATGGAAGGTGATGCAGAACTGGCAGAGGCATGCGCTCGCGCGATCGGCGTAATGGCTGGCGGACACCTTTCCGCTGGCGTGTCGGTTCAGTAAACTACTGCCCTGCGGGGTCGTAACCCGGCCCAATAGAGCCGGTCCGCTGCGGTGGACCGGCTCTTCTTTTGCCAGAGTAGCTCAGGGGTAGAGCACCGCTTTCGTAAAGCGGCGGTCACGAGTTCAATTCTCGTCTCTGGCTCCATAACTAACCGCCTTTCGGCTTCGGCCGGTAGGCGGTTTTCCCTTTCGCGCTTCAGCTTCGGCGGGGTACCGCCTGCAGAGGCGCGCTACAGGCAAACCGGCCCACGGCCGCTGTCCCACGGCGGGTAGTTGTGCAGTGCAGGATCTCGACCGTAGGGGGCAATGGGGTATTTGCAGCCTGCATTGATTGGGAAATTGAAAAAAGCCACGCACTTTGCAGTGTGTGGCTTTTTGAGTTGGTCAGCGGGATTTTGCTGAACAGTGGGTGGAGGTCACCCGATTGAGGGGCTGGTCGGGGAGACAGGATTTGAACCTGCGACCCTCTGCTCCCAAAGCAGATGCGCTACCAGGCTGCGCTACTCCCCGAACCAAGCCGCAAATGATACTAGAATCCTGAAATGAAACCAGTGGTTGGAGTGGTGCTTTGTGGATGTGGGCGATTTGATGGCTCCAAGGAGCATGAATCGGGGTAACCCCAACAGCATTTGAGGCCTGCCTGCGTCAAAGGGAGGTCCTTCGCACCCGGCGCACCCCAGTAGGCCACCTGTGAGCACCTTGGGGGCGAGCAGGGGCGTGAGCTCCGCAACATGGTTCAAGAGGCGGCTTGGGTCGCACGGGGCGAGGTGGAGATTCCGGGTGAAGCTCGGCCATTGAGCTTCATGCACCAATCCCCAGGCACATGCCTTCTGACTAGTGGATTAAGGAAGCCTCCAGACAGCCGCCACGTTAACCTGACAGCGAAGCCATGTCCCAGCCCGTCGATAATCCTCCAAGTACCCGAACCCTGTCCGGCCAGAGCGTCAGCCCTGGTGTTGCTTTCGGCATGGTTCATCTCAGCCTCGAGAGTTTTGAAGAAGTCGGTACCCGTCGTTTGGCCGACGCTGAGGTCGACGGCGAACTCGCACGCATGGATTCAGTGGCACGTGCTGCTCGCGTGTCCTTGGTCCATCAACGCAATCAGCTCGGCGAGCATTTCACCGAAGCGCAGCGCCGCATCTTCGATACTCACCTCAAGATGCTGGAGGATCCAACCATCGAGGCCGACCTGCGCAGCCGCATCACCGAGGACCGCCTTGGTTTTGAGAGCGCGCTGAAGGATATGCTCGAGGTCTATGAACGCCTCTTCGAGGTGGTTGAGTCCGAGGGCTTGCGCAACAAACTTTCCGATATGCGCGACATCGCTTTGCGTTTGTTGCGCTTCGCCAAGCCGGTCGCTGAGCGCACTGCTGAGAACGATCGCACAGGCGGGATCTTGGTCGTGCGCGAGCTGTCCTTGAGTGACCTGACCGAGGCGCTCGACAACGGCATCGTTGGCATCGTTGCAGAGCATGGCAGCATCAATAGTCACGGTTCCATTCTGACTCGTGCAGCTGGCATTCCCGCTGTGATCGGGGTCGGCGATCTCGATGGCCTGCTGGCCGCCGGCACAGAAGTATTGCTGGATGGCGATAACGGGCAGCTGCAGATTGCACCAACTTCTGAAGCCGTGCGCGTGGCCAAAGGGCGCGCCACCGACGAAGGCGAGCAAGAGCTAGGCCCTGCTGCATTGGCCGACGGCACCGCAGTGGTGCTCGAGGCGACTGCCGCTTCGCCCAGCGAGGTCAAACAGGTGCGCCGCATGGGCATCAATAGCATCGGCCTGTTCCGCACCGAGCTGCCAGTGATCCAACGCCGTGCACGTCCGCGCGAGGACTCCCTGTCGGTGCTCTACAAGCAGGTGGTTGGTGCAACCGAATCGGTCACCTTCCGTTTGCCTGACCTGAGCTCGGCTTCGGAAATCGATGCACTCTTCCCAAATGATGAGCCGAACCCAGCATTGGGTTTGCGCGGCGTACGTTTGTTGCTGGAACGCACGGACCTGCTCGATCTGCAACTACGCGCGATCTTGCGCGCAACCACAGGCGGTGTGGCTCGTATCTTGGTGCCCTATGTCGTTGATCGTGACGAGATGAACGCCGTGCGTGGCGCTGCTGTTCGCGCTCGTGAGGAGTTGCGCTTGGAAGGCGTCGACGTTGCTCATGCGCCACAGATTGGAGTGGTCTTCGAGACTCCGGCTGCAGCTTTGCTCGGTCGTGACTTGATGCAGTGCTCTGATTTCGCGATGGTCGGCCTCGATACCTTGGCCGAAGGCTTGATGATGAGCGATCGCCGCAGTTTCGAGAACCGCGTGGTGAACCGCTTGCGTCATCCTCACCCGGTGGTTTTGCGCGCAGTGCGTAAGTTGGTGCAAGTCGCGGCAGGCTTGGAGTGCGAGATCGGTGTCTATGGCGAAAGCCTTGTTCAGAATGGATTGGCTCAGTTGCTGATCGGTGTCAACGTGCGCCGCTTCTCGGTGCGTGCGTCGATTCTGCGCCAAGCTCATGGCATGCTGGCCGAGATGGACGCGGATACTTGTGAGCGAGTGGCTGAAGCTGCTTGCCGCACCAGTACGGCCAGTGAGTTGGCTGCAAGTCTGCCGCCAAGTTGGCTGGAAGACTAGGGTCTAAGGAACTGCGCGCCGCGATTGGTGGTCTTGACCGTCATCACCAAGCCGTCTTCGCCCCAAAGCCGTTGCGCTCTACTGCGTAGCCGCGCTTCCAGATTGCTGACCTCGCCGGTGCGCGAAATGATTAGCAAAGCCGAGCCTGCGCCGGACAAGGTGGCGCCGAGAGCCCCAGCCTCATAGGCAAAGTCCATCATGGCGCGCGCACCGGTCATCAGCTTCACACGCGGTGCCACATGCAGGTCATCTTCCACACCCAGACGGATGTAATCCGGTTTGAGCGTGCGCAAACCCTCCAGCAAGATGGGTGGGCGATGGGCCTGACGCATGGCGCGCTGAAAGGACACCGAGGTAGGCAGAGCCTCGCGCGAGCGTTTGGTCGGCATGGAATAGGGCGGAATCACCAACAGCAGGCGCAAATTGCGATGCAGATGCACCGGCATATGGATCCACTGATCCGGGCCGCTAGCGATGCTCCAATGGGCGCCAGCCATCTTGGCGCCGACGGCATTCTCAGGATTGCCCTCCAATTGGATGGCTTCATCGAGCAAAATCTGGTCGCTGAGCTTATTTCCGGTCAGGCGGTTGCCGAGCATCAGTCCAGCCACCAAACCCGCGCCGCTGGCGCCCAATCCGCGCCCGGGTGGGAAGGGCGCCGAGATCTTGAGATGGCCGCTTGGCAGCTCTACAGCCGCCAAAGTGGCCGCTCGACGCATTCCACGCACAGTTGGGTCCTGACCCATGCGCAAATCGGACTGTGCAATAGCCCCAGAGCGTTCCAGTGTGAACTTGTCAGCAGGCGCCCAGCGCACCTCGAGATCGAGGTCGAGAGCGATGCTGAAGGCGTCGAAACCGGGCCCCACATTGGAGGTTGAGGCGGGGACTCGAAGACGTTGGGGTCGGGGACTGGCCATCTGAAGATTTTGCGCTAAAATTAGCGGCTTCCCCCGACGTAGGCGAACTCAAAATTTGCGTCAGGAGGGGATCTGAACGACCCAACTGGGTTACCCGTACATACTCGCAGCACCATGTCCACCGAGACCATCCAAGCGCCTGAACTCAGCAAGTCTGAGCAGGACCGCCTTCTGAACATCCGCAACATCGGCATCATGGCCCACATTGATGCGGGTAAGACCACCGTAACCGAGCGGATCCTCTATATCACTGGTATCACCCACAAGATTGGTGAGGTTCATGATGGCGCGGCCACCATGGACTACATGGAGGACGAGAAGAACCGCGGCATCACCATCACCTCCGCAGCAACCCAGTGTGAGTGGAATGGCAACCGCATTAACATCATCGATACGCCAGGCCACGTGGACTTCACCGTAGAGGTGGAGCGCTCGTTGCGCGTTCTGGATGGTGCAGTCGCCGTGTTCGATGGCGTTGCTGGCGTAGAAGCCCAGTCCGAAACCGTTTGGCGTCAGGCTGACCGTTACGGCGTACCGCGCATCTGCTTCATCAACAAGCTGGACCGCATCGGTGCAAACTTCGACCGCGCATTCGATTCCATTCTCCACCGCTTGGGCTGCAACGCTGTGCGTCTGCAGGTGCCAATCGGCGTCGAGAAGGAGTTCTCCGGTCTGGTCGATCTGATCGAAATGAAGGCTTGGAAGTTCACCGAGGGCGATGGCCCTGGCGTCGAGCCGATGGAGATTCCTGAGGACATGAAGCAGCTGTGCGATGATCGTCGCGCTGAAATGATCGAGAACATCGTCGAAGTCGACGACGACATGGTCGAGCGTTTCCTCGAAGGCGATGAGTTCACCGTCGCCGAGCTGAAAGATGTCACCCGTCGCGCCACCTTGGCTGGCCACGCAGTCCCAGTTTTCTGTGGCTCCGCACTGCACGATAAGGGTGTACACCCGCTGATGGATGCAGTCGTCGACTACATGCCAAGCCCAATCGATAAGGGCCAGATTGTCGGTATCGATCCTAAGGATGAGGAGACCGAGGTCGTGCGTCACGCCAACTCCGACACCCCATTCTCCGGTTTGGCATTCAAGACCATCGCTGATCCAAACGGCGATTTGACCTTCGTCCGCGTCTATTCAGGCATCCTGAAGCGTGGCGATGCCATCTTGAACCCACGTACCCGGAAGAAAGAGCGCGTTGGTCGTTTGATGTTCATGCACGCAGCAGAGCGTAAGGCAGTGGATGAGGTCCATGCCGGCGAGATCTGTGCAGTTGTTGGTTTGAAGAACACCATCACTGGCGACACCGTCTGCGATGACAAGAACCCAGTCGTTCTTGAGTCGATGACCTTCCCCGAGGCCGTGATCTCGATGTCGATCGAGCCTAAGTCCACCGGCGACCGCGACAAGCTGGGCGACCTTCTCGGTAAGTTGCACCGCGAAGACCCATCCTTCCGCATCGTTACCGATGAAGAGACGGATGAAACCGTCATCTCCGGAATGGGTGAGCTTCACCTTGAGATCGTCACCACGCGTATCGCACGTGACTACAAGATTCCTGTCAACGTTGGCGCGCCACGTGTTGCTTACCGTCAGACCATCATGAAAGAGGTCGATATCGAAGGTAAGCAGATCAAGCAGTCTGGTGGTTCCGGTCAGTACGCAGTAGCCAACATCAAGTTCCGCCCTTGGGAGCTGGAAGAAGGCGCCGACGCACCAAAGACCAACACCAACTTCATCGATTCGACCAAAGGCGGTGTGGTTCCTCAGCAGTACATCCCTGCTGTTGGCAAAGGTATCGAAGAGGCTTCCAAGTCTGGTGGTCAACTAGGTTGGCCTTTCGTCAACATCGAAGCCGAACTGCACTACGGTAAGTCGCACGATGTGGACTCCAGTGAACTTGCGTTCAACTTGGCCGCGCAACGCGCCTTCCGCGAAGCCATGGAAGGCAACGCAGTCGTGCTCGAGCCTGTCATGAAGCTCAACGTTCAGGTGCCGGAGGATTTCCTCGGCGATGTCATCGGTGACCTCAACACCCGTCGTGTGAACATCGAGGAAATGACCATGGATGGTCAGATTCGTGAGGTCAACGGCACGGTGCCGATCGCGGAAATGTTCTCCTACGCAGGTACCATCCGTGGTTTGACCCAGGGGCGTGGTTCCTTCTCGATGGAGCCAGCTGGCTACGAGGCCGTTCCTGCATACGTTCAGGAGCAGCTGATTAAAGATCGTCTTAAGTAGGCTTAAACGCCGAAAAATAGGCCGTTCCAGCCACGCTGGAGGCAAAGATAAACTTCCCCGGGGTCTTCCCTGGGGAAGTTTTCTGCTATTATGGGCTCACCACCAGGCAGCACAGAGTTCCCGGCAGGCGCCTGAGCAAGACAACCTCATGAAAAAAGTCCTCTCCATCCTCTTTCCGGTTCTGGCACTGAGCTTTGCTGGATCGGCGACCGCTCAAACCGGCACCCTTGATCAGTCTGAACTCCACACCAATGTTGCTTGGAATATGGGGTACTTCAATGACATGCAGCAGGACATTCAAGTCGGTGTGGCAGGTGCATTGGAGGGCTTCAAGATTCGCATGGCTTCACAAAACGTCGCCAATGGTTTGCCCGTGGCGATTTTCGATGGCCCCGGGCCGCACCCAGTGGGCACTACCCCAGATTGGCAAGGCACTGCTTACGTCACTTCGACATTGGGCTGGGAGTGGGTGTGGGTTGACTGCAGCTCCGCCAACCTGGTGTTTGATGTCTACGACATCTTCACCATTCGAGTTGGCGATGGAGTGAACTACACCTCTAGCGTCGACCTGACCGGCAACCAAGGCTGGCCGAATACCTACTATCTGCCTCCGTTCTACGAGCACCAGAACCTGGAGACCCTGACCCGTCTCACCTTCGAGACTTACATGGTTCCACCAACCTTGACCTTGGCCATCAGTGGCACTTGTGGCGGCATGATGACTCTGACTGCTACCCACGGCAGCGGTAGCTACTGGGTTGTTTATGGTGATGCAGGTAACACGACCGTACGTGGCGTCGACTTGCTGATCGCGAACCCACAGATCGCAACCACCATGGCCAACACCTTCACCGCGTACGTGCCAGCCAGCGTCTGCGGCAAGACGGTTCAGATTGTTGACCAGTTGGATCACTCAGTTTCGAACCCAGTGATTCTCTAAGGCCGAGTTCAAGTTCAGCCTTCCTTAATCCCCCCGATTGCACTGCGATCGGGGGGGGATTTTCTTTTGCTTCCATTTAAGCACAATCCTCGATTGCGGATGTTGCCTCGGGAAAGGAGCACATTGCCGACGACCTGATAGAATCTGTGCGTCATGTCCACTCCACGTAAGCCCAGCGGCGAGACCAATCTCGCACGCTTTCTGGGACTCAAAGTTCCAGTTCTGAACGCTCTGCGCGATGGTATCGCTGCAGGGGAGTTCCCTGTCTACCTGCGTTGCGCCGAACCATCCCTCGCAGGTCAATTCCCACACGCCTTCGGCTTCGAACTCCTGCTTGAGCGCTTGCGTCAAGCGGAAAGCATCGAGCGCCGACGGGCGAACCTGTTGCGATCCTTCGAAGGTCGTGAAGAGGATTTCGCTTCAGCGATTACAATGGTGGAGACCACCATGAGTGAAGGGGAACTTGAAGATGCAGGTCTGGCTTTACATCCTTCGCATGCGCCGGCTGACTTCACTGCGCCGGAAAAGGAAGAGCATGTCGCTTTCCTCGACGCCTTGCGCGGCGACAGTGACTTGGCTCGCCAACTGCACAGTGCTTTCGACAAGGAAGGCACCATCGCGGTCAACCCGGTCGAGAACCCAAGTGAAGACCAGAAGCGTTTTCACCACCTGACCCACGATGCCCAAGTAATCTCGGGGATCGATCCATCGGCATACTTGTTGTTGCGTCGCGCCGAACGCGCGCATGCCGTCAAGGTCGAGTTCGACCTGCCACGCGCAACTGTCACCAAGTTGTTCGACGGTTTGTCGAGCTACCCGGCACAAGAGAAAGACAGCTATCGCAGCCTGTTCCTAGAGTTCGTCACGCGTGAGCGTTTGCCACGGCTGGTCCAACAGTTGCGTGCCATCCTCAAGCGTCGCGCTGAAGACTTGGCATTGCAAAGCGGGTGGGAACAAGTCGAACGTTCCTTGGACCGCGGTCGCCAAGAAGGCTTGGTGCTTGGCCTATGTGCTTCGCGCAAAGGCAAGGTGGTCGTGGCTGCAAGTCATGGCTCGTCAGAAACTCCACGCACCATCGAGGTCGACGTCAAGTCAGAGACCATGGCTGCGGACTTGGCTCGTTTCCTTGGCGAAGAGCAAGTTTCGCTCGCCGCCATGCAAGCCGATTCGGCAACCCGCAACGCTGGCCAGAAGGTCATCAAGGCGCTGCCGAATAAACCACGCATCAGCATGGTGCCTTTGGCTGTGGTCAAGACTATGTTGCGCGAGGTCGCACGTCGTTCCACCGAGGCTCTGCTGAGTCACGATGAGCGTCAGGCATTCCTGGTTGCCACCTTGGCTTCGGATCCGCGCGCTGCGGCTTTCCACACGCCACACATCGTGCGTGCCTTCATCCCATACCGCGGCGAGATCAATCACCGCATCTTGGATGACTTCGAGGTCACCTTCCTTCGCTCGCTGCTAACCCAGCGTGGCGTCGATGTGAACACGGCCCCTGGCGACATGTTGCGCTTGGTGCCCGGTCTTGATGCCGAGGCCGTCTTGGCCGAGCGTAGTACCGCACCATTCCGTTCGCTCCACGACTTGTTCGAGCGCATTGCCATCAGTGCTCAGGATTGGCGTGCTGCATGCTGCATCCTGCGTGTCCGCGGTGGTGATGAACCACTCGATGCGCGCCCGCTGCACCCAATGTATTACCGCCCTCTGCAGGCCACGATTGCTGGCTCCAAAGCCAAGTTGGGTGATTTGCTGAAGGAGCCAGGTCGCATCAACCAGATGGATTGGAGTGCTGCGCTGGAAGGCGAGCAGCACCAGGATGGAATCATCACGCGTGTCCGCGAAGGCTTGTCCAAGCCACGTCGTTCGCGTCTGCGTTTCCAAGGTGGTGGCCACGGTCATCAGGGCGGCAAAGGCGGTCGCCCGCTTGAGTCGTTGCGCATCGGCGAGATGGTCAAAGGCAAGGTCAAGAACCTAGCCGACTACGGAGCTTTCTTGGATGTCGGCGCTGAGCGTGAAGGCATGGCGCATGTCAGCCAATGCTCAGATCGATTCGTCAAGCATCCATCCGAGGTCCTCGAGGTTGGCCAAGAGATCGAAGCTCGCGTAGTTTCGGTGGACCTTGCGAACCGCAAGATTCGTCTGTCTCTGCTCACTGAAGAGCAAGAGAAGGAGCGTGAAGAGCAGCGTAAACAACGTAGCGCCAACCGCCCAGGTGGCGGTGGTCGTGGTGGCCCAGGTGGCGGTCGCGGTGGTGACCGTGGTCGTGGTGGGCCGCGCGGCAAAGGTGGCCGCGGTGGTGGCTTCGGACCGGATCCAAAGGCTAAGCCGAAGGAAGAGTTCGATCCGACCAACCCTTTCTACGTGTTCTTCCAGGAACAGCAAAAGGAAGGAAACAAGAAGTAGGTTTCCAGAACCGGATAGATTTGCGGAGCAGCGAGAGCTGGCGTTTTTTGCCTGTTGCCAGCGCTCGCTTCCGCGAGATGTGGGGGCGTTAACTGCTCCCTCAACTCTGTTTTTGATTCGATTCCCGCCCGCGGCCGCGACCAAGGCCGCCACCACTTGCGAGGTTCACAGTATGACAGTGCCCCGCTTGTGTGAGAAGCGATAATCGATTATCATTTCTCGCATGAGGACGCCCTCCAAACATGCTGAAACTATCTACGCCCTGCTCAAGCAGTCGTCAGGGCCGTTGTCCGCGAACGAAATTTGGCAATCCCTGCAAGCCTCTGGGATTGGGCTTGCCACGATCTATCGGATTTTGAAGCGCGGCGTCGAGTCTGGGGCGCTTTGTGAAGCGAACTTGCCGGGCGGCCAGACGCGTTACGAGCCTACAGGGCTAAAGCATCATCATCACTTCCTCTGCTCGGATTGCAACCGGGCCATTGATCTTGAAGGTTGTGTCCCCGGACTAGAGAACATCGTGCCACCGAACTTCTCAATTACCGGCCATGAAATCTTGTTGTTCGGACACTGCGCAGATTGCAGTGAGGCCGCCTGAAGCTCGAGGGAAAATGATCGAACTGAAAGATGTAATCATGGAGTATCCAGGCCATCGTGCCTTGGATGGCTTGTGCTTGTCGGTGCCAGATGGGCAGGTCTATGGCCTGCTTGGTCCCAACGGAGCCGGCAAGTCGACGACCATTAACCTCATTACTGGGTTGTTACAGCCAACTTCCGGGCGCATTCTGGTCGGCGGAATCGATGTCACGGCGGAGCCGGAACGGGCGCGCGGCATTCTTGCTTATGTGTCTGAGTCTGTCGCTCTGTACCCACTGCTGTCGGGTATTGAGAACCTCCAACTGTTTTCGCGCCTTGCTGGGCGCCATCTCAATAGGCGTGAATGTTCCGAATGTTTAGATCGGGCCGGGCTGCAGGGAGATGCCCATGAAAGGCGGGTCGGAACTTATTCAAAGGGCATGCGTCAGAAGGTTGGTATCGCAATCGCACTTGCCAAAGAGGCGCGCGCAGTGGTTCTCGACGAACCGTCCTCGGGATTAGACCCGAGTGCAAGTCATGATTTATCCACGCATGTCCGTAATCTTGCAAGCGACGGTCTGGCTGTGTTGATGGCTACGCACGATTTGTTTCGTGCACGGGAAACCTGTGACAGTGTCGGCCTGTTGGTGAATGGCGGCTTGCGTGCTGAATGGAAGGCAAGCGAGGTGAAGGATCGCGATCTTGAGGCTGCATACCTTGACATCGTCAGTGATCACAGTTCTGCAGCGGCAGCAGGAAGCACGAAATGATCCGCACGCTCTTTTTAAATGAGTGGCGTGCGTTGCTGCGTGACGGTCGTGGGGCAGTAGTCCTCGCAGTTGGGGTCGTTCTTGCCCTGATTTCATCTTGGACTTCGGCATCGACTCATGCGCGCCAAGATTTCGCCCGGAACGCAGCGACCGACGCGGCTCGAGGCGCTTGGGACGAGCGTACCGGGGACAGTCCCCATTCGCGCGCTCACTACGGTGACTACGTATTCCGCCCCAGTGGTCCGCTGGCCAAGTTGGACTCTGGACTCGAGGCCGTCACCGGGCGGGTCATTTATACCGAGGGCCATCGCCAGAACTCGGCTGTTCATAAACCGCAGCAAGAGGCGGCCAGTCTTTTGCGCTACGACCGCCTTGAACCGTCGACGGTACTCCAGCTTCTTGCGCCGCTGGTGCTTGTGCTGGCAGGGTTTGGCGTGGTTTCTTCGGAACGTGAGTCTGGTCGATTAAAGCTGTTATGGCTTCAGGGCGTGCAGCCAATGGCATTAATCATGGCCAAAACCTTCGCGCTATGGACCCTCGGTGCCGCCCTATGCCTGCTGGTGGTTGGTGCGCACCTCGTTTTCGCTGAAGAGATCGACCTCGGTCGGACGGTGGTATTTCTGGCCTTGCACTTCACAACCTTGTGGGTGGTGGCGGCTGTGGTTGCAGCCGTATCCGCTTGGTCCCGACGTCCTGGAACTGCAGCAACCATCCTGCTTAGTTGTTGGGTTCTCGGCGGCATCGTGATGCCTCGTCTTGCGGCGATGGCTGCGACGGTGGCCGAACCATTACCTGGTCGCGATGCTTTTCAGGCAGCCATGGAGGGAGATCGAGAACAGGGGATGGATGGTCACAACCCTAGAGATCAACGGCGCATGGATCTTGAACAACAAGTGCTTGACGAATACGGCGTCAGTTCTCGCAGCGAGCTGCCGGTGAATCTGGGTGGTTTGATCATGCAAGCTGATGAAGAATACGGCGCACAGGTTTGGGATAAGCACTTCGGTGAACTTGAGGAGCATCTGCAGCGACAGTATTCGTTTGCAGGATTCTTTTCCTTTTTGAATCCTTTGCAAGCGACGGATCGCCTATCGATGGCGGTGGCCGGCACCGGCCTTACGAGTCACCTCGACTTCTTGCGTGAGACCGAAGATTTTCGTCGCGAGATGGTTCGCAAACTCAATGAAGAAGACGCCTTTGGAGTCCATCTAGATGCCAACGGAAAGCGAAGGCGAACCACAACGCAAGACTTCTACACAGGTTTTGAAGCCTTCCATTACGAGCCATTGTCACTTGGCGCGCAGCTTAGTCGGGCCAAGACCGACATCGCCGCTCTTATCTTCTGGCTAGTGGGGGCCACTGCGATTCTTGGGATGACTGCACGCCGGCTCCACCGTGGAGGTGTACTGTGATTCGAACGGCCTTAGTGCTTGAACTACGCAACCTGTTGCGTTCTCCGCTACGGTTACTCGTGGTGCCGCTCGTTCTTGTGATTGGTGTATTCGTCCTGGTGCAGGGGCAGCAGGATGTCGACCGCTGGCAAGATGCGATTGATACAGGCCAGCTGGCGCAGGAAGAGTCGATTGCAGAAGCGCTCGGCTATTTTGCCGACGGTGAGAAGGGGCCTCCGGATCGCTCCTGGGTCGACCTCGGTCAGGCGCATTGGCAGGACATGTACGCAGCAACTCGCATCGCGCGGATGCCTGCACCACTTTCCAGCATTGCTTTTGCGTCGGCGGAATCCGGTGCCGTAACCGTGCGTGTGAACCGCTTTGCTGACCCCTTGCTGGAGCAAGGCAACAAGATCGAGAACCCTGCCCTAGTTGCAGCCGGCGGTTTGGATTTGGTGACGGTGCTTGCGCTGCTCCTTCCTTTGCTGGTCTTGGCTCTTGGAGTTGAAGTCGGTGGATATGAGCGTTCCGCCGGAGTGCTTCCGCTTGTCCGCGTCCAGTCTGGGGGCGACCGCACTTGGATTTGGGCGCGGTGCATTGCGGTTGGTGCAATTGCCGCAACGGTAGGGCTATTGCTGTGCTTCGTCGCGGTCTTGACTGCAGGGGCTGATCTCGGAAGCGGGCTCACATTGACCCTGTTGGTGTTGGCTTACGTTGCCTTTTGGACCGCGTTGCTTGGGGTTGTTGCGCAAGTGTCCCGCAACCCGTCGCACGGCGCTGTAGCACTTGGTGCGGCCTGGATTGTTTTCTGTGTACTCATCCCGTCGATTGGTGTGGAGCGTTCGGCGGCTCTCGCTGCGAGCGATTTTGCACTCGACCTAACGGTTGATGCACGCGATGCCGGAAGCGCGATCAGTAAGATGGATGAAGACGATCTCTTTGCAGGACTCTTTGCACGCTTCCCAGAGCTCAAAGGGAAAGAACCCACTCCTCGGATGTCTGGTCGCAGGGCTGCAAATGAAGGTATGCGCATTGCTGTTCTGGACGCGCGCATGCAGAGACGTGAAGGGCGTGGTGATGCCTTTGCACAGCTTGTCTCGAAGATGAGCTTGGCGACGCCGACCCTCGCTTTCACCAATGCATTGGAGCAACTTGCTGGCCGTGGACCCGCGGCAGCACGAGAATTTAACAAAGCAGTGGCTGAAGCTGCTGGTGTGAGAATGGAGCATGCCATTGCGGCCTCTTGGAGTGGTGACCCGCAAGACCAGGATGATTTCTCTGATTTGGTGCATTCAACACCAACCCGAATCCAACCTCCAACTCCGATTTGGAGAGGAAGCCTTGCGATTCTGCTCGCATGGGTGCTGTTAATACTGGGTGGCGGCGCCGTTTTTGCGCGTCGTTTTCGCAGTTAAACCGAGGCGAGGTTGAGGGTTGAGCGGCACAGCCTCTCTGCTCTCATCCTTTCAGCGGTCGCGGCGCAGCAAGTTCAAGGCAACACCGTTGTCCGGCGTATGCGGTTGAACTTCCGCCAACCAGCGTTTGCCATCGACGCCATATCCCTTGGTCGGTTTCAGTTCCGGCATCTTGAGCGTCCACCAGGCGTTGAACTCATCCATCATGCGTTCCCGCGTTTGCTTGGCCGCCAACGACGCCAACGCCACCGGCAAGTGCTTGCTGTCGGCACTCTCGGAGAAACGTAACTGCACGCTGCGGTTTGGGAACTTCAACGAGTAGGTCGACCCACTGGGGCGTTCGCCATGAATCTCGATTCCTTGCGGTTGCAGCGCGGTACGCAGAACATCGGCGTAACGCATGCGTGCACCTTGGCGATCCAACTCAATGCGTAGGGGGGCGTCGCCAGTGTGTTCGAGCAGATGACGCACCAAGTGCATGGCCACCGAGAAGTTAGCGCTGCCTTTGCCGCCGGTAGAGGCGAGTAGCTTATTCCATTCGCCAGCCGGCACCGCACGGGCGCCGAAGGCTTGCACCGCACAACCCGCACTCTCTAGATCGCGATGGACGGCGGCGGCATCTAAGCGCGCGCGGTCATGCTCCACACTAGGGCACAAGGCGCCATCCAACTTCTGGAACCATGGAGCGGCATGCAGATCACGGGCGCTACCAGCGGGGGGCTCACTGAGCCAATCATCCAGTAAGGCATTGCCGGGACTGACCAGCTCGCGGAAGGCTGCCACGGTGCGCTCCAGGCGGCCACGACCCTTAGGGCCTTGGTGAACCTTCTTGGAATCGTTCAGCCACAGGCGGCGCAGGTCCTTGCGGTCCGGTTTTGGCGCGGTGCTCTTGCTGAGGATCTGCCACAAGTCGGAATCCAACTGCGGCACACGAAACAACGAGAAGCCCATCGTCATTGGACCAACGAAGGGTCCATAACCGGCCTCATCAATGCCCGCGAGAAAGACCATCGCTACTTAGGCGTGGGTGCTTTGACCTTCAGGTCAGCACGGCGCGCCAGTACGAAGTACAGAACCAGCGCCATCAGGAAGGTGGCAATACCGACCATCTGCGAAGTGGACAGAATCAACTGCGGCGAGGCATTCTCCACGCCGTTACGCATCATGGTGCGGAAGCCTTCCAGGTCAATGATCTGACCGGCGTTGTTGGTGATACCGTTCTCGAAGAGGTAACGATCGACATCTTCTGGCCCATGGCCTTCACGATAGATGCCGCCACGCGCTTCCATGTCGAAGCGGAACATCTCCACCACGTAACGCAGCACCGCGTAGACCATCAGCAGGATCAGCGAGACCTGGCCGTGGAACTTCTTGCGCTTGAGTACGAACAAGCCCAGCAGGAACAGCGACAGGGCTTTGGCCGACATGTAGAACTGGGTGGGGTGGACAGCCACCGTGCTCAGTTCCGGGGCGAAGGCCGAGCCGGTTCGTAACGGATCCGGGAAGGTGATCGCCCAAGCGACATCGGTGGGGGCGCCATAGTCATCGCCGACCAGGAAACAGCCGATGCGGCCGATGGCCTGGCCAAGGAAACCGGCAGTCAGGCCATAATCCAGCGACTGCCACGCCGGCATGCCGATGCGCTTGGCTTTCCAGACACCGAGCAGGACCGCTAGAATGAGCCCGCCGTACATCACCAAGCCGCCTTCCCAGACTTTCAGGATGTCTCCCGGGTGTTTGCTGTAGTGGTCAAGGTTCACCAGCACGAACGCCAGGCGCGCGCCAAGGATGACTCCGATGAGGATCCACCAGCTCACGTCGGCGATTCCGAGCGGATCGGTCTCGAGGTTGTTGCCGTAACGGGCGGCTAGCTTCGAAGCGACCGCAACAGCAACGATGAATCCCAACGCCACCAGCAACCCGAAGGAGCGCACTGGAAGGTCGAAAATAGGAATGGTGAACAGTTCAGGCCACACGCCCACATCCTAACTGCGCGCCCGCACTAGCCACGAACTGTGCGCCCGCATTCGCTACCCACAGCCCTTCTCGACCGCCGTTCCGACCGCGATGGATCAGCCATACACTCCGACCCGCCTCCTTTTCGAGGGGCGCTACCGCAAGTTCGTGCGCGACTTGCCGCAGACGGTGTTCTTCTGCCCAAAATGCAGGGGCCGCGGCTGCAATACCTGCGACGGCTACGGCAAGCTGACCAAGGATTCGATCCAGGAGTTGGTCGCGCGCGTGGCTATGCCCCGATTCAAGGCGCGGCGCAATAAGTTCCATGGTGCCGGCCGCGAGGACATGGATGTGCGCATGCTCGGAACAGGGCGTTTGTTCGTGTTCGAGATGCAGAAAGCCAAGCGCAATACTGTTGACCTCGAAGACCTAGCTGCCGAGGTCACGCGCCGCTCAGAAGGCCGCATTGAGATCTTCGATCTGAAACTATGCGATCGCAAGCGCGTGGTCGAGATCAAGGAGACCCATTGCGCCAAGGAATACCAAGCGCGGGTTCGTTTCGAGGAAGGTGCAGAGGTCGATTTCGACGCAGCCGCTAAGGTTCTCGACGACTTGGTTAGCCAAGACCGTTTCGACATCGTGCAGAAGACTCCGCAGCGCGTGGCACATCGTCGCGCTGATATGGACCGCGTGCGTTGGATCAAGATCACCGCATGGGAGCGCGACGGCAATGACCTGATGGTGTCGATCCTGTCGCAGCATGGCACCTACATCAAGGAAGCCATCTCCAGCGATGACGGCCGTAGCCAGCCATCGCTGAGCTCCCTGCTAGGTGCCCCATGCACTTGCGTGGAGCTGGATGTACTGGCGATTTTGGATCCGGATCCGGATCCTAATCCTGAGTCGGCCACCTAGAGCGCCATGCCAGTGATCGTGGCAGTGCACACAGGCTTGCCACACTCACGCATGATGCGACCGTTCCAACGGAAGTAAGAACGACTCTTGGACGACCTGAGGAAGTGACCTGCGATCCATAGGTCGGTGCCAGGCTCCACGGTGTCGATGAAGCGGACGTTATCTGCTGCACCGAATCCCAGGAAACGATCTCCGCCAAGCTCTAACCCATAGTGCGCTTGGATGCTGCCGACTTGGGCCAAACATTCAATCATCAGCACGCCGGGGAAGAGTGGGCGACCGGGAAGGTGGCCCCTCTCCCAGAACTCACCTGGCTCGAGGCGGCGGTGCCCCACAATCAGGTTGCCTGGCAGGTCCAGGTGCAGGATCGAAGTGACCTGCAGGAACTCCTCGCGTTGAGGGTTCAGTTTCATGCAGCCCTCGGTGTCGAGGAAGATCTTGTCCAAGGGATAGTCTTTGGGATCAATCAAGTTCTGAGGGGGGTCGAGAATCAGGTTGCTACTCATCAGTGCTGGGCGGTGCCGGTCTGTGTTGGAGAGAAGATGTTCATCCTCCGGAACAGGACAAATATAGCGCCGAGCTTCAGATAATTCGCGATGTTCAAGGCCCACCAGATTCCTGCCGCGCCCATTCCGAGGGTTGCGGACATCCAAAAGGCCAGCGGAACACGCGAAACATAGCCACAGATGTTCAGAATCGCCATGTGAACCGTGCGCCCTGCACCTGCCATGATCTGCTGCAAAGTGCTGTCTGCGGCGGTGATGACTTGTGAGTAGGCCACGATGTGCAGGTACAGAACCGCCTCGGTCAGGATCACGAGGTCGTCGGTGTAGACATCACTCAAGAAGCGCCCGGCAGTCAAGAACACCACGCTGGTCATCGTTGCGAAACCGACCGACATACCCAAACATGCATAAGCTCCGCGCCGCGCACCTTCAAAATCCTTGGCACCTAAGCGCCTGCCCACCAACGATGCCGACGCCATTGCAGGGCCCATCAGGCCGCAATAACTCAGTGACTCGATGCCGTTGAAGCCGACCGCCAAGCCAGCTTGCACCGTGGAGCCAAGCGGCGCCACGCTGGTCTTCAGGATCATGGTGAAGCAGATCGCGTAGGTGGTATGGGAGAAAGCCACCGGTCCACCGATGCGGCAGATCTTCTTCAGTTCGATCCAAGTTGGGTGCTCGCGCAGGCTGCCAGCTAAGTCGAAGTAGCGCAGCAGTACCACGATGCCAATCAAGGCGCTGACTGCGCGCGAGATGCCGGTCGACCAAGCCGCGCCTTCGATGCCCATGGCCGGCATGCCCCACCAACCGTAGATCATGATCGGGTTGAGGATGGCGTTGAGTGCTACCGATAGCCCGGATAGGAACATCGGCACGACGGTGTTGCCAAGTCCAAAGAACACGCTGTCTACCAGTGGCTTGAAGCCGATCATCGGGAGCACCAGATAGATGGTGCTCAAATAGTCTTCAGCCAATGCCGCCGGTTCACCACTGCCGCCGGAGGCTTGCACGAGTAGGGGAGTCGCGAACCAACCAATCACGGCGATCACGCCGAACCACACCAGGCCGGAATAACAGGAGGTACTGAAGGATTGGCGAAGCTGATTCCAATTGCCGCCACCCGCTGATTTGGCCACGCGCGCCAAGGCTCCGGTCGACAAAAGGGAGATGAAGGCAAAGTTCAGGATCAGCAAGAAGCTGGTCAGGCCCATCGCCGCCTGCGCACTTGGTCCGAGGTCCTTGACCCAATATTGATCGTTGACCCGATAACCCGCATGCAACAACAAGGACAAGGTGATCGGCCACGACAATAGGAAGGCCTCACGGATGCTGGCACGCATTCCGGTTGAATGGGCCAAAGGCCCGCGCGAGCTGCTGGTCACCGCGGTCGGTTCCCTTTGCCTAGATGGTGGACTGGAATCGTGAGCGTGGTTTCCCATTTGTGGGAGACCCCGGCACTCTTAATCACCCGACGGAAGGAACCGCCATAGACGGAGAAGGAGTATTCACCCGGAGGCAGAGCTGCGAAGGTGGCGGTCCACTCATCATTCAGCGGCAAGCTCTGCGAGTAGCCTGATTCGCTGCCTTCTTTTTGTGCCATCACCCGCAACACCTTGCCGAACTCATCGCGGACTTCTGGACCATCGGCGAAATCGATGGTGATGACGGCGCGCCCCATTAGCGGGATCTCGAAATCGGCCCAAGCCTTCGGCGCGTACTTGGAAACACCAACCGTCTTGGATTCGCCAATCGGGTTGCCGTAGGTGCCGACGAAGACTTGGTATTCGCGGCCCGGGCGCAAGCCAGTGATTAGATAAGCGCCGGCTGCGTCGGTCTGGCCAACCAGCGGTTCGTGGTAATAGCCCGGCTTGTCGGTGACCATGATGGCGGTGACTTGGATTTCAGGCACCACGATGCCGTCGGCGTTCTTGACCGTGCCATGCACGCTGGCGGCTGGTTGCAGCGGGATGTAAATATTCTGCTGGGCGGTGGTTGCCGAGACCGTGACCGGGATGGTGGATTTCAACATGCCGGGGCCGGTGACGGCGAGCCGGTAGTTCTCAAACTCGACCTTCTCGAAGCGGAAGCCAGGCTCCTCTAGGGAGACTCCCTGGCTGTGCATCACCTGGCCAGTCTTCTGCAGTTCAAGGGTTACTAGGATGCCGCTTGGCCATTCCACCCAGTCTTCGGCGTGAACCTTGCCCGAAATCGTGCCGATGACCGGCAGCTGATCGTTGCGATCCGGCGTGACGGGCGGCACATGGCCGTCTAGAAAGGGCTCGTCAGGGCCTTCAGCTGTGTGATCTTGCGGGCCGACAAGAGAAGTGGACGGGTCGTTATTGGCGTGATTCGGGTTTTGCTTGTCGTCTTTCAGCAGAATCCACGCCGTCACGACACCTAGCATCAATAGCAGGCCTGGAACCAGAAGGTTGGTTCTTCCGTGGTTCTTGGTACGAAAGGACATCACGCGAGAATAAACTACGCGTTCCTGGCGTTTGTACCAAGCCTTGTCATGAGTTACCGACCACATCTTTTTGTTGCAGCTTGCAGCTTGCTGCTGCTTTCCTCTCTGGCTCTAGGCCATAGTACCGAACCTTCCAACGGTTCCGGCGCTTCCGGAGATTCCGTGAGCACTAGCGCCAGCAACAGCGCCACTGGCGAGCCAACCCTCGCTGCGCCTACCGGCCGCGTCATCGTGCTAGGCATGGATGGCATGGATGCCGAAATGGCCAAGGACTGGATGGACGCAGGGGAGCTGCCAAACTTCACGCGCTTGCGTGACCAAGGTACTTTCGCGCCGTTGATGCCAGCTAACCCAGCGCAGTCGCCTGTTTCTTGGGCCACCCTGAACACCGGCCGCAACCCTGGTAAGCACTCGATCTACGATTTCGTCGGCATGAAGCGCACCACCAGCGCCAAGTCGCCAATCGGCATTGACGTGGGTTTTCAGCGTAAGGAAATGCGTTCGGCTGAAGAGATCGGCCTGCCATTCGCTGATCCCAAGTCCGCCTACTACGTGATGGGCGGCGGCCTGATTCTGGGCGTATTGCTGCTGTTG
Organism: Planctomycetota bacterium; assembly: GCA_024229395.1. Classification (GTDB taxonomy): domain Bacteria; phylum Planctomycetota; class UBA1135; order UBA1135; family UBA1135. The sequence goes on along the minus strand of JAAESM010000016.1, from coordinate 10,369 downwards.
GGTGTGGGCCGCAAGAACAAGCCAGCCGGTTTGGTTCTTGGTCTGATAGCTGCCGGCGGCGGTGTCTGGTATGGCATGTCGTGGAGCGATGTCTACCCGGAAGGAGGCTTCCCGGATTACCGCAGCCTCAACATGACCAACAACTACTGGGAGACCCTCGATGAGAACGGCGTCGCCTTCCGCGGCCAAGGCACCATCGTTTCCTACCCAGTGCAAGAGCTCGAGCATGGCAAGTTGGTCGCCGGTTTGGGCGCCCCCGACGCCATCGGTGGTTTGAACTCCAGCGCCATCTACACCACGGGTGAGGAGCGCGCACGCCTGCGCAAGAACTATCAGGCCAAGCCAGCCAACGTCTACGAGGAAGCCACTTCGATGTCGGCACCAAGTGGCAAGAAGGCCGGCACCGTTTCGGTTTACCAGCTCACCAAAGGTGATGGCGGCCGCTACGAGTCCAAGTTGTTTGGCCCTAAGAACCAGGTCATCATCGATCAACTGCGCGGTGAGTTGAACACCCTCAAAGAGGCTGGTGACCGCGGCGAGCGCTTCACCGAACTGAATGCCCTGTTCAACAACAGTGCGCTGAGCTCCATGAAGACTTGGGTGCCGCTGGCAACTACTTGGGAGAAGGGTGTTGCCAACATCGAACTGGAAGTCGCCGGTGTGACCCAGACCGTCGCGCTCAACAGTTGGAGTGATTTCTACCGCGTGGAGTTCGTCTGGAACCCACGCCTGAGCACCTACGCGATGGTGCGCTTCTGGGCCGAAGAGATCGATGGTGAGTTGGAGATGTTCTCCTCGCCGCTGCAGATCGACCCTGATCACCCAACTCCTGGCAGCCGCTTCTGCTGGCCTCCAACTTTCGCTTCCGAGATCGCCAGCCGCACTGGTTTGTTCGAGACCCTTGGTTGGGCTTGCCAGACTCACGCGGTCAAAGATGCGGAACTCTCCGACGACGCCTTCTTGGCTGACATCGAGTACACCCTCGGTTGGCGCACCGCTTTGCTGAAAGATGCCATCGCCGACGAAGACTGGAAGGTACTGTTCCACTTCTTCGGTACTCCTGACCGCATCTGCCACATGCTGATGCGCCACATGGATGACCGTCACCCGCAATACAAGGCAGAACTGGCCACGCGCGAAGTCGAGTACTTCGGTCGCAAGTTCCAGCTCAAGGACAGTGGCTTGGTGATCTACCAAGAGATGGACAACTTGGTCGGCTACTTGCTAGACGAAGTGCTTGGACCAGAAGACACCTTGATGATCGTCTCTGACCACGGCTTCGATAGCTTCCGTCGTCAGGTTGACTTGAACGCTTGGTTGGCCGCCGAAGGATTCGCTTCCTTGGATAACCGCACCAGCATCCAGACCCCACGCTCGGTATCGCGCATGCAAAGCCAATTCCTGCAGTGGGCAGACTGGCGCGAGACCCAGGCCTACTCGATGGCGATCGGCAAGATCTACCTGAACGTGAAGGGCCGCGAGGCTGCTGGCATGGTTGCCCCAGAAGATACGGATCGCGTGCTCGCTGAGATTACCGAGCGCCTTTACGAGATGACCGACCCTGAAAGCGGCGAGAAGATCGTCAAGAAGGTCTACCTACGCGAAGACCTCTACGATGGTCCTTACGTCAAGCAGACCAAGCTGATGGATGAGAACGGCAAGCCAGTCAAAGATGCACGCAACCGTGCGGTCATTGAACAGGAAGGCGCCGCTGAGATCACCATCGACTTCGTCAGCGGTTACCGCGCAGCATGGAACGCCACTTCCGGTGGGATCACCTTGATCAACGGCAAGGATGAGAACGGCGACGACATCGCCATGCCAGGCGCCTTCGTTTCAGATAACACTTACGCATGGTCCGGCGACCACTGCGGCGTGGATATCCACAACGTGCAAGGCATCTTCTTCAGCAACCGCCCAACCAGCTTGCCTGCCGGTTACGACCACTACGACGCCGTACACCTTGCACCAACGGTGTTGCAGTTGGCCAACGTGCCGATTCCAAGCGACTACGACAGTGCTCCACTCGAGGTGAAGTAAGTCATAGCGCGGCGCCGCGTGGTCTCACCATGCGCCGCACAGTAGGGGAAGCCCTACTCTTCTTCAGCGCCGTCGGTCTTCGGATCGGCGGCGCCTTCAATTGGGGCGTGCGCGCCATCCATTGGCACATCGGCTGCGGCGGGATTGTTCATCCGATAGATGGCAGCATCGACGCCACCGAACTTGCCGATGTCGCGCGGGTAGGTCTCTAGCGCGTAATCCAAGATTGGCTGGGTGAGTTCCACACTCTTGGCACCCTCAGCCGCCAGGGTGGCCATCTTCAGAAGGTTGTCGCTGGTCAGCAGCGCACTGTTCTCAGCCAGAACGCGTTCAAACAGGCTCAGGGCACCTTCCGCATTGCCGGCGCGGGCTTCTTTCTCAAAGCTCTCCAGCCATACGCCGTCGTCGGCGATGACGACCGACGAGGTGTCGGTGGTTGGCTCGGCATCTTTGCTGCAGGAAGCGAATGGGATGGCAAATGCCAGTACGAACAGGGCCAGGGGCGCTTTCATGGCGAAAAGCATACCATCTGGTCGATAGAAGCTACAGCCTATTCGACCACGGGCGCCGTGGTTGTCAAACCGCGCTGTTGCTCGAGGATGCAGATGAAATCATCGAGCTGCTTGAGGCGTCCTTCCAGTTGATCCTCTGGAATCTCAACGGAGCCGTCACCACTGACGTAGCCCAACTCAGCAAGCGCTGCGGGATCGAGGCTGCTTTCCAAACGGATGGTCGCGATGTCTACCGAAGGCAAAATCAGCTTGGTCGCCAGCTCGAAGTGGTTGCGGTAGGTGTAGATCATGATTTCTTCCGCGAGGTCGGCCATCTTTGAAGTGATGGCATCTTGCAGAAGATCAAGCATCGGTTCGCCACCAAGCGCCTCGGGTCGCTCGCGGCAGATGCGCTCAAAGGTAGCGATCGCGCGTTCTTCTTGGCCGGCGCGGGTTTGAGCGGAATAGATACCTTGCAGACAATCGGCCGTCAGGCTGCTGTCGCCGTTGGCGATCACGTATCCATAAGCGGCTTCGGCGTGCTCGAATTTGTTTTCTGCCATCGAGGATTCGGCATAGTCCATCGCAGCAAGCGGATCGTCAAAGCTGGGGGTCGAATCATCGGAGCAGGAGACCGTGAAGCTTGTGGCGACGAAAATCAGGGCAGCAGAAATCAGGCGCAAGTGCATGAACTCATCCTAACCGCAAATTGGAATCCGGCGCCGCCGGAGCGGGCTAATCTGCCGACTCGATTTGCTGGCCCAGCTTGGTCGCGATCGCTTCGGTGTAGACCTTGGCACCGTGGATATTCAGATGCACGGCATCGTAAAAGTCTTCGTAACCGAAAGCGTTGGTCAAGCCTAAGCCCTCGAGGGTGAAGAAGTCGACACCCTTGACGACCGCCAAGTCGTGGAACACTTGCTGGAATCGAGCGCGCGTATCTGCTGGGAAGGGCTCTTGGAAGACTTCGCTGTTGGGCAACTCCACGAACACCAAACGCACATTGGCCTGTTGGCAATCGGCGACCAACTGCTCGAATAGGGCTAGGCGCTGAGGGTGGAAGGGATAGGTGCCTTCGACCAGGTGCAGATCTTCAACATGACGACGGATCTCCTCGGCATCGTAACCATCTTTGGCCATCGAGGTCTCGCGGTCGCCAAGGTCGAGCGATTCACCCAGGATCGGACTGCCGGCACGGCCGCGCATCTCATTGCGCAATGCATTCATGATGCGACCACGCACGCGCAGGGTGTGATACTGGCGTTCGATTCCATTGCGCACCACGATTGGTAGATACTCATCGACTTGTGGGCCGAAGGTCTCGCGCGCCTCGCGGAAATCGCTCATGTTCCAGAACATGGCTGCGCGTTCGTTGACCGGCGTGGTGGAGCGATGCAGCTCTTCGGTGAATGGGTTGTAGACCAACTCATTGGGGCCGATCTGCTCTTGGCCCACGCCATAGATAATCACCTTCGGCTTAAGATCCTGACGCAGGATATGCCGCACCATGGGAACGCTTTCCGCAGCCTGTGCACCACCGAGTGCGTAGTTGCTGACTTCTACTTCACGGTCCCACTGCGCTGCCAATCCTTGCGACAACAGTGGGCAATCGATGCCCATCTCACTACGGCTGGAGCCAACGACCAGGATTTCGGTGGAGCCATAAGCCATCACATGACGTCGGACTGCATGGCGCGCCGACGGCCCGCGTTCATAAGCGATATAGCTGACCGGGCCGGCGCAGCGCACCGCCAGTTCGACCACAAGCAGCAGCAACAAGGCGCCCAGTGGGGCCCAAGGAAGCGACTTGCGGGTGAAGGTCATGAGGGTTCTTTCTAGAACTGGAAGTAGAGGAAGGATTCACCACCGTACTCGCCGAACAAGACGATGGAGAGGATCAAGGCCATGTAGGCGAAGGCGCGTACCGGCAGCGGTGCCTTGAACAGAATGTATGGATCGCGGCTGCGGTATTGGAAGGTTTCGTAGACAATCAGAATCAGGAAGGACAGGGCCAAGCCGATTAGATCGCTTTCTGAATCCATGACCCGGCGCGACAGCGGGCTATCGGTCAAGGCAGCCAACAGTTTTCCAAGTTGCGGCAGGTCGCGAACGCGGAAGATCAACCAGCCCAAACAGGTGACTTGGAAGAACAAGCCAATGCGTATCACCTTGCCGAAACCCATCGGAAGACGCGGTAGCTTCATGTCAAAGCGCTTCAGCAAAGGTTCGAAGAAGCGGTGAATCGAAAGGAGCAAGCCGTGGAAGAAGCCCCACACCACGAAGTGCATCGCCGCGCCATGCCACAGGCCGCCGAGCACCATGGTGATCATCAAGTTGATGTAGTTGCGAACCCGTCCCTTGCGGTTGCCGCCCAATGGGATGTACAGGTAATCCCGCAGCCAGGTCGACAGGCTGATGTGCCAGCGGCGCCAGAAGTCACTGGGGTTGACCGCGAAGTACGGCAAGTTGAAGTTGCGCATCAGGTCAAAACCGAGGCAACGCGCCACACCGCGGGCGATGTTGGTGTAGCCGGAGAAATCGCCGTAGATCTGGATGGCGAAGGCATAGACGCCGATCACCACATCCAGGCCGCTGGGCTGATCGGCAGCGAACAGCCCATTGGCAACGCGGCCGGCGTTGTCAGCGATGACGATCTTCTCGAATAAACCCCAGACGATCAGGAAGGAACCCGATGACAAGTTGCGGTAGGTCAAGAACCGCGGTTCGCGGATCTGCGGCAGCAAGCGCGCGGCACGTTCGATTGGGCCGGCCACCAGTTGCGGGAAGAATGCCACGAAGGTGGCGAAGTTCAGCAGATTCCGTTCGGTGGGGATCCTACGTCGATAGACGTCGATCGTGTAGCTCAGCGTCTGGAAGGTATAAAAGCTGATGCCGACCGGCAGGATAATGTTGAGGCTGTGGTGTTGGCCGGTCAGGCCGATCGCGTTGAGGGCGCCGACCGCCGAATCGATGAAGAAGTTGAAGTACTTGAAGAAGCCAAGGATTCCCAAATTGGTGCACAGGCTCAGTAGCAACACCTTGCGATCGCCTACTCTTGGAGCAGGAGTCTCATTGTGCTTGGCTTCGTCTTCGGTAACGTCGAGCTTCAGCCCGCAATAGAAATCCACGGCAGTGGAGATCCAGATCAGGCTCAGGAAGCGCCAATCCCAGCAGGCATAGAAGTAATAGCTGGCAACCAGCAGGAACAGGTTGCGACTGCGGACATGGCGCTGCAACAGTGCCGTCGTCGGGAAGATAATGGCAAAGAAGACAGCAAAGGAGAAGCTATCGAACTCCATGCCGGTCAGGGCCGAGTATCGCCGACGGTTTGGGAGGGCCGCATCATGAGACTTCATCGGCGTTTCGCACGCCAATCCTAGATACATTCAAGTGGGCCATTATTGGAGGCGGGAAAGTGGGTGTCAAAAAAAAACTGTGGCCGCTGCACCGAAGCGCAACGACCACAGGAAGCGAAACGAACGGACCGTGGTCCGTAAAGATCAATCGCCGGCGTAACCGAGACCGGAGAGGTCTACACCAGGACCGGACGTCTTGATCAGCTCGATGGCTTCCGAGGCCTTGGTCAGCGTATCCTTCATCTCAGGATAGGTGGCGATGGCGTAGCCGAGCATGGCTTCGCCGAGCACATCCATCTTGGCGTTGACAGCAACATCGATCAGGCGAGACAGCTCAGACTGGTCCAGCTTGATCGCCTTGGACAGGCTTTCGAAGCTAGCGACTGCGGCATCTTGATCGCCAGCGGCGACGTCGATCTCGAAGATTCCAGTCATGGCATCGCCTTTCAGCGAGTCATCACCGTTGTCGATGGCGTATTGGTAGCCGGCTTTGGCGGCTTCATGGTCACCGGAGGCCTTGGCTGCATCGCCGGCATCCATTGCGGAAATGGCGTCGGTGTAGGTGGTGGGGGCGTCATCGCCGGAGCAGGCGCCGAGCGCGGCCACGAGGGCCAGAGGGAGCAGAAGAGGAGTACGCATGTGTTTGTGGAGCCACTACCTGGGCGGCTTCAACATTGAATAGTACGCTATGAATGCAGCGCTGCAATATTAATTAAGGTTCAGGTCCGATACTCCGATAAGAGTGCCATAGGGGGACGATATGCACTCCGAATAGGTAACCAATGACACTCCAATCGGAGTGCAAATAAGTTACAATGTGCGCTTCCGAACCTCATGGCCATGCAAAAAGAGAGCAAAGTAACCGTCAAGATCCCCCGTCCGCTATACAGGCGGATTGGCCAGGTGATTGACAATTCCGGCTTCTCGTCGGCCACCGATTTCATCGTTTTTGTGCTTCGCGACTTAGTCAGCGAGGTCGAGAACAAAGAGGATCGGGAATACACATCCGAGGAGCTTCAGGCGATTCGCCAAAAACTCAAGAACCTCGGCTACCTGTAGCCAAAACATACACTTTTAGCACCAATCCAATCATGATCGCTCCGCACGGTGGAACCCTCATCAACCGCGTCGTCGAAGGTGACGAGCGCGACGCCCTCCTGGCCAAGGCCGCTGGCCTGCCAGTAGTTACCTTGAACTCGCGTGAAGCAAGCGATCTGGAAATGATTGCTGTTGGCGCCATGAGCCCTCTTGAGGGTTTCATGAACGAAGCCGACTACAACGGCGTCGTCAACGATATGCACCTCGCATCTGGTGCTGCTTGGCCACTGCCTGTGGTCCTTTCGCCAAAGGCTGGCGAAACTGCTGAAGCTGGTTCCGAAGTCGCCCTGAAGGGTGAAGACGGCACCGTTTACGGCATCATGGCAGTAGATTCGGTCTACCAGCCAGACAAGAAGAACGAGCTTGAGAAGTGCTACAAAGGTGACGAAGAGCACCCAGCATGGGGCTACTTGGCTTCCATCGGCGACACCTACATCGGTGGTGTCATCACCGTCGCCAATGTTCCTTCCTACGAGAAGCACAACGATTACCGCTTCACTCCTGCCCAAACTCGCGCCGCATTCGCCGAGAAGGGTTGGGACACCGTGGTTGCTTTCCAGACCCGCAACCCAATCCACCGCGCTCACGAGTACCTGACCAAGGTTGCTTTGGAGCAGACCGAAGGCCTCTTGGTTCACCCACTGGTTGGCGACACCAAGTCCGACGACATCCCTTCGGATGTTCGCATGCAGTGCTACCACGCTCTGTTGAACAAGTACTACCCACTGGATCGCACCATGCTTGGTGTTTACCCACAAGCCATGCGCTACGGTGGTCCTCGCGAGGCAATCCTGCACGCTCTGTGCCGCCAGAACTACGGCTGCACCCACATCATCATCGGCCGCGACCACGCAGGTGTAGGTAGCTACTACGGCACCTTCGATGCTCAGCAGATCTTCAACAACTTCGCAGACGGCGAAATCCTGATCAACACCTTGTTGTTCGAGCACGCTTTCTACTGCAAGTTGACCGGCGGCATGGCTTCGACCAAGTCGAGCCCAGCTAGCAACGAAGACAAGATTTTCTTGTCTGGCACCAAGGTCCGCGAGATGCTGTCCAACGGTGAGCGCCCACCAGCCGAGTTCACTCGTCCTGAGGTCGCTGACATCCTGATCGCATCCTACGCTCAACCAGCGCAGGCTTAACCCCCATAGTCTTAATCGAGGAAAGGCATGTTCGGCATCTTTGGAAAGAAACGCGAGAACAACCACCTGTTCATCATTACGCTCGACTCTTGCCGCTATGACTCGTTCATGGCGGCTGAGCCGAACAACATCGCGGCACTTTGTGGCGGTTTGCATAACGTAGAAGCTCGCTTCTCCTATGCAGGCTGGACCGCACCGTCGCACTACAACCTCCTGACCGGCCTGGTGCCGCACAGTAGTCCAACTGAGGTCTATGCCTCGGAGTACTACAAGGAGGACCTGTACAAGTTCAAAGATCGCTTGGGCGTGGAAGAAGCTGGCTTCGAGGCCATGATTCCGCACCTATGGCTGCCGTCGTACATGAAGAAGAAGGGCTACGAGACCCACGCAATGGTCTCTTTGCCTGTTCTGAACCCTGCTACCGGCATTAACCGCGATTTCGACAGTTTCAAGCTCATGCCTAAGCACAACGACATGTTGTTGATGCTGGATGAGATGGAAGACCACAAGAAGCGTGAGTCCAAAGGTCTTAAGGGCAACACCCCGCAGTTCTACTTGATGAACGTCGGTGAAACCCACTACCCATACGGCTTGCCTGATGAAGACAAGAACGATCTGCCGCACATCTCGGGTGTCAACGGAATCTTCCGTAAGCTCGATAAGCAGGTCAGCGATGAAGGAGTGTTGGTCTCGGATAACGAGTCCGGTGCCTTCATGGACATGGACATGATCGAAAAGTGCCGTGAGCGCCAGATCAACACCGTGAAATACCTGGATCAAGTTGTCTTCCCGCGTTTCTACGACATGTTGCCCAAGGATTCTTGGGTCATCGTCACCGCCGACCACGGCGAACTCTTTGGTGAAGGTGGCTACTTCGGCCACGGTCCCATCATGCACGAAAAGTGCTTCGAAGTACCTTTCCTTGAAGGAAAGCTCAAGTAACCACCCCCAATCACAACGAAAAGTCAAATGACCGACCACAAAGGTTTTGTTCTCTGGTTCACCGGCCTGTCCGGCTCCGGCAAGTCCACCCTGTCCCGCATGATCGAAGGCGAGTTGCGCAAGCGCGGCTGCAAGATTGAGGTTCTGGATGGCGATGAAGTCCGCGAGAACCTCTCCAAGGGCCTCGGCTTCTCCAAGGAAGACCGTGACACCAACATCCGTCGTATCGGCTACGTCGCCAAGCTGTTGGCACGTAACGGAGCGATTGCCATCACCGCTGCGATTTCCCCTTACGCTGAAGTGCGTAATCAGTGCCGCGCCATGAACCGCGACTTCGTTGAGGTTTACGCAGATTGCTCGATTGAAGAGCTTACTCGCCGCGATGTTAAAGGCCTGTATGCGAAAGCGCTTTCCGGCGAGATCAAGAACTTCACCGGTATCTCGGATCCTTACGAGGCTCCTGAGAACCCAGAAGTGACCATCAACTCGGAGACCCAGTCCGAAGAGGAATCGCTCGTTGCAATCATGAGCTACCTCGAAGGTGCTGGCTACGTACCAGCAGTTGCTGCTAACGCCTAAGCAATTGTTTTTAATCGAGGGGGAAGAGGCTTAATATCCTCTTCCCCCTTTGTTGCCAAAGGCCCTTACTGCCAGCAACGTAAATGAAGCGGTTCCGCAGACTCCTACTTCCACTCGCCGTAGCCCTAGCTTGGTTGAGTGCACCAGATCCCGCCGCGGCCTATATCGGGCCGGGTGCGGGTTTTGCCTTCTTGTCCGGTGGTTTGGTCCTGGTCGGCTCGCTGTTCTTGGCGGTCGGTATCTTGATGATCTATCCGCTCAAGATGCTCGTGCGTCTGTTGACCGGTGCCGGCAAGATCAAGGGCGACAATAAGCGCCTGGTGATCATCGGCTTCGATGGCATGGATCCGCGCCTCGCGCAGCGATTCATGGATGAGGGGCGTATGCCCAACATGAAGGCTTTGGCGGAAGAGGGGAGTTTTGGCCCGCTGCAATCCTCTTATCCATCCATGTCGCCAGTGGCATGGTCGTCGTTCTCGACCGGTGTTGATGCCTCGCGTCACAACATCTTCGACTTCATCACCCGCGACCCTTGCACCTATCTGCCAATCCTCTCCAGTACCGAGATCAACTCGGCGGAGAAGGCTCTGGTCAAGATCGGCAAGCTGGAGATGTTCAAGCGCCCAAGCTCGAGCATTCGTCTGCTGCGAAAAGGCACCCCATGGTGGAAGACGCTTGGCGACAAGAAAATCTTCTCCAACATCATCCGCGTTCCGAT
>JAAESM010000015.1 GCA_024229395.1 Planctomycetota bacterium | reverse complement strand
TAGGCCATTTGTTGGTCAACGACACCTACACGCCGGCGGAAGCCATCGGCCCTTTCGGCGAAGACATCATCAACCTGCAGTTGGATGACATGCGGCATGGTGAACACACGCACCTTCCACCTGGCGAAGGCGACCTTGATAGGCTGGAACTGGTGAAGGCCGTAGGCGCAAGTGGACTGGAAGTCCCGGCATGTTTCGAGTTGAGTCGCGACGCGCATCGCTTCCATGAACTGGCACCGCGTTGTCACGAGATGTGGCGCTCGCTGGAAGAACGGTTGCGCTCATGAGCGAAGTCGATTCTGTAGTCTCGCGCGTCGCTGGGCAGACGCGCACTTGGATGGCACTTGATGCCGGGCAGCGCGCCGACATCCTGAACAGTTGTCGCAAAGGTGTGTATGCAGTCGCCGAAGATTGGGCGCGCCAATCTTGTGCCGCCAAGGGCATCCCATTCGATTCACCCGCTGGGGGAGAGGAATGGTTCCTGGGGCCGGCGATCGTCTTGCGTCACTTGCGCTTGTATCGCGATACTCTTTTGCGCGGCGGCGGCATCCCAGAATCCAAGCTCAAGCCTTTCTCCAAGCATGCGGACTATTCCTCATGCGGTTGGTCAGCACAGGTCTTTCCGCAAGAGGCTTGGGACTTCGCGTTGTTCCCTGGAGTCACTGCAGAGGTACGTGGTGCCACGGGCACCAAACCAACATCGACTTTAGGCCCCGGCGGATGCGCTGCAATCCTTGGAGCAGGCAACGTCAACTCCATCGCTCCGCTCGATTTCCTTTATCAAATGCTGAAGGAAAATCGTGTGGTGGTGATGAAGATGAATCCGGTCAATGCCTACATGCGACAGATTCTGGAAGAGGCCTTCGCACCTTTAGTCGCGGCGGGCTTCTTGGGATTTGTTGATGGCGGTGCCGACGTTGGCGCGGAGCTGGTTGCGCATGAACGGATCGATGCTGTGCATATCACTGGCAGCGAACATAGTTTCCGCGCGGTGGTTTCGAATCCCGAAGTCCGCTCCAAGGTCATCACCGCAGAACTAGGTTCGGTCACTCCGATCTTGGTCGTTCCAGGTGCTTGGTCAAAGAGCATGGTGAAATATCAAGCCGGCCAGATCGCTGGCATGATGGCGGTCAATGGTGCTTTCAATTGCAATACGCCAAAGGTCTTGATCACGTCGCGATTATGGCCACGGCGCGAGTTGTTCTTGGAGGAATTGCGCAAGGCTTTCGCCGCGCTTCCACTTCGCAAGGCTTGGTACCCCGGCAGTCCCGAACGCTGGTCCAAGTTCGTGCGCGAGTACTCGGGCAATGCCGCGCCACACCAAACAGATGAACTGCCTATGTGTTTGCTTGCCGACGTACCGCCCGATGCAAAGGAGTTGGCCCTTAGTGAAGAAGCCTTCTGCCCGGTGCTGGCCGAGTGCGCGATCGATGCAGAGGATGAAGAGTCATTCCTTCAACGTGCCGTAGACTTTGCCAATGGTTCCATTGCCGGCACCTTGTCGTGCAACATCCTTGCATCACCTTCCACGTCGAAAGCTGCTGTGGAGACCGCTATCGATCGCTTGAACTTTGGCACCATCTCGGTGAACACTTGGGCAGCACTCGGATTCGCTTTGGCTTCCACACCTTGGGGCGCGTTTCCTGGTCACACTTTGGATGACCCAAGCTCGGGGATGGGTGTGGTGCACAACACCTTCTTGTTGGACGATCCAATCAAGACCGTTCTGCGTGCCAAGTTCAAGGCACCGCGCAAGAACGTTTGGACACCAGGCTTCAAGCGCCTCCGCACTCTGTCAGAGAGGCTGGTGGATTATGAATATCAACCGAGCTTCGCACGGGTCCTGCGTTTGGTGCCAGGCGCTTACTTGAGCTGAATTAGTTCAGCAACTGGCCGCCATCAACGCGCAACACCTGGCCAGTCATTTGCCGTGCAGCATCGCTAATCAAGTAATCGACCGTGCCGGCGATATCTTCGGGCAAGCCAAGTTCACCGGTGATGGTTTCCTTGCGCGCTTCATCGCGGAACTCTGGTGGAACCGCCAGGGTCATAGGCGTATCGATCCAACCAGGCTCAATCACGTTGGCGGTCACGCCCTTACGGCCTAACTCCTTCGCAAGGCTGCGCGACAAACCGATCAAACCAGCTTTGCTGGCCGAGTAGGTGGTCTGTCCGAACTTGCCGCGGGATCCGTTGATTGATCCCAAGAAAACAATGCGTCCCCAACCGGCTTCACGCATGAAGGGAGCAGCCGCGCGGCTGAGCATCCATGCACCACGCAAATTCACACCAATGAGGGCGTCAAAATCGCTGACATCTTGTTTCCAGATCGCACGGTCACGCGTGACGCCTGCGCAGTGGATCAGGATCTGCGGCTTCACCGCGGTGCACAATTCCTTGACCGCGGATTCATCGGCACAGTTCGATTCCAAACCACTCACCGAAAAGCCGGCTGCCTTCAATTCAGAAACCAAGGCTGCAGCCTCTTC
>JAAESM010000014.1 GCA_024229395.1 Planctomycetota bacterium | reverse complement strand
GCCTGGCACCTGTGCGACCGCGCATTTGACACGCGGGTCCTTCGCAGCAATCCAGGTTGCCAGACCACCACCATAGCTGGTGCCAAATACTCCGATGCGTTCGAAGTTGACGTTCGGTTCCCCTGCGATGAAGCCGATGGCGTTGCGGATATCGGTGACCTGGTCACCAAAGTCCATCTGCCAGCGGATTGCGCGTGTCTTGACGGCGACATTGCCCTCGGCGTCCGGTTCCGGCATTTCCTCCAGCATCATCAATCGGCTGTCGCTCTCGCCCCAGCCGCGGTAGTCGAAATTGAGGAAGGCGTAGCCGCGCCGGGCACTCTCGACGGCAAGCTTGATCGACCACGGCATCTTCTTCACTCCACCCGTACCATGCACGAAGACAATAGCAGGCAGCTTGGCATCCGCGGTGACATTCTTTGGCAGGTACACGTCGCCGGCCATTCGCGTTCCATCGCTCCAGATCACCACCTGCTTGCGTACCACGTCGTCGGGCAGAGGCGGGTAGGGCCTGGCCTTCCAGGCGGCTCGCGACATGTTTTCTTGCGCGTAGGAAGGAAGGTTGAAAGGTAGTGCCAGCAGACACAAGCCAACGGCAAGGATTTGAT
>JAAESM010000013.1 GCA_024229395.1 Planctomycetota bacterium | reverse complement strand
GCGCGCCGATGAGGCCTTCGCGCAAGTGCCGATCCTAATGCTGACCGCCAAGTCGGATGAGTCCGACGTCGTCCTTGGCCTCGGCCTGGGTGCAGATGACTATGTGTGTAAGCCGGCCCGCCCGCGCGAGTTGGTGGCTCGTGTGCGTGGCTTGTTGCGACGCCGAGAAAGCCGCAGTCAGATCTCTTCGGAACGCAAGGTCGCGGTCGGTGACATGGTGATCGATCCGGAACGGTTCGAGGTGCGTATCGGTGACGCCGAAGCCATCCAGCTCACGCCGATGGAGTTCCGGTTATTGCAGACTTTGGCAACGCGTCCAGGTCGTGTTTTCCGACGCGCGGAGCTGCTTGACTGCACCGTTGGCACCAGCGTGATCGTGACAGAACGCAATATCGATACACATGTGAAGTCCGTGCGCCGCAAACTTGAGGAACGCGGAAGCCTAATCGAGACCGTGCGTGGGGTAGGCTATCGGTTCTCCGATCGCTTTCCTGAATAAACGCCACGCTCGCTTTTGCCTTCCTTGCCCATCGTCCTGCTTGCCATCACCGCGGCGTGCCTTGCTGCGCTTTGGTGGCATGTGCGCGCGCAAAAGATCGCCTTGCAAGGGGGGCTCAAATCGGAGCAGCGTCAGACCTTGGCGTTGCGCAAAAGTCTTGAGTTGCTGAGTGAAGGCGTGGTGTTGATTGGCCATCGCAAACAAGTGCTCTACGCCAACCCGGCGGCCGCAAGCTTGCTGGATGCAGAACCGGTTTTGGAACCATCGGAGATCATGTTCTCTTCCTTCACGCGCCATCAAGTCCTATTGGGTTTGGTCAAGCGCGCGAGCAGCGAGGAAACCTTGCGCCAATCCTTGGAGTTCGGCCAAGACGATGAGCAGCCTCGCAGCGTGGAGGTCACACTCGCTCCACTGGGCGGCGGCGGGCGCTTAGTGATTCTGCAGGACATCCGTGTTGGTGCCTTGGTCGACAAGCGCCGACGTGATTTCGTTGCCAATGCCAGCCATGAATTGAAGACCCCAATCGCGGCCATCCTTGGCATGTTGGATCTTGCCGACGTCGTCGAAGATGACAAGCGCTCCGAACTCCTCGATCGTGCGCGCAAGAATGCCGTCAGCCTTGCCAACATGACCGACGACCTCTTGCGCTTGGCACGCGCCGATGACCCGGACTGGAAGCCGGCCCCAAGTCTGCTTGACCTGGACGGAGTGCTTCAAGAAGTTATCGATAATTTGCAGGAGCGTGCCAATGAAAAAGGGCTGACCCTGCATTTGTCCACCGACCCAGCTTGTGGAGAATTAATCGCAGATCGTTTCTCCCTATTCACCGTGGTGCAGAACCTGGTATTGAACGCGGTAATCTATACGCGCCAAGGATCCATCCAAGTGAGAAGCTTCTCGCCATCACAAGGAGTCATCGCGATCTCGGTTCAGGACAGTGGTCCGGGGATCGACCCCGATACGCTGCCGCATATCTTCGAGCGGTTCTTCCGCGGCGATGTCGCGCACTCACGCGCAAGTGGCGGTACCGGCCTTGGATTGGCGATTGTGCGCAATCTGTTGCGACGCATGGGCGGGCGCATCAGCGTACGCAGCGAACCTGGCGTAGGTTCGGAGTTCATCGTGGAGCTGCCGACCAACCCCACACGGGCATTGCCTGCAGGTTAAAGAAAAGCAATCTTCAAAAACTGACGCCTTGCGGTGAATGCGCAGGCTTTATGAGAAAGCTTTGGCAACCGCGGCAACGGATTCGATCACGCGTTGGCGGTCGTCGGCGGCGAGGGCCGAACCGCTTGGCAAGCAGATGCCGTTGGCGAACAAGTCTTCAGAGACTTCACAACCGAAGGTTTGGCAGTCGCGGAACACCGGTTGCATATGCATCGGTTTCCATAGCGGGCGCGCTTCAATATCTTGCTCTTCCAAGGCCAAGCGAATGTCTTCTGGACTGGCGCCGAAGACATCTTGGTCGACTTGCATGACGGTTAGCCAATGGGTAGCGCGATCGCCTTCCGGTTCGATAGGGAAGGACAAGCCCGGCAATGCACCGAGCTGCTCTTGGTAATCATTGAAGTTGGTGCGACGTGCAGCCACGCGATCTTCCAACACGCGCAATTGGCCACGGCCGACTGCGGCAAGCAGGTTGGACATGCGGTAGTTGTAGCCGATGACCTCGTGCTGATAATGCGCGGCGGGTTCGCGTGCTTGTGTTGCCAGGAAGCGCGCGCGTTGAATCAACTCCGGATTCGAACCGACCAACATGCCACCACCACTGGTACTCATGATCTTGTTGCCGTTGAAGCTGAAGATGCCGAACTCGCTGTCGTTGCCGACATGACGTCCGCGGTAAAGGGTGCCGGCGGCTTCGGCGGCATCTTCAATGATGGGAACTCCGTACTTCTTGCAAAGAGGCACGATCTCATCCATCTCGGCGGCTTGGCCATAAAGGTGCACCACCATGACGGCCTTCGGCAGCGTGCCCTTGCGCGCATCTTCTTCAAGAGCCTCGGCCAAGACCATGGGGCACATATTCCAAGTGCGTCGCTCCACGTCCAAGAACACCGGTTCGGCGCCACAGTAGGCGACCGGGTTGGCGCTGCCGGAGAAAGTAAGCGATGGCACATAAACGCGGTCGTTAGCACCTACGCCGAGCAACAACAAGGCGAGGTGAATCGCACCAGTACCGGAACTCAATGCCGCGGCATGTTGCGCACCAACATAGGAGGCGAACTCATTCTCGAAGGCGTCGACCATGGGACCGAGCGGAGCGATCCAGTTCGAATCGAAGGCCTCGAGAAGAAGTTGACGTTCTTCCGGACCCATGTGCGGGGGCGATAAGTAGATGCGTGCCATCAGCGGTAGACAGTGATTGGACCAAACGCCGCAGCGACAAATGGCCCGCCATTCTGCACCTATTGTAACGCCGGGGCCGAGTACGCCTCCGGGCGGATTGCTGACCGATGACTTGGGGGGCGTGGCAGCTTCTCGGGCTGAGCTATAATCCGGCCGTGAGCGCAGAATTTCATAGCCAGATGCAGCTTGGGGCGCAGAGCGGTCGGGCGGCACGATTATGAGAATCGGCGTCTATGCAGGTTCGCTCCGCCCAGGTGGTGGAATAACCGCGCTACGGCAGGTCCTTGATGGCCTATTGGCCCGCGAAAACGTGGAGATCACGGTCTTCACCGGCGCCGAGGACTGCTCCCAGGCCATCCGCGATTTGGTTGAGCAGCACCCTCAGCTGAAGGAGGAGCGTTTCTACCCACAAGCCCGTTCCTTCGCGCGTTATCTGCGCTCGAAATGGGCATTCCGCAAGCGTGGCGGCGAGTTCGACTGGATGTTCTCGGTTAACTATCACTTGCCCGCACCATGCAAGGTTGCGGTGTATCACCTCAACATGCTCAGTTTCGAGAAAGGCCCCGGCGATGGCTGGGGTGCGGCTTTCAAGCGTTTCGATGCCCGCTACGCCTGCAAGCACGCCGAAGTCAATCTGTTCGAATCAAGGGTCTTGCTGGATGCAGCCAAGCTCAGCACCGGCGGCAAGATCCACAGCGCCGATTTGCTGTATCTCGGTATTCATCCGCAGTTCTACGCCAGCCCAACCCACTCGGTCGACCTGAAGCCGGCGCAGTTGTTGATGGTCAGCAGCATGGGCGCGCACAAGGACAATCCCACCGCCTTGCGCACCCTCGCCAAGTTGGTGCGGGAGCGCCCCGACACCGATTGGCGCTTGAAAATCGCCGGCGGTCAATCCATTGCGCAATGGCAGCCGTTGCTTGATCAAGCTGCGGAGCTCGGAGTTGCCGAACGCATCGAGGTCCTTGGTCCTTTGGATCGCAGTGCCTTGTCACGCGAAATGGGCGCCAGCCTTTGCTTGATCAACCCAAGCCGGATTGAATCCTTCTGCATGGTGGCACTGGAAGCAATGGCATCCTTCTGTCCATCGATCGTCACCTCCGAGACCTCCATGCCCGAAAGCGTGGGCGATGCCGCCATGGTGGTGAAGGCCGGCGACGAAGATGCCTTCGCCAACGCCGTGTTGCGGTACTCCGAAGACAGCGAATTACGCGCCGACTACCTTGCACGCGGCCGACGTCGGGCGGAGCAGTTCTCGCCCCAGGAGTTCCGTCGCCGCCTTGGCGAGGTGCTGCCGGAATGAAGAATAAGCAGTATGTCCAGGCGTTGACCGTGAAGGGTCTGTCGGTCGCGGCGCTGTTTGGTGTGCAGGTCTTGATCGCGCATATGGCGGCCGACCGTGGCGAGTTCGGTTTCTACAACTACTTGATCTCGATCCTGAACTTGGGATCCTTCATCGCAATCTGGGGCTTGGATAAGTTCCTGGTGCGCGAGGTCTCGGTGCACACTGAAGAGAAGCAGGGCAGTAAGGCGTGGTTGCTGGTTCGCGACGCCAACCGAGTCATCGTCTTGAACCTGATCCTGGCGGGGCCGATCCTCGCAGCCTTCTTCCGCCTGATGCGGCCCGATCGCTTTTCGTGGGGTTTGGTGTTCGCGGTTTGGGCCCTGCTTGCCGCCATGTGTTTTGCACGCTCCAGCGCGGCAGTGGTGCGCGGTATGCAACGCGTGATTGCTTCCGAAGCCGTGTTGAACCTCCTGCGGCCGCTGGCGCTTGGTTCAGGGGTTTTGTTGTTCGCCGCCATGCGCGGGCCACTAGAAGCGGAAAGCATTGTGATTGTTGCAGCCGGGGCGTTCGCCTTCAGCGCAGTCGTCACCGCCACACTGAGTCGCAAAACGGTCGCACCCAGCACGCTGGAGCAAGTGGTCGACAAGATCAGGGCCACCAAGAAGCTCTATCGCACCTGCTTTCCCTTCCTCCTGATTGGCGTTGGCCTGCCACTGTTGTCGAACCTCGATGTCATCATCTTGGGCTCCCTCGGCAACGACGATCAGGTCGGCCTTTATTCCGCATGCGTGCGCTTGATCACGTTGACCACAGTCGGTTTGACCTCGGTGAACTTGCTGATCGCGCCACGCCTACCAGTACTTTTCCGTCAAGGGAAACTTGATGAGATGCAGGCCATCGTGCGCCGCAACAACATCGTCATCATCCTGCTGACTACGATTCCGGTACTGGTCCTGATCACCGCCGGTGGCTTGGTATTGTCGATCTTCGGTGAGGAGTTCGCTGAAGGTGAAGACGTGCTCCACGTGCTCTTGATCGGTCAGGTCATCAACGTCTTCGTGGGACCCGTGAACCTGATCTGCATGATGGCGCAGCAGCACCGTTTGGCCAGCATCATGACGATCAGTGCTTGTGTGATTGAAGCAGCTCTTTGTTATATTTTGATTCCAAGCCATGGCGTGCACGGGGCAGCTTGGGCCAACGTCGCCGCAATCAGTTTCCTGAGCATTGCACTGAGCGTCATCGTGGTCCGCAAAGTCCGCGTGAACCCGACCCTCACGAACACCCTCTTCGCCAAGAGACCATGAAGCCACAGGAAATCGCGCAGCGTCTGTTTTTCATCGTGGGTTGTGGTCGTTCCGGCACGACCTTGTTGAAGTCGATGCTGGATGCGCACCCGGGCATCACGCTGCCGCCGGAGACCTTCTTCTTCTCCACCATCTGCAGGCGTTTTTCCGGCAGCAACAACGCGCCACTGAACGACAAGGTCGATTACGTTGCAAGCCGTTGGTGGATCCGCGATGCCGGAGTTTCGGCGCAAGACATCCATGCGCAGTTGCAATCCTTCGACAACCCTGGTTGGCACGAGATCTTCTTGGCCACCATGGCGGTGATGACTTCCGATAAGCCGCAAGAGTTTCTGGCGGTAGGGGAAAAGACTCCCGCGCACATCGCCGACGCCACCGAGTTGTTGGAGAAGTTCCCTGATTGCCGCGCGATCCATATCGTGCGTGACCCGCGTGCCGTGTTGGCCTCCTATCGCGGCGTCAAGATCGGCACCAATCAAGCGGTTGCGGTGATTCGTGAGTGGCAAGGTGCATGGAAGGCACATCAACAACTTGCCGATTACCCTCGTTATCTTTTGATCCGTTACGAGGATCTCATCGCCGATTCGGAATCGGTGTTGCGCAAGGTCTGTGCAACACTCAACGTTCCTTTCGACGACAACATGCTGGCTTTCCACGCGCGCGCCGACAAAGGCTTCGCGGAAGAACAAGCGCATCATCAAAGCACGCTGAAGCCGCTGTTCACCAGCAGCCTGGATAAGTGGAAGGAGCAACTCCCGCCTTGGCAACTGAGCTTGGTGGAGGCGCACCTGCAAGAAGGCATGGCGGGCCACGGCTATGAACTGTTCGCCGCGGAACGGAAACCGAAGGCTTGGGATTACATGTTGAGCGACTCCCTGGACCGTTTGCATCGCCACGCGGTGCGTCGCCCGCGCCAACTCCTGAAACGTCGCCGCGCCTTGAAGCGTTTGGATAGCGCCAAACCCTCGTCCACCTGAGCACGATGACCCGAGTCCAACGTGCCGCCGAGTTCTGCTTCATTGCACTGATTGCAACCTTGCCGTTGTTCTCAGTGCGCTTGTTGCCAGGCGGACTGTCGTTGCCCTTCGTTTTCATCATCACATTGGCCTTGATCGCCGGGCTGCGTTTCGCCACCACCTTCCGCACTGCAGCAGTCTTCTCGGTCACCGATGGCGGTATTTGCCTTTATCTACTTGCAGCCTTCATCACGCTGAGCAGCGCGGCCGATCTCGATGTCTTCGCGGCGCTCAAGTCGGTGGCCTACTTCATGGCCTATCTAGGAATGAAGATGGCGTTGGCCGACTTCAGTTTCGAGCGCATTAAGGACCTCACGCGCTTAGGCGCCTTGGTAGGCACGGCCTTGTTCGGCGCGATCGCATTGATCGCCCTGCAGCAGAGCAGTCACGTCGGCATCTTGTTCGGAAGCTTCAGCTACAACAGCCTGACCATTCGTGTCTTTGCGGATATCGATGCGGTCTTCGGCCAAGGTCGCGAATCGTTCACCAGTGTCGATGTGATGCGCAACTCGGTCGGTGAAGCCTTCGCCTTCTATGTGATCGTGGCGATGGCGATCGGTTATCGCAGTCGTGTGTTGACCATCGGCGTTGCCGGCGCCAACGCCTTATTCGCCCTGGCCATGTTCTCGCGCCGCGCATTGTTGGCGGTCTGCTTCGGTGCACTTAGCGGCACCACTCGGCGTGGCCTCAGCTTGCGTCATGTCGCAGCGCTCGGCGCCTTAATCCTGGCCTTCTTCGCGATGGACTCTTCCGACGAGGCGCGCTTGACTGACTTCACCGACCAAGCGCGTACCGAGCAATACACCGAGGCTCTGGAGCGTTTCGTCGATTCACCGGTGCTTGGTGATGGCTATGGCGCCAAACTTTCCAGCGATCAATACGTTCACAACTTCGTCTTCGCCGGAATGATGATGATGGGAATCTTGGGGCTAATCTCCACCATGGTGGTGTTCGGCTCCATCCTGCATCGTTTCTGCTTGGGTTTGTTTACCAAGCAGACCGCATGGACCACGCCGTTACTGGTCATCCCGTTGTTGGGTATGGCGGTCGGCAGCACGGTCGAGGGTATCTTCACGCTCACCGGATGGATTGCACTGGCCATGCACGACATCTGTCGCAGGGAGGAGGTCAACGAGAATGTCTAAGCTCGCGCGCATCGCCAAACGTCACCGCATGCCACTCGGCAAGGCGCTCCTTTACGAGGCACTGGTTCGCGCATGGCGCTTCCCGATCCTGCGCAGCGTATTGAGGATCCCTTTCGGATCGCGTCGGCCGAAGGCTTGGATATTCCTGGTTGGGTCCTATAACGCAGGGACCACCATCGTGAAGAATGCGATCCTTTCCCATCCCGATGTAGCCGGCATGCCAGTCGAGGGCGACATCATGACCAGCGCATTGGATGACTTCGAGTCCGGAGATTTCCCGCGCGGCATGTTCGCCAATAAGGAACGCATCATGGCCGACCGCGCCGGCGCCGCACCCGACGCGCAGCAGCTCGAGAAGGACTGGTCACCTTGGATCTGCCCAAGCCAACGTTTCTTGGAGAAGTCGATCTCCAATAGCTTGCGCATGCCACATCTGCGCACCACCTTTCCCGGGTGTCGATTCGTTTGTGTGGTGCGCCACCCGGAAGATGTCGCGAAGGGCATTCGCAAACGCAGCCGCCCCCAAGCCGGCGGGGAATATCAGAATGATTTCCTCGATCAGCAATGGGCTTTCTTCTACGAGACCATGCTGAACGATGGTCAAGCGCAAGACACGGCGTTCTGCAGCTATGAATCCTTCATCCAGAACCCAGCGGAAGAAGTCACGCGCTTGTTCCAGGAGTTGGAGCTTTCGCCAGTGCCGATTCGCCATGAAGGTGAAGTGCTGCATGTCGGAACGGTGCCACATCGGATTCGCCCGCTGCCAGTGGAACGCACCGTCCATGCCAGCGCCGTCGAGCAATTGAAGGAACACCTTGCCGTGATTGAGGAACAGCAATCATGACCGCCAAGCTCGTCATCTCTTTCGATTTTGAATTGGGTTGGGGCGTGTTGGACGACCCGCTGTGGCGTCGGCGTGAACAAGATGGTTTGTATCAGCGCATGCGCCCTGTGCTTGCCGATCTCTTCCGGTTCCTGAACGAGCGCGAGTTGGCCACGACTTGGGCAACGGTTTCCTCGATGACCTTTGAGGACACGAACGATGTTCCAGTGGACCACTTGCCGGAAAGTTATCGCCAGCATGTGCAGGAGTTCTGTCGCAGTGCCGCGTGGGAAACTCGCTGCGGCACCGACTTGTTGGATTCTTGGCAGCAGCAGTTGGCACCCTTCTCTGAGTTGTGCTCGCATACTGCCACCCATCTTTACGCAGGCTATGAAGGAGTCACCTCCGAGCAGTATGTGAAAGATGTAGAGCTGTCGATCGAGCGTCTCGAACAACAATACGGGGCACCCATCGAAAGCCTGATCTTCACCCGCGATCAAGATGACTTCCGCGCCGAGGTCTCCGAGAAACGCGTCATGAACTTACGCATTGGCCCGCAAAGTTACGGCAAGGCATCGATGGGCAAGTTGGCCCGCATGATGCGTGGCGCCACGCGCTTCTGGCAAGCCATTCCAGCAAGCGTGATCCGGAACGGCGAGCATGGCGAATGCCTGCAAAGCGGCTCGTTGTACTTCAACTGGTCTGGAGGCGACTTCGAGTATCTCAAGCGCCAACAAGTCCGCACTCAGGCTTCGCGCATGTTGCGTCAGATGCAAGCCGACGGAGGCACCTACCACGTGTGGCTGCACCCCTTCAATTTGGCCGAAACTCCGCAACACCAGCGTGCTTTCCGCCATTTCCTTGAGTCCGCCGTTCGCTTGCGCGACGCAGGTGGTCTAGAGATACTTACCATGCGCGACCGCAGTCGCCGCGCCTCATCCTGAATTCCATGCCAGCCAACAAAATCCCTGCTCTCTCCTTCGACCAACTGCTCAGCCGCATTTGGCGTCGGCGTTGGTTCGTGGCCTTGTGCGGAATCATCTGTGCTGTGTTGGCTGTCGCCACCGTTTCCTTCAGCCCGAAATTCGAAGCGCGGGTCGAAGTCTCGCCACCATCCTATTGGGCGATGGGTGCCATGAATCAATCTGGCCTGGTCCAGTTCGAGCGCGATGCCCTCTACCACCAATTCCTGCGCTTCTGCCAAGCACGATCCACCACGCAGATGGCCAAAAGAAGCTTATTGGCCAAGAAGATTAAGGATGGCGGTGTGGCCCCAGGATTCAGCGCCAACGCACAGGTCTTTGGCGGTTTGCCACGCACCAAAGATCCAATTACGCCAGAAGTCCTGGTCGCGACCGGATCTTCGCAAAAAGAGGTCGTCCTGTTTCTGAAGGAACTTACCGATACCGCACGACAGTTGGTCGTCGATGATGCACAGGACCGCCTGAGTTCCGCAGTGGCTCTGCGCCAGGCCAAGGTTCAAGACGAGCTCGATTTCCTCCTGACTAAAGGTAAGGACTTGGCGAGCTTCGAGGAGCAGCGTCGGAAGGATCGTCAAGCTGCGTTGCAAGGCGCCAAGCATCTGCAGATTCCGTTGGCCTTCATGGATTCCGAGGAACTGCGTGCCGAGAGCCAGCGCTTCAAGGATTTCAAACTGCCGTCGGACTTAAGCCTTGCCGGCCAAGTGAATCTCGAAACCATTCCAGACGCATGGCCTTGGTACTCGCTGTGGCACACCTTCGCCGGCCTCGTGGTTGGATTGCTGGTTGGTTGCTGGATCGCGGTGGTCTGGAAGCCTTCAGCAGCAAAGTAGTGCGTTCGTTCCGCCTGGGTCAGGCCAGGGCCGACAGCTTCGGCAGTGGGTCCAAAACGCGTTTACGCAATGGCGGAAGCACCGTCGCGAAAATGTAGGCGAGATCTCGAAGCAAGGAATAGTGCTTTAGATAGTGCAGATTCAACTGCACCTTGGCTGGCCACAATACTTCGCGGTTATAGGTCTCCGGATCCTCGACCGCGTTCAGCAGTTGCTCTTCATCATGGAAAAGCAAACTCGCTGGACCCGTAATCCCAGGGCGTAAAGACAGCAACACACGGTCCTCGCCTTCGAGGGCGTCGGCAAACCCGGGCACATCGGGGCGCGGGCCGACGAAGCTCATCTCGCCAAGCAGCACATTCCAAAGCTGCGGTAGCTCATCGAGCTTGAAGACGCGCAACCATCGGCCGACCTTGGTGATGCGCGGGTCGTCGGCCGAGGTGCATGTGGTTTCGGCGCCGGTGCCGCTACGCATGGTGCGCAACTTGGCGATGCGGAAAACTTTGCCATCCTTGCCAACGCGTTGTTGGCGGAACATTCCAGATTCGCCGGTGCTAAGGCGCGCGGCCAACCAGCCGAGCAGAATCAGCCAGCCACATGTGACCAGCCCAAAGATGGCAAGCAGCAGGTCGAAACACCTTTTCAGCGCCATTTGTTCGCCGCTCATCGCTTATCCGTTGACGCGCTCGGGTTGCAGGAATGGGGCCAGCGCATCCAGCTGCTCTTCGCTGAGTTGACGCTTGCCATTACCCACGCTGCCAGGCCGCACATTGGTCACCGATGCGGCGAGTTGCTCATCACTCCAATCAGCGCCCAGGAATTTGCGGATGCGCTGCATATTGGGCAGCGGGTTCACGACGAAATCCTCGTAACGGATCGACAGCACCTGATCGGCGGGCAAATGCGCGAGTTGCTCGTTGGCGGCGATCTCGCAACTCTGCCACTGTCGCGCGCACAGTTCCTCCAGCGAGATGTCATTAGAGGTCTTATCCATGCCCGGAAAGCGCGGTCCCCAAGTGGAAACGGTGCGTTCGGCGCGCTTGCCAAGACGAGCCACCCGATTGCTGGTGAATCGCCACAGGTAGTAGGGGAAATCGGTCCACGGCACGAAGCGAGCCTTTGCGATGGTGTAACTCAAATCCAGCGGCGCCTTCCAGCGCTTCATCGCCGACGGCACGACGTCGTAACCATCGCGACTGATATGCACGAAGCGCGCTTCGGGGAGAATCGCATGGATGAAGCCGACGCGCAGGGTGTTGGCGCAGGTCTTTTCGACCATCCACGTTGCTTTGCTGCGTTTGGCTTGCTTGCGGAAGCGCTTGCGCACGAATCGCTTGATCGAAGCACTGGCGAGCTCTGGCGGGAAGGCGTCGTGCGAGACATCCAAGTTGCCGTGGCGCCACACCGGGTTTATCTCATCGCAGGGCCAAGTTTCCGCACCTGGCAGGCTGCACAGCACATCGCGCAGCATATTTGTCCCGCTTCGCGCGGCCCCGAGGATGACGACTGGGGAGAAATCGAATGAAGGGAGCTGAGCCATGATCCACCTGGGAAAAGGAAATGATACCGCAATCGCAAAGCCAAGTCTCCAGGTGGCCGTTTGGCCGTGGCTGGGCGCCCCTACTGCCGCTGAGGGGGCGGCATCGCTACCCTGTTGGTCGGGAGCGCTATTCCCTCCCGTAGCGACATGTTGCAAGACAAGACAATCCTGATCACCGGCGGCACCGGCTCATTCGGCAAGGCCATGGTGGATCACTTGCTCACGCGCGGGGTCGGTGAGATTCGCATCTTCAGCCGCGATGAGGCCAAGCAAGATGCCATGCGTGAGGACTATTCCAATCCTCTGCTGCGATTTCACATTGGCGACGTCCGCGACGCCGGCAGCGTGAAGCGCGTGATGAAGGGCGTCAACATGGTTTTTCACGCCGCCGCCCTGAAGCAGGTGCCCTCTTGTGAGTTCTTCCCCATGGAAGCGGTCAAGACCAATGTGGCTGGCAGCCGTCATGTGATTGATGCCGCCGTCACCGCTGGGGTGGAGAGCGTGGTCTGCTTGTCGACCGATAAAGCGGTCTATCCGGTCAACGCCATGGGCATGACCAAAGCGTTGATGGAGAAGGTGGCTCAGGCCGCCGCGCGCACCCTGTCGAAAGAGGAAACACGCATCTCCTGCGTGCGTTATGGCAACGTGATGTACTCACGTGGTTCGGTGATCCCACTGTTCGTGAAACAGATTCGCAGCGGCCGTCCACTGACTCTGACCGAGCCCAGCATGACGCGATTCTTGATGCCATTGACCCAGGCGGTAGACCTGGTCGAGTTTGCTTTCACGCATGCACAGCAAGGTGACTTGTTCGTGCGTAAGGCTCCAGCTTGCACCATTGGCGATCTGGTTACCGCGACCAAGAATTTGTTCAAGGCGGATAATGAGGTCAAGGTGATCGGCATTCGTCACGGCGAGAAGCTTTATGAGGCACTTGCCAATGCCGAAGAGTTGCGGCGGTCGGAAGACATGGGTGATTACCTGCGTGTGACCATGGATGGTCGCGATCTCAACTACGGCAAGTTCTTCACCGAAGGCGATACGGAAGAGATCAAGGTCGAGGACTACACCTCGCACAACACCGAGCGCCTGAACGTGGCGCAAGTCGAGGAGTTGTTGTTATCGCTGCCGGAGATTCGCCAGGAACTCAAAGAGGCGGGGCTCTAGGTCGTGCCCAAGGTTTTGAAAGTCGGGATCACTGGAGTCGACGGCCTCATTGGTTGGCATACCCGCTGTGCATTCTCGCCACTGGAAGATGTGGAAGTGGTGCCGGCCGGGCGAGCGGTCTTCGAGAGTGAAGATGCGCTTGAGGAATTCGTTTCACAATGCGATGCCATCATTCACCTGGCTGGAATGAACCGTGGTGATGAAGAAGACATCTACGTCACTAACGTTGGCCTTGCCAAGCAGATAATCGCGGCATGTCGCGCGCGCAAGGTGAAGCCGCATGTGTTGTTCTCGAACTCCACGCATTATCTACGCAATAACCATTACGGTCGTTCGAAGCGCGATGCCGCCGAAGCATTTTCTGCTTGGGCCAAGAAGGAAGGTGGTCACTTCACCGACTTGATCCTGCCGCATGTATTCGGTGAGCATGGCAAGCCTTTTTATAACTCGGTGGTGCATACCTTTTGTCATCAACTTGCCAATGGCGAGACGCCGGTCATCGATCACGATGGTGACTTGGAGTTGTTGCATGCCTCGGATGTAGCAGCGGCCGCACTGCAGAATATTCGCGCCGTGGTCGCCGACCCCGAAGGAATTCCGGCCAGCCAAGCACGCACTCCGCGTGGCGTAGCAATGAAGGTTTCGCGATTGCTTTCGCGTTTGAAGACTTTTGCCACATCCTATTTGGAGAATCGCACCGTGCCGGATTTGCGCAACGATCTGGATCTACGCTTGTTCAATTGTTATCGCTCCGCGTTGTACCCGCAGGCTTATCCGGTTGACTTGCAGCTGCACACAGATGACCGCGGCTCCCTGTTCGAGGCGGTACGCGAATTGAATGGCGGCCAGACTTTCCTGTCGACCACCAAACCAGGCATCACGCGCGGTAATCATTATCACTACCACAAGGTGGAACGCTTCTTGGTGGTGGCGGGCTCGGCTGTGATCCGCATTCGTCGTCTATTCGACAATGAAGTGAAGGAGTTCCATGTCCGTGGCGATCAACCACAGTTCGTTGACATGCCGACTTTGCATACGCACGAGATCACCAACACCGGTGACTCCGAATTGCTCACCATGTTCTGGTCGCACGAGGTCTTCAATCCCGATGCGCCGGACACGATCTGGGAGAACGTCCAGTGAAGAAGCTGAAGGTCATGACTTGTTTGGGCACGCGCCCGGAAATCATTCGCTTGTCGCGTGTGCTCGCGCGCTTGGATGAACACACCGACCATGTTTTGGTGCACACCGGACAGAACTGGGATTACGAACTCAACGAGGTCTTCTTCGAGGAGTTGGGTGTACGCAAGCCCGATCATTTCCTGGGTGTTGACGTATCTTCGCTCGGTGCGGTCCTCGGCAACATCTTGATTGAGATCGAGAAAGTCCTGCTCACCGAAAAGCCCGATGCCTTCCTGGTTCTTGGCGATACCAACAGCGCAATTGCCGCGATCATGGCCAAGCGCATGCGTATTCCGGTCTATCACATGGAGGCCGGCAACCGTTGCTTCGATGCCAACGTGCCGGAAGAGACCAACCGAAAATTAATCGACCACTTGGCCGACTTCAATCTTGCCTACACCGAGCATGCGCGCAGGCACTTGTTGAGTGAAGGGCTGGAGCCGAAGCGTGTCTACGTGACCGGCTCGCCATTGCGCGAAGTCTTCGACCATTACCGCGAGGGCATCGAGTCTTCCACCGCGCTTGCTGATAACCAGGTCGAGAAAGGCAAGTACTTCCTGGTCAGCGCGCACCGTGAAGAGAACGTCGATCACCCAGAACGTTTGAGCATGTTGCTCGACACACTCGAAGCCCTGGCCGCGGACTACAAAGTGCCAGTTTTGGTCTCTACTCATCCGCGTACCAAGAACCGCCTGGATGAACTGGGTCGCTCTGACCTCAAGGGTGACATTCGTTTCTTGAAGCCTTTCGGTTACTTCGACTACAACCGCCTGCAGCGCGATAGCCTTTGCGTGCTGTCCGACAGTGGCACCATCTCCGAGGAATCGGCAATGATGGATTTCGCTGCAGTGACTTTGCGTCAAGCGATCGAGCGGCCGGAAGCCATGGACACCGGCACCATCATCGTCTGCGGTTTGGACAGTGAAAACGTGCGCCCAGCAGTGGCGTCGGCGCTGGCCATGTTTGCCGCCGGGCAGCGCGCCGAAGTACCTGCGGACTATCAAGTCACCAACACTTCGCAACGCGTGTTGAATTTGATGCTCGGCACCGCACGCTTGCACCGCGCTTGGTCAAACCTGGCAATGCCAACCGGCTTCTCGCGCGATTCCTAAGGAGCAGACCGCGTGAAGATCCTCCTGATCCATCGTTGGTTCTGGCCGGACGCGCCACCTTATGCATCGATGCTGCGCTCGATCGCGACGCAGCTCGCTGCCGATGGACATGATGTCACCGTGCTCACTGCGCCACCGTCGTACACCAAAGCGACGGCGGCGATGAAGATGCCGCGCGTGCAACAACTGGATGGCGTCACCGTGAAGCGCTGCCGCTTGCTGCCCGAGTCGAAAGGCAATTGGCCTTTGAGGGCGTTGAACATGTTGTTGTTCATGTTCGCGATTACCCGGCAGATCCTTTTCCGCAAGGCCGAGAATAAGTACGAGGTGGTGATGGCCTCAACCATGCCACCAGTGCTGGTGGCGGCAACCGCGCGAGTATGTGCGCGCAAACGCGGCGGCTCCTTCATCTATCACATGATGGATATCTATCCGGAGATCGCGCTGACGTCGGACATGGCCAAGGACAGTTGGTTCACGCGCTGGCTGGCGAGCGTAGACCGGCGCAACTGCGAGTTGGCCTCGCGGGTGGTGGTGCTGTCGACCGACATGCGCGACGCCCTTGCCGCCCGTGGCTTGGTGACCAACAACGTAGAGGTGCTGAATAACTTTCAGCTCGAGTCCTTCACTGGCGAAGGCAGCATGCCAGAAGGGCTTGAGAAGCCCAAAGGCTGTTTCCGCCTGCTTTTCGCCGGCAATATTGGACGATTTCAGGGGCTTGAGACCGTCATAGATGCAGTGGCTTTATTGGATGACATTCCAGATTTGCGTTTTGAGCTGCTCGGCGATGGTGCCGGGCGTGGCGCGCTAGAGGAGTTGGCCGGCGAACGCCTCAACCAACGCATCTTCTTCCACGGTTATCAGCCGATCGAGAATGCGGTCCACGTGTTGGCCACCGCCGACTTGTGTCTGATTGCACTGAATCCGAATATCTTTCGCTACGCCTATCCCAGTAAGACCATGACCTACCTTGGGGTTGGCGCGCCCTTGCTGCTGGTCATTGAATCCGAGAGTGAGCTGGCGCAGATGGTGGAGGAGGAAGAGGTCGGTTATCACGCACCCCAAGGGGACCCGCAGGAATTGGCAAAAGTCATCCGCCTGGCGGTCTCTGAGAGGCAGGATTTGGATCAAAAACGACAGCGGGCCCGATTTCTTGCCGAGCGGGAATTCACAGCTAAAACGGTCTTACCACGCTGGTCGCGGCTGTTTGAATCCTTGAGTCCGGCCAGCTAGCCAGGATGTCGGAAAGACAGCCCAAGTCACCAATCTCCGGACCGACAATGAGGCCTCTGATACAATGCGCTGGCGTTGGAGCCCAAGCCAGCGTTACTCTGACCGCAGCTGTTTCCTGCAGATGTTGATTCATACCCTCTCGCGTCGCCAAAAACGCCTTGTTTTGGCCACCATTGATGTTGCGCTGTTTGCGCTGGCATTGTGGATTGCCTTGGCTGTAAGACGCTCCACCCTCACGCCGGATGTGCACGGTAACTATGGGTGGCTGCTGCTCACAATGGTGGCAGTAAGGGTGCCGGTGTTCACGCTGGTCGGCATGTATCGCTTCGTGCTGCGTCATCCAAACAACCAATTGGTGGTCACAACCCTGAAGGGAATCGTGATCTCTACGATTGGCTTCGGAACCGCCATTTTCCTATTCCGCCTGCACGGCGTGCCCCGTTCGATCCTTGTGATCGAGCCTTTCGTGGCCACCACCCTGGTGATTGCCGGCCGCGAAGCCCTTGCCCGAATCGCTCGTCACCTGACCAAAGATGATGCGCGCATGGAGCCGGTGCTGATCTATGGTGCGGGTTCGGCTGGCATGCAACTGGCGCAAAGCTTGAGCTACTCCGAGGACTACCGCCCGGTAGCCTTCCTCGATGACGAGCCTTCCAAATGGGGCATGCGCATGGCCGAGCTACCGGTCTTCGCACCCACCCGGATTTCGCGCTTGGTCGAGAAGTTCGGCATCCAGAAAGCTCTGCTTGCGGCACCGGCCACCGATGCTGCCCACCGCCGTCAGATGATCCAAATGCTGGAGCGCGCCGGCTTGAACATCCTTGAGGTGCCAAACTTCTTGGACTTGGTTCGTGGAGGACACAGTCTTTCAGACTTGTCCGAGGTCCACGTCGATGACCTCCTTGGGCGCACCGCAGTCTTGCCCGACGACAACCTGCTGCGTGAGGTCATTCCTGGCCGCGCCGTAATGATCACTGGCGCCGGCGGTTCGATTGGCAGTGAGTTGTGCCGCCAGGTTGCAGCTCTTGGTCCATCGCAACTGGTCTTGTTCGAGATCAGCGAGTACGCGTTGTACTCCATCGAGATGCAACTCGGTGAGCTTTACCCAGACTTGAAGGTTGCGGCCGTGCTCGGCTCGGTCTTGGATGAAGGCCGCCTGGAAGAAACCTACCGCCGCTTCGACGTCGAGTCGGTCTATCACGCAGCAGCCTACAAGCATGTACCACTGGTGGAGCAGAACCCAATCGAGGGTGTACGCAACAACGTCGTTGGTACTTTGAATGCCGCGCGCGCTGCAGTTCGCGCCGGAGTGAGTTCCTTCCTGTTCGTCTCCACAGATAAGGCCGTTCGTCCTTGTAACGTGATGGGGGCAAGTAAGCGCATGGCTGAGTTGGCCGTGTTGTTGGTCGCCGAGGAAGGCAAACGCTCGCGTTTCCAAGCGCAGGGCAAGAATACTTCCACGCGCTTCACGATCGTTCGCTTCGGCAACGTATTGGATAGTGCGGGTTCGGTGGTGCCGCTGTTCCGCCGCCAGATCGCCTCGGGTGGTCCGGTCACGGTTACAGACCCCGATGTGCAGCGCTACTTCATGACCATTCCAGAGGCCGCACAGTTGGTGGTTCAGGCTTCGGCCATGGGCAGCAACGGAGAGGTCTACTTGCTGGATATGGGTGAGCCGATTCGCGTGCTCGATCTGGCCAAGCGCATGGTCGATTTCGCCACCCGCAGCTTGGGCCGCGAGATTCCGATCGCCTTCACCGGCCTGCGCCCTGGCGAGAAGCTGGTTGAAGAGCTGTTGGTGGACCCACGTCGTAGTGAGGCCACATCCCATCCGAAGATCTTCAAGGCCTCCGAAGACGGGCCGGATCGCGAGACTGTGGCGCGTTTGATCCAGCAGCTGAACAAGGCGTTGGACACCGATGCGCTGCCCGCCGTTTACGGCATCCTGGAAGAATTGGTCGAAGGCTACGGGCGCCCCGAAGCCTCCCAAGATGTGCTTAGCCGCGGCGATTGCAGCTATTCCTTCGCGGTGAACCAGGAAAGTGCAAATGGCGAGACCAGCGAGTCAGCCAATGTGAAAGACCTGCCAAAGCCGAAGCCGTCGCGCTTCGTTTCTTAGGCTGAAGAGCCGGCTGATCGAGAAAGCAGACAATTTGTTCTGTTTCTGTCGCCAACTTCACCCAATCTTCACGGACCGCTCATATTCTCTTCCGCGAACCTTCACCGAAGGACCATGGAAAGCCTCTCGCCTCCCGCCCAATCCCCCGAGAACCCTGAGCGCTCAGGCCTGCCGGCAGCCCTTGCTCGCATTGGCGGCCTCTTAGCGCTGCTGTTCTTGTTCTTGGTTTCCATCAAGTTGATGGAAACCAGTATCAAGCTCCTAGGCTCGGAATATACAGACAACCTATTCCAGGGAATCTCCAACCCCTTTGCCGGCCTGGCGGCAGGAGTCCTTGCCACGGTGATGGTGCAATCCAGCTCCGTCTCCACCTCGATGATCGTGGCCCTGGTGGGATCCGGTTCCCTGTCGGTGGAGGCCGCCGTTCCGCTGATCATGGGTGCCAACATCGGTACCACCATCACCAACACGCTGGTGAGCCTGGGCAGCATTGGCCGACGCAATGATTTCCGGCGCGCCTTCGCAGCAGCCACGGTGCACGACTTCTTCAACCTGATGGCGGTGGCGATCTTCCTGCCGATTCAGATGATGACCGGCTTCCTGTCCACTGGTGCAAAGAAGATCTCGGAGATGCTGCCCGTCGGCGATGCCGGAGGAAAGTTCAACAGCCCGCTGAAGTCGGCGGTGAAATCGATCGCCGGCATCGTGCAGGACGGCCTCGAAGCCATCAGCCTCAGTGGAGGCTGGTTGTCGCTCGTGATGCTGGCCGTCGGTTTGGGATTGATCTTCGTTTCGCTGACCGCGATTACCAAGTTGATGCGCAAGGTCATCGCCGACCGAGCAGAGAAGGCACTGAACCGCGCGCTCAAGCGCTCCGGCCTGATCGGCATCGCCATCGGTGCCTTGATCACCTTCTCAGTGCAGTCGTCGAGTATCACCACGTCGTTGTTGGTACCGCTGTGCTCCTCGGGAGTACTGACCTTGGACAACGCATTCCCGGTCATGCTGGGTGCTAACATTGGTACGACCATCACGGCGTTCCTGGCTTCGCTGGCGACCGACATCAACGGTCTGCAGATCGCTTTGGTGCACATGCTGTTCAACCTATCGGCGACCATCCTGGTCTACCCGATCGCGGCAGTTCGGAGAATCCCGATCCGAATGGCTCGCGGACTTGCAGTCACTGCAGTGCGCAACAAAATGATCGTCATCGTCTATGTCTTGGTGATGTTCGTCCTCATCCCGGTCACCGGGGTCTTTCTCTTCTAGTTCCGAAAACGCCTCACCCTTAAACAACCATGTTCGATTGGCTCAAACGCATTCAAACCAGCGTCACTTCCGTTGAAGAGGTGTTCCAGTACTTCGAGCAGATGCTCGAGGATGGCCGCTATATGTTCGAGACGGCCTCCAACACTTTGCTTGCTGGTACTGATCCGGAAGCGGTGAAAGAAGACCTGTGGGCAACCGATAAGCGCATCAACCGTCTGGAGCGTCGCATTCGTCGGCGCATCATCACCCACTTGACCATGCATGGCACCGGCGCGATTGCCAGTGACCTGGTCATGATGAGCATCATCAAAGATGCTGAGCGTATCGGCGATTACTGCAAGAACATCTTCGACTTGGCCGTGCTCGATCGCAGCTTCCCCGATGGCGTGCGCGAAGACCTGCTCGAAACCAAGTCCACAATCACACGCCTGCTCGCCAAGGCGCGCAACATCTACAAGTCGGAAGACGAGGAAGACGCCAAGGTCTTCATCGCCCAGGCCGATGCTCTGGCCAAGCATTGCGACGACCGCGCAGTCGCCATGGTGGTGCGCGATGACCCCGATGGCAAGTCAGCGGTCAGCGCCTTGACCTACCGTTACTTCAAGCGCATCATCTCGCACAGCATGAACGTGATTACCTCGCTCGTCGTACCGGTCGATCAGCTCGACTACTACGATGAAGATGACGAAGGTCGCAAGGACATCGCTGGCAGCGCCGGCACCGAGTAGATCGCTCCCCAAAAAGAAGTCAGCCGCAACTCCTTTCGGGGTTGCGGCTAACCTTGTTTTGGGCTCACGCCCAAGTGTGTTGCTTACTGCACCTTTGAAATTGCTTGGGCCGCCGCTGCCAGCGATGACGGTCAATAGGTTGCTGTTGGTGAAGGTGGTACTAGCAGCCTGATCAATGACCAGATTCAAGTTCAAGTTGACGGTGTATGCGGCACCGGCATTGAAGGAAATCGATGGATAAGAACCTGCGCCATTCGGCACGCTGTTCGGGGATCAGTTCAGTGGGTCATCCCAATCGCCGCCTACGCCGTTGGCCCAGTTGTGTGTCTGGGCGGCAGCAGTGGCAGAAAGAGAAAAGCAAACAGCGAAAAGGAGTAAGACACCACGCAAGGTGGCAAAAATTCTAGAAGGAACCATGTGGGAGTTTTGGTGGGGATTGCGAGTCCGCCCACCCTGGCACGGCTCTCCCCAAAAAAGTGGAATCAGGGAATATCCAGCTCCAAACCGCTCAGTTTGGAAATCGGGCGTTGCGCATCCACATCGGCCATCCATTCACGAAGTTGCTGCTGCATTCGCGCAGCCACATCTGGCTTGTCTCGCAGCAGGTTGTGCTGCTCACCCAGGTCCCGTGCCAAGTCGTACAGTTCCCATTCCGCAGCCTCATACCAATAGATGATCTTCCAGTCGCCATCGCGCAAGGCGGTGTACGGCTCATAGCGATCGCCGTTCGGTCCCCACTTGTGTGGATAGTGCCAAGCAAGCGCGCGTTGTTGCGGCAGCGATTCGGCACCTTGCAATAGCGGCACGAAACTCTGGCCATGAGCGTCGGCGGCATCCAGGTTGGCTGCGGGAACGCCTGCGAGTTGCAACAGGCTGACGTATAGATCGGTGGAGAGCACCGGACTGTGATTGACGCTATCGGTTTCAATTGCCATCCACCCAGGTTGCTGACCCGCCCAAGCAACGATCATCGGCACGCGCGTTCCACCTTCATAACCCGAACCCTTGCCCGAACGCAGCGGTTTGTTGTGGGTATCTTTGGCCGTTCCATTTGGAGTGGTGCCGCGTGCATGAGCGCTAAGTCCGCCGTTGTCGGAGAAGAATACGATCAAGGTGTTGTCAGCAATATCAAGCTCCTCGAGCTTGGCCCAGATGCGACCAAGGCTGTCATCCACTCCAGTGACCAATCCGGCGTAGCGCGCTTCGGCATCGTCAAGGCCGTCGGCACGATAGTCGTCGTAATAACGTGGGTCTTTATGGATCGGTGCGTGGACCGCATAGTGCGCCATATTCATGAAGAAGGGGCGATCGTCGTCGGCGGCGGCAGCGATTTCCTTTTCGGCCTCAAGGGTGAGTGCTTCGGTCAGGAAAGTATCCGTGCCGTGATACTCCTCAAGATGAGGCACACCCCAGGGGCTATCCTCCTTGTTGCCGTAATTCTTCTCACCGAAGTAACTGCCAGGACCACCCGCAGCATGTCCAGCGACGTTGCGTTCGAACCCCAAGTTGGTTGGATCCGCACCCGGCGTATTGCGCGCACCGAAGTGAGCCTTGCCGATGTGGATGGTGCGATAACCTTGCTCAGCCAACATATTGGTCAGCAAGAATGGATCCGGACCAAGGCCCGCCTTGTTCCACGTCGGGTCCGACAGCTCCTCCATGCCGCGCGAGAAATCTCGATCCACATGCAGAGTCCAATCGGTAATACGCGTGCTTGCCGGGTGTTGGCCGCGCAGGATGCTGGTGCGCGTTGGCGTGCACACCGGGCTGGCAGCATAAGCTTGGGTGAGCTTCATGCCGCGCGAAGCCAGGCGCTCCAAGTGCGGCGTTCGGTACTGCTTGTTGAAGCCGGTGGCCTCCGTGTGCATCGGCACGCTCAAGTCTTGCCAACCGAGATCATCGACCAAGTAAAGGATGATGTTAGGTGGCGTGACCGATTCCGGTAGATAAGCGGAGGGTCCCGAACTAGCGTTGGCGCTTGCCGAAGTAGATCGGTGGCCAGAACAGGAAACGGCTGCGATTGCAACCAGAAGGAATGCGAATCGCAGCCGTGAGAAGAACACGATGCTTAGGCGAGGCGTTTGATGACGTGCCAACCGAATGGCGATTTCTCTTCATCGAAGCTGGCGAGGCCAACTTCACCTTCGGCGAGACCGAAGCCGACGTCGCCGAAACCTGGCACCATTGCGGCGCGTGGGTGTGGCGTGGTGGACTGCATCTTTTCTGCTTCTGCCTGAAGCTCAGCAACGAAGGCCTCCATTTGTGCTTGAGCTGCTTCAAGCTCCAGGGACCCGCCGTCGATGGCCTTCTTCAGCTCTTCTTCCTTCTCGGCAGCGCGGCCGTTCAGGTCGGAGATGACCTGACCGAAGTCGAGGCCCTCAACGTCGTTGTTGAGCATGTGGTACGTGCCTGGCTGTGGGTGATCTTCTGGCGAAGGATCATCCGAGAACTCGCGCACCAATGCGTTGAAGTCTTCGCCACCTTGGGCGCGCTCCAAAATCTGCGCGGCCAAAGCCTGCGCATCGTCTTTGCTACGGTCGGCCTCTACTGGGGTTTCCTTGAATGAAACTAGGCAGTGTTGAATGGTAATCTTGTCGGGCTCGGGGGCACTCATGGCGGCGAATTGTACAGTGGCCTGAAAAGCTGTGTTTCGCCGATTGGAGGCAGTTCTCTAGCGCTCGCGCATCAGCACCCACAGGAAGAACGGTCCGCCCACCAGCGCCGTCAGGATTCCGACTGGCATCTCCGAGTGGCGTCCGCCGATCTCCAGACTGCGTGCGCAAAGGTCCGCAATCACCAGGAAGCCGGAGCCCGCAAGCCAGCAGGCTGGCAGCAATAGGGCGTGGCGCATGCCGGTGTAACCCCTCAAGGCATGTGGAACCAACAGTCCAATGAAGCCAATCGGTCCCGTATAGGCCACTACAGCCGCTGCAAGCAAACTAGCGGCAAGGAGGCCGTCGCGACGGATGGTCTTGGCTTGGATCCCGCGGGCGGCGGCCATCTCAGGATCGAAGGCGAACTGGTCGAGGGCGTCGGTGCGACGCATCAGCAGGACCAAACCGATGGCCAGCCATGGCAGCAAGCTCAATGGGGTGTCGAAGCCGACCACATCTAGAGAGCCCATCAGCCAGCGGTCGAGCACAGCCAGTTTGTAGGGATCGGCCAGATAACGCACCATCATCAGGGCGGCACCGAACAGAAAGTTCAAAGTGACGCCAGCGAGGATGATGCCGTCGGAACGGTGACTGCGGCGCGCCACGCTGAGTACTAGGAAGGTGGCGGCGAGGGCGAACAGCAGGGCGGCGAAACGTGGCAGTATCAACAAACCGGCCACCGACGGGAAGGCCAGGCACAGGAAGGCGCCAAAGGTGCCTGCGGTGGAGACACCGAGCGTATAGGGAGTGGCCAAACTGTTGCGCAGCAGCGTTTGCATGGCGGCACCGGCCACCGCGAGGGCACCGCCCGACAACCATGCGAGCAGCACGCGCGGCAGGCGCAGGTCGAGGATGCGTGTATCGGTGGACCAGCTACTGCGGTCGCCACTTAGCCATTCGAGGGTGGCCGTGCCGATGGCGATGGGCTCTGTACCTAAGAAGGGGGCGAGGAAGCCGCATCCCAATGAGAAGGCAGTCAGCCACAAGAGCAACAGGCGCGGGCGTGGGGTCATTTGGGAACCACCACCGGACGGCCGTCGGGATGTTGTAGCAGGGCGAAGTGGTCGCCGAAGACGGCATTCAGGATCTCAGCGGTGAGCAACTCCGCCGGAGGGCCGCTGGCAAGGATGTTGCTCTGGTGTAGAACGGTGAGGCGATCGGCGAATCCCACCGCCAGGTTCCAGTCATGGGTTACGCAGCACACCCCAAGGCCTTCGCCGGCCAGGTGGTGCAGCAAGCCGAACAACTCTGACTGATGCTGCAGGTCGAGCATGGCGGCTGGCTCATCGAGCAATAGGTAGCGCGGTTGCTGAGCCAACACGCTGGCGATCAGCACCCGACGTCGTTCGCCGCCGGAAAGTTCATCGAGACGGCGGTCGCGCAGAGCAAGGGCGTCGACCTGATCGAGTGCTTGGTCCACGGCACGGGCAGCGGCTCCGGCGAGACCATGGTCGAACCAGTGCCCCAAACCAGCCACGCGGGCGCCCAAAGCCACGGCCTCGGCCACGCTGTAGGTAAAGGCGGGTGAAACCTCCTGCGGCAAAAAGCCGATGTGGCGGGCCCGTTCGGCCAGCGGCAACTGGCGTAAATCGCGCCCATCGAGTGAAACCTTGCCGCGCTGAGGAATGAGCAAACCGGCCATCGAGCGCAGCAGCGTGCTCTTTCCTGCACCGTTGGCGCCGACGATCATGTCGAAGCGACCAGCCTCCAACTCGAAATCCACACCATCTAAGACCGGCGGGTCCGAGGCGGTCCCGAAAGTCACGGACAGGGAGTGGGTGCTGAGGCTCACCGCCAAATGCTAACAATCGCGCCCAACTAGGCGTTGAGAGGGTGCTGGAGGGGGGCAGTCGACTGTCCGGAACGCTGTTAGAATCTCGCATCATGACGTCCAAGACCGACGCCATTTTGCATCAGCGCTTGAAAGAGGCGCAGCAGACCTACCTGGCCCTAGGCGACTCCTTCGTGGAGGAAGTCCAGCAAGCCGCCAACCTCGCGATCGATGCATTGCGCGGCGAGGGTGGCGTGTATTTGGCCGGCAATGGCGGAAGCGCCGCAGATGCCCAACATTGGGCTGCCGAACTGGTTGGGCGTTACCTACTAGAGCGTGACCCACTAAACGTGCATGCGCTCACGGTGAACTCAAGCACTTACACGGCGCTGGTCAACGATTACCCCGCTGAAGAGGTCTTTGAACGCCAGGTCCGCGCCCATGTGCGCACAGGAGATGTGTTTATCGCAATCTCTACTAGCGGCAATAGCGAAAACATTTTGCGTGCCGTTGCTGCTGCCCGCCGTCAGGGCGCCAAGATTGTTGGCGTGACTGGCAAGGATGGCGGCAAGCTCCGATTCCTATGTGATGTCGCATTTGTTGCACCCAGCAACGATACGCCGCGCATCCAAGAGGCACATTTGCTCTTCGGCCACTGTTTCTGCGAAATTGTGGAGGCAGCATTCGCATAGCAGCTTTTGTGTCAAGCTAGGACAGGGATTAGCTTTTTTCCTCCGCGCTCCATTTTGCGGGGTAACATTAGCTGTCTTTGGCCAAGAAAGCCCCTCGCAGGCGGTTGCAGCATAAGGACTTAGGTCACTTTCCTTGCGCAAGACCAACATCCCACACGATTACCTCGATGTTCCAAAATACTCTTACTCGCATTTTCCTCGTCGCTTCGCTCGGCCTATTGGCTTCCTGCGGTGGCGGAGGCCTTTCTTCGACCAGCGGTAGCGCTGGTGCTGGCGCTGGCGACGGCGGCAACAACGGCGGCGGCGGCACTCAGTTCGCCCTGGCCGACCTCGACGGCAACTGGGCCGGCGAGATCCTTCCATTCCTGGAATCCCGCGGAGATCGCAACCTCATTCTGCAAATGCTGACCGGTAACCTGCTCGACGCCTCTGAAGGCGGAGGTGGAGACTGGGAACCAGGCACCGCTTCTTTGGATATCACATTCACGGTCGACGGCTTCTTGGATCTGACCTTGGCCAGCGTTGAGTCTGGTGTCTTGCACCTCGAGGGTGCAATGAACCTAGCACGCAACACCATCAACGGTACCTTCACCCGTAACGAGCCAGAGCGCACCGCTTACGAAGGAACCTTCGAGATTCGCCTTTCTGATGGTGGCGCAGCCTTCACCACTGCTTTGATCTCCGGTGAATGGCTTGGTCAAGCCCTGAACTCCTCAGACCGCTTCCGCCTGTCCCAGCTGGAAGTCGACATCGACGGCAACCTTATCCGTGCGGCTCTGACCAAGCCATCCAGCTCGGTGATCGTGCACCACTACTTGCCAGCCGGTAACGAAGGCGTCTTTAGGCTCGACAACGAGAACATTGGCCTGCTTCAGGAAGTCGTTCTAGTGGCTACCGACGGCTCGACTCTGACCTTCAGCTACCTGCTGATCAACGACGAAGGCACGCTGATGAGTGGCCCAGGTGAAGACTCTGTACTTGGCTCTGGCCACGTAGAACTGAGTCGCCCTGAGTAATAAACCAAGGCACCCCTTGCTGAAGGGCCTCTACCGAAAGGTAGGGGCCCTTTCTTTTTTGGCTGCGCCTATTCCTGCAGCTCCAGGGCGATGGCTTGGGCAGTTTCCAGCATGGACGGCCCCGGCATCAAGGCATCTTCCTGGGCGATAACCCTGATGCGGCCATCACGGACGGCCGGGACTTCCGGAAAAGCCTTTCGCCAAACCGCAAGGGCGTCTTGGGCGGTCGTGTCGGTGCTGAACTCGAGAATGACATCAGGTGCGGCGCGGATCAGACTCTCTTCATTCAGGTCGAAGTAGTCGCGATCGTTGTCGGTGAAGACATTTTGTCCGCCGGCATGGACCAGGAGTTCATTGAGGAAACTGGCGTGGCCCGCCACCATGATGCTGGAGGCCTCATCTGCGCGACGCGAGATCACCAACAACACACGCGGGGGGGTGGCGTTGGAGGATTCGGAGGCAGTGAGCGCGGCAAGGCCATCACTCATGCGCTGAAGTTGGGCGGGCAATTGCTCTTGCACGTCGAACCGTTGCGCTAGCCATTCCATCTCAGTGCGCCATGCAGCCAAAGTGTCGGTCGAGAAGGAACGGAATTCGATGCCGCTAGCTTCGCAATAGCCTTGCAGGGAATTGGCTTGGCCCTGAATCAGGACCAGGTCTGGGTTCAGCGCGGTGATCCGTTCGATGTTGGGATCGAATAAGCCGCCGACGCGTGGCAGCTCCTTGGCGGCCTCGATGGTGTTGTAGTCGGAAACGGCGATTACGTGTTGGCCGGCGCCGAGTGCAAAAAGATTCGCCGCGGTGGCAGGACCAATCACCACTGCGCGTTGCGGAATGCTCGCGGAACCGTGTGTAGTCTTGACGGGTTCGGACTTGGAACAGGCCGAAAGCGCTATCGCCAAAATGCCCAGAAACAAGGCCGTGAAGTATGCGCGGTGGTTTGCCACCCCGCTATTATGAGGCCGATGGACATCCAGCGCCTTGAAGGGTTGCGCGGTTGCGGTGGTGCCGGCTTTCCGGTTCACATTAAGTGGCAAGCCGTAGCCAATGAAGC
The DNA here is from genome assembly GCA_024229395.1 of Planctomycetota bacterium. Lineage (GTDB taxonomy): Bacteria > Planctomycetota > UBA1135 > UBA1135 > UBA1135. The sequence continues at coordinate 11,297 of JAAESM010000013.1, read as the reverse complement.
CACCCCTGAAGGTGGCAAGGTCATCGTATGCAATGCCGATGAAGGCGAGCCCGGTACCCTGAAAGATGGTTGGTTGTTGAACGAACAACCGCGCCGCGTCTTGCTGGGAATGCAACGTGCTGCCGCGATGGTCGGCGCCGTGCGAGCTTATGTCTACTTGCGTCCGGAATACACTGAGCAGTTACGCTTTTTGCAAGTGGCAATCAATGATTTGATTGAGGATGGATTCCTCAGCCCTGGTTCGGGCGCCATGTGGAATGGTGCTGGCTTTCCAGGTCGTTCGGTGCAGCGGCCAGGCCATCCGTTGCCACCGCAAGAAATGCCGAACATCGCGCCAGCGGCGGCAACCGGTTTGCCGCTACGTCTCGACATCGTGCTTGGTGGTGGCGCTTACATTTGTGGTGAAGAGACGGCCTTGCTTGAGAGCATGGAGGGAAGGCGCCCGCAGCCGCGTCACAAGCCGCCCTATCCAACGCAAAGTGGATTGTGGGGTTTGCCAACCTTGATGAACAATGTCGAGACCTTCTGGTGGGCGGAGCGAATCCTTTCCGGCGAGATCGAGACCCCAGGCTCGCACCGTTTGTATTCCTTGTCCGGCGACGTCGAGCGTCCCGGCGTTTATGAAGCACCGGTCGGGATCACCGCGCGTGACTTGATCGATCACTTCGGTGGTGGAGTCGTCAATCGCGAACAGATTTCATGTTGGATTCCTGGCGGTGCTGCATCGGGGGTGTTGCCGGCAAGTTGTTTGGATACACCGCTTTCACCAGAAGGCTTGAAGGAAGTCGGTACGTCGTTGGGTACCGCTGGTGTGGTGGTCTATGCCAAGCCAACGCAACCGGTGGAAGTCGCAGCCGAGATCATGAAGTTCTTCGCTGACGAATCCTGTTCGCAATGCACCCCATGTCGCTTGGGCAACCGAGCATTCTCCGATTGGATCAGCGGCGTGCATGAATGGCCCGAACCCGAAGTCACCGAACGCTGGCTGGAAGCCATGGAGTTGGGATCCATTTGTGGATTGGGGTTCACTGCACCCCTGGTCGTGCGCCAGATGCAACGTTGGTTCAGCGAGGCCGTAGTCTGATGAGTCACGACAAGATCACTTTCAATCTTGATGGCGAAGCCCTTGAAGTCGTCGCCGGAACGACTTTGTTGGATGCTTGCCGCAGCAAAGGCGCGCAGGTTCCAACCTTGTGTCACGAGGATCGCTTGGAGCCGTTCGGCGGTTGCCGGATGTGCTTGGTCGAGTTGGATGGCGCGCCGCGTCCGGTGCCTGCATGCAAGACCAATGTGGCAAGTGGCATGGTGGTGCGTTCCGGTTCCGATTCCTTGGAGCGCGTGCGTGGCACGATCGCCGAGATGTTCATGGCCGAACATCGCCCGGCTACTGGTGGCCGCCCTAACGCAATGGACAAGGTCGCCAAGCGTTTCAATCTTGGTGCGCCGCCGATTCAGTTTCCTGAGCGCGCCCAGTACCACGACCGCAACCGCTTCATCGGCTTCGACACCGATGCATGCATTTTGTGCAATCGTTGCGTGCGTTACTGCGACGAGGTGATGCAGGTCACAGCGCTGGAACATTCGGGTCAAGGACCTAACGCCATCGTGCAACCCACCGATGGACTTTCCTTCCTCGATACTTCTTGTGAGTTGTGCGGCGGCTGTATTTCCAGTTGCCCGACCGGCGCCTTGTATGAGAAGCAATCGCAAGGTGTCGAAGAGAGTTCTTGCGATACAACGCGCACGGTCTGCACCTTCTGTGGTGTCGGTTGCGTGATCGACCTGAACACCAAAGATGGCAAGGTCGTGAAGGTCACCGCCGAACAAGGTGTCGGCCCCAACGACGGTCATCTTTGCACCAAGGGTAGGTTCGCATGGCAGTTCATCCATCACGACGATCGCCTGTCCGAACCATTGGTGCGCGGTGAAGATGGCGAGTTGCATGCGGCAACTTGGGAAGAAGCCTACGCGCGTGTCGCCGAAGGCCTGACCAAGGTCAAGCAGGAACATGGTGCCGACAGCATTGGTTTCTTGGCGAGTAGTCGTTGCACCAATGAAGACGTCTATGTGCTGCAGAAGTTGGCGCGCTCCGTGATCGGCACCAACAACGTTCATAGTTGTGCCGCCACCTGACACGGCCCAACTGTTTACGGCCTGGTCAGGTCGTTAGGTGCAGGAGCTATGACGAACTCGATCGCAGAGATCGAAGATGCGGATTGCCTATTCGTGATTGGCAGTAACACGACCGAGGCGCACCCGGTGTTGGCCTTGCGCATGAAGAAGGCGATGCGCCGTGGCGCAAAGTTAATCGTTGCCGACCCGCGCAGGACTTGGTTGGCGCAACATGCGGATATCCATCTGCAGTTGAAGCCAGGTACCGATATCCCGTTGGTCAACGCGATGGCGCATGTGATTCTGGATGAAGGCTTGCAAGCGCAAGACTACATCAACAACCTCACGGAAAATTACGATGCCTTTGCACAAGCGGTTGCCGAGTGGCCACCCGAACGTGCGGCGGAAGTCTGTGGCGTGAATGCCGATGACATCCGCGATGCCGCGCGTGCTTATGCAACCACGGATCGTTCCGGCATCTACTACACGCTCGGCATTACTGAACATGTCTGTGGTGTTGACAATGTGCGCACGCTCTCGAACTTGGCATTGGCCACTGGGCACCTCGGTCGCGAGGCCGTCGGCGTGAATCCATTGCGTGGTCAGAACAATGTTCAAGGTTGTAACGACATGGGCAACAACCCGCTTTACCTTCCCGGTTATCAACTGGTTGGTGAAGATGAAAACCGCGCACGTTTCGAACAAGCTTGGGGTACGCCGCTGAGTGCGGTGCCGGGGCTGCGACTCGATCAGATGATGGATCGCATGCATACCGGTGAGTTGCGCGCCTTCTATGTCATGGGCGAAGACCCACTCGTTTCCGAACCGAACTTGGCGCATGTCGAGGAAGGTTTCGAGAAGGTCGATTTCGTGGTCTGCCAAGACATCTTCTTGAACGAGACTTCACGTCGTTATGCCGATGTAGTTCTGCCCGCCACTTGTTTCGCTGAGAAGGATGGCACCTTCACCAACTCCGAGCGTCGCGTGCAGCGTGTGCGCAAGGCGGTCGATGCGCCAGGAAATGCGCGCCCCGACCTGGAGATTATTATTGAGGTCGCGAAACGACTCGGTGCCGAATGGGCGCCGGCCGAGCCACAAGTGATTTGGGATGAAGTCGCTGACTTGATGCCCAAGTTCTACGGCATCCGTTACGACCGCATCGAGGAGACCGGCTTGCAATGGCCGTGCCCCGATCGCGATCACCCCGGTTCGAAATTCCTTCATGAAGGCGCACCGATCCGCGGCAAGGGATTGTTCTACGGCGTGGATCACGTACCACCTTGGGAAGAGCCTGATGAGGAATATCCATTCCTGCTCACCACTGGCCGCACCTTGTACCACTACAACGCAGCCACCCAGACCGCGCGCAGTGCTGGCCTGGTCGACAAGCAGGGATCCAACTTTATCGAGATCGCGCCAGCCGATGCACGCGACCTGGGTGTCCTTGATGGTGCGGCCGTGCAAGTCGAATCACGTCGCGGCAAGGTCGACGCACTTGCGGTGGTTACCGACCGTTTATCGCCCGGTGTGATGTGGATGCCGATGCACTTCGCGGCGGCGCGCGCCAACGTCCTGACCGGTGATGGCCGTGATTCCGAGGTCGGAACTCCCGAATACAAAGTCACGGCGGTACGATTGGCAACACATGGGCATTGAAGGCGTCCTGGCTCTAGCGCTCGTCGCTGCGATTCTGGTCCTACTCGTCACCGAGAAGGCCAGCATTGATGCAATTGGCATCGGCCTTTTGGTCGTGCTGATCGGCGCCGGCCAGATCCTGCGTTTCTTCGATCCGACCTTCGACCCAGCCACACAATTGCTGGGCCCCGAAGATGCCATGACCCTGTTCGGTAACTCGGCAGTGCTGACGATTGCCGCCCTGTATGTCATGGGGGAAGGATTGTCGCGCACCGGTGCGGTGGAATTCTTCGCACGTACGGTGCTGCGCATTTCCGAAGGTCGCGAACGGCGCGTGATCCTGGCAGTTGCCTTGATGGCGGGAGTCACGTCGGCATTCCTGAACAATACTGCGGTGGTGTTGGTGTTCATTCCGGTACTGGTGGACATGGCGCAGAAGACTGGCATCGCCATCACGCGTTTGTTGATTCCGATGGCCTTCGCCACGATCCTTGGCGGCATGTGCACCCTGGTCGGAACTTCGACCAACCTGCTGGTGAGTGAGATGGCCGCCGATGCCGGCTATGAACCGATCGGCATGTTCGAGCTATCTCCGGTCGGCGTGCCACTGTTGTTTATCGGCGTGATCTTCATCGCCACCTTCGCGCGCAAGTTGCTGCCAAGTCGTCAATCGTTGACCGCAATGTTGGCCGGCTCCAACCACCGCGAGTACGTCACCGAATTGCAGATTGGTCCGCAATCGCCATTGCGCGACCGCACCTACAAGGAAGCCTTCGCCGACGTTCGCGCCGATCTACTGTTTTTCGCACGCGGCGAAGAAATGGTATGGCCGCCGTACTTCAACGAGACCATCGAAGAAGGCGACGTGGTCATGTTGCGCGGCACGGTGGATCACTTGGCCGGCCTGCAGGATGAGCTTGGTCTCAAGCTATTCAACGAAGCACGTTTCGATCCCAAGAGCATGCAGTTCTTTGAACTCGCAGTCTCGCCACACTCGCCCATGGTCGGCCGCACCATCGGCGACTTGCACTTATGGCGAGATTACGGCGCAATCACTGTGGCGGTCTTGCGTAACAACCAACACATTCGTGAACGCGCATCCAAGCAGGTGCTGCAGCCGGGCGACTTGTTGTTGGTCTGTGGTGAGGAGTCTTCACAGACCCGTTTGCGTGCAAGTACCGATTTCTTCCTGCTGACGGGTGCGCACAACTGGGTCATGTTGCGTGGTTTGGCGCGGCGTTCACTGGTCGTGACCGTCCTGGTCATGATCGCGTTCTCAGTGATCTCGCTTACGCATAACAACAGCTTGATCCCGTTCGCGGCATTGAGTGGTGCCGTGGCGATGATCGCCAGTGGTTGCTTGACTGCCCGTCGCGCTTACCGAGCCATCGATTGGCCCATCTTGTTGTTCATGATCGGCACCATCGGTTTGGGTAAGGCAATGGAAAACACCGGTGCAGCAGCCGTGGTGGCGGAAGGTCTGGTGCATGGTTTGCAGGGCTTCGGGCCGATTGCCGCCTTGGGTGGGCTCGCCTTATTGGGTTCGGTGATGTCTTCGATGGTCAGCAACCAGGCGGTCGCGGTGTTGCTCACGCCAATCGCCATCGGTGCAGCGGAAACCATTGCGCATGATCAGGGCTTGGACCCGAGCAGCGGTCAAGGTCTAGCCATCACGCGCGCCTTCATCTTGGCGATCGCGATCAGTGCGTCGGTCTGCTTCGCCACGCCAATCGGTCATCAATCGAACCTGATGGTGTACGGACCTGGTGGTTACCAGTGGAAGGACTTCCTGCGCATCGGTATTCCAGTCAGCGTGATCGCCTTGATTGGCATCGTTGTTGGTGTGCCAATGATGACCGGCGCCTTCTAGGCGAGCCAGAAGAATCAAGCCTCGGCGCGCATGCCGAGTTTTCCGTGCGAACAGCGGGGCCTTACTTGCCGCCGTTGTCGACGCCAGGCTCTGGATAGTTGCCGCCGCCTCGCGGGATGTCCTGACGCAACTTGATGACTTCTTCCTCGCCTTCTTCGCCAGGAATCTCAACGCCAGTGCCAGCAGCGCTTTCACTCATCCACTGGTAGAACCCATCTTGCACCGCGTAAGCGCGACGGTCGATGGTGTTGCTTTCCATCCAACCACTGTCCGGATCGAGGCCGAGCAGGTCGTAGTTGAGCCAGTAATCGAGTTCACCACGAGCTTGGATCTCGCGCATGGTGGTGGCTTGACGCAGCAAGACGGCCGCCATCTCCGAGGCCTCGAGCTGGAAGAAGGCCGAATCGAAGTTGCCATCGCCGGTGGCATTTTCGCCACGCACACGTGCAGTCATGAAACCATTTTCGGTGGGGTGGACGCCGTCGCCGAACTGGGTGCGGAAGTCGGCCCAACCGGCAGTTTCAACGCGAACCACCAATATGCCTTCGTTCTTCAAGTGCAGTAGCACGTCTGACATGCCAAGGCTGAAAGTGGCCGCTTCTGCTGGGAAACCCCTGGAGTACTGAGATTCCGTAAGAAATTGGTTTGCCAGGCTGACAGCCTGCTCCAAGCGCATATAGGAGGCGCGCTCCGCGGTGTTTGGGTCGGCTTCGCGTAGGCGATAGAGACGAACCGGTTCGGCCGAGCAGGCGGCGAGAACGAGAATCGGAAGCAGTGCTAGAAGGCGGGTTTTCATCGCTGAAAAGGGTTTCGTGGCCTATTCTCGCCTTTCTCCGGGTTCTGAGCAAGGCCAGAATTTATTTGTGGCCCGAACGAGAACCCAATCACCATTTTGGGGTTATCCTCGCCCTTGCCATGAATCAAATCGGACAAACCTTCCTCATCTTCGTGACCGGCCTCGCAGGCGGGATCGTTGGCTCCATGGTCCTTGGCACCTCCACAGGTGCAACGGACCCGGTCGACAGCGGCAAAAATCAGACCGTTCTCACCTCAGATAGCGAGTTGACCGCCGTCATTGATGCCATGCAGGGCGATATGGCCCAGCTCGGAAGCGAGATATCGCAGCAGAAGAGCGTCATCCAGTCCTTGGATGCGCGCCTGGCCAACATCCAGACCTTGCAGGGCGATGGCCTTATCGGTGGCAACTCCTTGAATAGCGATCCACTTGCCGGCCTGGATCCAGCAGAGATTCCATCGGGCAACAGCTTCGATGCCGCAGTCAACGCCGCGATCGAGAAGCGCGAGGCCGATGAAGCCGCCGAGCGCGCAGCCCAACGTGCCGTTCGCCGCGAAGAGCAGATGGAGCGCCGCATGGAGAACTACGTCACCGAGCTAGGCTTGGATGCAGCTCAGGCCGACCAGATGAAGGCCATCCTTCTCGAAGGCGACACTGCACGCAGTGACATGTTCACCGAAATGCGGGAGTCCGGCACCATGGATCGTCAAGCCATGCGCGACGCGATGACCGAGCTCAACGAGTCCACCAACGAGAAGCTCGGCGCCGTGCTGAACCCAACACAGATGGAGCAGTACTCCGAGATGTCCTCCAACAGCTTTGGCGGATTCGGCGGCGGCCGACGTGGTGGCAACAGCGGCGGTGGCGGCAAAAACGAGTTCTAGGTCTAGGGTCTAACCCCTAGACCCCTCAGACCTATCCTTCAACCGAGGTCATGTGAATCCACATGACCTCGGTTGTTTTTCCATCTGGGTAACTGAAGGTCATCGTGTAATTGAATTCACCTTCACCCAAGATGTTGGTGCCGTGGATGGCCACATCGATGTTCGGATCGGTCCAATCCTTGCCGGGTGCACTGGAGCGCATGGTGTTGGTGGAGGCATCCCAATCGCCGTAGGACCAAGATTCCGGCTCGTCACTGGAATCCTTCCAGCTTTCGGCCCACTTGCCTTTGACTTCATCCCAATGGGTCACGGCGTGGCCTTTGAAGCCGTCGCCGTAAGTCGAAGCGAAATCCCAAACTAACTCATTACCCACGAGCTCGACCACATAGGATGCCTCGTACTCGGTGGGGTCGTCGAGCAGCTTATGGGTGCCGCTCCACTTGCCGACGAAACCGGATAGGTCATCGATCGATGGCGCTGCTGGCTCGGTTTCACCCGCACAGGAGCAAAGAGCGGCAACGGTGAGGGCGCAGGTGGCAAGCTTGAGGATCATGGTGATTCCTTTGGGGGTAGTCAGGGTTTTCCAATTAAGGAGTGAGTTCGGAGGCAACGCGGTCAATCATGCGTTGCGGGATTGGCCGGCAACCTTCGTTCGCAGCAACGGCAGCAGCTTCTTCGGGGCTCAAGCCCTCGACGATACCGCGGGTCAAAGCCCACACAGCAGAAACGCGGCCGCCAGAGCGGCAGTGGAACAGGGTGTGGCCAGGATTCTCGGCCAAGGCAGCGGCAACCCGGTAGCCATCCTCTAGTGTGAAGTTGCTGCCGGAACAAGGAATCGAGATGTAGGTGATTCCAGCGTCGGCCGCGGCTGCGCGCTCCTCTTTGACCCCAGGCTCACTTTCGTTCTGCAAGTTAATGATAGTGGTGTAACCCTTGGCAGGAAGCTCGGCGACCTGCTCAGCGCTAATCAAGCCACCACCGGAGACCTTGCCGGTCAAGATGGTGAAGTTCGGGATATCCAGGGACGCAGGTAGATCCGGATCCCGGTCGTTCGGGTTCGACGACTGGAACAAGTGGTTCAGTATTGGAACCTCACCCATGAAGACGGTGGATTCGTTCACTGCCACGCTGTCGTCGGTGCAACCCTCACAGCAATCGTCATCGCTATAGCCGGGCATGATAGAGCAGGAAACGCCGAGAAGCAGGGCTGGAAGCAGGAGGAGCCGCGTTTGCATCGTGAAATCCTAGCAGGGTTTCGCCGACGTCGGCGAGTTCCTTTCATTTGCGATATGCTCACGGCATGAAACTGATTGCGCTCCTCGCTGCCCCGGCTCTGTGCCTTTCGATTCCGCTGCTCGCTTCTGATGGCCTTGGTGATCAGGATCCCGCCAAGCAGAAGCCTGGTTACGACGACACTCCTATGTTGCCTGGCCAGCCATGGCGCGTGCACGACCGCAATCGCCCGCAGCCGCCGAAGGTCAAGGCGCCGAGCAAATATGGCGGCGCGCCTTCCGATGCGCTGGTGCTATTCGATGGAACCGATCTCAGCCAATGGCGCAATGGCAAGGGCGAGGCCGCACAGTGGACCGTTGCCGATGGCACGATGACCGTCAACGCCACTGGCAGCATTCGAACCAAAGAGGTGTTCGGTGATTGCCAGTTGCATGTGGAGTGGGCCACCCCAGAAGCTGCATCAGGCAACTCCCAGGGCATGGGCAATAGCGGCGTGTTCTTGATGGACCTCTATGAAATCCAGGTCCTCGATTCGCACGACAACGTGAGTTATGCCGACGGCTCTGCCGGCTCCATCTATGGTCAGTGTCCACCGGATGCAAACGCCAGCCGGGCTCCTGGAGAATGGCAGACTTACGACATTGCTTTTACCGCCCCGCGTTATGAAGACGGCAAAGAGGTCAACCCAGCTCGCGTAACCGTGTTCCACAATGGCGTGCTGGTGCATAATAATCGAGTGATTCTTGGCCCCACCACGCACCGAAATCTGCCTCCAGTGGGGGATTACTCCGCCAAGCGCCCGATTCAGCTGCAGGATCACGGCAACCCAGTTCGCTATCGCAATATCTGGGTTCGCTCCAGCAACTGAGCCATTTTGCGGCCCCAAGGCAGCAGTTCTACGCCGACGACTTCGGCGACAACGAGTTCTAGACCGAAGGCTCAGACTTTTTGCGCGCGTTCGAACAATTCCTCGACGCGCGCTTGAGCTTCGAATGCCAGCGGCTTGCGTTCCATGCCTGCAGGAATCGGCTCACCGAAGATGATCTTCAGTCGATGGCTCGGGCGACCTAGCTGGCGGAACATGTGCACGATGAAGGGCGTGTCGTCGGCCCAGGCTGTGGCTTGATATTTATAGACCAAGGCCATGGGGTAGGTGGGCAAGCCCAAGTCGGCAGGCACGGCGAATAGTGAGCGCTTGAACGGCAACACACAATTCCCTTCACCAGTCTGACCTTCGGGGAACAGGGAGATGGTTGCGCCTTCGCGTAGGTAACCGCTCAACTGTTCAACGGTGCCGGCGGTCTTATCGCGATCGCCGCGATCCACGAACACCGTGCCGATGGCCGCAGCCATGAAGCCAATCACGGGCCACCTGCGAATCTCTTTCTTCGACACCAGCGAGGTCGGGAACAAGCGCGCGATGATCAGCACATCGAAGTGCGAGATGTGATTGCACACCGCGAAGCTGCCTGAGGGTGGTGGCGTACCGTCCGTTTCAATTCGCAGGCCGAAGATGAAGCAATAGATCGTTGCCCAGACATGGGAAAATGCTGAGCCCCAGCGCGCGCGTCGGTAGACGTTGCCAGTGGTGAGCAACAACACCAAAAGGGCGAACGGAAAACCCAATAAAAGAACAACCACCGCCATCAGTATTCGAAGAATACCGAGAGCGGTGGCTAATGGATGACTCAAAGGAACGGTTTAGGATTCCTTGAGTTCGTTCACGACATCAACAACGAAGGCCTTGCCGTCGCCGAAACACATGTAAGTGTTATCGCGCTCGAACAATGGGTTCTTGATGCCGGCGTAACCAGGCGACAACGAGCGCTTGATCATCAGGACGGTTCCGGACTCGTGAGCGTTGAGGATCGGCATACCCGCGATTGGGCTTTGCGGATTCTCGATCGCTTCCGGGTTGACCACATCGTTGGCGCCAATGATCACCGTGACATCCGTGGTCTTGAAGTCGCCGTTGATGCGCTCCAGTTCCCACAGTTGTTCGTAAGGTACATCGGACTCAGCCAACAGCACGTTCATGTGACCAGGCATGCGGCCTGCAACTGGGTGGATTGCGTAACGCACTTCAGCACCACGCTTCTCCATTTCTTCACCGAGTTCCTTAACGATGTGTTGTGCTTGCGCAACAGCCATACCGTAACCAGGAATGAAGATGACCGAGGTTGCGGCCTCAAGGATCATGGCAGCCTCTTCAGGTCCGGCCGACTTGACGCCGGTGTACTCATCAGCACCGCCACCGCCAGCTGCGGGAGCGTCGCCGCCGAATCCACCGATTAGCACGTTGCCGAGCGAACGGTTCATCGCCTTACACATGACCATGGTGAGGATCAGACCAGCAGCGCCAACCAGCGCACCAGCCACGATCAGCAAGGAGTTGCCGATTACGAAGCCTGCCATGGATGCGGCCAAACCCGAGTAGGAGTTCAGCAGCGAAACGACCACCGGCATATCCGCACCACCGATAGGCAGTACCGAAACGATGCCAAACAGGCCAGCGCCGAGCGCCAGCAAGCCGACCATCAAGACAGCCGTGCTGCCTTCGCCGTAGAAGGTGCCGTAGACACCGGCAGCGATACCGCCGATCAACAACACAGCAGTTAGCAAGTGACGGCCGGGCAGGATGACCGGGTTACCGGAGATCTTGCCGGACAGTTTGCCCATGGCAACCAGCGAGCCAGTGAAGGTGACGGTACCGATCAGTACCGACAGCACGATCGCGATGGCCCAGACACCGCCACCAAGGACGACG
>JAAESM010000012.1 GCA_024229395.1 Planctomycetota bacterium | reverse complement strand
CTGGCCATGTTCAAGCTTGGATGTACCACGCGTATGCGATCGCTCTGAAAGCGACAGCCGCTCCGATGGAAGATGTCGAGAGAGCTTTTCTGTCAGCGGTCGACTTCGCGGCCAGCCCGGAAGAGGTATTACATGTTGCTGCCAGATTGGAAGCAATCGGTGCGAGCGAATCAGCGATGCGGCTTTGCCGCGACGTATCAAATTTCGACCCCTACCGTCGTGAGCCCTATGTGATGGGTCTTCGCATCGCGAAAAAGCTCGATAGCATTCCTGACCTGACCTGGGCGTGCCAAGGCGTGCTCTCTCAGGCGTGGCCCGAGAACTTCAAGGTGATTGCTGATGAAGCTCGCTTGATCGCACGGGCCACACATGCACGCCTGCTTGAGGAAGGCCGTAGAGAAGATGCGGCCGCGTTCAACGCTGCTTTACAACAAGCGGCTGCACACGATGTGGTTGTTCGCGTCTCATGGACCGGAAATGCAGACATCGACCTCGCTATCGAAGAACCTTCCGGCACAATCTGCTCAATTGACAATCTCTCGACCGCGGGAGGTGGAACCCTTCTTGCCGATGCATATCCTGGCAGCGCTGGTGATAACAAAGGCAAAGTCTCCGAGACTTACATCTGCCCAGAGGGATTCACCGGACAATACCGCCTGTTGATTCGTCGAGTGTG
>JAAESM010000011.1 GCA_024229395.1 Planctomycetota bacterium | reverse complement strand
CAGCGGAGAAGGCCAAGGCCGATGGTCTTGAAGTTCTGAGCGTGGCCGATGCCTCGGCCAAGGCTGACTGGATCATGGTCTTGCTGCCCGACGAATTCCAGAAGGACGTCTACGAGAAGGAAATCGCACCTCACCTGAGTGCAGGCAAGGTGCTGAGCTTCGCCCACGGCTTCAACATCCGCTTCGAGCTGATCAAGCCCCCTGCAGATGTGGATGTGGTGATGATCGCCCCGAAGGGCCCTGGCCACACCGTTCGTTGGGAGTATCAGAACGGCCAGGGCGTGCCCGCCTTGTTCGCCATCGAGCAGGACGCGACGGGCAACGCCCGCGGCATGGCCATGGCCTATGCCAAGGGAATCGGCGGCACCCGGGCCGGCATCCTGGAAACCAACTTCAAGGAAGAGACCGAAACCGATCTATTCGGTGAGCAGGCTGTGCTTTGCGGCGGTCTGTCCGAACTGGTCAAGGCAGGCTTCGAAACCCTGGTGGAAGCGGGTTACCAGCCCGAACTGGCTTACTTCGAGTGCATGCACGAGGTGAAGCTGATTGTGGATCTGATGGTGAAGGGAGGACTGACCTCCATGCGCGATTCGATCTCCAATACCGCGGAGTACGGCGATTACGTCAGTG
>JAAESM010000010.1 GCA_024229395.1 Planctomycetota bacterium | reverse complement strand
TGTCGTCTTCAAGGGGTCTAATGGGGAGAACTAGTTTCGGAGAAGGCTTCACGCTTATATGCCTTCAGCGTTTATCCGTTCCGGACATAGCTACCCGGCGCTACCGCTAGCGCGATAACCGGCACACCAGTGGTCCGTCCAACCAAATACTCTCGTACTAAAGTCAGACCTTCTCAGTTCTCCTACACCCACGGCAGATAGGGACCGACCTGACTCACGTCGGTCTGAACCCAGCTCGCGTACCGCTTTAATTGGCGGACAGCCAAACCCTTGGGACCGATTGCAGCCCCAGGATGCGATGAGCCGACATCGAGGTGCCAAACCTCCCCGTCGATATGGACTCTTGGGGGAGATCAGCCTGTTATCCCCGGAGTACCTTTTGTCTGATGAGCGACGGCCCTTCCACTCGGAATCCGCCGGATCACTAGGCCCTGCTTTCACACCTGCTCGACTTATGAGTCTCGCAGTTAAGCACCCTTATACCCTTACGCTCTACGGCTGATTGCTAACCAGCCTGAGGGTGCCTTCGGACTCCTCCGTTACTCTTTAGGAGGAGACCGCCCCAGCCAAACTGCCCACCTGAAACTGTTCTTGGCCCTGATTCAAGGTACCAAGTTAGAACACTAGTACAGCAAGGGTGGTATTTCACATTGTGGCTCCACGAACACTAGCGTGCCCGCTTCAAAGCCTCCCACCTATTCTACACATGCTGTACCAGAGCCCAATATCAGGCTGCAGTAAAGGTTCACGGGGTCTTTCCGTCCTGGTGCGACTACGAGGCATCTTCACCTCGACTACAATTTCACCGAGCCCTCTGTTGAGACAATGGGGCAGTCGTTACGCCATTCGTGCGCGTCGGAACTTACCCGACAAGGAACTTCGCTACCTTAGGACCGTCATAGTTACGGCCGCCATTCACCGGGGCTTCAATTCGGAGCTTCGCCGAAGCTAACACCTCCTCTTAACCTTCCGGCATTGGGCAGGCGTCAGACCCTATACTTCGTCTTTAAGACTTTGCAGAGTCCTGTGTTTTAGGTAAACAGTCGCCACCCCCGATTTTCTGTGACCCTAAAAAGCTCATGGAGCAAGTCCAATCACCATTCAGGGCGCCCCTTATCGCGAACTTACGGGACCAATCTGTCGAGTTCCTTAACAGAGGTTATCTCGATCGCCTTAGAATTCTCTTCCCATCAACCTGTGTCAGTTTTGGTACGGGTACCTTTGATCTCCCTAGATGCTTTTCCTGGAACCCACTTCAATGGCTTCGGCTTTAAGCCTCGGCATCACCCCTGGGCACTGATGCTGCGGATTTTCCTACAGCGGCCCTCAGGCTTACACGTGGACGACTAGCGCCACGACCATCTTCGCGAATCCGTCACACCATTGGTCAAACGATCTCCGGTAGTATGGGAATGTTGACCCATTATCCATCGACTACGCCTTTCGGCCTCGCCTTAGGTCCCGACTAACCCTGGGCGGATTTACCTTCCCCAGGAAACCTTAGATTTTCGGCGACGAAGATTCTCACTTCGTTTATCGTTACTCATTCCGGCATAAGCACTTGTTTTCGCTCCACCGTTCGTTCCCGTACGGCTTCAATGCAAAGACAACGCTCCCCTACCACCCTGAAGGATTCCCTCCTTCGGATCCGCAGCTTCGGTACAGAACTTAAGTCCCGTTCATTATCGGCCCAAGATTGCTCGATCAGTGAGCTGTTACGCACTCTTTAAATGATGGCTGCTTCTAAGCCAACATCCTGACTGTCTTAGCAATCCCAGATCCTTTATCACACTTAGTCCTGTTTGGGGACCTTAGCTGGCGGTCTGGGCTGTTTCCCTCTCGACGATGAACCTTATCGCCCACCGTCTGACTGCCGGGGTACCACACACAGTATTCGGAGTTTGGCTTCGGTGGATAGGCTGGTGGCCCTCCAATCGAAATCAGTCTCTCTACCCCTGTGTGCTATTTTACCCGACGCTAGCCCAAAAGCTATTTCGGGGAGAACGAGCTATCTGCAAGTTCGATTAGCTTTTTACTCCTAACCACAAGTCATCCGAGTAGTTTTCAACCTACACCGGTTCGGGCCTCCACGTGCTGTTACACACGCTTCACCCTGCCCATGGTTAGATCACCTGCTTTCGCGTCTACGACGCCCGACTTTGCGCACTATTAGTACTCGCTTTCGCTTCGGCTTCGTGCCGGAGACACTTAACCTCGCCTGACATCGTAAGTCGCCGGATCATTATGCAAAAGGCACGCAGTCAGCCATTCCCCGAAGGGCATAGGCCTCCTACCGCTTGTACGTACATGGTTTCAGGTACTTTTCACTCCCCTAAAAGGGGATCTTTTCAATTTTCCCTTACGGTACTAGTCACTATCGGTCGTTCAGTAGTACTTAGCCTTACGGGGTGGTCCCCGCGAATTCACACCAGGTTTCACGTGTCTGGCGCTACTTGGGATACTTCCAGGAGGCATTTACCTTTCGCTTAAGGGGCTATCACCCTCTACGGCTGTCCTTTCCAGAACATTCAACTAGGTAAGTGCTTTGTAACTCCTTGACAGACTGTGGATCTATCTGGAAGTCCCACGACCCCAATGTTGCAACGGCCACACCTTGACACAACATTGGTTTGGGCTATTCCCCTTTCGCTCGCCGCTACTAAGGGAGTCGAGTTTTCTTTACTTTCCTGCAGGTACTAAGATGTTTCAATTCCCTGCGTTACCCACCTCATGGCTATGTATTCACCATGGGTTGACGGAGCATTACCTCCGCCGCGTTACCGCATCTCAGAAATCCTCGGGTCACTGCCTGCTTAACGGCTCACCGGGGCTTATCGCAGCTATGCCACGTCTTTCATCGGCTCTGAACGCCTAATCATCCTCCATGCACGCTTATCATGCTTGATTCTTTTTATCGCGCTCGATCTTTATCGATTACACTTCTTGCCTAATTTTCAATGACCCTGGGTTACAAAGTTGTCTCGTCATCCTCGGTCCTCTTTTTACAGAGGTGGTGGAGGCGACGGGGCTCGAACCCGTGACCTTCGCGTTGCAAACGCGATGCTCTTCCAACTGAGCTACACCCCCTGTGGAGACGAACTGGTGGGCCAAAGAGGAGTTGAACCTCTGACCTCCCGCTTATCAGGCGGACGCTCTAACCAACTGAGCTACTGGCCCGTCTCCGGGTGTACCGGAGTTTGATGGGAAAGGAATGACCCTGCCGAACACTTGTCTTGAATGCTTGCTTAAGAGCTCTTTATTTATTTTGACTCTTGTCCCGCTTCAGTCCGAGGACCGATTTGGTTACGAGTATTAACCAACCGAAGTTGGTCCAGATTATCCTCTGGAAAGGAGGTGGTCCAGCCGCAGGTTCCCCTACGGCTACCTTGTTACGACTTAGTCCCGATCACCGAGCTCGCCGTGGGCGCCAACCCTCTAAAAGTTAGATTGACGACTTCAGGCGCTCCCAGCTTTCGTGGCTTGACGGGCGGTGTGTACAAGGCTCAGGAACATATTCACCGCAGTGTAGCTGACCTGCGATTACTAGCGATTCCAGCTTCATGGAGGCGAGTTGCAGCCTCCAATCCGAACTAGGAGCAGCTTTGGGGATTAGCTCCGTCTTGCGACTTGGCAACCCTCTGTACTGCCCATTGTAGCACGTGTGTAGCCCCAGGTATAAGGGCCATGATGACTTGACGTCATCCCCACCTTCCTCCGTGTTAACCACGGCGGTCTTGTTAAAGTCCTCGACATTACTCGCTAGCAACTAACAATAGGGGTTTCGCTCGTTTAGGGACTTAACCCGACATCTCACGACCCGAGCTGACGACAGCCATGCAACACCTGTGAATGTTCCACCCCGAAGGGCGTCACTCCTGTTTCCAGGAGCTAATTCATCCATGTCAAACCTGGGTAAGGTTCTTCGCGTAGCTTCGAATTAAACCACATGCTCCACCGCTTGTGTGAGCCCCCGTCAATTCCTTTGAGTTTTACGCTTGCGCGCATACTCCCCAGGCGGGGCACTTAACGCGTTAGCTACGCAAGAGAAACCCGAAGGTCCCTCAAGCTAGTGCCCATCGTTTACGGCCAGGACTACCGGGGTATCTAATCCCGTTCGCTCCCCTGGCTTTCGTACCTCAGCGTCAGAAACAGCCCAGACAGTCGCTTTCGCCACCGGTGTTCCTCAAGATCTCTACGCATTCCACCGCTCCACCTTGAGTTCCACTGTCCCCTACTGTTCTCGAGCTCATCAGTTTTGGACGCAGTTCCACAGTTAAGCTGTGGGATTTCACATCCAACTTGACAAGCCGCCTACGTACGCTTTACGCCCAGTAATTCCGAGTAACGCTTGCACCCTCCGTCTTACCGCGGCTGCTGGCACGGAGTTAGCCGGTGCTTCTTTACCTGCCTTTGTCAAGGTATGGGCTATTAACCCATAACATTTCTTAACAGGCGAAAGAGGTTTACGACCCGAAAGCCTTCGTCCCTCACGCGGCGTCGCTCCGTCAGGCTTGCGCCCATTGCGGAAGATTCTCGACTGCAGCCTCCCGTAGGAGTCCGGGCAGTGTCTCAGTCCCGATGTGGGCGATCATCCTCTCAGATCGCCTAGCCGTCATAGCCTTGGTGAGCCTTTACCTCACCAACAAGCTGATAGCCCATGAGCCGCTCTCTAACCAGGAGGTCTCCGAAGAGATCCCAACCTTTACTCAATCCCTCATGTGGAGGATCGAGACCATCCGGCATTAGCCACCGTTTCCAGTGGTTGTTCCAGTGTTAGAGGTACGTTACCCATGTATTACTCACCCTTGCGCCGCTCTACTAAGCGAATCAGTCATCCGAAGAATCCTTCATCATCCGTTCGCGCTCGACTTGCATGCCTAATCCACGCCGCTAGCGTTCACTCTGAGCCAGGATCAAACCCTTCACTTTTGATTGTCGGCCAACCGAAGTTGACCTGGGTTTTCCTTAACTCTTAATCTCACACTCAATTCATTTGTGTTCGACAGGGTCATCCTATTTTTCAGAGAACGCGGACCGAAGTCCGACAATCGCGATTTCACACCTTTTGGACAGAGTCCTGCGCGAATCGCGGCCGAGTATCTTAGCTCTCCGTCCTGTGGTGTCAACCCTTTTCAGGGAAAAGACTTCAGAACTTTGAGCGAGAACAGAACCGAGGTGCCACAAGGGCGGGCCTGCTGGTTCAGCGGTCGAGTATTCTAGGGACGAAATAGTGGTCGTCAACCACCCCACTCAGAATATTTCGAATTCTTAATGGAACGCTCAAATTCCCTTCAACCGCCCGCTCATAGCCCATGGCATGCAATCGAATGCCAAGCCTTTGATCAGCACCTACAATCGATGGGCTTGCCAGCCTCTTGCTTGATGGAACAGGCCGCCCGAAGCATAACGGAGTTCCTAACTTCGGTCGCCAAACCACCCTTATCCAGCATTATTCTCTTCCTTTGTGGTCCGGGAAACAATGGCGCCGACGCAGTGGCAGCCGCCAGACAACTGCTAGGCCACCCCTATTTACGGCCTGCAATCTACCTTCCTGGTGGCCCTCCTAGCCCTGAAAGCCTTCTCAGCCTGCAATATCAAGCTTTCAAAAACCTTGGAGGAAGTGAGATTCCCGACCTCAATTCCACCCTCAAAAGCCCTGACTGCGCCTCCGTCATCGTCGTCGACGGTCTGTTTGGAGTAGGCCTAGCTCGCCCTGTTGGCGGGGAGTACGCGAAAGCCCTCCTAGAAATTGAAAAAAGTGCTCTGCCAGTTCTTGCAGTGGACTGCCCGAGTGGGCTTGATTGCGACACTGGCAAAGCTCTCGGCTCTAGTTTGCCAGCCAAATGGACCATCAGCTTCATCGGCGCGAAATACGGCTTTGAGCTGGAACAAGGCCCCCACCTTTGTGGCGAGATTCGAATTGCAGATATTGGGGTGCGTCGGGAATTGGCCGACCGCTGGCTTGAGCAGCACCGAAACTCAAGCCAGCGGTAGTGCTCTAAGCGTAGATCGTGACTTTCATGCCTGAACCCACCAACTCGAACAAGGCTTTGGCGTCGGCGTTGTGCATACGAATGCAGCCACCAGATTCGAAGGAGCCAATGGTGTCCTCGCTATTGGTACCGTGAATTCCGTACTGGCGGTCTTCCTTGAAGCCCATCCAGCGCTCGCCGAGGGGGTTGTCAGGGTTGCCATAAGGCACAGACGTGCCTCCTGCTGGATAGTAGATTGGCTCCTCAAGCAGGTCGGTACTGAAGGTGAAGGAGCCCAAGGGAGTGGGCTTGCCTTTTTTGCCCATGGAGACTGAGTAAAGGCGGATTGGGGCGCCGTCGGCATAGAGAGCCATGAAACGCGCACCGCGCCAAGCCCTAATCTCCAAGGTGGCGGTCGGAATCTTCAGGGTTTCACCCAAGCGTAGGTTGTAGTTGCGCTTGTGGTTGAACTCGGAGATCCACCCCTGTGGGGCAATAATGCCATCTTTACGTAAATCGCGACAGATCACCCAATAGCTGTCGCCATTCTTGACCTCGTACTCCTTAGATGGAAGGAAAGTGTGAGCGTTGCGGCCGACGAGGGCCACGCGCTCCTGAAGCTCAAGGACTCGTTCGCGGTCGTAACCGGAGGAAAGCATGTCCTTGATGACTATGGTCAGAGCGCTACCGGCGAGCCTGTAGTCGTCGGTGGCAAGGCATAGTTCGGCAAGGGCATCGGTCCAAACCAGCTTGGCTGTGCCGACGGCGCCCTTAGATAGTGCACGTTGTAGACCCGCCGTGCCGCCAGAAGCCCAAGCGCTGGCGAAACGCTCAAAGTCTGTACCGAATCCATCTGCGGACTGGTTGTTCAAGCTGCCGCGGTAGGCGTCAGCGTCGCCAGTAAAGATGCCGGCGAAGCCGCTCAGCTCCCCCGCCAGGGCCGAATTGCCCGACACTAGGTGGTTGCGTTGGGCGGTGAGCTCGCGGTGCCAGGAATCCAAGGCCGCCAAAGCGGTGGTCGGATCCATCTTGCTGGCTGAAGCTGGTGTGGCCTGAATTTCTTCCTTGAGAGCGGTTGCAGGCGGTGTTGCGACCTCGCCTATTCCAGGGGCCTGAACTCCGGAGCTACCGGGGTTGATATTCGGCTCGTTTGGCGAACTCTCATTCCCTTCAAGATCGTCGAGCGAAATCTCAATAACATCAGAGGAGGAATGGGATTCTTCTCCGCCACAGGCGAACAAGAAAAACGGGATGGCTGCAACAAAGAGGAAGCGCGGCATGACGCAGCCATTCTGCCCCAAAAAGACCGCCGATTCAAGGATGTAGCCGGAATCCCCGCGATTGCGGAATCCCCTGAAGCGGAACAGCCTTAATGCTTGACTTCGTCGGCGTAACCTAAAGCCCCAAGGTCCAAGCTGTCATCGCCGGTCTGGATGATGTGGGCGCCGTCGCTGGACTCGATGGGTGGGTTGGCCTTGTAGTTTTCGACCCACTCCAGCCCAGAGAAGACCTGATTGTGCAGCTCCTTCGGATCGTTGACCAAGTCATAAGCAGCCACCCACTCCAAGGCCCCATCGATGTCATGTGCGATCATCTTGTAGTGGCCCTGCAGGAAGCCGCGCAGTTCGCCGTGTTCGAAGCGTATGAAGCGATCGGCTTGCGGCAGTTGCAATGGAATGCCGGAACTCTCGGGCCAATCGTTAGGGTCCAGCCCCATGGCGTAACAAACCGTGCTGAGGAAGTCGGCGCCGCTGACCGGAATCTCGATCACACTCTTCTCGATGCCTGGTCCCATTAGCAGGAATGGCACGCGCACTTCTTCATCCAGCAGAGTACTGCCGTGGTTGTAGGCGTTGTGTTCGCCGAGGTGTTCGCCGTGGTCCGAGGTAATCAAGACCAGCGTGTTGTCGTCGAGCATGCCGTTTGCGCGCAGGCCTTGCAGCAGCTGATCGACGCCTTCATCCAACTCCAAGCACTGTTCACGGTAAACCTCTTGCAGCCAAAGAAGCTCGTTCTCGCGCAGTTCCCCCGCCTTAATGGCAGCCTTCAACCCCTGCAGTCCAAGGTGGAATTTAGGAATACTACGACGCACGCTCTCGAGGCGCTCGCTGACATAGTTCGGTCCGAATGCTTCGGCCAAATCGGCACGAGTCACGAATGGCGTGTGCGGATCAATGTAGTTCAGGAACAGGAACCACGGCTCACCTTCGCCGATGTCCATCTTGTTGACCACCTCCAATGCACGCGCAGAAGTCTTGTCTGCAGTCGGCAGCGCCGACCCCCACGACAACTGCACGAACGCGGAACGCACTAACTTGCGCGAATACGGAGCGCCAAAGAACTTGATCAAGCTCGAGCTGCCAAAACGCTCACCAATGGCGCTGAAGTTGATCTTGGGGTTGACCAAACTATCGTCATAGACCTCAAAGCCTTGTTCGTAGCCAAAGCGACCACTCACGCGCGCGTTACTTACGGTTGCGGCTGTGCGATAACCGTAGGAACGCAAGAACTCCGCGACGGTTAAATAGCGTTCATCGAGGCTGACCAATCCACGCGGCAAGGTACCGGTTTCGGATGGATACATTCCGGTGAACAAGGTGGTGTGTCCGCCCGGCGTGACATTACAGCCAGCGTAGCCACGCTCAAAGAAGGCCGCGTTCTCGGTATATGCATCAAGTGCCGGGAAATGCTGTTGACCTTGCCAAGTCTGATGCAAGGTGTCGAAGCGCAGGGTGTCGAGCACCAACAACAACACGTTTGGTCGACTAGGCGCTTCAAGGATGACATCGGGAGCAGCACTGGCGACGGATGTGCGTGCACTTGCTTGCGACAGTTCGCGAAGTTCAATAACGACCCCGGACAGCAGCTGCACAACCACCAACACGGCCAAGATCAAACCGCTTCGCTTGGGCATGGTGCGTCGGCTGATGACGCGAACCATGATCGGATAGAGGATCAACAGAGAAATGGCGTGGTAACCAAGAACCCAACGGAAGTGGTTATAGAACTGAACTTCTGCCTTGTCTGGCAATAAGTGTGGTGCCAGGATGGCAATGCTCATGGCCAAGCCCATTGCCAGACCGTTGGCGGGCTTGCCACGCAGGTCCTCTGGGATCAGCACGCGTAGGGCCTTTTCCAGGAGCTGGAAAAACAAGGCCACCACAAGCCCGAAAAGCAGCATCAGGGCGCTGGCGATCGTTATTCCGGCCTGCACCCCATAGAGGGATAAGGCCAAATCCACAAACAAGATTGGCATGAAACCAATCAGGAACAGGGTCAGACGCTGGCGCATGGGAGGAGGAACAGGCCTTGGGAGAAAAGGGACAAGTGTGCGCGCGGGAAGGCGCAACACAGGCTTTACGCAATAATGCCTTACGAATAAGTCATTTCGTACTTTTATTTTAAATATCTCGCCACGATGTAAAACAAATCGAGCCCCTCATCGTGAGATGAGGGGCTCGATTTGTGCAGGGCGCTCGCGGGAGGAGAGAGGACGCTTGGTCCCTTATTTCAGGTGGGACGCAGCCCGTTTCGGTCTACCCGAATCGGAGACATGCTCCCTGTATTGTCGTATCGGACCGGCGGCCTATGCCTCCGAGCGATACCCTTTGGGCACGTACTAACTGTACACCAATCCTAGGCTGTCTCCAACGCAATCTTTGAAATTGCGATACTCAATTCCTGATCGTTGGGCAGTTCCCAATCGCGGAAGTCCGAGTTCGATTCGGCGTTTGCCGACGCCGCCCAAGTCAGTCCTTGTGGTGCAAGAACTTCTTCTGCAATCCAGCTGCCATGTTCCTTGACTGCAGCTTCCACATTGGCATCTCCACTGACGCTTACGGTGATGCGGTCTTGCACTTCAAGCCCACTCTCCTTGCGTTGCGTCTGCAAGCGATTGAGAATCTCGCGCGCGAGTCCTTCGCACTCCAATTCAGGAGTCAACTCCGTGACCAAACCAATGGTGACGAAGCCATCCGTCGAGGCCTCCATTCCAGCAGCACTCTCGGTCTGCAAGCTGATGTCGTCGCCCTCTAAGGTGTAGACGTTTTCGCCAACGGTTACATCTACCGTTCCCCCACCTTGTAGGTCAAAGACGGTAGCTCGATCGAGTTGCGCGATCGCCGCACCCAAAGCCTTCATGTCTTTGCCAGCGCGCTTACCCAAACGTGGGAAGTTCGGCTTGGCCTTGACTTGCAAGAAGTCCGGAGTGCCATCGATCCATTCGACTTCTTTGACGTTTAGTTCTTCACGGACTGCTGCCTCATAAGCACGCGGTGAACCGCCTAGCTTGTCCTCGTTGGCAATATGTACCACCATCTTGGCCAATGGCTGACGCACGCGAATCTGCACGCGTTCACGCACGGCACGACCTAAGCTCGAAGCACGCAGGATCGGATCCATGGCTTCCGACAGCGGTTGATCGACGGCGCCGGCAAGCACGTCTTGCGCACTACTGGCATCTGGGAACCGTTGCAGGTGTACGCTTTGTTCGCTGCCGGTCAGTTCCTTCCACAGGGCATCCGCCAAGAACGGAATCACCGGCGCAGCCATGCGCAAAGTGGCGTGCAAGACCTCGAACAAGGTGGCGAAGGCTGCAGCCTGACTGGCTTCCCCTTCCGCACCCCAGAAACGGCGACGCGAACGACGGATGTACCAGTTCGACAATTCATCGACAATGAAGGTCTCCAAGGCACGCAAGGCATTCGAGGGTTGCAAGGAATCCCATGCAGCGGCGTTCTCGGCAGCGGCCGTAGCAACTTGCGACAAAACCCAACGATCGAGTGGCTCGCGCTCACTGCGATCCGGCTGCGGCGCATCAGAACTCCAGTTTTCCATACGCGCATAGAGCGCGAAGAAGTCATAACTGGCCGACAAAGTTCCAAGCACGCGGCGACGTACTTCAGCGATGCCCTTGTCGTCGTAACGACGCGAAAGATGTGCAGCACCACCGGCGAGCAGACCCCAACGGATGGCATCGGCGCCATGTTTCTCGATGGCTTCAGCGGGCTTGATGATGTTGCCCAAACGCTTGGACATCTTCACGCCATTCTTATCCAGCAGCAGGCCGTTGACCATACAGCTTTCATATGCACCGCCGGACTTCAAGCGCGGCAATGGTTTGTCCCACAAATCGCCACTCTCCCACAAGGATGTGTCGTATTGAGTCAGGAAGGTCGAGATCGAATGCAGCGAGTAGAACCAGCCGCGGGTCTGGTCGAGGCCTTCACAGATGAAGCTGGCCGGGAATTGCTCGGCGACGCGCTCGCGATTCTCGAACGGCCAGTGATGCTGAGCCAAAGGCATGGATCCACTATCGAACCAACAATCGATCACTTGTGGCACACGACGCATGGTGCCGCTCTTGCCTGGAGTAGGCGTTGGGAAGGTGATCTCATCGACCACCGGGCGGTGCGGGTCGAAGTTCTCGCCCAAGTCACCGGCGTAATGCTCCAACTGCGCGAAGGACTCGATGCAGATCCAATCCTCTGGATCCTCTTCGTTGATCCACACCGGCAGCGGCGTGCCCCAATAACGATCGCGCGACAACGCCCAATCGATATTGTTCTCCAACCATTCACCGAAGCGACCTTCACCGATCTCGGCGGGCGCCCAACGAATGTTCTTGTTGCCTTCGACCATCTTGTCCTTGTACGCAGTGGTGCGCAGGAACCAAGCGGGCGAAGGGTAGTAGATCAACGGAGTCTCGCAGCGCCAGCAATGTGGGTAGCTGTGGCGATACTGACTGATCTTGATCAAGCGACCGCGTTCCTTAAGATCGCGGGCAAGCGCCTTATTGGCGTCGCGGAAGAAGGTGCCGACCTCCACGCCAGCGATCTCGGCCAAGGCACGGGCCTCATCACCGAAAGCCAACACGGCCTGCAGACCATCGCGCTGTGCGATGCGGAAGTCGTCGGCGCCATAGGGAGCCATGTGCACCATGCCGGTGCCGTCTTCATCGGAAACAAAATTATCGACCACCACCATGTGATGATTAGGGCCTTCGTTGACCACGCGGCCACCTTCCCAATTGAATAGCGGCGTGTAGTTGAGACCACCGAGCTCGCTGCCCTTGACCTTGCCGACGACCTCCCAGCCCTCTTCACCAAAGACTTCTTTGGCCTTCGATTCCAGTAAGATGTAACGGCCATCGTCATGTTCGATGATGGAGTATTCAAAATCCGGATGCACGCAGACGCCCATGTTGGACGGCAAAGTCCATGGCGTGGTGGTCCAGGCAACCAAGGCAGCGCCGGCGAGTTCACCGGGTGCATCGATCAGTGGGAAGTTGATCCACACGGATGGATCATCGATATCCAGATAACCCTGCCCAACTTCGTGGCTGGAAAGACCGGTGCCGCAGCGTCCGCACCAAGGCAGCACCTTGGAACCGAGATACAGCAGATCATTGGCGGCGAAGCGGGACAACAGGAACCACACCGTCTCGATGTAATCCTTATGGAAGGTCACATAAGGATTGTCATAGTCGAGCAAGTAGCCGATGCGCTTGGATAGCGTTTCCCACTCCTCCTTATAAGTGAACACCGAGTGCTGGCACTTCTCGTTGAAGGAGCGTAGGCCGTACACTTCAATTTCCGGCTTACCGGAAATGCCGAGCTGCTTCTCGACTTCCAGCTCCACCGGCAGTCCGTGGGTATCCCAACCAGCCTTACGCTCGATGCGTTTGCCGCGCATGGTCTGGTAACGGCACACCGAATCCTTCAGCGTGCGGGCCAAGACATGGTGAATACCGGGACGGCCGTTGGCGGTCGGCGGGCCTTCGTAGAACACGAATGGATCGGCGTCCTTGCGTGCTTCAGCGGTCTGAGCAAGCAGGTCGTCTTTTTCCCACGCGCCCAAGATCGCCTGTTCAAAGGCGTTTGGATCGGTGAGGTAGGCTCGGCTTCTGGGCTCGAACATGGCGCGGATTCTACCAGCCTAATCATGGCTGGCCTACCCGCCCGACGTTTCTCCTATCCACAACCGAGTCAGAATGCCCTCGGGGAAGGGCCTGCCACTTCAAGCCAGGGGACACCCCGCAGACAGCTCTGGCCTATTCGAACTCCCCTAACCGAGGTTCTTCAGAAAATGGAACTCGGTGGTCTGGCTGAGGTCGTGCAGATCGCGGGTGCGCCCACTCGGTTCATAGCCCAAAGCGGTGTAGACGCGGTGGGCCAGTTTGAAGCGCGTGTCGGTCCAAAGTTCCACCTCAGGGCAGCCTTGCGCACGCGCCCAATCTTCAACCTGCTGCACCAAATCCCGCCCCAAACCGGCGCCACGCTGCGATTTGTGCACATAGCACTTCTTCAGCTCGATGCGCTGCTGCGGCTCGCGCACCTGCAGGGCAATACAACCGACAATCTGGCCGACCTCATCCTCAATCACCCAAAAGGCGGGGTAACGACTAGCTGGGGCCCGCAATTCCGGCTCTTCCAGGTCCACGTCGAGGATGTTTGGCGGGTACTCCCTATAACAGGAGTCAATCAAGGCGATGATGCCTTCAGAATCCTCGTCGACCGCTTCACGAACTTCCAAGCTCATGCGCCCGACGGATGCCAGATGGTCTTCATCTCCACGAACGGCTGGATGCGGTACGGCGAATTCATCTTCTGGAGGTCGTACCAATCCTTGCCTTTGCTGGAATCAACCGTCACGCGCTTGAGATTCTCGGCGGCACCGAGCTCCAAAGTAGTGCGTTCGGCCTTCGCGCAGCCTGCTGCGGAAATTCCATCCACATCACGGTGGCCGGCCATGACTTCCAATAACTCCGGGCGTAAACCGGTGAGCAGATTGATGACCCCGGCGGGTACATCTGAGGTGGCACAGACTTCTCCAAGAATAGCCGTGGCCAGTGGGTGCTCGGTACTGCCGACGACCACCGCGGTGTTGCCGGCGCAGATCACTGGGGCCAGGAGCGAGATCAATCCAAGCAGTGGCTCTTCAGCTGGAGCGACCACGCACACCACCCCCATCGGCTCGGCAATGGTGAAGTTGTAGAAAGGTGCGGCCACTGGGTTGTTGCAGCCCAGCACTTGACCGAACTTGTCAGCCCAACCGGCGAAGGCCACCAAGCGGTCGACAGCCGCTGCCACTTCCTTGCTCGCGCGACTCTTGCCGCCAGGCACAGTGCTGGCGATGGCAGCGGCGAATTCCTCGCTCTTGCCCTCGAGCATCTCAGCCATGCGATAAAGGATTTGTGTGCGATTGTAAGCCGAACGCTTGGCCCAACCTGGTGCAGCCTTGCGTGCTGCAACGACCGAGTTGCGCAAATCCTTGCGCGAAGCATGACACAAATGCGCCAAGGGATTGCCCTTCTTGTCTTCCACCAAAAGAGTGCGACCCGATTCGGTGCGTGGGAAGGCGCCGTTGATGAACAACTTGTAAGTCTTCAAGACGGCGAGGCGATCGGTGGTACTCATGATTTCAACTCCAAATACGACAACAGACCCTGACGTCCGCCTTCGCGGCCGAACCCACTCTGCTTAAAGCCGCCGAATGGTGAAGCGGCATCGAAACGGTTGTAGCTATTGCACCACACCACTCCAGCCTTCAGGCGCGAGGCGATCTCGAAGATCTTCGAGCCCTTGTCAGTCCAAACACCCGCGGCCAAACCGTAAGGCGTATTGTTGGCACGCATCAAAGCCTCTTCTGGGGTACGGAAAGACATCACCGAAAGCACCGGCCCGAAGATCTCTTCGCGCGCGATCGTGTGTGACGGTTGTACATCGGTAAACCAGGTCGGTTTGCACCAATAACCATGTTTGGGCAACTTGGCTGCAGACTGGAACATTTGCGCACCTTCGCTGTTGCCAGCTTCGATGTAACGCTTGATGGTGGCGAGTTGGCCGATCGAGTTGATCGCACCCAAGTCGGTGTTCTTATCGAGCGGATCGCCCACGCGCAGACTTTCAATGCGCACCTTCAGGCGCGCAAGCACTTCATCCATGACGCCTTCCTGCACGAACAGGCGTGAACCGGCGCAACAGACATGGCCTTGGTTGAAGTAGATGCCTTGTACGACGCCATCCACGGCTTGATCGATGCTGGCATCTTCGAAGATGATGTTCGGTGACTTGCCGCCGAGCTCCAGAGTCAGGCGTTTGCCGCTTCCGGCTAAGTTCCGCGCCAACTCCTTGCCCACACCAGTGCTGCCGGTGAAGGCGAGTTTCTTGACATCTTTATGTGCGGCCAAAGCGGCACCGGTATTGCCGGCACCAGTGACGATGTTCACCACCCCAGGTGGCAGTCCCACTTCTTGAAAGATCTCCGCCAAACGCAAGGCCGTCAGCGAAGTGGTTTCGGCTGGCTTCAGCACTACGGTGTTGCCACAAGCTAGCGCTGGCGCAATCTTCCATGCTGCCATCAACAACGGGAAGTTCCACGGGATAATCTGCGCGCAAACGCCGATCGGCGTGCCTTTCCGCCCTGGGAAGACGTAGTCGAGTTTGTCGGCCCAACCAGCGTGGTAGAAGAAATGCTTGGCCGCCTCAGGGATATCCACATCGCGTGATTCCTTGATTGGCTTGCCGCCATCGAGGGTTTCCAGCACGGCCAACTCACGCGCACGTTCTTGAATGCGACGCGCGATACGGAATAGGTACTTAGCCCGTTCGCTGGGCTTCAAGCGCTTCCATTTGGGGAAGGCGGCCTTGGCTGCAGCAACGGCTTTGTCTACATCGGCTTGATTGGCGATCGCAACCTTCGACAGCACCTCTTCGGTGGCCGGATTGATGCTATCCATGTAGCGCTTGGAGCGCGGCGCGCAGAACTCACCGTTCACGAACAAGCCGTACTTTGGCTCGATCGAAACTTTGGTGCCTTCTGGTGCTGCAGCGTATTCCCAGGCGTTGCCGAAATCGAGCTCCGGCTTGGAGGCAGTTTTAGGACTCGGTGACATCGTAGTGTGCGGCGTATTGACCGGATTCGAGGCGGTGCAGTTGCAAGAGGACGTCGTTCAATAACGACGAAGCGCCGAAGCGGAACCACTCCGGGGTGAGCCAGGCGTCGCCCAAGGTTTCCTTGAGCATGACCAGATAGTGCAGCGCATCTTTGGCAGTGCTGATGCCGCCGGCAGGTTTCATGCCGATCATCTGGCCGGTGGCCAGGAAATGACTGCGAATGGTTTCCAACATGACCAAGGTCACGGGCATGGTGGCAGCGGGCGAAACCTTGCCGGTGGAAGTCTTGATGAAATCGGCGCCAGAAGCAATGGCGAGTTCACTGGCACGTACGACGTTGTCGTAAGTCTCCAACTCCCCGGTCTCGAGGATCACCTTCAAGTGTGCGGCGGCACATGCATCTTTGACCGCACGAATCTCATCGGCAACCACTTGCAGTTGCCCAGACAAGAAGGCGCCGCGATGGATGACCATGTCGATTTCATCGGCACCTGCAGTAACAGCTGCACGGACGTCGGCGAGCTTGGTTTCCAAGTCGACTTGGCCACTCGGAAATGCGGTGGCCACGCTGGCGACCTTGACTCCACTATCGGCAACCAACTCGCGCGCCAGCGAAACCCAACGCGGGTAAACGCAGACTGCGGCGACGGGCGACACATGAGGCAGGGAGGCGTCGGGTTGGACGGCCTTTTGGCATAGGGCGCGCACCTTGGCGGCGGAGTCCTTGCCTTCGAGCGTGGTGAGGTCGATCATTGAGGAGACCATTAGCAACCCTTGGCGCTTACTGTCCTTCTTAATCGAGCGCGTCTTGAATGAAGCTGCGCGCGCCTCCACGGCGACCTTGTCTACGGTGCGATTCGGCATCGCCAATATTCTAGGAAAGTTCGAGCAGTCCGCAGGCCACAAAGCCGGTGCCTTCACAGAACAACAATCCGACCTGATCCGCATCGATCCACACCAAGGAGCGTTGTTGGACACGCTGGCCCCACTCCGTGGCCTGCTCCTGACTGAGGCCGAACAAGACGAAGCCGTCTTCGCGCCAACCTGGACTGACTCCAGGCAGCGATGCTCCATAGGCCTGTTCGAACTCCACACCGGCGGCTTCCAGATCGTTGCGGAGCTGCGCATTGGCACACTCGTTCGCCGATAGCGGCCGCTCTTCTGACATTGGATTCCACGCGGTAATCAAGGTCAAGGTGCCACGAAAGGCAACAATGTCGGTGAAAGGCTTGGTCAGCGCGATGGGTTGTTCGCTGAGGGTGAAACGATGCCAGCGGCCATCCCGGCAAGGGAAGGAATAGGCGGAGTTTCGGTATAGATCGATCCAGTCAGTCATAGTCATCGCGAGGATTCTAACGGCGAGGCTTATCCTTCGCCGGTATATCCAAGTGCACCTAGATCCAACTGCCCGCCTTCGGTAATGCGCTGCGCGTCATCGCTCGGTTGAATGGGCGCATCTGCTTTGAAGTCTTCTACCCATGGCACCTCTTGATCGATGAGGTTTTGCTCCTCGTTGGGATCCACCGACAAGTCAAAAGCATGGGTCCATTCCAGGCGATTACCATAGTCTGTCGCGATCATCTTGTGTTTGCCGTGAATGAAGCCACGCAAAGTACCGGACTCGAAGCGCACGATGCGGTCGGGCGGCGACACCAGTTGCAGCGGCAACCCCATCAATCCAGGCACGCTGTCCGGCTCCACCCCCATGGCCATCAATACGGTAGGAAAGAAATCCACGCCACTGACCGGTGCCTCGACATAACCACTGGGCACATTCAAGCCCGACAAGATGAAAGGCACTTGCACTTCATCGTCGTAAAGAGTGTTGCCATGCATGAACTCGCCATGCGCACCTAGATGTTCGCCGTGATCCGAGGTGATTAAAACGATGGTGTCGTCGTTAACCACACCACGTTCACGCAAGCCTTCCATCATGTCACGAAAACCAAGATCCAATTCGCGATACTGCTCGCGATAGGCCTCTTGCAGCCAATCCAAGCGTGCCTTCAATTCTGGCGACGTATCGCCGGCACGAATCAGCGCCTTATCCTTCTCGAGCAGGTGGTGGAACTTGAAGGTATTGCGACGTGCTGCCTCGAGTTCCTCGTTTTGGTAGTTAGGCTTGAATCCGCGCTTGAGGTCCTCGCGCACGTCGTAAGGGAAGTGCGGGTCAATGAAATTGACGAACAGGAATACCGGTTCCTCGGGCTGCCGTTCCAAGGCATCGACTGCTTGCAGGACCTTGGCGGTGGTGTCCCCTGCCACGCGGCCAAGCTGAGCTTGATTCAAGGTCATCTTGAAGATGCCGCCCACGATGCGATTGCCTGCACGCGAACCCAACAGACGGATCAAGCTTGAGGAAGCCAGGCGTTGTCCGGCGGAGAAGACGTATTTGGCATCGACGACCAAGCTGTCATCGTAGATCTCAAACCCTTGGCCGAAACCGAAGGCCTTGCCGATGCGGGCGTTGGTCACTGCCGAAACGGTGCGATAACCGTAACTCCGCAGTAGTTCTGCCAAGGTCAGTTCACTGGCCGGCAAGACGGTCTCGCCCTTGGGCAAGGTTCCGCATTCGGCTGGGTATCTACCAGTGAGCAAGGTGGCATGGCCGCCAGGTGTGGTGTTGGCACCGGCATAACCATTCAGAAAAACCCGCGCGCCACTGGCATTTTGATCCAACCACGGCGTATGACGCTGGCCATTCCATAGGTTCAGAAGGGTGTCGGCGCGCATGGTGTCAAAGACCACCAGCACGACGTTCGGTTTGTGCTCCGCAGGCTGGTTGCCGAGTGGTGTGGTCACAGTGACCTGACGCGACTCGAAGGCTTGCTGATCAAGGATCGCAAAGTACGCCAGATTCGGAATCACCAACAAGACAAACCAAAGCCAAGGTCGCGTTGGCATGGACAGGCGTTGTAGAGCCCGCGCCAGTAGCGGATAAAGAACCGCTAGGGTTGCCATTAACAACAGCAAGCTCCAGGCTTGATTGCGGCCAAGCTTGTCGCCAAGGTTGCCCGGCACCCAATCAGGGATCTGTGCACCCAAGCAAACGGCCAATCCCAAAGCGAAGGCACTGCTGGCAGCCTGACGGGCTTGCGTTGGCACTGTGAGATGCAACGGCTTGATCGCCAACATGGCAGCTCCCAGCAAGGCACCGAGAACCAACAGGAACACGCTGCCCAAGGGGGTTGCAGTGCGGAAATCGGCATGCACCATCCAGGCGTCGAACCAAATCAATGGCACGAATCCAAGCAGGAAAAAAGGTACACGCTGCCGTAAGCTCATTTTTCTAGGATAGCAAGCACGACTGCCTGTCCAAGGGGCTGATGCGCTAGGATATTTACCTGATGCCATCGATCACCCTCGACCACCCCATCGTTGCCAGCCTGCTCACCCGCTTGCGCGAGCAAAGCACATCGTCGGCCGAGTTCCGTTTGATTACTCGCCAACTGACTTTATTCCTGGCGGTAGAGGCCACGCGTGACCTGCCAACCAACGCGGTGGAGATCGAGACTCCTCTTTGCGTGACCCAAGGTCAGGCACTCTCCACCTCGATGGCGATCGTGCCGATCCTGCGCGCAGGTTTGGGAATGTCGGAGACCATGAGTGAGTTGCTGCCCGAGGCGAGCATCCGACACATCGGCCTTTATCGTGATGAGGAAACCTTGCAGCCCATCAGTTATTACCAGAAGCTGCCAGCCAGTAATCCGCCACAGATCGCACTGGTGGTGGACCCAATGCTGGCCACTGGAGGCACCGCCGTTGCCGTAATCACCGAGCTCAAGGCTTGGGGTGTGGCCGATATTCGGTTCTTGGGCATCCTTGGAGCGCCGGAAGGCGTTCAAGCCTTGCAGGCCGCTCACCCCGATGTGCGAATCCTGCTCGCTGGCCTGGATGAAAAACTCAATGACAAGGGCTATATCTTGCCGGGCTTGGGCGATGCTGGCGACCGGCAGTACAACACGAATTAACTCAGGTTTTTCCCGTTCCCTAGTTGGCCCCCCACTGATTCGGTCATAAACTCGCTGTCGGTGGCTAACCCAACTCCACACCCGGATTCCGACTCGCCTTTTTCCGAGCGCGAGCGTCAGGCAAAACGTGTCTTCCGCGAGCGACTGGAAGCCTCGACCCATCCGGACAAGGAACGCTTCCAAAATATCTTCGAAGCCCACCTGTCACGGATCGCGTCGATTCAAAAAGCGCTGCGGGCTTATCCGCCGGTATTGCAGGAAAGCAAACTCGGTAGGCGCGAACGGGGCCTGGGGACCTTGGTCGAACTGCTTGCCAACGCCACCGACGCAGATTTCGAGATGTTCCTGCCGATGCGGGCCATGCTGTGGCGTAGCTTAACCATGGCGCGCTTGAACTTCTGGCGCTTACTGCGCTACCTATCCGAAGAGATCGAGCCCGACGACACCGACCTATCCATCATCATCGACCGCCGTGTCCATGCCTGCGTTTATCTGAAGCTAGTCGATGAACTACTGACTTCACTCGCCATGGACGACGATATTCCACGGACCATCCGCCATGAGGTGGTCGCCAGCATGACCTCCTTATGGGACAGCACTCCCTCGATTGCCGTGCAACAGTTCTTCCCACTATTGGAAGCTGTTTGGGAAGCGCGACGCAAGATCATGGTCAGCGTAGGCACTATGCTCGGCGTATCCGAGATCATGAAATTGCTGCAAGCTGGTTGCGCTCCGCAGTTCGTCGATTACTTCTCGCGAGCACGCATGAGCAATGATGAGGGATCTGCCTTCCAAGAATTCCTGATTGGCGTTACCACTGAGCAAATCACTGATTTGGAGTCGTTCATGCAAGGCAGTGGTCTCACTTGTCTGAGCCCTGAAGAGGCCAAACAGGCTTTGGGAATTGATGAGCCCAATGATGAAAACTATCGCATTGGCGTGCAGGCCTATCAGTTCCATCGCGAGCGTCACCTGCAGTCGGCCGCACGTCGCCTACGTTCGCTGCCAGGCCCCAAGCACACGGCTGAGGAATACATGTTGATGTACTTCCTTGAGGATTTCGTCGACGCACCGCAAGACGAACAGTCGCCTGCCGACGCTCATGCCTGAACTGCCGGAGGTCGAAACGACGCGGCGCGGCATCCTGCCTTATGTGCAAGGATATGAAGTGACCGATTTGGTGGTGCGCAATCGGAGTTTGCGTCAACCGATTCCGATGAGCTTGAAGCGCAGCTTGAAGGGCCGCAAGGTCGTCGCCGTGAAACGTCGTGCTAAGTATTTATTGTTCGAGTTCGAACATGGCCATGCCTTGGTGCACTTGGGCATGTCTGGCAGTTTGTGTTTGGTGAATCCGAAAACTAAACCGCGTAAACACGATCATGTGGATCTGCATTTGTCCAGCGACAAGGTGTTGCGCTACCACGATCCGCGACGCTTCGGTTTGTGGTTATGGACTTCCAAGGCGATTGAGGCTCATGCCTTGATTAGACATCTTGGTCCGGAGCCCTTGAGTGATGACTTTGATGGCGAGGTGCTTTTTACGAAATCGCGCAAGCGCAAGGTGGCGGTGAAGAACTTCCTGATGGACGGCAAGACCGTGGTCGGAATTGGCAATATCTATGCGGCGGAAGCTTTGTTTGAAGCTGGCATCCGCCCCACCCGTCAAGCCGGCCGCGTGACTCAAGCTCAATATCAGCGCCTAGCCGAGGCATCGAAACGGATCTTGGCTGCCTCGATCAAACAGGGTGGAACCACCCTGAAGGATTTCGTTGGCGGCGACGGCGAGCCGGGCTATTTCGCCCAGGATCTGGCGGTGTATGGCCGCGAAGGTGAGCCTTGCGGGGTGTGCGGCAGCCTCATCAAGGGCAAAGTCATTGGTCAGCGGGCAAGCTGTTTTTGCCCGAAATGCCAGGTTTAAGGCTTTTTTTGAAAACACGTGTCTGGTATCCAGACATTTTCGAAAACAAACGATTGTTTTATTCATACGGTCGTTTAAGATTCTCGACATGCCTGGCCCAGACACCAAGCAACGAATTCTCGACGCAGCCCAAACGCTGTTCGCAGAACGTGGTTTCCCCGCCACGTCGCTGCGTGAAATCACCAAGCTAGCTGACGTCAATCTGGCGGCGGTGAACTACCACTTCGGATCCAAGGATGGCCTCCTGAAGGAACTGGTGAACGAATGCATCGAGCCCATCAACAAGGAACGCATTCGCCAGCTCGATGCTGCGGAGGCTGAGGCCGGTGGTCAACCCTTGGTTCTGCGAGATCTGGTACGGATATTCATTGAGCCAGCCGTCCGCGAGATGTGCGAAGAGAACGGCAGTATGCCCTGTGTGCTTTCGCGTTTGCATCATGAACCGCATGCTGGTTTGGAAGAAATGATGGCCGACATCCTTGGCCCCACCATTTCCCGCTTCATTGCTGCAACGCATCGGTGCCTGCCCCATCGCACCCCCGAGGAGTTGATGATCCGCGGGCACTTCATGGTCGGCGCCATGCTGCACCTACTGGATTTCAACTGCGAGGAACTGATGCCAGTTCCTGGCGTGAACAAGGAAGTCATTTCCGATTATGACTTCCGTCTTGAACAACTTGTTTCCTTCTGCACCGCAGGGTTCGATGGTTAAACGCACACCTTATTTCATCATGGCAGCAGTCAGCGCAATCTTGCTGAGTGCCTGCAGTAGTCAACCTGCCGCAGAGGATTTGCCAATCCAAAACAACTTGGAGCAGGCCTGGCAATCCGAGAATGCCAGCACCTCAACGGAGTTAATCCAACAAGACTGGTGGACCAGTTTTGAGGATCCACAACTCAACACGGCCATCGAAGCAGCATTGCTGGACAACTTCGATTTGCAGGCTTCGGCCAAACGCGTCGAAGCCGTTTCCGCGCAACTGCGCATGGCAGCTGGTGATCGCATGCCAAAGTTGAACGCCGCGCTGGACATGCGTCGAAGTCGTACCAATTTGATTGGCTTGCCCTTGCCGGGTGCAGGAGATGTGCTTCCCGTGACCAGCAACAGTCATAGCCTTGGTCTCAATTTGAGTTGGGAGTTGGATCTTTGGGGGCGTTTGGCTGCCACAGAAAACGCCGCTGTGGCCACTTTGGAGGCCACGGAAGCCGATTGGCAAGCCGCACGGCTATCGCTCGCTGGGCAGATGGCCAAAACTCATCTGCAATATGCCGAAGCCAGTCAGCAACTGCAACTCGCCCAAGAGCTGCTTTCGATCAGTGAGGCGCAACACGATCATTTGCGCGAGCGTTTCCAAAATGGCAACGATGCGGATGCACTGCTTCAGGCGAAAGCCGCAGTGGCGTCGGCACAAGCGAGCGTAGTTGCCGCAACTCAGCAACAGCGGACGCTCGATCGCCAACGAGCACTCTTGCAAGGCGGCTATCCAAGCACGCAGTCGGATCCAAGCGCCTGGCCGAACTTGCCAGAATTGCCCGGTCCCGTGCCTAGTGGCTTGCCGGCCCAACTGCTCGAACGTCGGCCGGACCTAGTAGCGAGCTCTGCACAACTACGCGCCTCGCGCTTCCAAAGCGAAGCCGCCAGCGCCTCTTTGTATCCCTCACTTGCGATCACGGCTTCCGGCGGCACCAGCAGTAACGAACTGGCAGACCTTCTCGATGGTGATTTTAAGGTTTGGTCCTTAGGGGCAAGCTTGACCGCGCCGCTTTTCCATGGCGGCACCTTGAATGCGCAAGCCGACGCCGCCGAAGCACAAGCCCAAGCGACCGGCCTGGCTTTTGTGCAACAAGTCTTGCGCGCTTACGCAGAGGTCGAGATCGCACTCGACTCCGAGCAAATGATTCAAAATCGACTAGAGCAACTAGTCGCCGAACGCTGCACGCTGATTGAGCGTGCTGACCGCGCTACCAAGCGCTTTGAAAGTGGAGTTGGTCGCGCCGATTCGGTGTACCAAACTCGCATCGCATTGGTGCAGAGTGCCAGCAATCTGCACGCCACCCGACTCCTACTCCTGATCAACCGCGTTGATCTCTACCTAGCCCTTGGCGGCGGTTTCAACACCGCGGAATAACATGAAATACCTTCTACGTATCGTTCTGCCTTTGGTGATCCTGGCAGCAGGATTCTTTGGTCGCAGCTATCTGATCGCGACCGGCCCGGAAACCATGTCCCAAGAAGCCGTGAGCTATGCACCGCTAGTTGAGGTCATGGAGTTGCAAACCGAAACCACGCGTATGCAAATCACCGCCTTCGGGGAAGTGCGGCCACGCGCGACCACCGCAGTGGTGGCGGAAGTCGCAGCGCGTGTGCTCGAGGTCAGCCCCAAGCTTTATCGCGGCTCCTTCTTCAAGAAAGGCGATGTCCTGGTCAAGTTGGATGACAGCGATTTCAAGAATGCCGTTGCGATGGCGCGCGCCGAGGTCAGCAAGGCCGATGCCGCCCTGTTGCTGGAGCAAGCCGAAGCGCGTGTCGCGATTGCCGATTGGGAGCAGTTGGGTGAAGGTCCCGTTCCAAGTCTAGTTGCACGCGAGCCGCAACTAGCTGCCGCTGAAGCTGCGCGCGATGCAGCCATGGCGAACCTGGCGATCGCTGATACCAACCTCAGTCGTACCATCATGCTTGCCCCTTTCGATGGACGCGCCTTGGAGCGCAACATCGAAGCCGGCGCTTGGGTGGGTCCTGGTGCATCGTTGGCTTCGTTCTATGCCGTCGATGCCGCCGAAGTCACCTTGCCAATCGCAGCAGTGCAATTGGACAACCTAGGCCTGGCAGTGGCGGGTTCTTCC
>JAAESM010000009.1 GCA_024229395.1 Planctomycetota bacterium | reverse complement strand
CGCCTGCGGCACCGTTGTAGGCAACGCCATCGGACGCTTCGTTCGTGTTCTGAACCAAGATGGTGTCGTTGTCGGCACCACCGGAAACGCGGAAGTTGGTAGTTCCGGTAGTCACATCACCAATGGTGATGGTGTCGAGACCTTTGCCGCCCTGGATGACGGAGTCGACAGCGAGGATCTCGTTTCCTGTGTCGGAGAAATCGAACTGACCGTCGTTGCCGGAACCACCCAGAATCTTGGTGTCGGACAGGGTGATATCACCATCAAGGGTGATGGAATCCTGGCCGGAGTTCCCGTTGATTGTGGTGCCGGTGTAATTGCTGTTCAGGAAGAAATCATCGTCTCCCTCGTTGCCACGCAGCTTGGTGCTGACGGTGCCTTCTGTCGTGATGTCGTCATTGCCAGGGCCACCGTTGACGAAGGAGTCGACCAGACGGTTGAGACGGTTAACGGCATTGCCACCCATGGTCAGGATGTCGTTGCCTTCACCCAACTTGACCTCGGCGTTGCCGGTGACGCCGCTTTCGTTGGTCAGGTCGACGTTGTCGTTGCCAGCTTTGGCATCGATGGTGATGACGCCTGTGCCACCGGAAACAACGTTATTTTCGGGTTCGTTGATGACGAACAGAGCGTCAACCCCATCGGTTCCGATGAAATCAACACCACTTTCGCCACGCGTGGTTGTAAAAGCCAAGGTCCTTGGAAGAGAAAAGGGAGTTTCGGAGCGATGGTAGAGAACGCCAAGCCCGGGGGCAAGGGTATGTGACAGTTGAGATTTCGACTGCTAAATAGCAGCTCGAATCTGTCTTACCACCAATCACATCGTATCAATCATTTCGGCGTTGTTAAGTCAAACGCCAGAAACTGTGCGCTTTTCAGGATCTGAGAGTTCCCTGAGGCACTAGGTTTTCGCCCTTGTTGTCAAGGGCTAGCGGTGGGCTTGCTCAACTGGTCACGTGCCAGTTGGTTGACCTTATATATGCGCCGATTTCGGTGATGGATGGTTCGGCGCCTTGACTTCAGCTTGCGCTCAGTAGGCTGCAGCATCGATTTCGGCTGATCCCTCGCCATGCTCAAGCTCCTGCTGGGTGATCCCAATGCCCGCAAGCTCAAGCGCTATCAGCCCCTTGTCACCGATGTGAATGTGCTTGAGGAGGACATCGCCCCCCTCAGCGACGACGACCTGCGCCGGCGCACCGCCGAGTTCCGAGAGCGCTTGGCCAATGCCGGCTCGCTCGCGAACCAGCGGCCGATCCTCGATGAGATCCTGCCGGAAGCCTTCGCGGTGGTGCGGGAAGCCGGTAAGCGGGTGCTGGGGATGCGCCACTTCTACGTGCAGCTGATCGGCGGCATGGTGCTTCATGAGGGTCAGATCGCTGAGATGAAGACCGGCGAAGGCAAGACCCTGGTCGCCACCCTGCCTAGCTATCTCAACGCCCTCACCGGCCGCGGGGTGCATGTGGTCACCGTGAACGACTACCTCGCCCGCCGCGACGCCGAGTGGATGGGGCAGGTCCATCGTTTCCTCGGCCTCTCGGTGGGTCTGATCCAGCAGGACATGCGCCCTGAGGAGCGACGGCGTAATTACAACTGCGACATCACCTACGCCACTAATTCCGAGCTCGGCTTCGATTACCTGCGGGACAACATGGCCGCGGACATCTCCGAGGTCGTCCAGCGGGAGTTCCAGTACTGCGTGATCGACGAAGTCGACTCGATCCTGATCGACGAGGCCCGCACGCCCCTGATCATTTCCGGCCAGGTGGAGCGGCCCCAGGAGAAATATCAACAGGCGGCCCAGGTGGCTGTTGCCTTGCAGCGTGCTGCCGAGATGGGCAAGGACGGCATCGACCCCGAAGGCGATTACGAGGTGGACGAGAAGCAGCGCAGCTGCACCCTCACCGATGAGGGCTTTGCCAAGGCCGAGCAGATGCTCGGCGTGGCCGACCTCTACAACCCCCAGGACCCCTGGGCCCACTACATCACCAACGCCCTCAAGGCCAAGGAGCTGTTCGTCAAGGACGTCAATTACATCGTCCGCGATGGCGAAGCGGTGATCGTTGATGAATTCACCGGCCGGGTGATGCCGGGCCGGCGCTGGAGCGATGGCCAGCACCAGGCAATCGAAGCCAAGGAAACCCTGCAGATCCAGCCGGAAACCCAGACGCTGGCGTCGATCACCTATCAGAACTTCTTCCTGCTCTACCCGCGCCTGGCGGGCATGACCGGCACCGCCAAGACGGAAGAGGTGGAATTAGAGAAGACCTACAAACTCCAGACCACGATCG
>JAAESM010000008.1 GCA_024229395.1 Planctomycetota bacterium | reverse complement strand
TGATTTGCGTACGAGCGGGCAGGGGTAGCGTAGCACTTGGCCCTCATGCAGACGGCGCAGTCTTTCCGCTTCGGGAGATGCGTAAGACAGTGCAGCGCGTCTGCCTTCAAGACGGCAGGCTTGTCCTCGTCCGGCGCAGGATGACTGGCCTCAGCCGCGTCAACCGCAGCCCCGATGGACTCAGCCTCCTTGTCGGAAAGCCGCTTGATGAGAGAGCCAACCTTCCGAAGTGGCCTGGCCTCCTTCGGGGGATCTGGAGGTGGTGGAACGAAGAGCTCACCCTCAGGATAAACCGAAGGGTCGACCTCCCCGTCGCCAGATCCTTTGGCAGCGTCGGCGACCTCGGAAGCGACAGGCGCGTTAGCAGCCCGTGTTCCTTTGTTGGTCGCCTTGCCCTTAGGAACTTCCGGTGAGGACTCCCGCGCATCAGCAGCAGGGTCGTCCTCTTCGGCCGAAGTTTGTTCGTAGTCGAAGTCCTCGTCCACAGCGCCTGCGTCATCCTCTGCCTCGCCAACCATGCCATTTGAAAAGGTTATCTGTTCGAGGAAGTAAGGCGTGTAGTTGGTGACGCGTGTGGCACTCTGAACTTTAGATTGGTCCTTGATCTTGATTTCTACTGCCGACGCGTCCGCGAAAAACATCGGCTTCCCGTCGTTGAGATCAGGGTGCCAGATGTACGGTTTCCGCTCTTTGAGGACGGTCTGGCCCTGGGACGAAACCAGAGGGCAAGTCTTAGACAGAAGGTACAGGTTCTCTGACCCCGTCAAATCAGACGTGACACCCAAGGTCTTGTCGCCAGTGGTAACCTTGGCGCCGGTTGCAAACGTGATCGGGTTTTGGGTCTTCGCAACCAAATGCTTGATACCCGTGACTCCTTGCGCTTCGAGGGCAGCAATGGAGCCAAGGGGCTCAGCGGCGCCGCTGTCAGAGATGCGCTCGACAGCGAAGGTCACCTGGCCGGGCATGGCAGATGGGAGCGCGTTCGAAGAAGCAGCTCCGATGCCAATGGGCGAGCGTGCGTCGTCCTGCCAGCAAACGGCCGGCATACCGCACAACTCTTCCTGGCTAAGGTTGTTGCAAATTTTGTATTGGTAATTGCTGCTGTAGTATGGACTGCATGCTTCCCCTGCTGTGCCAAAATGGCGGTGGAAGTTGTAGTCGTTGTTGTGTTGCATGCCATGTTGCGAAAGTTCTGTTGTGAAGTTGAGTGGCATGTCGCGCGCAAAAGGCAGCGAATCAA
Source organism: Planctomycetota bacterium (assembly GCA_024229395.1). Lineage (GTDB taxonomy): Bacteria > Planctomycetota > UBA1135 > UBA1135 > UBA1135. The sequence goes on along the minus strand of JAAESM010000008.1, from coordinate 476 downwards.
CAGCAGCGTGTGATGGTCCTGTCGGGGCAGGGCAGGAGTTGCCACCGAGCACAAGTGAAGCACCTGTGATGACAGCAACGACAGCTGGCCTCTTGGCAGGCGGCCCGGTTGCCTTGCCATTCTTTGACTTCGCATCGGCGCGTCGCTTACGCTCAGCAGCCACAGTGGCGTCGTCATGGCAGAAGGCGCAGTTCTGAACAGAACAGCTGCCCTTGGCTTTGACCTCAAACATGCAAGGAGTCGCAGCCTTCTTAGCAACCGACCAGTCGGCCGTAAGACCTTTGCCTTTCTTGGGCTTGCCTTTCTTGGATTTGCCCTTCTTGCCCTTGCCGTCGCCTTTCTTGCCCTTCTGACCGGGCATGGCGTTGGCATCCGCCTCATCCTCCGTCTTATTTTTATTCTTCCCGCGCTTGTTCATCCCACCGCGCCTGCCGCGCGAACGGCGACCTCCTTCTTCGCCAGCCTTGGCATTGATG
>JAAESM010000007.1 GCA_024229395.1 Planctomycetota bacterium | reverse complement strand
CTGCACCCTGGAGATACTGAAGTTCCTTTTCCATCAAGAAGCCAGCCACCGATGGCTTGAGGAACTTGGTAACGCCTTCGGTCGAGGCGTGGGCGCGGTGAGCAGCACCAAAGGCGTCGTTCACATAAACGTCGGCGAGACCAGCGAGCTTCTCAGCGAAGGCGGGATCGTTCTTTTCTTCTTCTGCGAAGAAGCGCACGTTCTCGAGCAGAACGACGTCGCCGTTGCCCATGGCGCCCACTTTGGCTTCCGCATCAGGTCCGATGCAGCTGTCGGTCTTGGTTACAGGCTTGCCGAGCAGCTCGCTGAGGCGCGCCGCAACTGGGGTGAGGCGCATCTTGTCGTTGACCTGACCCTTGGGACGGCCGAAGTGAGCAGACAAGATCACTTTGGCGCCTTTGCCAATCAGGTCATTGATGGTTGGCAGTGCTGCACGGATGCGGGTGTCGTCAGTGATGGCACCGGCGTCGTTCAGAGGCACGTTGAAATCAACCCGTACAAGAACGCGTTTGCCG
>JAAESM010000006.1 GCA_024229395.1 Planctomycetota bacterium | reverse complement strand
TTCCAATTAATCTCTTGATTGGATTCATTCAGCAATCATGTTCTATTCGCGGTTTCGAAATATCCATGAAACATTCATGGCCTAGCATGGAGGCATGCTTTCGTTATTCCTTCCACTGCTGTTAGCGCAGATTGCACCCACGGCTCCGCTTCCGGAGGCCGACCGAATCGTTCATCACGCCGCCATCTACACCGTGGACGACGCGCAACCTTGGGCCACCGCCATGGCAATCAAGGATGGTCAGATTCTCTATGTAGGAAGCAATGCCGGGGCCGCGGCTTATCAAGGCGCACAGACGGAGATGGTCCATGTGCAAGGGCGCATGATCATGCCGGGCATCGGCGATAGCCACGTGCACCTGTTGGAGGCCCATCACCCCGCGACTGGCACCGTGATCCTGGAATCGGGGCATTCGCTGGAAAGCTACATCCCAACGATTCAGGCGCAGGCTCCGAATCAGATTGGCACGGACTGGGTCATCGGCTGGGGCTTCTCGATGCTCGACGTGCTGATCGGCCAATTCCACTTCGCGCGCCGGCCGGTCGACATTCTTGATGACGCCGTGCCCAACGACCCTGCCATCATCATGGAGGAGACTTCGCATGCGATGTGGGTCAACAGCGAAGCGCTGCGAGCAGCTGGCATCGATCGGTTTACGCCCAACCCGCCTGGCGGCGTGATCATGAAGGATTGGTGGGGTCGACCGAACGGAATCTTGCTCGATGGCGCAGGCGAATACGTGATGGACTTGGCCATGGAGCGTAGCGCCGCACTCGATCGCTTGAACAAGGTCGCCTTGCGCATTGGCTATAAGCATGCCGCGCGCAATGGCATCACCGCGATCGCCGACGCCCGCGCTTTTTGGAAACGCGGCTACATTGATGCATACAAGAATGCAGAGCAGCGCGGTGTCATGACTGCGCGAACCGTGCTCGGCCTGTGGGCTTACCCCTATCTGAACGACAACGCACAAATCGCACAGCTCAGTGCGATGTACGAACGCGACCCGCAATCGCTGCTGCACATCTCGCAGATCAAGATCTATTCCGACGGCATCCTCAACATGACCACCGCCGCGATCCTCGATCCCTATCGACACTTGCAGCTTGCCGGTCCGCTCGGCTTGAACTACTTCGAAGCGCCGCGTCTGAACCGCTACATCAACGAGCTCGAGCAGGTCGGTTTTGATTTCCACATTCACGCGATTGGTGATCGCGGTGCACGCGAAAGTCTCAACGCCGTCGAAGCCGCGCAACTTGCGAATCCGCACCTGCCGCCACGTCGGCATCATGTCACGCACCTGGAGTTAGTGGCGCCAAGCGATGTGCCGCGGTTCGCGCAGCTGGGAGTGATTGCCGATTTCCAGATGTCGTCGCCATTCGTTCTGCCGGGCCACAATGAGGAACTAAAAATCCTTCTGGGTGCGCATCGAGTAGCCGAACGCTCCTTGCCCTTGAAGGACCTGTGGGAAACCGATGCCCACCTAGTTTTGAGCAGCGATTACGACGTGGGTTCTTTCTCGCCCTTCGTCGGCATGGAAAACGCCCTCAATCGCGGGCCTCAGAGCCTGCCGAATGTGGCGGCGGCAGTCCGGGCATACACCATCGAGCCTGCATATTTGATGCGTCTAGAGGATGTGGCGGGTTCCCTAGAGGTTGGAAAGTCTGCGGATTACCTCGTCTTGGACCGCAATATCTTCCAAATTGCGCCGTCGACCCTGGGCCAAACCCAGGTTTTGCAGACCGTTTTCCAAGGCGCGGAAGTGTGGCGCGCGCCGGGGTATTAAGCGAAATCTGGGAGTATTCGTAGAGGCACGGATGGCTCCAATTGCAGCATTGGGAGATTTTGCCTTAGATCGGGCATAAACGCAGTTTTCTCGGCTAAAAATCCTGCCATTATAATTCCCGACATTCGGGTCCGCATTGGTATCATTTTCCCCGCAATGAGCCTCGGCACCACCATGAAGTCCTCCATTGGGGCAAAGGCGCTGATGGCGATCACCGGAATCATTCTGGTGCTATTCGTCATCGGTCACATGGTCGGCAACCTCCAGGTCTTCTTAGGACCGGATGCGCTGAACCAATACGCCCACACCCTCCAGTCACTCGGGCCGATCCTGTGGATCATCCGTCTGGTTCTTCTCACGACTTTGGTCGCGCATATCTGGTCCGCCGCGGTGGTCGTACGCATGAGCGTCGCCGCCCGCCCTGTGGATTATCAAAAGCGTAAAGACCTGACCACCGGATTCGCGGCGCGCACCATGCTCGTCAGCGGCATCGTGGTGGCCCTGTTTATCGTGTATCACGTCTTGCACTTCACGACTGGCACCATCGATATGGCTGAAAGTTATGGACAGATGCTTCCCGACGGCGGCGGTCACGACGTCTACAAGATGGTCATCGAAGGATTCCAGCACCCGCTTACCACGATCGTCTATTGCTTAGCGACTGTGGTCCTGTGTTTGCACTTGAGTCACGGCATCAGTTCGCTGATGCAGACCTTGGGCTTCCGCAATGATTCGAACGCTGCACGCATCGACAAGGTCGGTCCTGTGTTGGCAATCATCATCCTCATCGGCAACTTGTCGATGCCAATCGCGGCCCTTACCGGCCTCATCAAGTAAGGGGTTAAAGACATGGCATTCAACTTAGATTCCAAAGTCCCTGAAGGGCCACTTGCAGAGAAGTGGACCAACCACCGCTTCAACTTGAAGTTGGTGAACCCGGCCAACAAGCGTAAGTTCAAGGTCATCGTGGTGGGCTCCGGCCTGGCTGGTGCATCGGCCGCCTCCTCGCTCGGCGAGATGGGCTACAACGTCGATTGTTTCTGCTACCAGGATTCATCGCGACGCGCACACTCGATCGCTGCGCAAGGTGGTATCAACGCCGCCAAGAACTACCCGAACGATGGCGACTCGGTGCGCCGCTTGTTCTACGACACCATCAAAGGTGGTGACTACCGCGCCCGCGAGGCCAACGTCTATCGTCTGGCCGAAGTCGCGAACGACATCATTGACCAATGCGTCGCGCAGGGTGTTCCCTTCGCGCGCGAATACGGCGGCCTGCTCGACAACCGTTCCTTCGGTGGCGCGCAAGTAAGCCGTACCTTCTACGCACGCGGCCAGACCGGCCAGCAACTCCTGATCGGCGCTTACCAGTCCTTGAGCCGCCAGATCGCCCAAGGCTCCGTGAAAATGCACGTGCGCTCGGAGATGCTTGACCTGGTCATGGTCGATGGCCATGCACGCGGCATCGTCGTCCGAAACCTAGTCACCGGTGAAATCACACGTCACGCCGCGGATGCAGTTCTGATCTGCACCGGCGGTTATGGCAACGTCTTCTACCTGTCGACCAACGCCATGGGTTGCAATGTCACTGCGGCGCTGCAGGCCTATAAGCGGGGTGCCGGATTCGCCAACCCTTGCTACACGCAGATCCACCCGACCTGCATCCCAGTCGCAAGTGATCACCAATCCAAGCTGACCCTGATGTCCGAATCGTTGCGAAACGATGGCCGCGTTTGGGTTCCCAAGAAGAAGGACGACGACCGTGCGCCGAATGACATTCCTGAAGAGGAACGCGATTACTACCTGGAACGTCGTTACCCAAGCTTCGGTAACTTGGTTCCACGCGATGTGGCAAGTCGCGCAGCCAAAGAGCGTTGCGATGCTGGTCACGGTGTGGGCACCACCAAGTTGGCGGTCTACTTGGACTTTGCCGACGCAATCAGTCGACTTGGTGAAGATGTCATCCGTGCTCGTTACGGCAACCTCTTCCAGATGTACGAGAAGATCACCGCGGAGAACCCTTACAAGGTTCCGATGCGCATCTTCCCTGCAGTGCACTACACCATGGGTGGTTTGTGGGTTGATTACAACTTGCAGACGACCATCCCTGGCTTGTTCTGCCTAGGTGAGGCAAACTTCTCCGACCACGGCGCCAACCGCCTCGGTGCTTCCGCACTGATGCAAGGTCTTGCCGATGGTTACTTCGTCGCGCCTTACACGGTGAGTGATTATCTCGCCAACCATGGTGCCATGGATGCGGACAAGAAAGTCACCACCTCGCACGCCGAATTCGACAAGGTCGAAGGCGAAGTGCGCGCGCGGATCGACAAGTTGATGGCCATCAAGGGCACCAAGTCGGTCGATCACTTCCACAAGCGTCTTGGTTTGATCATGTGGGAAAACTGCGGCATGGGTCGTACCGCCGAAGGCTTGAAGCAAGCCTTGGTGGAGATCCCGAAAGTCCGCGAGGAGTTCTGGAAAGACGTGCGCATCCCTGGCGATGTGGCCGAATTCAACCCAGAGCTTGAGAAGGCTAGCCGTGTCGCTGACTTCCTCGACTTCGCCGAAACCATGTGCCACGATGCGCTCACGCGTGAGGAATCCTGCGGTGGTCACTACCGCGAGGAACACCAAAACGAGGAAGGCGAAGCACAGCGCGACGACGTGAACTTCGTCAACGCTTCGGTTTGGGAATACATGGGTGAAGGCGCTGCGCCGGAACTCACCAAGGAAGAGTTGATCTTCGAGAACGTCAAACTCACCACCCGTAGCTACAAGTAGAGGCAAAGAAATGAGAATCACCCTCCACGTTTGGCGCCAGAAGAACAGTACCGACACTGGCGGTATGAAGGAGTACACCGTGGATGGCGTGTCGGAAGACATGTCCTTCCTCGAGATGCTCGACCTGGTCAACGAGAACCTGATCAACGAAGGCAAGGAGCCGATCGCCTTCGACCACGATTGCCGTGAAGGCATCTGTGGAACCTGCTCGTTGATGATCAACGGCATTGCGCACGGTCCCGATGCGGCGATCACCACCTGCCAGTTGCACATGCGCAGCTTCAAGGATGGCGACGCGATCCATATCGAGCCATGGCGTTCGCTCGCTTTCCCAGTAGTCCGCGACTTGGTCGTGGATCGTTCGTCCTTCGACCGCATCGTGCAAGCGGGTGGTTATGTGTCGATCAATGCTGGTGCAGCGCAAGATGCCAATTGCTTGCCAATCCCGAAACCGGATAGCGATACCTCCATGGACGCCGCAGCCTGTATCGGTTGTGGTGCATGTGTGGCGAGCTGCCCGAATGGTTCGGCCATGTTGTTCGTCTCGGCCAAGATCGGTCACTTGGCGCACCTGCCGCAAGGTCAGCCTGAGCGCTACAAGCGCGCGCGCGACATGGTCGCGCAGATGGATGCCGAAGGCTTCGGTGCCTGCTCGAACCACTACGAGTGTGAAGCCGTCTGCCCGAAGGAGATTCCGGTCAAGTTCATCGCCAAGATGAACCGCGATTTCTTCAAGGCAACGATGTGTAGCGAAAGCTAGAGCGCTGCTTCGCTTATTCAAAAGCGCCGGGATTCGAAAGAGTCCCGGCGCTTTTCTCATAGGCGCACTTGGCGCATGCGCACTCCATAGAAATCTGCGAGTTCCTTAAGCTTGCTCTTGCCGAGGATCTTGGTGTTCAGCCGTGCGATTGGTGCCAGGAACAAAACGTCCTGGTCATCCTCGAACAACACACTGTATTGACCGACCTGAGCATTCTGCCCGCCGTAGCGGTGACGACCGTTCATCTCCACGAAGTAGTGGATTTGGTTTTCCGGCACGGTCACGTCAAGCCACGGAAGGTGGAGTTCGCGCGAATGTTTGTCCACGATTGCGCCAGGGCCGATCTTCTGTGTGGTGCGATGCCACCAATACATGACGCCTAGGAAGGTCGGGTTGATCAGCAGCCACAAGGCGCCCGTCGCAATCCAAATCCCTGTGGGGGTGATGTTCGAAGGCATTGCGATGCCGAAACGTGGCAGGACCCAGGGCGCAGCCGAGATGACCGCAGAGAACAAGAGGTTGAACACAATAATGGCGCGCAGCGGAATATGCGGTGGGGCCATGATGATTTCGTGTTCGGTCTCGACAAAGCTCACTCCACTCGAAGCGAAGTCCGGACCAAGCACGACAGCTAGGGCATCGGCGCTCGGCTTGGCGTCGAACTTAAGGTAGGGAGGGAATTTGCTGGACATTGATTTTCTGATGTTCGCCGCTGGCGCTTCAGGACGCACTGGTACGCTAGGTAACAATGACTGCTAGCAGCCATGAAATCGAAGCGAAGCTGGTCGCGCCAAGTGCCGACGAGTTGCTGATGCTACCCGAACACATCAAGGCTCTGGGTTATCAGATTTCAGACGTTCGGAGGCACGTGACGTTGGACCATTACCTGGACACGCCAGACCTGGATATCTTCCGCGATGGTTGGGCATTGCGTTTGCGCGATAGCGCCGGCAAGCAACAGCTCACCATGAAGGCGCTGTCACAGCCTTCGCCGGATGGCATCGCTTGCCGCACCGAGCTGGAACAAGATGTGGAATGGGATGGCGGCGTGGAGTTGGATTTCGACGACGGCGTCCTAGGCGGCAAATTGACGCCTCTGGTTGGCGATAAGACCCTGTGGCAGTTGTTCCATATTCGCCAGGATCGCATGCAGTTTGACATTGTCACCGAGGAAGGCCTGAAGCTCGAAGCTAGTATGGATCAGATCCGCTGGGAGGGCCAAGATGCGGTTGATCTTGGCTTTGAAGTAGAACTGGAACTGAAGGAAGGCAGTGAAAACGACCTGCGCACCGTGTCGAAGCGATTGATCGACCGCACCGATTGGCAACCCGCGATCGCCTCTAAGTTCGAGCGCGGTTTGGGCGTCGCCGGCCTAGTCTAAAGACTCAGGTTGTAGGTGTAGTATTCCTCATCACGTTGCCAACCTTCTGCCTCGTAGAGGGATTAGGCGGCAATGTTGTCGATGGCGGTAGAGAGCATCAAGTAAGCCGCATCAACAGAACGTGCGTATTCGGCGGCAGCGCGAAGCAATGCGGCATCTGCGCCAAGACGTCGGGCTTGAGCGTAAACATAGAGATCGTTGAGCACGAAGATGCGTGCCGCGGAAACCGATGAGAAACTCGGGAAGAGTTGAGTGAACCCCAGTGGCGCGCTGTCGGTCGATTCGGCGATGAAGACCACCGATTGCTGCTGCTCGAAGCGATCACGCAGGAAGTCTCGTGCGATCGATGAATCCGATGGCTGCTTGTAGAACTGACGATAGCCATTGAACAAGGGCACCAATAATTCCAAGTCGTTGATGGTGGTCTGGCGGACGGTGAGCGAGGGGGATTCGGATTGCGACACTACATCAGCAATCTATCAACCCCATTGGTTGCACGCACATCAACGCGTCAGGAAACGCATCATTGCTTCAAGCGGGCCATGCTGGAAACGCTTTCGATAAAGAAAGGAGAGCACCATGCTGATGGTGCAGAAGGTCGCTGCCGCAAGGAAGGCGAAGGGTAAAGACTGGTTCTCCAAGCGGCCTGCAGACTCTAGGATTCCCATTCCAATCACGACATGTGCAACGTAAAGCGTGAGCGTAAGTTGGCCGGTGGCGACAAGCGGAGAAACCCAGCGTGCGTGCGGGAATCGTTCACCAAGTGCCACGGCGACCGCGATGATGCTGCAGGCCAACCCACCAGCAGAGAACATATAGAGAGGCATCGGCGGCATGGGTTCGGTTCCGTAAAGGGAAACCACATCAATGCGTTCCAGAAAGTTGGCACCTTGAGAGAAGTGATCGACGAGAATCCAACTGATGGATTCCGCCGCAATCATGACGCCTATCCCACATAAGAAGACACGTCGGCGCGCTCGTGGAGAAGAAGCCAAGTCAATGCGACCAAGCAACATGCCCAACAGTAAAAAGGCGATCCACGGCAATACTGGGTGAAAGCCATTAAAGAACGTATGGCGCAGCATGCCAGCCGGAGTCCAGAACCCTGAATAAGAAAGTGTGGGCCAATTCCATCCTTGGCTGTAGTTCAAGGTGTTCATCATGACGGCGAAGGCGATCACGACAAGTGCAATGCCAAACACGATCCTCTTTGCCGAAGCGCCCAAGGCCAAAGCGGCGAGTGCAAGGTACACACCGTAGAGGTGCAAGATGTCTGCTGGCCAAAGTGGCATGTAAAGAAGGCCCACGACAAAAAGGAAGGTAGCGCGTTTCAGTAAAGTGCGACGATTCGCAGCCAATAAGGTCGGGTCACCGGTTTCACGCGCACGTTTGGACATGAGTGCGATCCCGACACCGGCAAGAACGACAAACAACGCGGCTGCGCGCCCGTCGAAAAGGCTAGCCAGTTGCACCAACCAATCAGGGCCTTGGTTTCCAGCACCCATAACCACCTTGAAGTTCACGAGCACCATGCCGAACACTGCGAGTGCGCGAGCAAGATCGAAACCTAGGATGCGCTTGGAGCCGGAAGCTCCTGGTTTAGGGTAGGAGTCGGTCAACTTCTTTTGCCGAGACGTCGGCGTTGAGAATCGTGTTGCTGGGAATTCGCGGACATGATTCGAGTATATGACAGTCACCTTCACTTTGGGCGTGACTTTCATAATTTTGCTATCCTGGATTCCCATGACACCTCTTCCACTGCGCAAACGCAACCGCTTGGCCGCGCAACGTCGCCTCCAAGAAATTGCCCTAAACCTTTTTGAAACAAAGGTTTTCGCTGAAGTGACGATGGCAGATATTGCCCAGGAAGGCGGTGTCTCCGAGTCCACGCTGTACCGCTATTTCGGCACCAAAGAGGCGCTTGTTGTCTGGGATGAATACGACATGGATGCGGAATTGGTCCGTCAGTTCCAGAAACAGGACCCGATTCCCGCCTTCCGCGACGCCATCATCGCCACCCTCATCGGCCAAGGGGATCTGAACTTCCTGCTGCGTCGGGTGCAGTTTTTGTACCGCACTCCGCAAGTGCACGCCGCCGCGATTCAGAATGACCTCCAGGAACGCGATGAACTCGCCGCTGGCTTTGCCGCACTTGCCGGCCGACGTGAAAGAAGCCTGCAAGATGATGTTCTTGCAGGCTCATGTATGGCGGCCTTGGATGCAGCCATCAATCATTGGCAACAGGCCGATGGCAAAGCTGATTTGGCCGATCTGCTGCACGATGCCTTTGAGGTCATCACGCAGCCAAAGGCCTAGCGCTTACTCCACACCCATCTCTTTCAACAGACGTGGCGATGGCCAGATGTCGCGCATCAGCCACAGCACATATTGCATGTCCACCGAGATGTTGCGCGAGCGCTCGGAATTCCAACCGAAGTCGCCGCTGACGTTCTCGAATACGCGATCGAAGTTCAGGCCGACCAAGCGACCCTTGCTATCCACCACTGGTGAGCCGGAGTTGCCGCCAGTCGTATCGCCATCCGCCAGGAAGCAGACCGTGGTCTCGGCCAACTCCGGATCGGCATGCACAGCCTGCAGGATCTCGTTCGGTACTTCAAAATCACCGCCACCTTGGTTCTTGGCAATCAAGCCATCGACCGTGGTATGCGGCACATGCCAAACGCCATCGCGCGGCTCATAACCTTTCACCGTTGCGGTCGAGACGCGCAAGGTGGAGTTGGCATCGGGGTAGAAAGTCTTGCCGCGCCAAAGCTCTTGTGCTTCAATCCACTTCGCGCCAACCGTCAGGCGACGACCGGACATGGAGTTCTTGAACTCGCGCTGCTCTTGGATCTCATCGGCCAAAGCGGTTGCCAAGTCCCCTAGGGTGTCGAGGTTACCGCCAGCTTCACGCCACTGGTCATAACCAGCGATGCGTTCGGAGTCCGGCAGCGTATCGGCCATCTCGAACAACACGGTCAACACGCGCTCATCGACCAGGGCGTAGTCCCCCATCATGTCCTCGAGCGTTTCATTAACGACCTCGCGGCCCGACATGGCAGCGCGCAGATAACCGCGCATTGCGTTGGAACGATATTGGATCTGACTCAATACGAAGTCGTGCTGCTGGCGCTCATACTCTTTCAAGTCCAAGACCAACAACTCATCGAGCACATCGCCGAAACGCTTGGTGCGCGATGCATCGGCAGCGACCCACGCGCGGAACTCGCGTTCTTCGGAAGTCTTGCGGTCCACCACCTTATTACGTGCCAGACCCCAAACCATGCCATCGGCGTTCTTGAAACCATTGGCGAAACTCTTGATCGAAGACTGCACCGCAAGTTCCAACTCAGGGCTGCGCGTACCGATCTCTTCGTAAGCCTTGATGACTGCATCGAAGACCTTGTAACGCGCCGGGTAGTAGTAGGACTCGCGCGCGGCGACAGCGATCGATGAGAGATAACGACTGGTGCTTCCTGGGTACCCAAGAATCATCACGAAGTCGCCTTCATCTACGCCTTCCGGTGAGACCTTCAGGAAGTGTTCCGGCTGGAAAGGAACGTTATCGGCCGAGTACGAAGCAGGCGAACCATCCGGCGCGACATAAGCGCGGAAGAAACTGAAGTCGCCAGTGTGCCGTGGCCACATCCAGTTGTCGGTCTCACCACCATATTCACCAACCGCACGTGGTGGCGCATAAACCAAACGCACATCACTCAAGACGGTGCGCCAGATACGTCGCCATTCACGCCCTTCAAAGTAAGGCACCACGATCGCGCTCGAATCAGGTCCTTGCGCTTCCTTTTCCAGCCGACGTCGTTCCGATTGGACGGCCGCCCATTGTGCTGCTGGATCCGGACCTGCGTTCTCCGCTGCTGCGTGCATGAGCTCGGTCACGTCTTCGTACTTACGCACGAAGCTGACTCGATAACCTGGAGCAGGAATCTCTTCCTTATTGTTCTTCGAGACGAAGCCATCACGCAAGATGTTGTTCTCGACCGTGCTCGCCGCATTGATCGCGCCGAAACCACAATGGTGGTTGGTCACGATCAGGCCGGTGTCGGAAACGAAAGAGGAAGAGCAACCGTTGATCTGCACGGCGGCCGACAACAAGCCGGACTCACCATTCCAGATGTCGGTGGCGCTCAATTCCAGACCACGCGATTCCAGGTCTGCCCAGTCAAGCTTATGCAGTTGCTCCGGCAGCCACTCGCCTTCGTCGGCGGAAAGCGAAACGAACCATGGTGACAGCACAGCACCAAGGACCAGGAGCAGAGGGATGACGAACTTCATCCCCATACTCTAAGGACGCGCAGAGTTTTAGCGCGGGCCGCTCAGGGTCCAGCTGTGCGACAACTCTGCTGGCAAGGTGGCGACAACCGTGACGCCATCGAGCTGACCATCCAGCCACTCCTCTTGCGCTTCGACCGCACGGCCCTTCATCAGGTTGGCGCGAATCGCCGGCTCCATGGCCGTGAAGGAGATGTCGATGTGCTCGCGCTTTTCCGGGTCAGGAAGTTGCGCTAGGATCTCGCTGTCATAGAAGGCAAACAGTTCTTCCTCGGTGACTTCGGCGGCGTATTGCTGGAAATCATCGAGCAACAACTGCAGGCGGAACTTACGTTCCACATGTGCATTCCAACCGTCTACGCCATAGCGCTTGACCAAGGAATCCCGCACTGTACCGGCGGCTCCTTCCATGCGGTCCTTGTAATCCGCGAAGGCATGCTTGTCGTAATCCGCGAAACGCGTTTCGGCTTCGCGCAACAACAACACGCCGCGCACCAACTCGTAGAACAGGACTTCCGGTTCGGCGAAGAAGCCGCTGGTCAAGTCCTCTAAGGAAGTCTCGAGCGGAAGACCGCTGGCGTAGGTTGACCAAAGCCCCATCAAGTAGGCCTCGGTAACGAAATGCTCCACGGGCTTGCCGGAGATCACCAACTCGATACCGGATGGCAGGTCGGGCGTTTCCCATAACAAACCATCGCCGGCAAGATCCGGGTCGCCGAACTTAGGTCCATCTTCTTCAGCATTGGCGTCCTGCGATGTAGCGCCTTGATCGCCGGCAAGGAAACCATTGGTGTTGGTTGTGCCCTGGTTGGATCCATTTCCCGTCGCCTTGTCGGGATCTTCGCTATCGCTGCACGCGACCAACACTGCAGCCATCAAGACTGCAGAAAAAAAGACGGGGAGCCGTTGTGGGCTCCCCGTCGTGAACATCGCTTCTGCCATTAGTAACGGTTCCTCTGGTTGTTCATTACGTTGTAATGGTTTTGACCACTGCAGCTCTCATAATAGTTGTGGAAGCTACCAAGGTTTGCGGCAACTAGGTAAGACAACATGATGCAGCCGTTATCACAGCAGTGCTGCAAGGTGTAGTTGTGCCCCGCCTCGTGCTGCATGATTTCTGCTTCCAAGGTGCCGTACTTCTTGGTTAGCTGGCGTGGCCACCCAATGTAGCCAATGCCGATGGCGCTACCTGGAGTGCTGTCGTTGGAAAGGGCAATCATCATGTCCTTGCCGTTGTAGCCGTGTTCAGCATAAGCTTCGTCGAGCAAGCTACCGATGTCGGCATTGTCGTTGGAATCCCAAGCCTGACCGGAAGAAGGTACGAAGTTGATACCCCAGTTTGCGTTCAATGCGGCGTCGCAGACGTTGACTTCACTAATGACGTGGTTCTTGAGCGAGGGAATGTTGGGGAAGGAGTTGCGGTATTCCTCATCCACAGGCAAGTTGATCGTGACAACGGCCTGGATGGCGCCGCCCGAACCTGAGCGTGGTTGCATCATTCGAGTGGCTGCCTGCAGGGCAGTGGCGTTGGCGAACTCCTTTGGAGTCAGCTCGCGGTCGATCTGGAACTTATCGCCGTTGCGGGTGGTGAAGGTTTCGTGGCCGACGGCGGCGTCGAATTCGGCTGCGGAAGCATAGTCAGATAGCTTTGGCAGGGTATTCCAGGCGTTGCCGTGGGAGTCCACATAAGGACCAGCGGTATCGTTATTAAGAGCGGTGAATGCGAGAGCCGGAATGGCCAACAAAATGGCTAATTTCTTCATGGAAGCTAATGGATTGATGATGGATTGATGATGGGAGGCTGTGAAACCTAAATTTCTGGGGGGCCTCTGTAATTCGATGCCGAGATACGGCTACAAGTTCCTGGAAAAAATGGCCGAATCTCAGCCTTTCTCGGCTGGAATGCGAGCACTCACTGTATCCGGACGAGCGGAAGGCGCAAATGCCATCTGCAGCAGGTGCTTCGCAACGTGCCTAACTGTGTTGTACAGGTCTTGGGCCTTGTACTCATGGAACTGCGCCACGTTGGGGAAGACCTCTTCTTTGCAGTCCCGAATCTGTGCCTGCATGTCGGTATCGATGATTCCCGGAGCCACCGAGTAGCACCGCACTCCATGCTCCGCTTCTTCCAACTGGAAGGTTTCCGTCAGGCGATCCACCGATGCCTTGCCCATGCAATAGGCTGCCCAGCCAGACATGCCGCTGTAGGCCGCGCCAGAGCTGATGTTCAACAGCACGCCCTCACCGGAACGGCTCTCCACATGACGCACGAAGTTTTGGCTGCCGTAGAGCACGCCAAGCACGTTCACATCGAGGCTCTGGTAGAGCGCGGGACCATCCAGGTCGCGAGCCTTCACCACAGGATGGATGATTCCGGCGTTGTTGATCCACAGGTCGATCTGACCGAATTGGGCCACGGCGGCGGAGCTGAACTCAGCCATAGCCTTGGGGTCGGATACGTCGAACTGGCGCGTCAGCACATGCTCGCCATCCTCGAAGGGCTGCGGGCTGCGGGCGCTCAAGGCTACCTTCATACCGCGGGCGAGGAAGTCCTTGGCGAGGCCGGCACCAAGGCCACGACTTGCGCCGGTGATGACGGCGACTTTTCCAGTAAGGTCAGGAAGTTCCATGCGCATAGAATAGGAGCGCGATGCGTTTAGCCCACACCATGCTCAGAGTGCGCGACTTGGACCGCGCGGTCGACTTCTACACCAACTTCCTCGGTCTGCGGGAAGTGCGTCGGCATGGCATGAATGATGCCACCTTGGTTTTTCTGACCGATGCCTCCGGGCACTACCACTTGGAACTAACCCACAATCATGATGGTCGCGACTATGAACTCGGCACGCAGTTCGGGCATGTTGCCTTGCATGTCGATGATCTTGAGGCCGTGGTCGAGGAAGTCGTGAAACGCGGTTGGTGGTATCGACGCAGCAATCCGAAGAACAAGACCAAGTACATCTTCGTGCATGATCCGGATGGTTATGACATTGAGATTCTTGAAGCACCGACGCGCGCTTCAGAAGCGGATTGATGTTCTTGATTGATGCGTCCTGACCCACCGCTCTACTTGGCGCCGATGGAAGGCGTCACCGACCCGAGCTTTCGCGCCTTGTCCATCGAGACTAATGGTGCGGATTCCATCGGTGCGGTGTGCACGGAATTCCTGCGCGTGAGTGGCGTGCCGTTGCCCGAAGATTATCTGCGCAGTGAACTCGGGCAGACCGTCGATGGCGTTTTGCACGGGATCCAGTTGATGGGAAATAAGGCCGACATAATGGCGGAAACGGCGATTCGGGCCGCTTCGGCAGGAGCTGCCTTCGTTGACTTGAACTTCGGTTGCCCAGCACCGAAGGTCTATCAACACCGCGCTGGCTCGGCGCTGTTGGACCAACCGCAGTTACTCGAAGAGATCGTGACGGCTTGTGTGCAAGCTTGCCCAGTTCCCGTCACCGCCAAGATTCGTGCCGGTGGAACCGAACCAAGTGGCTTGGTTGATGTATGCAAACGCGTTGAAGACAGCGGCGCGGTGATGTTGACAGTGCACGCGCGCCTGCGCACCGACCGCTACACCGACCCACCAAACTGGGACTGGATTACTGCCGCCAAACAGTCGGTGAACATTCCCGTCTATGGCAACGGCAACGCTGACTCGCTCGACAACATCGCCATGATGTTGGAGCGCACCGGTTGCGACGGCATCATGATCGGCCGCGGCGCACTGCAGGATCCGCTGTTGTTCCGCCGTTGGGCCGACCACCTGCAAGGGATCAAGACGCCGGACTGGAGCGATGCCCAAATCACTCTTTGGCTACGTGAATATCATCGCCGCATGCTGGTCGGCGGAGCCAAAACGCATCAAGCGCTTGGACGCATTAAACATGCGATCAAAGCGCTTGGTCAGAGTGGCAAAGTGAGTGCAGAGAAACTGCCCTTTGCCCTACGCGAGCATGATCTGGATGACCTGCTCGCGCGGCTTGGCCTTATAGCGAACTAGCTAGAGGCAACTTGACGTGGCTGTCATTGCAGGTGCCATCGTCAGCGCAGCAGTAGCCAGCTGGTGTGGGGCATTTGCCGGCGCAACAAATCTTCTCTGCCATCTCATCTGCGGCCTCGGTGGCCTTGGCAGTGGCGTCGTCAGCAGCGTTTTCGACGGCGTTCTTGCCATCTTCAACATCGGTGGTTTCCTCGCCGCCGCAGGCGCCGAGTGGCACCAGCAAAAGGGCAAGGGTGAGGGCGCGAAGTAAGGAACTCATCCGCACAGGATATCAAGTGCCTTCCCCCCCTGGAATCTGAGGCAACAACCATCTAGCATTGTCGCTACATGGCACCATCCCAGCGCTTCGGTCTCGCCTTTGGCACCGCACCGCGTCAGCGAAAATCTCTCGCTGAGGCTCTGGGGGATGGTTTGGCGACCGTTTCAGAACGATTTTCCGGCCACATCACCGCCGCCGGCGTACTGGATAACGCCAACTCCTTTGGCACACTCATCTTAGATGATTCCGAGCCAGCATTTGATGTTGCTGTGGCGCTCCAAGAGGCCGCCTGGCCAGTGCCTCTACGCTTTGCGCTGATCGTGGCTCCTCCCGCTGGAGCTGCTGGCCGCGACGAAGCCGTGCGCTCCAAAGCCGCCGTCACACTCAATAGCATGGACCGCCAGGCGGTTTTCTGCTTCGATCTCCCGAGTAAATCGGAAGAAGAGTTGGCTATGGCCGACTCCACAGCCGCCCTGCACCGCACTTTGGTGCTCGGCTGGACTGAAACCCGACTGCACGCCGTCCGCTCCTACCGGAAAAACGGGCGTCAGGCCATGGTTGCTGCTGATTTAGATATCAGCCAGCAGGCTGTGTCGCAAATGCTTTTGGGAGCAAGCTTTCGCCGCCTCAAGCGCACCGAAGAGGGTATGCGCAAGTGGCTGGCTCGGCCTCAGCGCACCATGCTGTGGCCTATGAAACGCCGCAACTAGGCTAGGAAAGAAGCATCTAGGAATTTCTAAAGCGCTTTCGGGTGGTTCCGATGTTGGTTATGAACGCTGGTCATTCACTTGACCCAACCTTGCAAAGACTCCGCAAGGATCAACATGAACCGCTCCATCCTCCTTCTGTCTCTCATTTTAACGGCGCCTAGCCTCGCAGCTCAGGCTGGGCATAGCTACACGGGTGTGCGCGAGCACATCGACATTACCGGCCTCAAAGGGTCGGGTTCTTTTTTGCATCACAACCGGGTCGCAGGTGCCGGCGACGTCAATGGCGACGGTGTCGATGATTTCCTGGTAGGCGTTCCGGCGGCCGGTGAGAATAAAGGCAAAGTTACCTTGTACTCCGGAAGCCGTCTAAAACAGTTTCCTTGGCACACCAAACTTTGGAGTGAGACTGGCTCGCGTGGATACGGAGGCGAGGCTGCCGATGGCTTCGGATCAGGCCTTTGCGCCCTGGGAGATATCAACGGAGATCACTACGACGACTTTGCTGTAAGCTCGGGAGCCGGTCGCTATGTGTCTGTTTACTTGGGGCCGCATGGAACAATGCTTGGATCTATGGTTACAAAGCACGGACAGGCCAGCGATGATTTTGGAACTGCTTTGACGGCAGCTGATTTGGATGGGGATGGAATCAATGAGCTCATTGTTGGAGACCCAAGATGGAATGCAAATGGAGCGACTGAAAATGGAAGAATCGGGGTGTATAAATTCACTCAACTCGATAGACCTGGCACCGGAGGTGGAAGCGGTGGTAGTGGCAGCGGAGCATTCAACGAACCGACGGCTACGGTCTCATCAATTCTGCGTTTTCTCAATGAGACCGACCCCGGTGAACTGGCCAATTCAGATGTAAAAGTTACTCTTCTTGCAACCATAGCGGGGAAGAACCAAAATCACTTTGGAACCAGCCTCGCAGGCCTGCCAACGGGCACTGACCATGATTATTTGCTTGTCGGGGCCCCCAGAATGGAAGCAACGGGTACTGGCTCGTCATCTGGTGGCGAGGTGTTCTTGTACAGAGACGATCCCACGACCAGCGAATTCGACCTCGAGGAAATCCTTGTCGTTCGGGATTCATTGACCAATGTCGAACCCAGTAAGTTCGGGTTTTGCGTCGCATCCATCGGGGACATCGACGGCAATGATGGTTATGAGGAGTTTCTTGTTGGGGCTCCTGAAGCCGACTTCAGCCACATCAACTCCGGCTATGCAGAAGTTTTTGACGTCAACGGCAACAGCATCATGACCTTTGGCGGAACTGTCGCTAATGAGGGCTTGGGCACCAGCGTGGCAAAGCTAGGGGACATCGATGGCGACACGGTTAGCGACATGCTGATTTCGGCACCCGGCATCTCGCAAGGCCCTGGTTATGTAACTATTCTCTCGGGCGATGACGGCAGTACGATCGATACCATCGGGGATTTCAATAATAGCTCGCATTTCGGCGATTCCGTATCCACCTCCGGCGATGTTGATGGCGACGGGTCGCGCGACATTATCATTAGCAGGCGGTCGGACCATAGCTTTGCCTCTTCGGTGCATGTATATCGCCCCCTGCATTCCCTGCCTTACCGCATTACTGTAGACGCCAGCGGCACTGGCACGCACTTCGGGCCTATTCATGGCGTCAACCATGGCCCACTACACATGGCCGCATGGTCCAAGAGTGTTGATGATGATGATCCCTACCTGACCAACATCACAACCGATTATTCAGAGATGTATGAGCTAGCCAACATCCCGAATACGCGCATACAGGGAGAAGGCGTCGGCGACATGAACTACATGTGGTTGCTGGATCAAGGCATTCCTGGGGACATGAGTCGCGACTTCGATGTGTCAGGTGCCGAGATTGAAAACCTAGCCAACTACGACTTTGCACAGATGGACAAGCGCATGGACGTGCAAGAGGCGATTCCCAATAGCGAAACCATCTGGCGTGTCGGTCACGACAAGGCAGAGATTCCCGGATTCGAGGAATGGTACGCCGGTTTTCGTGAGCCGCCAAACGATATGGACGGGTTTGCCAGGGTCGCTGCTCAGATCCTCAAGCATTACAACGAAGGTTGGGGCGGCCGCGCCGCGCCAGACCAGAAGCTGCGCCTGATTGAGTTGTGGAACGAGCCCTACATCAACTTCTGGACTGGCACCGGCGCCCAGTTCGGTGAGCTGCACGTCGCGATGTTGAAGGCGCTCGACGAGAACTTCGATTACGACGGCGACGGCAAGGCTGACGACTATCTGATGATGACTCCAATCCCTCCAGGTGACCCTGATGGATGGACGACTCAGTTTATGAATGTACTGGAGCAGAACTGGGATCCGCAGAACCCGCATAAGACCCGCATCGATGGCGCTGTCCAGCACTGGTACGCCTCGGTCCCCAACAGTTTCTTGGGGAAATATGAAGGCCTTGACACCTACTTCAAGGAACTCGGAGAATCACATCAGGCACTGAAGCAGGGCCCAAATGGTGAAGTATTGATGCCAGAAGTCTGGATTACCGAATGGAATCGGACCATTGAAAAATACGCCAGCAGTTACGCGTCGATGCCATTCATCATGAACTCTTTTTACTATCTGGACAGTCTATACCACAAAGACTTCAAGCGATCGGATGGCAAAGAGTTCGGGATTAGCTTGGGTGGCGCAAACCATTTCTCGGCAAAGATTATGCTTTGGCGAACTTTGGTAGATCCGCTCTCTTCCGACATTTACCACGTGAAAGACCATGCAGGTCTCGCCTGGGAAATCTACGGAAACACCCTTTATGAAACCGCAAGCGAACGGCTTGCAACCACGGGTTCTTTTTTTGAAGAGAACATGGATTGGGGCGAAGTCATCGACAATCCTATTAAGGACTTTACTGTCATGGCTGGACGCTCTGAGACCAGCGACCGTGTGGTTGTCGTAATAAGCTCCATGCAACTAGCAAATGCCCAGGACCACCCGAATAGTCGTGATGAAACGAGCCGCCTGCCATATGTTGTCGAATTGAAGGAGCTCGGATTCTCCCCTTCGACCATTACCCGCTACGTACAGCAAACCGACAATATTTTGTTTGCGCTAGGAATGGAGGCCGCCCTGGAGGTGGTTCCAGTCGATGGTTCCTCTACCCTTCCCTATGGCGCTTGGGAAATTGGGGTCGGCGATGGGAGCGTCAATATCGACGTGAATGACATGATTCAGAACTCTTACGAAGTGATTATCATCGAGGGCTAAGCTCCTGGAGGTGGTCGCGCGACTCGGTACAATCCGAGGCCATGCGCGTCTTCCGACTCCACGTCAACGGCGACCCCGTAGAAGTAGCAGCACCTGAGCATTGGACTTTGCTCGAGGTGCTGCGCTATCAATTGGGGCTAACTGGTTCAAAACAGGGCTGCGACAAAGGTGATTGCGGGGCCTGCACGGTGCTGGTCGACGGCACGCCAACGCTTAGCTGCCTGAGTCTGGCCGCCACAGTCGAAGATCAGCAGATTACGACAATCGAAGGTCTGCTCCCGGCCCACCGCGCCGCTGGCGGTGAAGGCGCCGACCCACTGCAGGAGTCCTTCGATGAATCGGGTGCGCTGCAATGTGGTTTCTGTCAGCCCGGCATGATCCTGTCGGCCAAAGCCTTGCTTGCGGAGAACCCCGATCCAAGCGCTGCGGAGATCAAGGAATCGCTGGCCGGCAACTTGTGTCGCTGCACCGGCTACACGCAGATCTATGAGGCAGTGCTTGCTGCGGCTAAGGCTGACATGCATGCGGCGATTTCGACGGATTCCGCAAAGGAGGTGCAAAGCTAATGGCCGCGCGCGATCAACATGGAGCGGAGGCACCTTGGGACCAAGGATTCCGCGTCGTTGGAAAAGAGAACCGCAAGGTCGATGGCTTGTCGAAAGCTACCGGCGAAGCGATCTACACCGACGACATCCAGCTACCCGGCATGCTGCATGCCAAGATGTTGCGCAGCCCGCATCCGCACGCGCGTGTGTTGTCGGTTGATACTTCCAAGGCTGAGGCGCTACCCGGTGTGGTTGGAGTTCTGGTCGGCGCGGAGTTGCCGGTCCGTTACGGCGTGATCCCTTGGACTCCAGATGAAACCGCGCTTGCGGTTGACAAGGTGCGTTTCATCGGTGATGAAGTCGCTGCCGTGGCCGCTGTTGATGAAGACACTGCCAATGAAGCACTGGACTTGATCGAAGTCGAGTATGAAGTGCTCGATGCGATCTTGGATCCGGAACAGGCTTTGGTCACTCCCGAGCCGCCGATCCACGAGGACCGCAAGCGCCGCGACAACATCTCCAAGCATGTGGAGTTGGAGTTCGGCGATGTGGCCGCTCAAGTTGAGGATGCTGATGTAGTCATCGAAGGGGACTACACCTTCCATTCCACAACGCATGCCGCGATTGAGCCGCATTGTGCTGTGGCGCAACCGAACTCTGATGGCCGCATCACCTTGTGGTCGTCCACCCAAATCACGCATTATGTGCACCGTGCTCTGGCGCGTGTCTTGGAACTTGACCCAGCGCGCATTCGCGTAATCCAGCCTTGCCTTGGTGGTGGCTTCGGCGGCAAGTCCGATCCATTCTCCTTGGAGTTCGTGGTTGCGCAGCTGGCCCTGAAGACTGGTCGCCCGGTGAAGATGTTGTGGACGCGCGAAGAAGTGTTCTATGCGCACCGCGGTCGCCATCCAATGAAGATGCATTACCGCACCACCGCGAAGGCGGATGGAACGATCACGGGAGTCGATGCCAAGTTGTTGATCGATGGCGGTTCGTATTCGAGCTTCGGTCTGGTCACCACTTACTACTCCGGTCAGTTGCTGACTGGTCCATACGCCTTCCCCAACTATCGTTTCGATAGCACGCGCGTCTTCACCAACCGCCCGCCGAACGGTCCCAAGCGTGGCCATGGTTCGGTGCAACCGCGCTTCGCTTTCGAGATCCAGTTGGATGAAGTCGCTGAGCAGTTATCAATCGACCCGATCGAGATCCGCCGACGTAACTTCCTCGGTGAACACACCGAGACCGTCAATGGTCAACGCGTCACCTCCAATGGCTTTATGCAATGCCTCGAAGAAGTGGAGAAGGCCAGCGACTGGAGAGAGCGTCGCGG
The DNA here is from genome assembly GCA_024229395.1 of Planctomycetota bacterium. Classification (GTDB taxonomy): domain Bacteria; phylum Planctomycetota; class UBA1135; order UBA1135; family UBA1135. Next base: position 31,301 of record JAAESM010000006.1, on the reverse strand, counting down.
CAAGTTGCCGTTCGGTCGTGGACTTGGTGTTGCTGGATCGATGTACATCTCCGGCACCAACTACCCGGTCTACCCCAACAAGATGCCGCAAGCCGGCGTGCAGTTGAAGATTGACCGCTCCGGCCTGGTCACCGTCTTCACTGGCGGCAACGATATCGGCCAAGGTTCGAACTCGATGGTGGCTTACTTGGTTGCCGAAGAGTTAGGGATCAAGGTCGAACATGTGAAAGTGGTCGCGGCCGACACTGACTTGTGTCCGGTCGACTTAGGCGCCTATTCCAGTCGCGTCACCTTCATGGTTGGTAATGCCGCGATCGATGGCGCACGCAAGTTGCGCAAGCAGATCGTCGAAGCCGTCGCCAAGAATTGGGAAGTCGAGCCACGCGATGTGCGCTTGATGGATGGCACCGTGGTGGACTTGAGCGCCGAAGCACGCTCCATGACGCACGTCGAAGCCTTCCACTTGGCTGAGGAAATGTTCGACACCCTCGGCAGTACCGGCGCCTACAACACCCCCACCCTGGGTGGTGATTATCGCGGAGGCACGATTGGTTCTTCACCGGCTTATTCCTTCACGGCGCATGTCGCCGATGTCGAGGTCGACACCGAGACCGGGCGCATCACCGTCAACAAGGTCTGGGTGGCTCATGACTGTGGTCGCGCGTTGAACCCGATGATTGTGCGCGGACAGATGGAAGGCTCCACCTACATGGGTGCTGCGGAAGTGAGCCTTGAGAGCCATCACCTCAATCGCTTTGGACTGCATGCCGGTCCATCGTTGTTGGACTACCGCATCCCCACTTCGGTCGACACGCCGGAGCTCGAGGCACTCATCGTCGAGAGCATTGATCCCGAAGGTCCATTCGGTGCGAAGGAGGCAGGCGAAGGCCCGCTTCACTCCACCATCCCAGCGATCGCCAATGCAGTGTTTGATGCCGTCGGCATTCGCTTAAGACACTTACCGTTCACGCCAGCGAAAGTGCTGGCGGCACTACGCGCGAAGGAGGAGCAAGCCTGATGCTGCGTTTACCGAAGTTCGAAGTCAAGAATCCTGCCACGGCTGAAGAGGCCGTCGCGATGATATTGGAGATCGAAGGCGACGCGCGATTCATCGCAGGCGGCACCGACTTGAATCCCAACATGAAGCATGGCCTGTTCGCGCCGGAACGCGTGATTGCGCTGAACGGCATCGGCGAGTTGCAAGGCATTCGTCTTGATGAAGATGGCTCCATGCGCATCGGGGCCATGGCTACCTTGGCGGAAGTCACCAAGCATGCCGAGCTGAACCAGTTCTATCCTGCGCTGTGCCAGGCCGCCAAGTTGGTGAGCGGTCCGCAACTGCGCAACATGGGAACCCTCGGCGGCAATGTCATGCTCGACACGCGCTGCCAGTGGTACAACCAGACTTACTTCTGGCGTAAGTCCCTCGGTTACTGCATGAAGAAAGATGGCAGCAAGTGCCATGTGGTCGAAGGCGGTTCCAAGTGTGTGGCCGCTGCCTCGAACGATACCGCGCCGGCGTTGATGACCTTGAACGCTGAGTTGGAGTTCGTCACCACGGAAGGTCGCGCGCGTTTGCCGATTGCCGACTTGTGGCAAGCCGATGGCATCTGGAATAAAAAGCTGCCACACACCGCACTGTTGGTGGCGATTCACTTACCAAAGCCTGCTGCGAATTCGCACGGCGCTTATGGCAAGCTGCGTGATCGCGGCTCGGTCGACTTCCCATTGTTCGGAATCGCCGCACGCCTTAATTTCGGTAGTGATGGCACGATCGAAGATGCAGCACTTTGCGCAGTCGCATTGCAGGCGCGCCCATGGCCGCTGAAGAAAGCAGCCTCCTTATTGATCGGCACGCACCCGGGCAAGGACGACTTCAATGATGCAGTGGAAAAGGTCGCGAACCTAGCAGCCAAGCAATGTCGACCCATGCCGAACATTCCTGGCGACCACGAGTACCGTCACTTGATGGTGCCCGTGTTCACGCGCCGCACCTTGCACGCGGCGGCAAGCGACGAAGGCCCAGTCCACCACGTTTAGCCGTAGGTATTCGTCAGGGCCGCCCACAGGGGCTGCTCGCGGAAATGCCCAGAGCGGCCGTGAATCGGTTCTTTCGCCTTGTTATCCTCACCGCCGTGAGCCTCCCCAAAGGCTGGCTAGGTGCCAAAATCGTCTTCTTTGACTGCGACTCCACCCTCGCGTCAATCGAAGGCATCGACGAGCTTGCCGCTCTCCGTGGTGCCGATGTGGCCGCACTGACCGCCGCCGCCATGGCCGGAGAGATTCCACTCGGCGCGGTTTTCCGCAAGCGCCTCGAGACCATCGCGCCAACGAATGCCGATCTCAACCAAGTCGTTTCCCATTATTGGCAGCAACGACTTCCCGATGCAGCCAATACTGTCGCGGCCTTGCAGGAATCTGGAATTCGCTGCCACGTGATTTCCGGAGGTCTGCTCCCGGCCGTCGCGCCCTTCGCCGAGAAGCTCGGTTTCGACCCATCCGCCATCCATGCGGTGCCGTTTCCGCTCGCCGACCAACCTTTGGACAAGGCCATCGACATCGCCTGCGCCCACCCATTGGCACGCGACGGCGGCAAGCCGGAGATCATCGCCGACGTTTGCGCCAAGTTGGGGATCGATCCTCAGCAAGCCATGTTGGTCGGTGACGGCGCCTCCGACCTCGAAGCCTCTGCAGGAATCGGCCTGTTCGTCGGCTTCGGTGGCTTCGTGACCCGCACCAAGGTCCGCCAAGAAGCCCCCATCTTCCTCGACCAACCTTCGCTCGCTCCCATCCTTCCCATCGCCCAGCCTCGATGAAACTCTTCATTCCCGGACCGACCCAGGTCCACCCCGACATCCTTGCCGAGATGGCGCGCCCCGCCATCGGCCACCGCACTCCTGAATGCGCTCAGCTGTGGGGTACTGCCCGCGCTGGCTTGAGCAAGTTGATGCTCACTCAAAACGAGATCCTCATGCTGACCGCTCCGGCGTCGGCCATGATGGAAGCTACGATCCGCAACCTGGTGCACGAGCACAGCCTGCATGTGGTCAACGGAGCATTCAGCAAACGCTGGTTCGAGATCGCCAAAAGCAACGGCAAGCAGGCGGTTGCGATCGACATCCCCTGGGGCCATGGCATCGATGCGGATGGTCTGCGCGCTGCACTTGAAGCTGCAAAGGCTGAAGGCAAGAGTTACGACGCCGTCACAGTGGTGCATAACGAGACCAGCACTGGCACGGTGACTCCGCTGGAGCCATTGGCCGAAGTGTTGGCCGACTACCCAGAGACGTTGCTGTGCGTGGACGCCGTCTCTTCGATGGCCGGTGCGCCGGTACGCGTGGATGACTGGAAGTTGGATGTCTGCCTGTTCGGTTTGCAGAAGTGTTTGGCACTGCCGGCCGGCATGGCTATCGCTGCAGTCAGCCCGCGCGCCATGCAACGCGCCACCCAAGTGAAAGATCGTGGCTGGGTGCTCGACTTCCTACGTTTGGCTAAAGGCAACGAGAAGGAGCAATCGCCGACCACCCCATCTACGGCACATCTTTATGCCTTGGTCGCGCAACTGAAGCGCATCGAGGAGGAGGGCTTGGAGAACCGTTGGGCGCGACATGCCGAGATGGCCGCCGCCACACGTGAGTGGGCCGCCAGTCATGGTTGGCTCCCCTATCCGCAAGATGGCCATCGGTCGGAAACCGTCAGCTGCATCGCACGTGGCAACGGTCCCGACTTCGTGCCCGCACTCGAATCGCTCAAAGCTGAAGGGCTGTTGGTCTCGAATGGTTACGGCGACCTCAAAGGCAAGACCTTCCGCATCGGCCACATGGGTGAACACTCTATGGCTGATCTCACCGATCTTCTTCAGCGTTTCGACGCAGCCCTGAACGCCGAGGTTCAAGCATGAAAGTGTTACTCGCAGACAAGGTCGCGCAGGAATGCATGGACCTACTCGAACAAGGCGGAATGAGCGTCGACAATCGTCCGGGCTTGCCCTTGGATGAAAAGTTAGAGGCGGTGAAAGATGCCGTCGGCTTGGTCGTGCGTTCCGCTACTACGGTTGATGCGGCCATGATGGATGCAGCACCGAACCTAAAGGTGATCGGGCGCGCAGGTTCCGGTGTGGACAACATCGATGTGGAAGCAGCCACCGAACGCGGCATCTTGGTGATGAATGCGCCGGGCGAAAACACCTTGTCGGCCGCCGAGCATGCGGTGTCGTTGTTGTTGAGCCTATGCCGCAATATTCCTGAAGCCGAAGCGCAGATGCGTTCTGGTTCTTGGTCGAAGAAAGGGTTGATGGGTGTGGAGTTGGTGGACAAGACCGTTGGCGTAATCGGACTTGGTCGCATTGGTCAGGCCGTGGCCACACGCTTAAAGGGCTTTGGCATGCGTGTCTTGGGTTATGACCCATTCCTGCCACCGGAAATCGCCGAGAGTCTTGGGATCGAGTTGATGGAGCTGGAGCAAATCTGGCCGCAGGTCGATTTTCTCACCATGCATACGCCGCTGACCGAACGCACCCGTCACCTGGTCAACGCCGACGTCTTCGCGACAATGAAGCCTGGCGTACGCATCGTCAACGCGGCACGCGGTGGCTTGGTCGATGAAGCAGCCATGCTGCAAAGTCTTGATGCTGGCCATCTTGCCGGCGCCGGTTTGGATGTCTTTGAACAGGAACCACTGCCAGTTGATTCGCCTTTGCGAACGCATCCGAAAGTAATCTGCACGCCTCACCTTGGTGCTAGCACCGACGAGGCTCAAGAGAAGGTTGCCGTGCGCATTGCGGAACAGATGACGGCCTACTTGAAGGATGGCGCGGTGCGCAACGCGGTTAACTCCTTCAGTGTCGATGGCGCCACCGCCGTGCGCTTGGCACCGTGGCTGCAACTCGCCGAATCACTCGGCCGCTTGCACGCAAAGTTCCTCGATGGTCCAGTGACGGAAATCGAGATCGAATGCGCAGGAGATTTGCTGGAGTTGCCAACACAAGCTGTACACGCCGCCGTGCTGCATGGCTTCCTGGAGAACTTGCTGAGCCGCAACGTGAACTTGGTCAACGCCACTTCGATCGCCCATGAGAATGGCTATCGCATCGTGGAAGTGATCGGCAACGATACGGTCGGTTTCGCCGGCTTGTTGAAAGTGCGGGTAGAAGCAGGTGGCCGCAGTCATGTGGTAGCCGGATCGGTGATTGGCCATAGCAAGCCCAAGTTGGTGCAAGTGGATCATTTCTACTTCGAGACCCAATTGAAGGATTGGATGCTGTTCGTGCGCAACATCGATCAGCCAGGTCGTTTGGCGGCACTCACCACTGAGATTGCCAAGCATGGATTGAACGTGGCCAACCTCACGCTCGGCCGCGATGCCGACAAGGGCATGGCACTGAACGCGATTCAACTCGATCAAGAGCCGCAAGAGGAAATCCAGAATGCACTGCTCGCGCTTGATGGCGTGGAGTGGGCTTGCTGCGTGCAGTACTGAACTTAGGGAACTCGAGTCCTAGTTGCTGACGTCGGGAAGTTGCCATGCGACTCTCAGCAACGGCTTCTTCAAGAATCGATGCGCCATCCATACCGCAGGCACCAGGGCGATTGCACCGATGTACCAGTCTTCGCGGTAATCGGAGAGCGTGTACTGCGTTGTGCTGGGGCCACCCTCTGCGATCGGGAAGGATGCTGGTTGCTCGCCAAAGAGAGACTCGCGCAAGACTTCTTTCGTCACGCTTGCCTCCAACTCCTCGAATGCAGCCATCGCATGAAGGAAGGCGACTAGAGTTGGCGTATCGTCGGCAGTGGCTGCGCGGATTTCCATAATCGATTCTTTCGAGTATTACTTGGGGGTCAGGCGGCTGAACAATCGGCAAGAAAGCGCCGACGTCGTCGCCTAGAATAGTGCATGCCCGACATCGAAATCAGCCCCTTGGATCCGAACCGCAAGGATCATGTGGAGCTTGTCGCTGAACGAATGCGCGAGACCTTGATCGAGGTGCTCGGCGAGGAGCGCGGGCGCGGCATGTACAGCATGTCTTGGTTGCGCGATCGCGTGATGTGGCATATGGACCCAAGGGCATGCACCGGCCAAGTGATCCTGGCCAAGGACCGCCATCCCGAAGACTTGCCGGAAGGTGGTGGCGATATCTTCGGTCACACCATCGTGCATGTGGAACAAGACGCCAACGGTCAGCGTTATGGCTTGTTCTCAACCACCTTCGTGATCCCGCTGTTGCGACGCATCGGTCTAGCTTCCCGACTGCTCGATGTCGGCGAAAAGTGGATGCTAGAACAGGGGCTCGACCGCGCGGTGACCGACACCTCCAAGACCAACTCCAGACTGATCCAGTTATTTGAAGAGCGCGGTTATGAGGTGGAGTTGAAGACCGAAGAAATGTTGCGCTTAGGCAAGAAGATTGGCTAGATGGGTGGGTTTCGGATTCCAAGGTATAAAATTCTGATCGGCAAATAGAGGTCGCCGGTATGGTCCACATCGTGCTGTTCGGCGGCTTCCTGATTCTGTCGATCCGCTCGCTTCGCCAAGGAGTCACATACGTCGGAAGCATTGCTCATCCTTGGTCTAATCGCTTTGCTGATGATTGCCGACGCCTTCTTCGACGGCAGCAACCTCACCGCCAAGCAATTGGCCAATCCTATTGCAGAGAATGCTTCTTCCGCATGGAGCATTCCGATGGCTTCGATGGCAAGTTGGCTGTTGCCTTCGGGTGCCAGCGCGTTGGAGACCATTGCGCGAACCGCGTTCTGGATCCACAACATTGCGATTCTGTGCTTCTTGAACTTGCTGCCAATGGGCAAGCACTTTCATGTCATCACTGCACTACCAAACGTCTTCCTCTCCAACCTGCAGCCTGGCGGCAAAATCAAACCGCCGTCATACAGCGAAGATGATTTCGACGCGCTGGAGACCGTGGGCGTTTCCAAGCTCGAAGACTTCAGATGCCCAAGCCGCCGACGCAAACATTCGGCATGCTCTGGATGCTCGGCGAGCAACTGTTCGGCATCGGCGCCCTCATCGATTGCGCACAGGAGCTTGAACAGCAGTTCTTCCTGGTCATCGAGAGGTTCTTCGGGGGGCATGCCGGAGTATATCCATCGCTTGGTGAGCGACTTGGCCCCGAGTGGAGGGCGGGCTTGGTAAACGGCTTGGGGGCCGCCGAGAATCCCAAAGTCGCAGCGAGGAGGGTTGGGCGCAGTGCTAAAATACGTGCTTCGCGGAATCAGCTCATTCCGCCAAAAAGCTCATGTCAAACATCGATTCCACTCCTGAAATGGTTAGTGGCGTATACAACCAGATGCGCGAGCGTCTGGAAATTGTGCGCGGCCGACTCGCCCAACCGTTGACCCTTGCTGAGAAGATCCTTCTCGGACACTTGGATGACCCGAAAGGCCAGGATATCGAGCGTGGCAAAGCGTATTTGAACCTGCGTCCAGACCGCGTGGCACTGCAAGACGCCACCGCACAGATGGCGCTGCTGCAGTTCATGATGGCTGGCAAGCCCACCGCGGCCGTTCCCAGCACCGTGCACTGCGATCACTTAATCCGCGCCTACCAGGGTGCCGAGAGTGACCTAGCGGTCGCAAATGATGAGAACAAAGAAGTTTACGACTTCTTGTCCTCAGTCTGCCAAAAGTACGGCCTGGGTTTCTGGAAGCCCGGCGCCGGCATCATTCACCAGACCGTGCTTGAGAACTATGCCTTCCCGGGCGGTTTGATGGTCGGTACCGACTCCCACACCCCGAACGCTGGTGGACTCGGCATGTGCGCGGTGGGCGTTGGTGGCGCGGATGCCGTCGATGTCATGGCTGGCTTCTCCTGGGAGGTACTGCAGCCTCAAGTCGTCGGCGTGAAGCTGACCGGTGAACTGAACGGTTGGACCGCTCCGAAAGATGTGATTCTGAAGCTGCTCGGCATGCTCACCGTGAAAGGTGGCACCAACCGCATCATCGAGTACTTCGGTGAAGGCACCAGCAGCCTGAGCTGCACCGGCAAGGCTACGATCTGCAACATGGGTGCGGAACTTGGCGCGACTTGTTCGGTCTTCCCTTATGACTCGCGCATGGGTGATTTCCTGCGCGCGACCAACCGCGGCGAGCTGGCCGCGATCGCCGAGCAGAATCTGGATCTAATCATTCCGGATGAAGACGCCGTCTACGACGAGGTCTACGAGATCAACCTCTCGACCTTGGAGCCGCATCTTGTTGGGCCGCACACTCCGGACTTGGCGCACGCCATCTCCGACATGGCCGCCGACGCAAAGGCCGAAGGCTACCCGCTGGAAGTGACCGCCGCGCTGATCGGCTCGTGCACCAACTCCAGCTACGAAGACATCTGCCGCGTGGTCGATATCGCCGAGCAGGCCAAGGAGCACAACACTCCGGTCTCTGCCCAGCTGATGATCAGCCCTGGCTCGGAGCAAGTCTTCGCCACCATCAAGCGTGATGGCCAACTCGAGACCTTAGAAAGTGTTGGCGCGACCGTGCTCACCAACGCTTGTGGCCCATGCATTGGTCAGTGGCAGCGCGAGGACCTGGAGCCTGGCACCGTCAACTCGATCGTGACCAGCTTCAACCGCAACTTCAAGGCGCGTAACGATGCCAACCCGGAAACGCGCGGCTTCATCGGCTCACCTGAGATGGTGATGGTGCTTGGCCTGAGTGGTCGTTTGGATTTCAACCCAATGACCGATTCACTCACCGACGAAAACGGCAACCAGTGGAAGCTTGAAGCTCCAGAAATCGCACCGGACATTCCGGAAGATGGTTTCGTGCTGACCCGCGATGGCTACCAAGGCCCCGCCGGCGACGCATCAGCCATCGAAGTGATCGTGTCGCCTGAGTCACGTCGCTTGCAACTGCTGACTCCATTCGAGGCACTGCCGATCGAACGCTACCAAGGCATGGCTTTGTTGCTGAAGACGCGCGGCAAGACCACCACCGACCACATCTCGCCGGCTGGCAAGTGGCTGACCTTCCGCGGTCACCTCGACAACATCTCGAACAACATGTTCACCGGCGCCATGAATGCCTTCACTGGCGGCACCGGAACCACGCGCAACCCGATCTCTGGCCTGAACCAGCCGGTACCGGATGTGGCGCGCGAGCTGAAGTCCGATGGTCAGGTTTGGGTAGTCGTTGGTGATGAGAACTACGGTGAAGGATCGAGCCGTGAGCACGCCGCCATGTGCCCGCGTCACCTTGGTGCGGCTGCCGTAATCGTGCGAGGCTTCGCGCGCATCCACGAGACCAACCTGAAGAAGCAGGGTGTGCTGCCGTTCACCTTCGCCGACCCAGCCGATTGGGAGAAGGTGCAAGAGACCGACAAGGTTTCGCTCGAAGGTCTTGAGTCGCTCGCTCCTGGAAGTGCGGTCAGCGCAGTCTTCACCCACGAAGATGGCTCTACCGATAGCGCAGCCTTGAACCACACGCTGAACGCGGAACAAATCGAATGGTGGAAGGCCGGTTCGGCCCTCAACTCGCTTGGTGTCGAGGCTTAAGCGATTAAAGATTAGTCTCGCCCGAGAATAATAGTTTTCTGCTATTATTTGCGGCCATTCATCCCCTACCTCCTAATAAAGATGAACCGCGACGAAACTTGGTCTGAAGATAATTGCTCTTCGACATTAACTTCCCTTAAGGAAGATTACCCCGGCTACACCGCAAATGAGCTTTATGCCATTTGGTGTAGGGATCATGACTTGATTCCAACCGACAACATCGATGGCAAAGTGCTCATCGACCAGTGGCAGATTCATGCCACCCATGACGGCCGCAACGTGTCCGACGAAGGCTTTAAGGTCTCGCGTCCGCTGTATGGTCGCGCGCTGAAGGCTTCCAGGGGTGTCGAGAAGCCAACCTACCAGCGGCGCAAGAAGGCCGAGATCCTGGCCGAGCGCGGCGCTGTCAACCCACATGCGGGTTCCTTCGGCGGTGCTGGAGTCAGTGAGCAAGCCATGTCGCTCGCTCTGCGTTTCGACGAAGCCAAGCGCAAGGTCAACGAGGCCCGCGATGCCTACCGCCAACTGGAAATGTTCCGCATGAACATGCAGGACATGGGTAAGGCTGTGTTGCAAGAGATTGCGGCTTCCGACATGGAAGCGCACGAGATGCTCGAAAGCCTCGGCTTGCTCGGCAGCAACGACTAGGTTGCTCGGCAGAGATCAAGAATCGGCGCACGCTGGAAGGCGTCGGCCGATTTTTCATTTCGATCCAGTCAGAACGACTACTCCTGCAATCACCAGTAGCACGCCAACAATCTTCTGCGTGCTCATCGATTCGCCTAAGAACAACCAACCAAGGATGACGGCGGTGGTCGGCGCAATGGTGAAGGCGATTGGTTTGACCTTGGAGATATCGCCGGCATGCAGCGCTAGGTAGAAGAAGATCATGCCGCCGGCGCCGGCGATCAGGCCTGAGCCGATTCCAAGTTTGGCCAGCGTTGGCGTACCTGCATTCATCCAATCACTCGGCTCCTTGCCGTTGCGCGCGACTAGGTACCAAGTCATCCAGATCACTGGCAGCGCCACCGACGAACGCACGGCCATGGCGGTCACTGGCCCTACCTTGCCAGTGTGCAGCACGATCTTGGTGAAGACTTCGCCGACGCCCCAGAACAAACCGGCCATAGATGCGAGCAGAACCGCTTTCATGAGAGGATTCTAGTACGCAAAGCAAAGCATTACGATAATGCTGTCATGTCGCCAGCTCCTCGCACTGCAGTCATCACCGGCGCCGGCAGCGGCCTTGGTCGCGCCACAGCCATCCGCTTCGCCGCCGAAGGTTGCCGCTTGCTATTGATCGGCCGACGCCAACAAGCATTGCTTGAGACCGTGGCCATGATTGAACGCGAAAGCCTGAATGGGCAGCGCTGCACCATCGCTCCATTGGATGTGGCCGACGCCGGCGCCATGGAAGAAGCGGTGGATCAGTTCGCCGCCACCCATGACCACGTTGATGCACTGGTGGCGAATGCGGGAATCAACCCGCAACGCACCGCCGCATTGGACACCGGTGATGAGCATTGGGATGAGACCATTCGCGTCAACCTGACTGGGGTACACCGATCGGTGACCGCAGTCCTGCCTTATATGATGGAGGAGGAATCCGGCGCCATCGTCACGCTCGGCTCGATTGCCGGCCAGGCCGCCATGAAAGAGCGCGCCTCTTATGGCCCGACCAAGGCCGCGGTGATCCTCTACACCAAGAATCTGGCGGTGGATTACGCCAAATACAACATTCGCGCCAACGCCCTTTGCCCAGGTTTCGTGATTACCGACATCTGCCGCGAGTGGGTCGAGGGATTGTCCCGCGAGCAGCGCAAGGAACTCGAAGCCAGCCATCCGCTGGGCTTGGGCAAGCCGGAAGACATTGCCAACGCGGCGTGGTTCCTGTGCGGGCCGGATTCGCGCTGGATCAGTGGCGTGGACCTGTCGGTAGATGGCGGATACCGCGCCTAATTCGCCCCATTCATAGGCGCTTAGGGTCAAATTTCTCGCCGCCAGACTATTTCCTACCAAATAGTCCACTTATTGCCTTCGATGAGGTATATTTTCAGCGACTACAGGCGGCGTGAGCGTTCGCCGCGCCGTGGATGTAGCCACTAATGGGAGATTCTCGTGAATCACACCGACGGCAAGATCATGAACCGCTGGAACGTCGTTTTCGGCGCAATCCTAATCCAACTTTGCCTTGGGGCCATTTATGCCTGGTCCGTCTTCACGCCAATCCTTAAGGAAGCTGGTTGGACCAATGCCCAAGCCCAATACGTATTCTCGGCCGGCCTCGCCTCCTTCGCGGTGGTCATGGTCGTCGCCGGGCGGCTGATGCCAAAGGTGGGGCCGCGCAAGCTCGCACTCGCTGGCGGCATCGTGCTCGGCATCGGCTACGTCCTCGCCGGGGCAATCGGTGACGGCCTCGGGTTCTGGAGTACCTTCCTCGGCGTCGGCATCATCGGTGGCTCAGGCATCGGCCTAGCCTATGTGGTACCGATCGCAGTCGGAATCCGCTGGTTCCCAGACAAGAAAGGCATGATCACGGGATTGGCCGTAGCCGGCTTCGGTTTCGGCGCCACCTTGTGGGTGAAGCTGGCTGGCTCTTGGGGAAACCTGCTCGAGAACTGGGGACTTGCCCCAACCTTCATGGCATATGGTGCGGTGTTCCTGGTCTTAGTTTCGATCGGCGCACGCTTCATGCTCTTCCCGCCGGAGAATTGGCGACCAGAGGGCTGGGCACCAGCTACGGTCACCGGCACCGGCTTCCGCGCTAAGGAACGGCTGCAGTTCACCAGCAGACAAATGCTGCGCACCCCGCAGTACCACATGCTGGCCATCATCTTCACCTTCGGTGCAAGCGCTGGTTTGATGAGCATCGGCCTGATGAAGGCCTTCCCGAGTGGCGCGCTAGAAGCCAACGGCATTGCGCCGGACGAAGCCAGCAGGATTGCCGGCACCGCCATGGCAGTGTTCTTCGCGCTCGCCAACGGCCTCGGCCGCATCCTATGGGGCACGGCCTCCGATAAATTGGGCAGACGCCGCTCCATCATCATCATGATGGCCACGCAAGCCCTGTTCGTTTTCGCCTTCCCGTGGGTCGCCGGCACGCCAGTACTTCTGTACCTGTTCGCCACCTTGATCGGCTTCAACTTCGGCGGCAACTTCGCATTGTTCCCGACGGCCACTGCCGACCTCTTCGGCACCAAGTACGTCGGCCAAAACTACGGTTGGGTGTTCCTGGCCTATGGCGTCGGCGGCATCTTCGGTCCGGTCCTCGGCGGAAAGTTGGGCGACATGAACAACTTCCCACTGGCCTTCACCATCTGTGGTGGACTGTGCCTTATCGCTTCCGCAATCACCATGGCGTTGCGCTCGCCGCACCAACCCAGTCAGCCTGTTCAATCTACCCAGATGGGCGAAGACCAAGCCATGGCGGCATCGGCACGCACCACGCGCACGTAAACCCAGTCGCCTTTCTTCCAGTCTCTTGGTTGGTACTCGCCTTCGAACCGGCTGTCCTTAAGGGCCGGAGGGGACAAACGTAGGGAGACAGGTTTGCCTTGGTACTTCTTCTTCCATTCCGATCCGGAGAGGAGTTCTTGGCTAGACCATGACAGGGCGTGTGCGCCTTCGCCGAAGGTTATTTTTGCGTCTTTCGCGTTGCCAGTGAAACGCACCGGCACAACCCAGCCGCCAATGAACTGAGCCCTTCTCGAGGCGTATTGCAAGAAACGAGATGCGCTCCAACCCTCGCTTTCACGTGAAGCGGTTTCCGGCTCACCATCGAATAATTTGGCTGCACCGAACTCAATGCCACTACCCTGCAGGAGAAGGTCCGGGCGTCCTTCCAACTCGCCATAGCGCAGGAAGATCAAGCCGTCGGAAGCGGGCTGTTCCAGGCTGCTGCCATCCCAAGAGTGGACCATCTCACCGTTTCGGATCAGGTCAACGCGAGCGATTTCGCTTCCTGCAGCTACTTCGACGGTAAGTGGTGCAGCAGAATCTACCGGCCCCTCCTCACCCATCATGAGTTCGCCAAGTCGCACATCCAGAGCGATGCGTGCTGTTGCGGCATAGCTCCGACGTTCGCGCAGTCCTTCGAGCAAAGACTCTCGATCGCGACTGCCTGCATAAACCACGGCAAAAGCACCATTGGTGTAACGATGATCGCTGCTCGCGATGAAGCCGAATCGCTTGCCTTCTTTCAGGTAGTCGACAACGAAGCTCCCTCTGCGCTTGGCGCGCCGTGAGACGCGCATGCCACCGTGCTCTTCATAAGAGCCGCGACGTTGATAGACCTCGACTTGGGTTTCCAAATCTGGCGCGAAGTCTTTCCAGTCCAGGATCGAATTTTCCTCTGTAATCTGGTGAGGAATGGCGACGAAATCCTGTGCGCCGAACAGGCTCAACTCTGCGGATGCATCGGACAGCAAGGGGATATCACCCGCTACGGAACGATCGGCACAGATCAAATTCCGATGTCCGTCGTTGAAGGCGTATTCAAAGCCGAACATGGTCAGGAGATTGGGAGTGTCGAGAAAACGATCCGTCGTATCGAGCAGGAACTCCCACGCGCTTAAGGACAAGTGTTGGTGGTGGTCAGTGACCGCGACAAAATCCAGGCGGCCGGGACCTGCGGCGTAACGATATTGGTCGGGAACGCTGCCGTCGTTATCCATCGCACAACGTGACAGGTCACTGTGGCGGTGAAGGTCGCCCCACAAACGGATGTAGCCTTCAGGTCCAAGTGTTGGGTCCGGATCGCCCGTAATGAGAGGCGATGACTTACTCAGAGTGGAGGCGTTGACGGTTTTCCAGGTGGAACGTCCTGGCACGGTCGTTCCCAAATTGCGATCTGAACCAATGAAGCTCAAGTGCGCAGTCTGTAACTGACTTTCCACCATCAACGATTCCCTCCACACGTTCGCGGAACTGAATCGATCGAGGCGGCCGTCGCCAGTCCAGGCAGCGAATACGCCACCTTGCGGAGCTGCGAGCACTGCGAGCGTGTCGTGATTGGGGCCATCGCTTTGAGGCAAGGTCTGTGGCGTACTCCAACCGGAATCGGTCAGGGCGACGGCGCGAATCACCCAGGCCACGCGACGGCTTGCGGTGCGGGCAGTGGGATCCGTGTGAGGCTGAAGCACGCGGTAGAACAACCACAATGGACCATCTGCTTCGGCAACCAAACGTGGAAGCTCAGGCATGCCGGGGAAGGGTGAAGGCTGCTGACCGTTTTCCAACAACAAGTGCTCGGAACTAGGTAGGGCAACTTCATGCCACCCTTTGGAATCGCGCATGATCAAGCGCAAGCGTCGAGTTTCATGCAGACCAGCCCCACGCCCCCAAAAATTGCCGCCTTCATCCCAAGCTACCCACAAGCGTGAAGCGGCATCGATAGTGATTGACGCATGCGCCTCGAAGGCAAGTGAAGATGCAAGGACGGATTCCTCACCGGTCTCGCCATCACGAAAGACGATGTCGTAATCAGAGCCATGGAAGCGATCGAAGACCAGGTGACGGTGACCTTCAGAGTCGATTGCGACGTCGGGCGACCACCCTGTGATTTCACCATCGACGCCGCGCAGGGTGCCATTGCGCAAGCTCGCTGCGGACCATGATTGAGCGCCTTGTGGGATTGGCAGATCCGCCGACAACACGCCCTTGCTCCACCACGGCAACTCATCGGTCTGGGCTTGGCGTTCCCAACCCGTTTGCGTGAGAGCCACATGTTCCGAGCCAGAATCACTGCTCCAATAAACCTTGGGCCCAGGCAGGAGAATTGCCGGTTCGCGGGCGCCAATCGCAGACTGGATGGGGTCGAGAAGCTCGATGCGAATGTCACTGGCCCCAGAGGAGGCCAAAGACGGCAGGGCAAATCCAAGGGACATCGCGCAGAGTAGCGCCAAGGCTAACGTGCGGGAAGATAGCATGGTCAATGCCGATGATACACGCCGGAACAAGACCTCAGGTCAAATCCTGGTATCATCATTCTTCCCATGGCCATCGTGCAAAGAACATTGAAGACCGCCAATCTCTGGGCATCGATCGCCATCGCCAGCCTTGCTTTTCTGGTTGGATGCGCAGAGTCGGAAGCGCCTGCGGAGCCCACCATTCCACCGAATATCCTCGTGATCTCGATGGACACGATGGGCGCGAATCACATGGCTTGTTACGGCTATTCGATTCCAAACACGCCCTTCCTGGGTGAATTCGCCGAAAGCGCAGACCTGTGGGAAAACTGCTATTCCACGGCGCCATGGACCTTGCCTGCTCACGCCTCCATGTTCACAGGGCTGTATCCAACCCAACATGGTGCGCATTCCTTCAAAGTAACGCGGGAAATGCGCAATGTGAATCCACTGCCCATGGACAACACGACCCTGGCAGAAGTCGTTTCGGAGTTTGGCTATCAGACTGCGGCGTTCATCGCCAACAAGCATTATTTAAATGGCCGCTTTAACGTCGGACAAGGCTTCGACACCTTCCATGTCTTTCGCAGTGGCGACATCGCGAGGGCGGATCTGGTGAACCGCAAGGTGAAGGAGTGGTTGGAGCCCGAGCGCCAACAACCTTTCTTCCTGTTCATTAATTACATGGATACGCACCGTCCTTATCGCTCCGAGGAGCGGGAAGGAATGTTCGATTTCCCGGTGGAGCAGAACTCTGGGCAGATTCTCAACCGCCTGATGCCCTTCGTGCTCACCGGCAAGGGCGACGAACACCTCGACGAACTCAAACAACTCAGCGCGCAATACGATACGGCCATCGCCAACCTCGACGAGAAGCTCCGTGAGTTATTCGCGCACCTTGAAAGCAAGGGCTTGCTCGAGAACACGCTGGTGATTCTCACTTCTGATCATGGTGAATACTTGGGCGAGCATGACCTGCTTGAGCACTCCAAAGATGTCTACCAAGAGGCGCTGCATGTTCCATTGATCGTGAGGCACCCGGGCCAGACTGTGGGCAAACGCATCAGCTCCCCCACCACTGTTGCCATGCTGCCAACGATCGTGTTCGATCACTTGCCGGCCGACATGAAGTCGACAGCCTTCTCTAAGATTCCTCGCCTTGATATCTCCAAGGGTTTCGTTGCTGAGAATTATTACTCGCGCTCCAGGGATTTGTTCGGTCGCGAGTGGGGTGATCGCCTGAATAGGGTCCGGCACGCATTCTTTGCCGATGGTTGGAAATACATCCACTCTTCCGACGGCAAGCATGAGCTATACAACTTGCCTGAGGATCCGCACGAATTGTCTAACCAGATCGATCACGAACCCGAGCGTGCTCGTGAGATGCTGGCTTTGCTTGAAGGCCATCTGGTAGACCCCCGCGAGGCGAACATCGAGGATCTGCCTGAGTACACCGAAGAAGATCTGCAGATCATTGACGAGCTTGGATACTAATTCTCCACCCCTCTGGAAGCACCCGATTGTCCAGCGAGTCTCGCCTCTGGTCGTGGCGCTATTGCTGTTGGTGCTCGGCCTTAACTGGTTACCCCAAGCACCAAGCTTCGAGGAACGATCTCCGGCGCTCGATGAGGTTGGATGGCTCGCCATCAGCCACGACACTTTCAGTTATTTCAACTCGGGCTCACTGTCCGAGGTGAACTGGGAAGATGGCATGCAGAAGACCACCTATGGTGCGATGAACCCCAACTTGGCCAAGCTCCTTTTCGGCTGGCAGCTTGACCGGCAGGGTTATGACTTGGAAACCCCAAGGGTATTCCCCGCGCTCCACCCAGATGCCGCGGGGCGGATGAAACGCCCCAAGTTCGTCCACAACCGTCTCGGCAAGCACGAGGACTTCATGATTGGCTTGCGCCATCTGGACTTGTGGATCATGGCGCTGGCCGGAGTTGGGATCTTTCTGGTTGGCCTTGTCGCGCGCGGATATGTCTGCGGCGTCTTGGCGTGGGGACTTTTCATGGCCACACCCAGTGTTCATGAAATCGCACCCTTGATCATGACCGACAACCTCCTCATAGTCACACTCGCGGCTGGTCTGCTCGCCACCCTGCTGTCGCTGCGATGGCTCACGCAAACCAAATCGCCTGTTTGGATTCGCGTACTCGTCTTTGCCGCCGTCGGTGCAGTGCTTGCTTTGGCCCCGTCCACCAAACTCAATGGTGCCTGGGGTTGCTTGGCATTCGCGATCGCCTTCCTTGGCATTTGGCTATCCGGCAATTTACGCGGCCAAAAAATCTGGCATGTGTTGCTTTGTTGCGGCACCAGCGCGGTTCTTGCATGCGGATTGTTCCTCCTGCTTTATCCATTCCTTTGGAACGACCTGATCGCTGGACTTGAATACATCTTCGCGCGCTGGGACAAGCTCCTTGGCAACCAAACCGCGCAATTCGCACATCTCGCACTGGAGGGTGTCGGCGACAAACTCTCTGCTGTTTGGACGAACGGCGTGATTGCGGTTGGGCCAAGTTGGCTGCCCGGATGGCTCATCGGCTTGGGCTTCGTCGTGGGTTTCCTCCAACTTTCTTGGAGTGCCGTGATGGAACTGCGCAAAGCGGAGCGGGGATTCGTCTCTTGGACTCTGTGGTGCTTCTTGGCAGTCTGGGTGATCGGAACAGCCCTATGGATTCCCATCGATTGGACCCGTTACTATTTACCCGTCATGGTCTTCACCAGTTTGCTCGTTGCTGTCGCAATCTCCATCTTGCCTCGCTTGCTGCTCGCACAGTTGCGCAATGGCAATACCCCAAGGGTTGCAAGCGCCACAGCGGCTGCGCTCGCAGTTTCTCTTGCCCTGCCATCTTGTTCCGATGCTGAGCCGGAGACCACCGGCCAACAGCATCCTCACGTTCTATTCCTATCGATCGATACGCTGCGGCCTGACTACCTGGGCATGTATGGCTACGACCTGGATACATCTCCCTATTTGGACTCCTTGCTCAAGGATGCTTTCCATTTCCCCAAGACGGTCGCGACTGTCCCTCGCACCACTCCAGCATTGGCAAGCCTGCTGACCGGCGCCTACCCGCACTCGAATGGCGTGCGCATCCTGGGCCATGCTCTGCGTGACGACGTCACCCCGATTACAGAAGAGTTCAAGAGGCTCGGCTACCAAACTGCTGCAGTTGTGACGAACCAGATGCTTGGCCCCGAGCGCAAACTTTCGCGCGGCTTTGATACCTATTCCTTCGCCAAGGACACGCGCAATGCCGCGGCCACCGCGAAGGTCGCGCTGGAAAGGATCGAGCAACACGATTTCTCTGAGCCATTGTTCCTGTGGGCGCACTTCATTGACCCCCACATGCCCTATGTCAGCGACCCGTCGATCGCGGAATCTTTCGACCCTGAGTACAGCGGTAAGTACGCCAAGCAGTTCGGCCAATTCCCTGCGCCATTGAAGCCTGGGCAGAAACGTCGGCAGGGAGGCAAAGGGCCTTACCCACCTGATTTGCCGAAGGCGGTGGCGGTGCACCAAAACCCACTCACGGAAGATGTCGTGAGTCATGTGCGCAAGCTTTATGCGGCAGATGTCCGCAGTACCGACGACAGCGTGCGTGTGCTAGTCGAACGTTTGCTGGAACTGACCGAGGGCAACTTGCTGATCGTGTTCACTTCCGACCACGGTGAAAGTCTTGGTGAGCATGATTTCTATTGGGACCATGGCGATTACGTCTACAACGCCGCCAGCCGTATTCCGCTAGCCATCTTGCCACCGGCGAATCACCCAGCTCGCGTCAGTGGCAACTATGACCACTGGGTTTCGATCATCGATGTCGTGCCCACCGTCTTCGACCTTCTAGACCAACCCATCCCTGCGAGCATGCAAGCGCAAATGGATGGGCGCTCCTTGGCGCCGGCCATGCACGGCGAAGAGCTACCGCCAAAACCGGTGTTCGTGGAAAGTGGCCGCTCGCATTTCTTCGAGCTCATCAATGGGCGCGCCAACAACAACACCGCTGGTAAATTCCGGGCAGTGTATGCAAACGACTGGAAGCTCATCTGGGCGCCTGGTCACGCGGAAGCGAATCTGTCCTGGCAGATCTACAACCTGGCTGACGACCCGCACGAAACGAACAACTTGTTCCGCCCCGATCACCCCCAGTTCACCCCCTTGCGCCGGCTACTCACGGCATGGGCGGAGCTGGGCATTGGCCTGAAGGAAGATGGTGAAATTTCAGAAGCCGATCGCGCCTTGATGCAGGAATTGGGTTACATCGACGCGGAAGATTAGGCAAAGTGAGTTTGCCTGATTCGCGGGCAAACCAGATGCGCTGTAATTGCATGCTGCCTCAGTATTGAAGGCATCGGTACAATCCCGCCCATGACTAGCATCGAACGTATCCTCGAGGTGGCCCGCGAGGCCGGCCGCCAAGCTGCTCTCTTGTGTCGCGCCGTGCACGCCGACACCCCGGAATCGATGGACAAGGGCGATAAGTCCCCAGTGACCATCGCCGACTATGGTTCGCAGGCAGTCATCCTGCGCCAGATCCAAGCCGCCTTCCCGGATCACGGCGTGATCTCCGAAGAAGGTAGTGAGCACCTTCGCGAAAGCGCTGGTGAAGAAGGCACCGCCAAGATCGTCAAGCTGGTTTCGGGTGTCATCGGCTCCGAGTCGAACTTCGAAGAGGTCTGCGGTTGGATTGACCATGCTGGGGCCGATGGTGCTGAGTACACCTGGGCGATTGACCCGATCGATGGCACCAAAGGTTTTCTGCGCCGGCAGCAGTACGCAATCGCGATCGGCTTGATGCGCAATGGCGTTCCTTTCGCTGGCGTCATGGTCTGCCCGAACTTGCCGGTCGACATGGATAAGCCGGAAGGTCAAGTCGGCGTGATGTTCGCCGCGGCCAAGGGTCATGGCACCGTCAGCGTGCCGATCGATGGTGGCGATGAAGCACCAATCTCGGTCAGCAAGTCCGACAACCCTGGTGACTGGCGCGTACTCGGCAGTGTCGAGTCCGCACATGGCGACCCGAAGTTGGTCGTTGCCATGATGGAACACGCTGGTGTCGGTGGTGGCTTCGTGCGCTACGACTCGCAAGTCAAGTACGGCATCGTCGCCAACGGAACCGGCGAAATCTATGTGCGTCCGCGCTCCAAGCCTGATTACCGCGAGAACATCTGGGACCACGTCGCCGGCGTGATCGTGTGTGAAGAAGCAGGCGGCCGCGTGACCGATGTCGATGGCAAGCCTCTTGATTTCACCCTGGGCCAGAAGCTGCTTGAGAACCGCGGCGTGTTGGCCACATGCGGTGGCGCGGTACACGATGCTGTTGTGGCTGGGTTAGCCGCTGCTGAAGCCAGCAACTAGGTCTCCGCATTGCGGTTTAGTGTTTTCTTTTCACGGATTTTCCGTGCGGATTTAGGCAATTCCCTCAAGCGGATTCAGCAAAAACCGCTAGAGTTAATGAATGCGGATTTCCGCTTTCGAACCCTCTCCCCCACAATGAGAACTCTCCCAGGTTCCTTTGTTCTCGCTTCTTTATTCGTATGCGGTTCCATGCATGCTCAAGAAGGGGGCGAGGCCGTCACTTTGCTGCGCTTTGATAGCGGTGCACCGAGTGACCGTATTGGAGAGGCGGTGGCGCTCGCTGGGGATGTCGATGCCGACGGCACACCGGACATCTTGATCGGTGCCGAGTATGCCAGCAGCTTCGGTTTCAACCGCAACGGTTCGGTCTTCGTGCACTCCGGAGCCACTGGTGGATTGCTCTACCAGTTCCATGGCAACGCTGACTTCGAACGCTTCGGAACTTCGATCGATTCGGTCGGTGATATCAACAATGATGGCTTCGACGACATCCTCGTCGGCTCACCCGAAGCAAGCCCCATAGGCTTAACCCAAGCTGGGCAAATTGATATTTATTCTGGTGCCGATGGCTCATCATTACTTCATATTGATGGCACTGTAGATTTTGGTTTCTTTGGTCGTTCGGTAGCCGGTTGTGGGGATCTGGATAGTGACAATATCCCGGACTTCATCGTCGGTGAAAGTGGCTACAACAATTTGGATGGACGGGTGGTGGTCTACTCCGGACTGACTGGCAGCGTGATCCACACTATCCCTGGCTCCAGCGGCGCGGCTATGGGTTGGTCGGTGTCCCGCGCCGGCGACCTCAATGCCGATGGCGTGCCGGACCTATTGGTCGGCAGCCCCGATGCCGACAGCTTGACCTTCAACGATAATGGTCAAGCCGAGATCTACTCCGGCGCCACCGCAGCCTTGCTGTTGCAACTCGACGGTAACGCCAATGACATCCACTTCGGCTATGCCGTCAACGGTGGCTTCCGAGTCAACAAGGATGACCTGCCCGACGTCATCGTCGGCGCGCCATTCGCCAGCCCAGGTGGCAACTTATCGGCTGGCTCGGTGTTCGTCTTCTCGGGCGCCAACGGTGCCCAACTGCATCAAATCGATGGGGCTGCGGTGGCCGATAACTTCGGCTACTCCTGTGCCCTAGCCGGCGACGTCAATGGCGATGCTTTCGGTGATTTCGTGGTCGGGGCACGCCTTTCCGACGTAGGCGGAATGTCTGATGCGGGCTCTGTTTTCGTATATAGCGGCCAAAACAGTGCATTATTGTTCCGCACCGACGGCACCGCGACCCTCGATAACGTTGGCCGTGCGGTTGCTGCTGGGCATGACATTGATGGCGATGGTTTCAACGAGATCATCTATGGCGCCCCCTTCGCCGACCCCATGGGAAACCCCCTTTCCGGGCTCGCCGAGGTGAAGCGATTGGTGCCGATTCTCCAAGCCACGCACAACACGATCTCATCCAGCGCCGGCGGCGTGGTCGATTTCGCGATGAACTTCCCGCTCTCGGAAGCAGGCTTTGGATACATCCTGTTGGCATCGTTCAGCGGCCTTGGACCGACCCAAGCTTTTGGAGTTTCGGTGCCGCTTACGGTCGACCCATTGTGGAACATGATGCGTGCCGGCGCACCGCCGATGTTCAGTAATGCGAGTGGCATCTTGGACGCCATGGGCAACGCCTCTACGCAGCTGAATTTGCCTCCTGGAACAGCTCCAGGATTGATCGGTTCGACCATTTATTTCGCCTCCGTTAGCTTCGCTGGAATGACCTCTCCACGCCTTGTTTCGAACGCGACTGGCGTACTTTTAGAACCATAAAACCACTCCCAATAAAGACTTTGGGAACCCCGTTTATTTAAGTCAATTTGGTCAACAACATGGCAAAATATGCCCCATGGAACCGCTGACCACCCGCAAAGATGCCCTGCAATACCACGCTCATGGAAGGCCTGGAAAAATAGAGGTAATCCCCAGCAAACCATGTCTCACGCAGATTGACCTATCACTGGCTTATTCGCCAGGGGTCGCCGAACCGTGCCGCGAGATCGATAAGGATCGCGATAAGGTTTTCGAGTACACCGCTAAAGGTAATTTGGTTGCCGTCGTCTCCGACGGCTCCGCCGTTTTGGGCCTCGGTAATATTGGCCCAGATGCCGCCAAACCCGTAATGGAGGGCAAAGGAGTGCTCTTCAAGCGCTTCGCGGACATCGATGTTTTTGACATTGAACTAGGAACTCAAGACGTAGATGAGATCGTCGCCGCGGTCAAAGCGATCGCGCCCACCATCAGTGGCGTGAACCTGGAAGACATTTCCGCGCCGCGCTGTTTCGAGATCGAAAGACGATTGAAAGCGGAATTGGATATTCCAGTTTTTCATGATGACCAACACGGCACCGCGATCATCAGTGCCGCCGCAGTCATCAACGGCGTGGCGATCGCCGGCAAGAAAATGTCCGAAGCCAAGTTCGTCGTCAACGGAGCAGGAGCTTCGGCAGTCGCGTGCACCAACCTCGCGATGGAACTCGGCATCAATCCGGACAACGTATTGATGTGTGATTCCAAAGGTGTGTTGCATCATGAACGCACCGACCTGAACGATTCCAAACTTCCATTCGTGCGCGAAACGGAAGCACGCACCTTGGCTGATGCACTGGTCGGTGCCGACGTCCTCCTGGGACTATCGGTCGGCAACGTGGTCACACCCGAGATGTTGTTGTCGATGGCTGCCAATCCGGTGGTCTTGGCGATGGCCAACCCCGATCCTGAGATCGCATATCCTCTCGCCGTCGAGACACGCAAGGACGTGATCATGGGCACCGGTCGTTCGGACTTCCCGAACCAGGTCAACAACGTGCTTGGCTTCCCGTTCATCTTCCGCGGCGCCTTGGATGTGCGCGCCACGGACATCAACCAGGAGATGATTCACGCCGCGACTTACGCGCTGGCGGACCTCGCCAAGGAGCCCGTGCCGGATGTCGTCGCTTCCGCCTACGGCCTCGATAAGCTCGAATACGGCCCTCAATACGTGATTCCGAAGCCTTTCGACACGCGCGTGATCCGTCGCGTATCGGCTGCGGTCGCACAAGCGGCCATCGACACGGGTGTCGCCCAGAAGCGCATCGACATGGAAGCCTATGTGCGTCAGCTTGGTGAGCGCCTGGGCGAAGAACGTGACTTGATGCGCCGCGTGGTATCGCGTTCGCGCCGCACGCATAACCGCATTGTCTATCCGGAAGGGACTTCGGAACGCATCCTGATCGCAGCAGAAGCCGTGGTGCAGGAACGTATCGCAGTGCCGGTGTTGCTCGGCGAAGAGAAGGTCATTCGTGAACGCGCGGAGGAACTGAAGGTCTCGCTGAAGGGAGTCGAGATCCTGGACCCAGCCAAGTCACCCTTCCTTGACGAATACGTCGAGGAACTGATGAACCTGCGTCAACATCGTCGCATCACCGCGGCACGTGCACGGGCGCGCGCACTCGACCCGATGTGGCATGGACCGTTGATGCTGCGCATGGGTCACGCCGACGGCATGGTCAGTGGCGTCACGCGCCAGGTGCGCAAGTCGATTCCACCGATGTTGAAAGTGGTTCCACTTCGCGAGGGCGTTCGTCTTGCTTGCGGCATGACGATGGTGTTCTCGAAATTGGGAACTATTTTCCTAACCGACACCGCAATCAACATCTCTCCTGATGAAGGTGACCTCGCCGAGATAGCGATGCTCGCTGCTGAAGAAGTTGCTGCTTTCGGTTTCGAACCGGTGGTCGCCATGCTGAGTTTCTCGAGCTTCGGTGGCACGCCGCACCACAAGACCGACTTGATCCGTCGCGCGGTCCGCCTGGTGCGCGAAGAAGCGCCTGACATCATCATCGATGGTGAGATGCGCGTCGACGCCGCCCTGGACCCGAACATCCAAGCTCGGTACCCGGACTGTAAACTACAGGGCAAACGCGCCAACATCCTGGTGTTCCCGGACCTCAACTCCGCGAACATTGGCTTCAACCTGGTCCGCACATTGGCAGAGGCGCAAGTCGTCGGCCCAATGATGCTGGGTCTCGAGAAGCCAGCCCACACGCTGCAACCTCACTCTTGTGGAGTCAGCGACGTCGTTCACCTGACAGCACTCGCTTGCATGAACGGCCATCCGAATCCATTGCCAACGCATGTCTAGTAGCTTAGTCCTACTGCTCACTCCTGAGCAGGACCCAGAAACCCTAACTCCCGAACAACTCCTTCAACTCGCTAGCGAGGCGTTGGAGTGTTCGGTCGATGACCTGGAAGGGGTGCGCATCAAGCGCATCAGTTTCGATGCCCGCGTGCGCCACATGTTGTGGAACGTGGCCGTTGAGGTTTGGCATGCCGGTGAGGAGATGCCGCCGGTCGCCAAGTTGGAGCCACCGAAATACGACCAGCCGGCAGCCGATGCCAAGCATGTGATCGTAGTCGGTAGTGGCCCGGCAGGTTTGTTCTGCGCCTTGGACTTGATCGCCAAGGGCGTGCGCGTGACCGTGTGCGAACGCGGTAAGGCTGTGCAGGACAGGCGCAAAGACATCGCCAACCTGAACCGCGGTGAAGACACCAATCCTGAAAGCAACTATGCCTTCGGTGAAGGCGGTGCCGGTACTTTCAGTGATGGCAAGCTCTACACGCGCAGCAGCAAACGCGCCAACATCCAACGCGTGTTGGAGACCTTGGTCGCGCATGGTGCACCCGAGCGCATCCTGATCGCATGGCGCCCGCACATCGGCAGCAACATGTTGCCGCGCGTGGTCACGGCAATCTGCGATTCGATCCGTGAAGCCGGCAGTGAAGTGCGCTTCGATACGCGTGTCGATGCCATGCTCACCAACGATGATGCCTCGATCCGCGGCGTGCGCCTCGCCGACGGCACCGAGCTGGAAGCCAATGCCGTCGTCCTCGCTACAGGACACAGCGCATTGGATGCCTTGCAGATGGCGCAAGATGCCGGCGCCAAACTCGAAGCCAAAGGTTTTGCGATGGGCGTGCGCGTGGAGCATCCGCAGGATTGGTTGGACAACATCCAATACCGCGGCACGCGGATGGAGCACAGTCTGCCGCCGTCGTTCTACGAACTATCGGCGCAGATTCACGAACGCGGCGTGTTCAGTTTCTGCATGTGCCCTGGTGGTTGGATTGTGCCGTCGCAATCCACCCCAAGCACCTTGGTGGTCAACGGCATGTCGATGGCAAAGCGCGATTCACCCTATGCCAACAGTGGCTTGGTAGTCTCCATCGAACCGAAAGATTGGTGCGGCAAGCGTGGTTGGCGTTGGGGTTGGCCGGAGCTGCTGCAGCACGCCGCCAAGCTCAGCGAACATCCGCTACTGCATGAAGTGATCGAGGATCCACGTGGTGGTGAACCGTTCCCGGTCGCCGAAGGTCGCCTGCCGATCCATCCGGATATCGACCCTCTGTTCGGAGTGCGTTTGCAGCTCGCCATGGAAGTGGTCGCCGCCGACGCCGGTGGTGGTGAAGGGCGCGCTCCAGCGCAACGATGCGATCTCTACGCCGAAGCCTCCGAGGATCCTGGAGAGGTTCTCCCAACTTCTTACTTGCCAGGGCTCACACCCACCAACCTACATGGCATCTTGCCTCGCGGGGTAGCCACGCGCTTGCGTGAAGCCCTGTGGGAGTTTGAAGAGCATCTGCCCGGTTTCGCTGGCGCACATGGTCAGTTGGTCGGCGTGGAAACACGAACTTCGTCGCCGGTGCGCATCGAACGTGATGCCGACAGCCTGCAAAGTCCAACGGTTTCGGGCTTGTACCCATGCGGTGAAGGCGCTGGTTTCGCCGGCGGCATCGTGTCAGCGGCCATGGATGGTGCGCGCATAGCGGCGGCAATCACGTCGGAATAGAGCCGCGCCGGTGGGCGGATTTGGCCAAGTGACCGCTGAGTGGACACTGCACGCCCTTTCCGCCCAGGTTTTTGCCCACAGCACTCAATGAGAGGGTGCTGAGATGCCGATAGGGGCAGTATGACACTTGGTGCCACCCCCATCGCAATTCCCGAAGAGCTCGCATTTACGCGGGTTTCCGAAGCAATCGATGGCATCGAGCGAATCACCTACAAGTCCGCCAATCCGCAGCATAAGCACAAGTTGCTTTTTGTTCACGGCATGTGGCACGGCGCCTGGTGCTGGGAGCAATGGCAGGAATTATTTGCCATTTGGGGCTGGGACAGCGTGTCCTTCAGTTTGCCCGGTCACGCAGGTTCGCCGGTCCAGCGACCCATTCGCTGGTGCACCTTGGGTTATTACACCGACTTCCTGATCAAGGAGATCAAGCGTTTTGAACAACCCCCTGTCGTTGTAGGACACAGTCTGGGCACCGCATTGACCCAGCGCTACCTCAAAGAGGTCGGCGAGTTACCGGCTGCCGTCATGCTCGCACCATGGTTGGCGCACAGCATGCTTGGTTTGGTTGGCCGCTACTTCCACCACGATTTCCTTGGTGGACTGGCCAGCTTCTTGGGCCTTACTGCCACACCGGCCATCCGCACCCCGGAACGAGCCGCCAGCATCTTCCTGTCCAAGCGTTCGACTTGCACCCCCGAGGAGTTGCACTCCAAGCTGGGTCCAGAATCGATCCTTCTTCCACTTCAACATTGCCGCGCCTTATGGTCACCCCCCACCGGCACTGAGACCCCCATGTTGTGGATGACTGCTGGTCGCGACAAGTTGATTCCCGCGGATGCTTCGCATGAATCCGCCAAGGTCTATGGCGCCGACTTCATGATGTGTTCCGACGCCGGACACGACCTGATGATGGAGCCGGACCAAGCACTCACTGCCGCACGAATCCACGAATGGTTGGAGAACGAATTGGAGTCGCCTAACGCGGCAGCCAATAAGGCGCGTCGGCGCAAAAACGCTGCCGATCGCGTAGCGTCGGGTGTGGGAACTCCAGGCTGGAGGCGTGCAGGCCAATCGACCGGTCAGACAACGGTGAATCGGCCCCGTACTTCAGGTCACCTAGTAAGACCAGGCCTGCTTTGGCGCACGCCACCCGCAGTTGGTGTGGCCGACCAGTAAGCGGCTGCAGCTCCAAGGAAGTGCCCTTGTCGTCTTCGGCAATAACTCTCCATTTGGTGATGGCGAGTTTGGCCTTATCGGTCTTGCCGGAACGAACCACGTTGCGCTTGTGATCCTTGGTCAACCACATGCGCCATTCACCGGAACGCGGCGAACCACCCGGTAGGCGCCCTTCGCTGCGCGCCACATAGGTTTTTTGTACATCATGTTTTTGCCATGATGCCGACACGCGTGACGCGCCCTTGGATGTGCGCGCGAAGACCACCACGCCTGAAACCGGCCGATCAAGCCTGTGAACGACTCCTAAAAAGACTTCGCCCGGTTTGTCGTATTCCCGTTTGATCCACGCCTTGGCCAAATCGAATAATGATTCATCATTACTGCTGTCTGGAACGACGGGAATGCATGCAGGTTTATTCACCACAATTAGGTGATTGTCGACATGCAGGACTTCGAGCTTCGTCATCTACAGTCGCTTCCAACGGGAACAGAAACCGCATGGCAACCGACGCTTGCCGTCACCTTCCGGCAACCACAATTCCCCACTGTGGACCTCGCCGCCTTCGAACTCATTCAACATGTTCTCGAAAGCCATCGGTGAGAAACCAATCGCATAAGTGGACAACACCAGGAAGCTACCAGGGGTAGGTTCGAGCAGCTGATGACAGGCTTCCAGCAGACGGGCAATGCCATCTTGGAATTGCCATTTCTCTCCTTTCGGTCCACGACCATAATGCGGTGGGTCGAGCAGGATGCCGTGGTATTGATTACCGCGACGCACCTCACGCTCGACGAATTTGAGAGCATCCTCGAGCACCCAACGGATGCCGTCGGAAGGCACATCGCTGGTCTGGACATTGCCGTTGGCCCAATCGAGCGCAGCCTTGGATGCATCCAAGTGGGTGACGTACCAACCAGCTTTGGCCGCCAGGATCGATGCAGCACCGGTGTAGCCGAATAGGTTCAGCAACTTGGGGCGCTCGGTGCCTAACTGCAATTCCAGCTGCGTGCGCCGCTCCTCGACCCAAGCCCAGTTGCTGGCCTGCTCCGGAAACAGTCCGACATGCTTGAATGGCGTGGGGTGGATCCGGAAACTGGCGGCGCCAACCTCCATTTGCCACTCGATTGGTTGATTGGAGCGCTTCTTGCGCCATTTGCCGCCGCGATCGTCTTCGCGGACGAAGCTGAAATCGGCATCATTCCACTCGGACTCGGGCAAACGCGGCCGCCACAGGGCTTGTGGGTCAGGGCGCCGCAGCACGAAAGAGCCAAATCGCTCGAGTTTTTCGGCATAGCCTGAATCGAGTAATTGGTAGCCGTCAACGCCGGGGAAGTCGAAAGAATCCACGTGCTAAGGATAGCCGGGAAGAGGCTCAAAAAGAGAGGGGCAACGTTACCTTATTGGGCGTCCTGTTCGGACCCTACCGCTCTAACCATGACTTCCATCTTTGTCGCCAAAGAGAGTCGCGCCGGCGAGAACCGCGTCGCTGCAACTCCCGAGACTGTAGGCCGCTACGTAAAGCGCGGCTTTTCCGTTCTTGTTGAGGCTAACGCTGGCCATTCCAGCTATATCGCCGATTCAGAATACACCAACGTTGGTGCCGAAATCGTCGCAGACTACGCGACCGGTTGCGGCAAGGCTGACCTCGTGCTGAAGGTCGCCCGCCCCACACGTGAAGAGGGCGCTGCGATCAAGAAGGGATCGGTTTTGATCTCCTTCATGCAATCCGCAATGGAGCCAGATGCTGTTCAAGGCATCATCGGCGGCGGCGGATCGCAATTCGCCATGGAGCTGGTACCACGCACGACCCTCGCCCAGAAGATGGACGCGCTGTCCTCACAGGCCAACATCGCCGGCTACAAGGCTGTGCTACTTGGCGCCTGTGAACTCGGCCGCTACTTCCCATTGCTGATGACCGCAGCGGGTACCGTGAAACCTGCACGCGTGGTGATCTTCGGTGTTGGTGTTGCTGGCTTGCAGGCCATCGCTACCGCCAAGCGTCTCGGCGCCATCGTCGAAGCCACCGACATCCGACCAGAGGTGAAGGAGCAAGTCGAGTCTCTCGGCGGCAAGTTCATCGAGGTCAAGTCGGATGATGATTCCACCGAACCGAGCGTCTACGCCAAGGAAGCGTCGGATGAATACAAGAAGCGTCAGGCTGAGGCCGTCGGCGCCAGCGTTGCCAAGGCCGATGTGGTGATCACCACCGCACAAGTGCCAGGTGCCAAGGCTCCAGTCCTCATTCCAGAGGCTACGGTCAAGACCATGAAGTTTGGCGCAGTGATCGTCGACCTTGCCGTTGAGCAGGGCGGTAACTGCGACATCTCCGAGGAAGGGAAGATCGTCGTCAAGCATGGCGTGAAACTCGTCGGCACGACCAACTTGCCATCCTCTGTTCCGGTACACGCTTCGGAACTCTATGCACGTAACGTGCAGCATGTCGTCGATCACTTGGTGCCTACCAAGGAGAACGACAACCTTGAAATGCGCCTCGACTTCGAGGACGAAATCATTGGAGCTTCGGTTGCCGTGCATGGCGGCGAAGTTCGTCACGAACCCACCGCAGCAGTGCTGCAGCCTGCAACCGCCTAGGCGATTACCCAAACAGAGCCATGATTCTTCTTCTGATGCTCTTCGTGTTCATGCTTGCCATTGCGGTAGGCAATGAACTCATCTCGAAGGTCCCACCTACATTGCACACGCCCTTGATGTCGGGTGCCAATGCTGTCTCGGGAATCACCATTGTGGGTGCATTGATGTGCGCACAGTTCACCGATGGACTGACTTCGCAGGTCCTTGGCGTCATCGCCATCGCCCTCGCGACCATCAACGTGGTTGGCGGCTTCATGGTCACCGACCGCATGCTTGCTATGTTCAGTAGCAAAAAGAAAAAGAAGGAGGGCAAATAAGTGGAAGGCTTCACTCCTGCTGGCTTGCTCTACCTTGTAGCAACTTTCCTTTTCATCCTCGGCATCAAGCGTTTGTCGAAGGTGCGCACCGCACGCTCGGGTAACCAACTCGCAGCCGTCGGTATGTTGCTCGCCATCGTGGTGACCTTGGTGTCACCGGAAGGCGGCATTGAACTTGGTTGGACAACCGTCGTAGCTGGCCTCCTGCTTGGTGGCCTTGTCGGTGGCGTGATGGCCAAACGAGTTGAAATGACCGGCATGCCGGAACTCGTTGCCTTGTTCAACGGCTTCGGCGGTTTGGCTTCGACTTTCGTCGCGGTCACCGAGTTCTGGGGTCGCTTCGGCAGTACCACTTCTGGTTCCCCTACCGAGACAGTCAATGCGGTAAACGATGCGGCCGTTGCAGCTGGCTTGCCCGAAGTCGTCGTCCTTGGTGGCGGTGTCTGGGCCATCGCGATCGTGCTGTCGGTACTGATCGGTACCGTCACCTTCACTGGCTCGCTGGTTGCCATGGGCAAACTGTCCGGCAAGATCTCCGGTAACCCGGTCATCCTGCCCGGCCG
>JAAESM010000005.1 GCA_024229395.1 Planctomycetota bacterium | reverse complement strand
GGAGGTCGGTGCCAACGAGTCCCAGCCTTCAGGAACATCCCAGGCCAGTGGTGCCGCATTCGGGTCCACTGCATCATCACTGGGTTGCGTCTCGTGAGTGGAGGGATTGTGATTCGCCGCAGTCTTGCGGGGGCCAAAGCGGTCGGCGCTGGTCGCTCCTACTTGGGCTTGACCATAGCTTCGTGTGACCTTGCGTTGAGTCTCGATCTCAACTTGGTCCTGGGCACTACAGGCCACGAAAACCAACGGCAGGGAACTCAGGAACAGTGATTTTCCGACATTAACGATCGGGAATCGTGAAACCCTTGAAAGGTTCATTTTCATGGCAGGAGCCGAATTTGGGCTGTAGCGCACGGCCCATTCCAAGTGGGTTGTCGGGAAGGCTAATGCGCCAGATTCGAGAAGTTTACCTTCTCAAGACCAAATGCTCCACTATTACCTGGAAACTTTCACAAGCCGTCCAGCACACGTTTGCGTGATGAATTCAGCTCTTGAGCGCAAATCTTCAGGTCCCAAGCACAGTCCAGCTTGCAGCTCGATTGCTCCCCCAGCAGAGGTCGCTTCCGACGTCAGCCCGGACTCCTCCAGCCAGCGTGCACTACGTGCAGCCAGAGCCTCTTTCGAGGTTTGGATTGAGTCGACGCCACTACGGTTCTTGACCGGTGCGAACTCCAAGGAACGATCGGCCATCTGCACCACCGCCTTTTCCGCCAGTGGCAAGGCGTCGAACACAAAGGTTTCGAACTTGATTCCATCACGCTCCTCAGCGACTAGGCCCCCATTTGGCAAGGCCAGCACCTGTTTGCGTGCAAGGTGCAGCAACAGACTTGCTTCAGCCATTTCTTCGGCAAAGTCCAAGTCGAAAGCATGAATGGCGATGTTGCCGGCACGGAAGCGAAGGCCACCGTCATCAGAACACTCAGCCTGCAGCTCCTCGGAGATGTCCGAGTACTCCACGCAACGATTGCGTTCGCCATCGGTGACGACCAAGCCGACCTTCTCGGCAGGATCGGTCTTCTCGACGACCTTGACCGACATGCGTGCCTTGGCCAGCAGGTGATGTCCTATGAAGATCGGGTCCGCCATCCACACCAGTGGGTTGTCTACTTGGCAGTAGAACAAAGTGCTTATGCCAGCGGCGCGCAAACGCGGGATGGTGCCCGAGACCTTCAAGGCGCGATAAACTCCCCCATGGCCGTCGGGGTTGCGGAACAAGCGATCCGGCGCTGACAACAACAGGTCACCGTTCGGTGCCAATGCAGGCAGAGTGCCTTGGCAAACGAAATCGATGGTCTTCGAGCCGAGCCCGAAGTAGTTGCGCTTCTCGAAGAAGGCGATGGTTTCGAGGTGATTGCCTGGACCAGTCTGGATCACCCACGGCAACGCGCAGGAATAGACCTGGCGTAGGCGGCGAATCTGTCCAGCGAACATCTGGAACAGGCTTGCGCCACTGATTTCGCCGAGTGGGAATGCACCTTTGGGGCCATCAAAGCCCAAACGTGATGCCTGGCCACCAGCGACGGTAATGATCGCGACCTGACCTTTGCGCAGTGCTTCTTCGCCTGCAGCTAGGGCGTCTTCGCGACCTTCGTGGGGCTGTGCCGACGGTGGAATCAAGTTTGGTGCTTCGATCGCACCAAGTTCCGCCTCTTTGGCTCCACGCAGCGCCTTCTTCTGGCGCTCATATAGGTCCCAATCAATGCTGGAGATATCTTCCGCCAGGCGTTCCATCGCCTGACCTCCAACCTTGTCAGCAGCGGTCCAGACGGAGGTCAACCCTCGTGCTTGAACCGCTGCTTTGACATCAACAATGTTCTTCAATGCTCTACGACGCTAGGGCGTCGTCGCCATCCCCGATACGCTCCAAAGCGTTCTCGAGGAGGCCTACCAGCAAATCAAGTTTGCGCTCCAGCATCAGCTGGCGCTTGGTGATCTTCTCCACCACTGGAGGCAAGAGCGCCTCAAGGGTGTAGTTGTTCACCATGTTGATGATCTCCGCGCGGGAGGCATCAGGCAGCTTGTGAAAGTGGTAGTGGTAAGCATTATCCAAAGCGTCTTCCGTGATATGGAGGGCGTCTTCGGTCATGTTCTTGAGCTCGTTGTGATCGTGCTCAACTTTGTAGACATCCTTGCGGAAAGTCTTAAGGGCTTCTGCGAATTTTTGCTTCACTTCAGTTCTCCGGTCTGAGGGATGGAGAGTTACTCGAACTTGCGGAACGCGAGGCTCACGTTGTGGCCACCAAAACCAAGCGAGTTCGACAGTGCAGCACGGAAGTTCTTTTCACGTGGTTGACCTGGAATGTAATCCAAGTCGCAGCCGTTCTCGAGGTCTGGGTTCTCGTAGTTCTGGGTTTGATGGGCAACACCCTTTTGCAGGGTGAGCACCGTTGCGATGGCTTCCACGGCTGCGGCAGCACCAAGAAGGTGACCGAGCATGGATTTGGTCGATGAGATTGCTACGGCGCGCGAGGCATCTTCGCCAAGAGCACGCTTGATCGCCAAGGTCTCCACCATGTCGTTCAACAAGGTAGAAGTTCCGTGAGCGTTGATGTAGCCAATGTCGTCGACGTTCAGGCCTGCATCTTGCATTGCAAGAGTAAGCGCCGCTGCTGGGCGCACGCCTGACTTGTCTGGGGCTGTGATGTGACCTGCGTCGTCGGTTTGACCGAAGCCAGCAAGTTCGCAATAGATTTTGGCACCACGCGCTTTGGCGTGTTCCAATTCTTCAAGCACCAGCACACCTGCGCCCTCGCCCATGACGAATCCATCGCGGTCACGGTCGAAAGGCCGCGACGACTTGGTTGGATCATCATTACGCTTGGACAACGCCTTGACCGACGAGAAACCCGCCAGGCAAAGATCGTTGGTGGTGGTCTCCGAACCGCCAGTGACCATGACTTCAGCGCGGCCACTGCGAATCTCTCGCATGGCAAGGCCGATGGCATGTCCAGCGGAAGCACAAGCCGACGAGGTCAAGAAGCAGGCGCCTTGCAGCCCCAGCTCAATGGCGACGTTGGCCGCCAAAGCATTACTCATCGTGTTGGAGATGAAGAAAGGTGTGACGCGACGCGGCCCACTTTTCTGCAGCACCTTGTGCTGATCGAGGACACTCTGGATGCCACCGATGCCGGTACCAAGAATGGAACCTGCACGGGTCGGATCGATGTCTTCGATGGAGAGGCCGCAATCTTGCCACGCTTCACGCGCAGCCAAGATGCCAACCTGGCTAAATGGATCGAGACGCCGCTGCTCCATCTTGGAGAAGTGGTCATCAGCGTGATACACGACACCACGAAGTTCAGCAGCGAACCTCGTAGCCCAGTCTGTGGTATCCCACCGCTCGATCATCCGGAAACCGGTATCGCCCTTGAGCAGTCTTTCGAAAGTCAAGGGTGCGCCGAAGCCCAAAGGCGTCAGCGCACCGATGCCGGTAATAACAACTCTGCGTTGCGTATCGGCCATTCTAATCCCGGATCAGTCCGGTAAAGGCAATCTACAGCGTTAGCTGCCGACTTTGCCAGAGATGTAGGAAATTGCGTTGCCTACTGTTTGAATTTTTTCGGCATCTTCATCTGGGATGGTAATGTCGAAAGCACTTTCAAACTCCATGACCAGCTCGACGGTATCGAGGCTGTCTGCGCCAAGGTCGTTAATGAAGCTAGTTTCGTGAGCAAGTTTGTCGCGGGAAGCACCCATGTGCTCGCAAACGATCTCGTAGACCTTTTCTTCGATGTCAGTCACTTTGAATCGGGGAGGTTCTTCGGGGTAGGCTGCAAAATGCAGCTGGGAATGGGGCGACGGAGTCGCCTTTGGAGCAAGATTGTAGGTAAGCGGTTAGCCGAGGGAAAGGCCCCCGTCGACTAACATCACCTGACCGGTGACGTAGCCGCCGCTTGGACCGAGGAGAAAACGGGTAATTCCTGCAATATCCTCGGGGTTTCCGGGCCTGCCGAGCGCGATTTTGGTAATCATCGCTTGGCGTGCCTGTTCCGGCAGCTCGCCGGTCATATCGGTCTGAATGAAGCCTGGAGCGACCACATTGACGGTAATTCCGCGGCTACCGAGCTCGAGAGCGGCAGAACGGGCCATTCCATGAAGGGCGGCCTTGGCGGCGCAATAGTTCACCTGACCGGGGTTACCAGTGGTGCCCACGACTGAACCGATCAGCACCACGCGGCCAGCTTTCTGGCGCATCATTGGCTTGGTGACGGCCTTCAGGAAGTGAAAGCTACCGTTGAGGTTGGTATCTACAACCTTCTGGAACTGCTCCGGCGTCATGCGCAGCAGCAGGTTATCGCTGGTAATGCCGGCGTTCGCGACCAGACCATCAACGCCGCCCCATGCTTCGACCATGGCGGAAACAGCAGCTTGGGCGGTTGCAGGATCAGTGATGTCACCTGCCATCGGCAGGAACTCGCCACCCATAGCCGAGATGGCTGCGCCAGTCTCTTCCAGGTTGCCGAGGCTCGTGGCCAACATGCAGACCTTGGCGCCGTGCTGGGCAAGGTCAAGGGCGATCGCCTTACCGATACCACGCGAGGCACCAGTGACGAGAAAACGTTGATCTTTAAGTTCTTTGGTCATCGGATCGACTCCAGAATTTCAGCTGCGGCTGCGGCCTCGTGCAAAGAAACGACTTTGGCTCCGCGAGCGATCTTGCGC
The DNA here is from genome assembly GCA_024229395.1 of Planctomycetota bacterium. Taxonomy (GTDB): domain Bacteria; phylum Planctomycetota; class UBA1135; order UBA1135; family UBA1135. The sequence continues at coordinate 17,831 of JAAESM010000005.1, read as the reverse complement.
GCAAGAGCGGAAAGTACGCGACCTGGAGCTGGCTCCAGGAATGTGGTCTCAGGTGCTGACTCCACCATCTTGGCGAAGGACTCTTGCCACAGGACTGGTGAGCAAAGCTGCGCGACCAAGTTGGCCTTCAAGGTGGTGGCATCGGTGCTAGCTTCCGCGGTTGCGTTTTGCCACACCGGGCAGCTCGCTGGCTGGAACTCGATCTCGCTCAAGGCGGCTTCGAGTTTCTCGGACGCAGGGCGCATCACTTCGGAGTGGAAAGCACCTGCAACATTCAAACGAATGGCGCGCTTGGCACCAGCATCTTTGGCGCGGCTCTCCAACAGATCCAAAGCAGCGATTTGGCCACTGACCACCAGTTGCCCAGGCGAGTTCAAGTTTGCCACTTGGCAGATGGCAGCACTTTCAGCAGCGACTTCTGCACACAGGGCTTCGAGCGGCTCGCGCTCCATGGCCATCACCGACGTCATTCCCGAAGGCATGGCTTCGGAGGCGGCTTGCATGGCGGAACCACGTAGGCGCACCAAGCGTAGGCCGTCGGCAAAACTGATGGCGCCAGCGGCTGCCAATGCGGTGTACTCCCCTAGCGACAAGCCAGCGGCCATGATCGGCTGGATCCTCTCACCAGCGAGTTCCTCGAATGCGGCGAGCGCGGCTAAGGAACATGTGTAGATCGCAGGCTGGGCGATGTCGGTGGCGGTGAGTTCCTCTAGAGGACCTTCAAAGCACAGCTTGGACAAGGGTAAGCCGAGAACCGAATCGGCTTCGTCGAAGAGTGCCTTTGCGGACGGGCTGTTGTGGACAAAGTCCAAGCCCATGCCGACGTCTTGGGCGCCTTGGCCAGGGAAAAGGATTCCGAATTGCATGGTGATTCTTGGAGTTACCAGCGAAGACGTGCGCCACCCCAGGTGAGGCCTGCGCCGAATGCGGCCATCACGACCAGCTTGCCTTTCTCGATCTTGCCGGCATCGAGGCATTCGCACAGCGCGACCGGTACCGAACCGGCGGAGGTGTTGCCGTACTTGTCGATGTTGATGTAGACCTTCTCGGGGGGCAGGTCCAGCTTGGCAGTTGCCGTTTCTAGGATGCGCTTGTTGACCTGGTGCGGGACTACGATCGATAGTTCCTCTGGGTCTTGGCCTTCCATTGCCCAAGCCATTAGCTCGGTCATGCGCGAAACCGCAAAGCGGTAGACCTCGCGACCTTTCATGCGCAGTTGGTGTGTGCCCTCCGACAAGATGTCGGGCGTGATCTGCTCCATCGCGCCGCCGCGTGGACGGGTGATGAACTGTGCACCTGCACCGTCCGCGCCAAGCGTGATGTCTTCGATCAAGCCTTGCTGGCAAGTCTCATGCGGTTGCAGGAGGACTGCACCAGCGCCATCACCGAAGATAATCGAGGTGCCGCGGTCGTAGATGTCGATGATGCGCGATAGGCCTTCACCACCGATGACCAACACATTCTTGTAGGCGCCGGTGGCGACGAACTGGCGTCCGACCGAAAGCGCATAAAGGAAGCCGGTACAAGCGGCTTGGATGTCGAATGCCGCAGCATTTTTGGCACCGATGTTGTCCTGCACGATGCAAGCAGTTGCCGGTACACCAAGGTGGTCACCGGATACGGTGGCCAGGATGATGAGATCGACATCTTCTGCGTTGACACCAGACTTCTCCAAGCAGCGCTCGGAAGCGGCGGTGAACATATCCGAAGGCTTCTCGTCGTCTTTCAGCCAACGACGTGCCTGGATGCCAGTGCGTTGCATGATCCACTCATCGGAGGTCTCGAAGAAGCGCGTGAAGTAGTTGTTATCGACCGAACGTTCGGGGATGGAACAACCGTAGCCGGCGATGCCGACATCGATGAGGGATGGATTCATTTAACGCTCGGGGCTTCGCTTTGATGCGCAGCCAGACTTTCAATGATGTGGCGGTTGACACCGACTTCGATGTCTTTGCGCACGGCCTCGAGGGCAGGCAACACGGCATTCGCGTGGGAGCGGCCATGGCCGATCAGGACCACGCCATTGACACCTAGCAAGGTTGCTCCACCAACTTCCGAGAAGTCAGCAGCGCCCAGCAGGTGGCGCAGGGTGCTCTTGACACCATCACCCGACTCACTGCGCGAAGCGGCAGTCACTAGGTATTCCGCAAAGCCTTCCACCACCTTCAGGACCATGTTGCCGACGAATCCATCGGCTACAAAGACTTCGGCCTCACCGGAGAAGAGATGGTTGCCTTCGACGTTGCCGACGAAGTTTAGCGAGGAATTTCCCAGTGCTGAGTGGCAGCTCTTAAGGACATCGCTGCCTTTGCTGGCTTCACCGCCAATGTTGAGCAGACCGATCCGAGGGTTTTCATGACCCAGCAAGTCGCGGGCATAAGCTGCCCCCATCAAGCTGTACTGGAACAGGTGCTCAGGTTTCGGGGTAGGGTTCGCGCCTGCATCGAGCAGTACGAAGCGGCCGCCCAATCCGAGGATCGTCACGGCGATGCCAGGACGGCGGATGCCAGGCAACATGCCCAGGCCCATAGTGGCCGCCGCCACGGTGGCACCGGTGTTACCGAAAGCGATGAGACCATCGGCTTCTCCACCACGTACAGCTTGCACGCAGAGGGAAATCGAGGCATCGGGTTTGGATCGCAAGCCGACCACTGGCTTCTCATGGCCAGCGATGAAGACCTCGGTGTGGCGGATTGGTGGAATCTCCGTGCAGCCCATCTCTGTGAGCTGTGCGGTGATCACTTCTTCTGGCCCAACAAGCAGCAGCTCGCTAGGCATGAATGCTCCACCGAGGAGCGCTTCGCCGACACCTTTGAGTATCTCGTATGGGGCATGATCCCCACCGAGCACGTCTACTGCGATCCGCATAGGATCTTAGAACTCGTCTTTAACGATGACCTCGCGGCCAGCGTAGTGGCCACAGTTGTTGCAGACGGTGTGTGGACGGCCAGGTGAACTGCAACGCTCACATTCACGCACGGCGACGTGCGGGGCCTTCATTGCAGCGCGACCCTTACGAGCGCGCGACTTGGAACATCTTCTTTTTGGTACAGCCATGACTGAAACTTAACGTGCCCTTGCGGACAGATTGACCGACCATTTTCCCAGATTTGGGCCGTAGGTCAAGGGCTGGTAGCCAAGCTCTTCTGAAACTCGGCAACTGCTTCGGCTAGTGCACCCCCTTTCTTGCCTTTTCCTTGGGCAAAATCGGGCCTTCCACCGCCTCCACCGCCCACAAGGCGGCCAAAGCTCTTGGCGAGCTCGCCTGCCTTGAATCCAGATTCCTTCTGACAAAGGAACAGGTAAGGCACTGCCGACGTATCTCCACCGGTCAAAAGTACGACCGGCGGCAGTTCCTTGCCCTTGAGGTCATCGGAAATCTGGCGCAGCGAATCGGCCTCTAGCTTGTCCAAATGCTTCCAGGCAATGGGGTTGTCGGCACTTGCTTGCAGCTCACTAAGCAGGGCATCGGCCGATGGACCGGCGACGACCTTGCGCTCTTTGGCCTCTTTAAGTTGAACCTTCAGAGCCTGCACGCGATCGAGAAGACGATCGGCGGGTGCTTTGAGCTCCATCTCAAGGGCTTGCAGCTGGGAGGAATCCTTGCGGAAAGTTTCCCAAGCGGCGAAACCTGTGACGGCTTCGATGCGGCGTACGCCAGCGGCCAAAGCACGGTCCCCCATGATGCGGAATGGACCGATGCTGCCGGTGTTCTGCACATGGCAGCCACCACAAAGCTCCTTGGAGAAACCTGGCACATCAACGATGCGCACCTCCGCGCCGTATTTCTCGCCGAACAAGGCAGTCACGCCTTCGGCCTTGGCATCATCCAAACTGGACAAGCGCCAATCCACCGAAGTGGCCTTTTGGATCTCAGAGTTGACCAGTTGTTCGATCTGCTGCAGGACTTCGGCACCGAGTTGTTCTGGGTGCGTGTAGTCAAAGCGTAAGCCTTCCGGGCCGACCTTCGAGCCTGCCTGATTGACGTGATCACCGACCACCGTCTTCATGGCAGCATGTAGCAAGTGCGTTGCGGAGTGATGGGACTCCGTTGCTCGACGTGCTTGTTGGTCGTAGCGAGCTTCGACCGATGCGCCGTTCGAGAGTTCTGCAACAGCCACACCGTGGTGCAGGATGATGTCCTCTTCGCGTGTGGTGTTGGTGATTTTGAAGACCACCTTGCCATCCATCAGCAACTCACCGGTGTCTCCGACTTGGCCACCGCCTTCGGCGTACAGCACAGTTTGGCTTAAGGCAACGGAGCCTTTTTGCTTGGCCGACAAGCTGTCCACCACCTTGTCTTCAGCGACGACGCCACAGACTTGGGTGTCGATGGAGGTCTTCTCATAGCCATCAAATTCTGATGGCTTTGCACCGGCACTGCGCAAACGACTGGGCAACGATTCGGCGAAGACATCCGAAGAGATGCCACTGCCGGCACGGGCACGTTCCTTCTGTGCGGCCATTGCAGCATCGAAACCTGCTTGATCTAGGTCCATGCCATGTTCGGCCACGATCACGCTACTTGTGTCGAGCGGGAAGCCGTAAGTATCGTGCAGTTCGAAAGCCAAGTCACCAGGGAAGACCTTGGCACCTTTGCCCTTTTGCTCCTCAATATCAGCCTCCAAACGGGCAATGCCGCGTTCGTAGACATCGCGGAAGCGACTCTCCTCACCGGCGACCAAAGCCTGGATGGTTCCGCTTTGAGCATGCAGCTCTGGATAGGCTTCGCCCATCGCTTCCTGAACGGAAGGCAAGAGTTCGGCGAGGAAGGAATGCCCGATGCCAAGTTCGATGCCATCACGCACAGCTCTGCGAAGAATCTTGCGCACCACATAACCACGACCTTCACGGCCAGGCATGGCTCCATCTGCAATGCAGAAGAACACGGCGCGGCAGTGATCGGCAATGCGACGCATACGGATGCCATCAGCGCCTTCGGTCTTGTAGCTCTTCTCCGAGCTCTCTTCGATCGCAGCCAAGATGGGTGCGAACAGATCGGTCTCGAAGTTGTTCGGTACATCTTGGGCAACAGCAGCAATGCGCTCCAAGCCCAAGCCGACATCGATGTTCTTCTGTGGCAGTGGCGTGAGTAAGCCACCATCACCACGATCGAACTGAGTAAACACAAAGTTACCCACTTCGAGGAAACGCCCCGGCAGATCCTCTAGTCCTTCATTGGCTGGCAATGCACGACTTGGATCTTGATCCCAGTAGATCTCGGAGCATGGACCGCAGACTCCGTTTGGTCCTTTGGAAGGCGCCGACGATGGCCAGAAGTTTTCCTTCTCGCCGAAGCGGTAGATGCGTTCCTGCTTGATGCCGATCTCGTCCTTCCAGAATTGGAAGGCTTCGTCATCGTCTTCATAGACCGTCACGCAAAATCGCTCGGCATCCCAACCAAGGATCTCGGTGAAGTAATGCCACTCCCAACGGATGGTCTGCTCCTTGAAGTAATCACCAAAGGAGAAGTTTCCGAGCATCTCAAAGAAGGTGTGGTGACGCGGAGTCACGCCCACATTCTCAAGGTCAGGTACGCGTAAGCATTTCTGCGAGGTCGTCGCTCGCTTCAGATCCCGCCCACGGCCAAGGAACTCATCCTTGAATTGGTTCATACCCGCCCCTGTAAACAACAGAGTCGGGTCGTTGGAAGGGATTAGGGAATCCGAGGGTAAACGAAGGTGTTCCTTGGTCTCGAAGAAATCAAGGAACGCTTCGCGGATCTCAGCAACCTTTTTCGGTTGGCTCATGCGCGTAGGTGAGAATCAGGCCTTCTTTGCTGTGCTACGCTTTTTCTTGGTGGCACCAGCTTCAGCGACCTTAGATGCTGTTTTTTTCTCAGGGGTGGATTCCGCCTGAGGCTCAGGGATTTTAACCGGATTCATCAGCTCGCGGATGAAGCCATCCAATTCCTGGCACATTTCTGGATTTTCACGCAGCAAGGTACGCACGGCTTCGCGACCCTGACCAAGGCGAATCTCGCCCTTCTCTGGGTGGTTGTAGCTGAACCAGGCGCCCGACTTGGAAACCAGACCGTACTGCAGGCCGAGGTCGATGATGTCGCCTTCGGTACTGATGCCCTGATCGAACAGAATGTCGAACTCTGCGCGACGAAACGGCGGTGCAACCTTGTTCTTGACCACGGTGCACTTGGTGCGGTTACCGATGATCTGCTCACCATTCTTGATGGCGCCAATGCGGCGCACATCCATACGCACGGAGCTGTAGAACTTCAGCGCGCGGCCACCTGGGGTGGTCTCTGGGTTGCCGAACATGACGCCAATCTTCTCACGCAGCTGGTTGATGAAGATCACCACGGCATCGGTCTTGCCAATGACGGTGGTCAAACGGCGCAAAGCTTGCGACATCATGCGTGCCTGCACACCGACGAAGGTATCGCCGATTTCACCGGCCATCTCCACCTTAGGCACCAAAGCGGCCACCGAGTCGATTACCACCACATCGACAGCGTTCGACTTGACGAACTGCTCACAGATATCCAGGCCTTCTTCCCCTGTAGATGGTTGCGACAACAGGAATTTATCGCCGGAGATGTCGATACCGAGCTTCTGGCCATACTCAGGATCAAAAGCATGTTCCGCATCGATGTAAAGGCAGAAACCGCCTTCGCGCTGTGCTTCTGCGACCACCGACATAGCCAAAGTGGACTTGCCGCTCGATTCTGGACCGTAAAGTTCCACGACGCGACCGCGCGGCAAACCCTTGCCACCTAAAGCTGCATCAAGACCAATCGAGCCAGTGCGGATACCGCGAATCGGGCCCATGTCGTGCTTGGTGAGGTCCATTACGGCTTCTGTGCCGTAATCCTTTTGCACGGCCGCCAAAGCCGCTTGAACCGCCTTCATCTTGGCGTTGTTCGTTTTGGCGACGTTGCGGCCGCTGGGTACGTGTGGGGTCTTGTCAGATTTCTTAGTAGCCAATGCTTTCTCCTTGGTTTTCAGGAGTGTAAGGCTTTTGTTAGGCAATGCAAGGCCCCACTCCAGAACATTTTGGAAGGAAGACGAATCTTCCCCACCTATGACACGAAAATGTGTGCAGCCCTAGCTAAAGCGCAGGAACTCGCGGAATTCGTTGTAGCGTTCATTCACCACATGGCGGGTGGATTCTTCCAAACCGCCGGTGCTGAACTTCTCTACTGTCAAGGAAGCGCAAACGGTTCCATAGGCCATGGCGCGTCGCAGCGCATCCATGCTGAAGTTCTCCATCTCAGCAAGAGCACCCATCATGCCACCGGCAAAGCTGTCGCCAGCGCCGGTCGGGTCAACCACATTTTCTACTGGGTAGGCAGGCAAACCAAAACGACCATCAGGTGTGAACAGGAAGCAACCATGCTCCCCTTTCTTGATTACGATCACATCCGGGCCCATCTGTTGCAGCTTGGCACCAGCTTTGAGCAAGTTGTGCTCGCCAGTCAGCATGCGTGCCTCGCCGTCGTTCAGAACCAAGCCATAGACTAAGCTCATCAATCGCTCCAGGTTCTCGCGGCTGGTATCGATCCACAGGTTCATGGTGTCGGCAAAGGCGACGGCCCGTGGAAATTGCTCGAGGATCTCAAGCTGTGTATCGGGGCTCATATTGGCCAAGAACAAATAACGCGAGTCACGGTAGGACTCAGGCACCAACGGCTGTTCCACCAACACGTTCAACTCTGTGTTGAGTGTTTGCGCTTCGTTCATGTCACCTTGGTACTTACCACTCCAGCGGAAAGTTTGACGATCAGCGAACAGCTGCAGACCGGTGAGGTCTGTGCCGCGCTCGCGCAAGGTAGTCCAAGCGCTCTCAGGGAAATCGCCGCCGACGTTCGCAGCAAGGCGTACATCGGTGAACAAGGAAGCGGCTAACGAGAAGTAAACCGCGGAACCACCGATGACACCTTTAACTTCTCCACTTGGGGTGGAGATGTCGTCGAGGCCAACGGAACCGAAAACTGCAAGACTCATTGTTCTTCTCCAGTGATGGGAATTCCTTGGCGGCGCTCCCTTGAGGCGACCCAGGTCAGGCCGCCGATGAGGCCGAAACCCACTTGGGTCGTCAGTCTAAATATTACCGAAACTGCTACTCCTAGAGTGAAGCTAGAGCCAAAACTCTCAAAGAACCAGCCATATAAAGACTCACCAACCCCCCATCCTGCCGGCGCAAGTGGCAGGGCCGAAACCGTCTGCACCACCGGGAAGATGACGAAGTTCTCGCCCACGGTCAGACCAGCACCCAGAGCCTCGCCGATCACCCAGAAGGACAGGATGCCGGACAGTTGCAATGGGATCGACATGGCCACCGCTGCCAACACCGTGCCTTTGTGGTCGCGGTAGACGGTGATGGCGTCATCCAGCTTGTGGATGATTTTTTGCGCAGGAAGGCGCGCGAGAATCCAATCCAGGCCAAGCTTGGAGCGAGCGCGGCGGGATAAGTAGATCGATGCGCCGATGATTGCCAAAATCAACAATGCAAAAACGATTTGTGTGACTTGGCGCAGTCCGCGAACGGAGCTGATGCGTTGCAGATACCAGAACACACCGAGCACGCATGCAGCGATGATCATCAAAGCGAACAGACCAATCAGGCGATCGACGATGACCGACAAGGCAGCGCGCCAACGATTACGTTCGAGGCCGCGCGTGACCATGACCGCGCGGACCAAGTCACCGCCAGTGGAGCCCAACATGACGTTGTTGAAGAAGTAACCAATGAAGGACAACTTCAAGGCTTGGCGATAACCGACTGGCACTGCGGCGGCGCGCAGCAATAACTGCCAGCGGAAGGCGGCAATGAACAAAAGGAAGGCCCACAGCGCAATGCCGAGCAGATACCAACTCAAGGTCAAACTGCGTACCGCGGTAAAGAAACCTGGCAGTACGCGCCATCCCTGTGCCAACGGCGGGCGGTATTCGACACCATCTTCGGTGGTGAACAGCCAACTATCACTGCGCCAATCGCCTTCGAACTCACCGGTCAAGTAAGTGGAATCAGCTTCTTCGGTGGCACCTGGAATCTCAAGGCGATCGGTGGTCTCGATCTGGTTCACCACGAACCAAACCAAGCCGATTGCGATCGCAATCTTTACAACGCCAATGATAATCGATTTCACTGCTGGCAAACTCTAGGACTGACGTGCCGTCTTCTGCAGATGATCCAAGCTGACCTTAATGGCGTTGGCGACTGCTGGATCGACGTCGCCTTGTTGTATCTCGAAACACTGCATGACAATGTCGAGTGCGGCCGACATCACCACATGATCACCATTTCCAGATGCCAAGCCATGGACTTCCGACAAACGACCGAGTGCGTTCAATACGCGCACACCAGTGATGACGTCGGGCATGCTGGTCAAGCGCAACTCTTCCGCTGCAGCAATGAAACTGGCATGATCAGAGGCGGCATCCAGGGCGCGGATTGCGGCAGTCAGGTCGGCGTTTGGATCGGCGACCTTGATGCTGACATCAGAGCGTGCGGCCCAGGTTCCGGTAACGCGTAGCAACACATAGGTGGCGTTGGTGCGGGCTTCGGAGTGATCGTCTTGGCTCAGGGCGATCAACATCCATGAGCAGACCTCAATGGCAGCGGCTGGGGTCTCTAGATCGACGCCGTTGATCTGTTCGATCATGGCCAGTTCCAAGGCGCGGTGGTCTTCTACATCGTAGAGACCAGAGCCCGAGGCGCGCGCGGTGGGATTACCCAGGTAGAACTCCGGCGGCACCGACATCATGGCCGGGCTTTGCGGTTGCCAATCAGTGGAATTATGGATGGCGGAGAAATCACGCACCACGTCCATGGTTGGAAGCGAGCATGAGGCCATCAGGCCAAGGGCTGTGCAGGCGAGAATTGTGCGTAACGACATGAGCGTGAACCTAAGCGCAGGATAGACGATTGCTTAGGTCAATTCCAACGGCACTCCCCCACATCGGTGGGAATCTGGGGGATGGTGGAGGCGGCGGGAATCGAACCCGCGTCCTGAGAAGGCCAAACAGAAGCTTCTACGTGCGTAGTCCGTTATCAAATCTCGCCGTTTAACCTGCCAACGGACAAGCGGGTTTCACAGCCAGCTCCTTGTATTTCACTTACTTTCCCCGAGCCAGGGTCCGTTCGCTAGCCCGCGATCTATCATCCGGAAAGCCCAGCGGGCGAAGGCAATCCGAATGCGCTACCTAGGCAGCGTAAGAGTAATTATTGTTGGCAGTTAAGCCTTTGCGAAGGGTTTAACGAGGCCATCTCCGCAACCTCGGCACGCCACTCAAGCTTAGAAACTTCCAGTCGAAACCGATCGCCCCCACACAGTGACGGGTGAATTGTACCACACAGGCCCTGCTCAAAGCAGTGCCTACTTCATGTGCCGACGTATATCGCGCTTGGCCTCGCGGTCCTTGATGACCTGCCTCTTGTCGTGCAAGCGCCTGCCGCGCCCTAGAGCGATCTCGACCTTGGCCCAGCGTCCGGAGAAGTACATGCGCATCGGGATCATGGTCAAGCCCTTCTCCTTGAGCTTTTGGTTCAGCTTGAAGGCTTCTGATTTATGCACCAGCAGCCGACGACTACGCATGGCCGGGTGGTTGTGCACATTGGCGTGCACATATTCGCCGAAGTGCGCTCCTTCGAGTACTAGGCCGTTTGGCGTGGCTTTGACGTAAGCCTCAGCTAGGCTGACCAAGCCGCCACGCAGAGCTTTGACCTCGGTGCCCATCAGCTCGATTCCAGCTTCTAGGGTTTCGAGAATCTCGTACTCGCGCTTTGCTTTGCGGTTCACCACCTCTTCGGGTGGTTTGCTTTTCTTTTTGCCGGCCATCTTTGGTGCTTGCTTCCTACGCAGGAGGGGCTATCTTATTCGCCCTGTAGGAAGCTTACCTCGCCGAGGTGGCGGAATTGGCAGACGCGCAGGCTTCAGGTGCCTGTGTCCTTTACGGACGTGGGGGTTCGAATCCCCCTCTCGGCACCAAGCGGCACTTTGTTTTCGCTTGGCAACACTCACTCCAACTGGGTGTTCCTACACAGAACGACAGGGCAGTAGCTCCAATGGCTAGAGCGTCGCATTCCAAATGCGAATGTTGAGGGTTCGAGTCCTTCCTGCCCTGCCAACCTGTCTGCCCGAGCTCAACCCAGGCCGGTCCCTTGCGGAGAATGCAGCACTTTTCGGCACCTATAATGCCCAGGGCCTCGCCCAAAAAGTGCAATGAAAATCGCCCTATTCGTGCTCCTCGGCATCTTTACAGCCGTTTATATCGGGATCTGGTTGAGAAACTTGCCTAAGGCCGCGGCGAGCGCGGAGTCCGCCACCCCCATCAAGCCGACGTGGCTGCAGCTGGCGATTGGCTTGGTCACCAACTTTTTCGACACCTTGGGTATCGGCAACTTTGCGCCGACGACCGCGGTATTCCGATTCACCCGCATGGTCCCCGATGAAAAGATTCCAGGAACCATGAACGTTGGGCACACGCTGCCGGTGATCCTCGAGGCGTTCATCTACATCACCATCGTTAAGGTCCTGCCTGGCACCCTGGTCTTGATGGTCGGCGCTGCTGTTGCGGGTGCTTGGCTGGGTTCCGGCATCGTGGCGCGTTTGCCGCGGCAGAAGATTCGCGTTGGTATGGGCTTGGCCCTAATCGTGGCGGCGGTTTTGATGATCATGGGCATGTACGAGGCTTTCCCCATGGGTGGCGAGGCACTGGGGCTTGAAGGAAGCAAGCTAGTGATCGGTATGGTCGGCATCATGGTGTTGGGCGCGCTCATGACCATCGGCGTAGGCCTTTACGCCCCGTGCTTGATTCTGATCTCCTTCTTGGGCATGGACTCAACGGCAGCCTTCCCAATCATGATGGGTGCTTGCGCTTTCCTCATGCCGGTGGCGAGTTCACGGTTCATCAAGCGCGAGAGCTACAGTCCACAGCCTGCCGCGGGGCTTACCCTCGGGGGCCTTCCAGGAGTGTTGATCGCTGCCTTCTTGGTCACGTCGATGCCACTGAAGGCAGTCCGCTGGTTAGTCGTGGTGGTCGTGACGATCACAGCAGCCACCATGTTGTGGGCGGCCTGGAAAGAGTCCCGAGCGGAATCGCAATAAGCCTGTGCCAGCGTTTTCTTCGCCAACGGGAATGGTTAGCCTGGATTGATGAGCGCGCACGCCCCTAGCATCTTCAATGACGTGATTGGGCCCGTGATGCGTGGCGCGTCGAGTTCGCATTGTGCAGCCGCTTTGCGCATTGGGCGCATGGCACGCTCGATGATGGCGGGGCAGATTGATTCCGTGTTGGTGGAATTGGAAACCACGGGTTCCTTAGCAACCACTTACCAAAGCCAAGGTTCGGAGATGGGTTTGGTCGGTGGTTTGCTCGGCTGGCAACTCACCGACGAAAGACTGCTGAACTATGGTGCCGCCATGGAGCAGTCCGGGATTGACCTGCGCACAGAGGTCCATTCCTTTCCGACCAACAGCCCGAACATCTACAAGCTGACCCTTAGCAATCAAGCTGGCCAGCACGAGCTCGTTGCCGATTCAACCGGTGGCGGCATGATCGAGATCCAGTCTGTCGATGGCGTAGCGCTATCAATGATCGGTGACTGTCATGAAACCCTGATCTTTCCTAAATCCGATGCCGGCGCCCTTCACACGCGTTTGCTGCAGGATTTTGAATCCGAACAGATCCTGTTACACGCCGACGGCAAGCTGATCGAAATCAAGAGTCCGAGTTTCCTGAGTCCGCAAACGCAAGCCGAACTTCGCGATCGTTTTGAAATCCAACATTGGTTGGAGATTGAACAGGTTCTTCCTGTGGCCACCCCGCCCGCTATGGCTTTGCCATTCACCAGTTGTGCTGAGATGCTTGACTTCAATGCCAATGAGCCGCGCGAACTTTGGCAGCTAGGTGTGCTCTATGAGGCTGCGCGCGGCGGTTTGGCTGAAGAGGAAGTGCTGGAACGCATGGAGCAAATCATCTTGACCCTGCAAGATTCCGTGCGCATTGGCTTGGCTGGTACCGAGTTTCAAGATCGCATCCTTGGTCCACAGAGCGGTAGCTTCGAAAAACAGATCGCTTCTGGCGGCTTGCTGGACTGTGGCATGCTGAATGAAATGATCTTGCAGATTAGCGCGATGATGGAGGTCAAGAGTTCGATGGGCGTGATCGTTGCTGCGCCAACAGCCGGAGCTTGCGGGGCCTTACCCGGAGTGGTTTTAGGTGCAGGCAAGATCTTGGGTTTGAGTTTGCGCGAGATGACGCAAGCCATGTTGGCTGCTGGCATGATCGGCACCTTCATTGCCACCCACTCCACCTTCGCGGCGGAGAAAGCCGGCTGCCAAGCCGAGTGTGGTGCTGGTTCTGGAATGGCGGCTGCAGCACTCGTAGGCATGGCGGGTGGGAACCTGGAGCAGTCCTTGGTTGCGGCATCGATGGCCTTACAGAATATGCTTGGCTTGATTTGTGACCCGGTCGCCAAGCGCGTTGAGGTGCCTTGTCTAGGGCGTAATGTGCTGGCAGCCAGCAACGCGGTTTCTTGTGCCAATATGGCCTTGGCTGGGTTCGACGCCGTAATCCCATTGGATGAAGTAATCGAGGCCATGGATGGCATCGGCAAGACCATGCCCTGCGAGTTGCGTTGCACTGGTTTGGGTGGTTTGGCAGTCACTCCGACGGCAATGCAATTGGAATCCGACCTGGAGAAAAAATGCTCTACTTGAATGGCCAAGATATTCGCAAGTGTTTGACTGCCAATGCCGCCATGGGCGCAGTGGAAGATGCACTTGCCATCCAGGAGAGTGGTCGCTTTGAAATGCCCGATCGCTTGGCGATGGCGTGCGGCAGTTCTGGCGAGCAGTTGTTGTTGATGCCAAGTCGGACGGACTCGGCGCTTGCAACCAAACTGGTCAGCGTTTTCCCACAGAACCACAAGATTGGCAAGGCGGTAATTCAGGGATTGGTGGTCTACTGCGATCCTCAAAGCGGGGAAATCCTGGCGCTCATGGACGGAAGTACTTTGACCGCGATGCGCACCGGTGCCGTTTCTGGCGTGAGCATCCGCCATCTTGCAGCACAAAGTGCCAGCACTCTTGGGGTGGTGGGTTGCGGCGTGCAAGCTTTCGATCAAGTGTTGCATGCCTGTGCCGCACGGCCAATCGAGAAGGTCCTGTTGCTTTCCAAGTTGCAGGAATCCGTACTTGACTTGAGGCAGAAATTGCTCGGCGTGTTGCCAGATGTGGAGATCGTCGCGGCCCGTTCTATGGATGAATTGATGCGGGAGAGTCACATCGTGATTACTTCCACCACGGCGCGGAGCCCACTGTTCGCGGATGACCCCAGCCAGTTCGAGAACAAACACTGCATTGCCATCGGTTCCTTCGAAGCCACTGTTCGTGAGTACCCCGATGCCATTTTCGCCCGCACGGCCAAGGTTTGGGTAGACACCCCCCACGCCCAAGTGGAGTCGGGGGAACTCGCCATTCCCCTAACAAGTGGAGTGTTGAAAGAAGAGCAAATCAGCACCTTGGGAGCGCAGATTGCGTCGGCAGCGCCAGCCGATCGCGGAGAATTCGGCAGCACCTTCTTCAAATCCGTCGGCATGGCCTTGTTCGATCTCAGGGTCGCCCAGGCGATCTACTCTCGAGCGACTTCCAGTGGATTGGGAGTGGAGCTGGAGCGCGGCCGTGACTGATTTCCTTGCCTGCGCCGAGCACGCTACAATGCCGGCTTGGCGAATACGCCGCACTACAGTGTGAGTGTGTTCCCATACAGAACGACAGGGCAGTAGCTCCAATGGCTAGAGCGTCGCATTCCAAATGCGAATGTTGAGGGTTCGAGTCCTTCCTGCCCTGCCAACCTGTTTATGGCCTTTCCCGGCATCCCCGACCCCGAGTCCGTTGGCATCCCCAAGCCACCACAACACTCGGTGGATTTGCTTCGCGCCGCGCTTGAGCCGCTCGCGAACCCGGTCGATGCACCGCTGACGGCAATCCTCGATTACGGCACCTTGCTGCTGGCGGCCAATACGGTCACCAACCTGACCGGTGCTAAGGATTGGGAGACTTTGGTAGAAGCGCACCTGTTGGATTGCGTTTTGGCCGCCCAAAGGCTGCCTGAAACCGCGCGCTGCCTGCTCGATTGGGGCTCCGGCGGTGGCTTACCTGGCTTGGTTTGGGCCAGCATCTTCCCCGACCGTTTCTTCCACTTGTGTGAGCGCAACGGCAAGAAGGCTGATTTCCTTTCCGCTGCGGCATCGGAATTGGAGTTCATGCATGTTGAGGTCACCACCGGCCAAGGCGAAGAGATCTATCGAGATTTGGATCCACGCCCCGATTGCGTGGTCGCGCGCGCGGTCGAGCCCTTGCCAAAGTTCCTGCGCCGTTTGGGCCGCCCCAACGTGCCGCTGCGTCAGCTCTATCTGATGGCTGGCCCAAGTTGGCAACGCGACTGGGAGGAACACGGAACCGAGCTGAAGAATCAATGGCGCTTGCAGCAGTCCGATTCCTATCACTTGGGGCCTGATCGTGGCGATCGCTTCCTTCTTCACTTCAAGAAGAAGAAGGAGAAATGAGCGTGGCCAAATCAGCCGAACCGATCCGCACCAAACCGCCTTTCAAGCGCAGCTATGTCGATCGTCGCGCGATTTCGGTGGTGCGCCGCCTGCAGGAAGAAGGCTTCGAGACCTATCTGGTCGGTGGTTGCGTGCGCGACTTGTTGCTCGGCTCCCGCCCGAAGGATTTCGACATCGCCACTTCGGCGAAGCCTGAGACGGTGCGTCGCCTATTCCGACGTTCACGCATGATCGGACGCCGCTTCCGCATCGTCCATGTCCATCACGGTCGTGAGATCTTCGAAGTCTCTACCTTCCGTGCCGAGCCGCCCAAGCAGGAAGGCAAGGATGTCAAGGTAATCCGTAGTGACAACGTCTATGGCAGCGTTCAAGAGGATGCCAACCGACGCGACTTTCGCGTGAATGGCTTGTTCCTCGATCCGATCGCTGGTGAGATCGTCGACTGGGTCGGTGGTCTGCAAGATATCGAAGACCGCGTGTTGCATTCGATTGGTGACCCGGAAGTTCGTTTCCGCGAGGACCCAGTGCGCATCTTGCGTCTGATCAAATTCATGCGCCGCCTGGATCTCGCTCCGGGTGACGCCGAGATCGCTGCTGCAGACCGTCATGCCCATGACCTGAGTCATGCTGCTCCGGCACGTTTGGCCGAAGAGGTCTTCCGCTTATTGAGTACTGGTCAATCCGAAGGTGTGTTCGAGGATCTCGAGGCGCTGAAGATCCGTCGTTATGTGATTCCGGAATTAGTCAAGTGGTTGCGTGCCAGTGATACAAACCGCGATGCACTGCATCATCGTTTGCGTGCTTTGGATGAAATGGCAGCACATGGCCTTCACGCCGACTATGACTTCCACTTGGCGGTGTTGTTCGGTCCCCGCGTGGAGCAGGAATTCGATCCCGCCACCAGGCGCGGCAAGCTGAAAGAGTATCCTCAGATCGCAGCGGCGATTTTGGGTGAGTTCCAGCAGCGTGCTCGCTTGCCACGCGTGGCGGTCAGTTGTGCCACGAACTTGTTGCTGGCGCAGTTGCGTCTGGATCCACCGGAATATGTTCCCAGCGGCAGTCGCAAGCGTTGGAATCGCAAGGCGCTGATGGCGCAACCATGGTTCCCTTTGGCCCTGTCGTATCTGAAGTTGCGCTTGAAGGCCGAAGGCCGCAGCCCGGAACTGTGGCAGGAATGGCACGATCGTTATGGCGAATTCGGCCAAGACGAGGAATAGCCTAGGATTGCAGCACTGCCTGGAGTAACCATTTACGGCTACGCAAAGCCGCCGGGCAGACCCTGTTCATCTTGACCGGGCAGAACCCCCATCGCAGCCCCAAAGCATGGCAGGGATGGTGGGGAAATGCCGCTTTGAATTTCCGCATGTCCGATTCGATCCCTCAACCACGCGCCAAAGGTGGAACGGTCAGCAAGAGTATTTTCTACGGCTTATCGCTGGATTCGGATAGCGTGGTGTTCGTAATCGACAAGTCCGGATCGATGGGTGCCAACGCCCCCGCCGACGACACCATGGATACTCCCGGAACTCGGCTCGATCAGGCATTGAATAATGCCACTCGTGCGATTGAACTCCTGGATGATCATGCCATCGCCAATGTGGTGATGTTCAGCTCAGGTGTTCGCACCTGGAAGAAGGATCCGGTGGAGTTGAAGAAGAAGAACCGTAAGGATCTCTACGAATTTCTGAACGCGCAACGACCAGATGGCGGTGCCAACCTGTTCGATGGCCTCGAGAAGGCATTGCTTCAAGAGGGTGTGGACCGCATCATGCTGTTGTCGGATGGTTCTCCCGGTAGCGGCAAGTTCATCACCACACCCGATATTCTCAGAGAAGTGCGCCGGCTCAACCAGAGCAAGCGCATCGCCATAGATTGCGTCTCCCTGGGAATGCGATCGGATTTACTGCGCCGCTTGGCTGAGGAGAACGGCGGCCGCTATATCGAGCGCTAGATCGGCCGTCAGGAAACTGGAGTTTTCGCGGAATGAGGCATCCAGCCACCGTGCTCCTCCATGGCACTGGACTCGGCCAAGATTGCTTGGGCAAAATGCCTTTGCACATCGGGCCGGGGAAGTTACACTTTCCGGCCATTCGAATGGGCGTTTAGCTCAGTTGGCTAGAGCACCAGCTCGACAAGCTGGGGGTCACAGGTTCAAGCCCTGTAACGCCCACCATTCGAATGCCCCGTAGGTACGCCTTTATTCGCGATTTTCGGGTTGCACTCCTCAGTTCGAGTGCATGCAAGGACGGGAACCGGTTCCTGTCCTCGGGGTTGATTTACCCGGTTTAATCGCTACCGTG
>JAAESM010000004.1 GCA_024229395.1 Planctomycetota bacterium | reverse complement strand
GGCAGGTCAGATCGAGACGTGGCACGAATCAATGTCATCTGGTGTCTAGTCTCCTAGCGTGACCGTGGTAAGGACCGCCGCATGATCGCTCGGCCAGCCACGCGCATGTTGATCGAGCACCTCGGCATCGAGCACCTGCCAGCGCGAGCCTCGTAGATAGACATAGTCGATGCGGTCCTGATGGCTGTCGCGAAACTCTGGCGACCAGGTCCGACCAGGTTCGGCCACTGGATCCGGGTGTGCGGTGCGGAAGGTATCCACGAAGCCGGCGGCAGCCATGCTCATTCCGGCGGGCCATGGCACCACCAAGCCTTGATGATTCGGAAGATGCGCGGCTTCTTCGGTCCAGTCCAAGTGTGAACCGCTATTGAAATCGCCGCCGACGATCACCGGCATGTCCGGAGTCTGTTCCAAATGTGGCAAAAGTTCAGCGAGGATCGCATCCATCTCGGCACCACGGGTCTGTTGATCGGCAACGGCCAACTGCTCCCCCGTCACTCCTTCGGCAAGCTGCTTGCTGACGCTTGGAAGATAGTTGATCCACAAGGAATAGGCCTGCACCGACAGCCCTTCCTGAAGTTCCACGGTCACTCCGCCGAAGCGGAAGGACGGCCCGAGGCGATGGACGTCAGTAATCGGGAAGCGACTCATGACCGACAGGTTCGAGGAACGCAGGTAGTAGTCGTAACCGAGGCGTCCGGAGATGCGCGGCCCACTGCCGTAGGTCTCCTGCATCAAGATGATGTCGGCATCACATTCTTGGATGATCTCGACCACGCGTTGTACGCCTTCATCTTGGCCCTTGCGCCGACCACCATGCCAAATATTCCAGGCAAGGATGCGCAGCGGTTCGCCGTCCCATTGCGCTGGAGCGACGGGCTTTCTTGCTTCGCCAAAAGTCTCAGTGAAAGATGTAGCCACTGCTGAGGTCGGCAAGACACCTGCTTCTATGCGTAAGTTGGCGATCTCAATGCCGCTTGCGGTTGGTGAACCGAGCTGGATTGGTTTGCTTGCGAAACCCAACCCTTCCAACCCGCTCAAGTCATGGACTGCGACTCGACGGCCATCATGAAAGAGATGGGCGACGGACTTGTCTCGATCGATCGCAAAGCCGACCTCATGCCAAAGGCCATCCGCGATTCCTTGGTCGGCAGCTTCCGGGCGATGGTCAAGACGACGTCGGCCATCTCCGGCATTCCAGGTCCAGGCGCCATCGGGCAGGACACTGATGGCGAATCCTTCTTCGTTGCCGGATTCGCGCCCCAAACCGTAGGAGTTATTGGTGGTGTAGTCCTTGATCTCTCCCTCTTGCCAAGCCTTGTTGGTCACCAACGCGGGAAGGTTCGGCACAGGTGCTTCCATACGCACGAAGCAGCGCAGAGTGAAATCTCCGTTCAGGTCAACGGCGGCTGGAATCTGCACCTGGGCAGGAAGTACCAGCGACGTTGGCAGGTCTTGACTGGCGCAGGAGAGTCCGACCAGGAGAAGGACGGCGGTGGTTGGGAATCTCATCGTGTTGTTTAGCGGCTGCGTAGTTCAAAATCCAACAGCACCGGGCGATGGTCGGAAACCAATGTCTGATCGAGGGCATCAATGTGGATGATCTCGAAGCGATCCTGCGGACGGAACAAGATGAAATCGATTTCCGCTCGTGGGTCAGTTGCCGACATCGTGAAGCAATCCTCGCCCTTATCCGGATTGGTCCAATGCTGGCCGACCAGGTCCATTACCACCGTATTGGGCCGCGAATTGAAGTCGCCGCCGACGAGCATTGGCAGTTCGGTATCGGCGTAGATCTCGACGATGCGTTGTGCCTGTGCAAGGCGCTTCTCTTCCGAATGATAAAGGTGAATGCCAATCAAGATGATCTCATCACCGTTCGGCAGGCCGATCTGTGCATCGAGAGCGGTGCGTGGTTCTAGACCATCGGGTAGCCGATGGTTTGTGGAATCGATGATCGGATAGCGCGACAACAAGCCCATGCCATATTCGCCGCCTTGGTAAGGCATGAATGCGCCGAAGCGTGCGTGCAAGCCGGTCAGTTCGGACAATCGCTGCACCTGATCGATCTTGCCCGAACGCTCCGCCTTGGAGTCGATCTCTTGCAGAACCACGAAATCAGGATTCAACTCCTTGATCAAAGCGGCAGCTCGACCAATGTCCCCTTGGCCCTCGTTTCCGTAACCATGTTTGACGTTGTAGCTGAGAACGCGTAACTGCGTGGTTTCCGCAACCGGTGCGGAACAGGCCGCGCCTAAAAGCAACAGGATGGGAACGGCGAGTGATTTCATCGGGCGCCATCCTAAGGGCAACTCTGCTTGACGTGCATCCTGTCCTCATGGAAGATTGCCGCGACCCTGATTCCTTATCTTGTGAGGGAAAGGGATTCGATTCGCCCATGTCACCCAATTCTCAAACACTTTCTTCCGCGGTCCTTTGCCTGACTTCGTCATTCCTCCTGATTGCAAGTGGTCATGCGCAGGGTTTGCAAGAGGTACCTGCTACGGAGTTGCACTCCCTGCCGGTTGCGCACTTCGCTTTCGAAGAAAACATGAGTAGCAGGCCGCCATTGGGGAGCGCAGCGCAGTCCCCCAGCACCCCTATCTATATCGACGGTTTGATTGGCAAGTCGGTCCGCCTGCGCGCACTGGATTCGACCACTTCGATAAGGCTTCACGGCGAAGCCTTTCCTTTTCAGCAAGATCAAGATTTCTCCGTGATGTTCTGGGTGCGCAGTACCGCGAGCGATACAACCCGCATGGTATTGCTCGCGCATAAGCAGACCAGCGACGCCAGCCTGGCGGCGCAAAAGCAACAGGGGTGGCAGTTTTCCATGGCCCATGGCACTTGGGCGTGGAGCCTCGGTAGCGGCGACCGCAGACTCAGCTATGACCGTGACAATGGCGAACACATGCCATTGAATGATGGGCGCTGGCATCAGCTGGCAATGACCTACGATCATGAATTGGCCTTGGTGCGTCTCTACTACGACGGCACGAATCCAGTGAGCTATGCCGTCGGCGATAGCCGTGGCTTCGACTTTGGCACAGGCAGTCCGCTGACCCTCGGTTGGCCCGGAGAGCCGACGAACGATCCAGAGAAAATATTGCCCGCCATCGAGCAAGGTGCGCGCGCCTTGCAGGATTTGGTCGACGCATACCAAGCCTTCGAGTTGGCGCCACTCCAAGCCAGTGATTTCGTGCACCTGATAGTCGAACCCAAGCGCTTGTTCGAACAACAGGTGCGCGCGCGTGGTGAAGAACTCGGCAGCTCTGGCGCGGACTTCATCGCCGCAACGTTGGAATCGGATTTGAGTGCCTTGGAAGCCGCCGAATCAGCATTGATGCGCAATCCCTACACGGTGCACCAGGCCTTAACATTCATGGAGGCATCTCCGTTGTTAAAGATCTATGAACTGGTCAACGGCAAGGTGATCATCAAGCGCAAACCAGCGTTGCACTTCAGCGCGCAGGAGCAACTCCATGGCAGTGATTTCGATGCCGATGAATTGAAACTATGGAAGCGTGCCCTTTCCCCCGCCGAGATCCGGGATGAATATGGCAAGTTCCAAATCCCACAGGTGCCAGCCCTGCCCGCCAAGCTTGAAGACATCACCGTTGGCGTGTGGAATATCTTCCACGGTGGCAAGCATTTCAACGTGGAAGAACATGGTTGGGATTCTCGCGTGGCAATCGCCCAGATCCTTGAACGCGAAGGCATTGATCTCGTCATGATGCAAGAGACCTACTCCTCCGGCGATTTCATCGCTGCGGAGTTGGGTTTCACCTACGCCACTACGATTGATTGGGATTATCTCAATCAAGGTTCGAACCTATCGGTGCTCAGTCGCTTCCCGATTCTGGAAGTGAAGGTCCCGCCGAATTCGCCGTTCATGAACGTCGGCGTGAAGGTCGCGATCAGCGAAACGCAGAACCTGTGGGCGATGTCCAACTGGTATGGCATGAGTCAGTTCGAAGACGTGTACTCCTTCCATGAGGGGCGCTTCCAAGCTGCCGATAAAACGCCAGTGTTGTTCGGTGGAGACTTCAATGCTGTTCCTCACACGGATGGCGGTAATAGCCCGGCTTCGCGCACGCTGCTGGATGCCGGCTTTACCGATGCCTTCCGCGAGACTCATCCCGACGTGGCGCAGTTTCCAGGCTTCAGCCATCGTGAAGGCAGCCGCATCGACCAACTTTATTATCGAGGGGCATCCTTAAGGAATCGCTCCACCCATCTAATCCATACCTGGCCACTGGGCTTTCCGTCTGACCACTACCTGATCGTGACGAAATTCGGGTTGGAGTAAGCGCACCCCGGGAAGGGCGCGCAGTGGAATCCTTGATGCGGTTTAATGCAAGTGGATCAATTGGCCTTGATTGGCCTCGCGCTGTTTGCGCTCCTCTTCGAAGTGCTCATCGATCTCTTCGCGAGCACGCTTGGCATCATCGATGCGAGCTGCCCACAGCTTGGCGGTGGCTTCATCCCCCGCTTCGGTTGCGAGCTTCTCCATGAACTCCATGACCTTGCGTGGACGACGGTTGTTGGCCATCTCTTCGCCATAAGCGAGCACCACTTCAGTACCCTCTTCGGCGACCCAGCGTTCCAGGTGTTCCATGAAACGAGCCTGGTTGAGCAGGTCGCGCTCGAACAGGTCAGCCTCGATCGAATCAGCGACCTCCACCTTGCCGATGCGGCGTGCGGCGTCGGCAATCCACAAGCTACTGTTGGCGTCGACGAACTCGTAGGCGGCAAGTTGTTCCAGAAGGGCTTCCGCGCTGGCCAGTGCATCTTGCTCGTAAAGGCGTACGACCACCAAGGCGGTGGCGCGCAGGCCATCACTCTCGCGGATCTTCTTGTCCTTGATCCAAGCCAACATGGCTGGGCCGATGCGGTTCAACCAAGCGACTGAATTTTTCCAACCACTGGCGTCTTCGGGGAAGTAACGCGGGAAGTCGCCAGTGTTGACGCTTTGCCATGGCGAATCGCCCACGTAGAACTCGAGGCATTCGATGGCGCGATCCAACTCATTCTCATGCGCGTACAGCCAAGCTGCTGTGTTACTGAAGTTGTTCCAGTTGCGAGCCTCACCCTTATCGGCATTGGCGCAGATCTCGCGGCATTGTTCCAGAGCTTGTGCAGGCTCCAGCAAGCCGATCCAGGTGTCCAATACCAAGCGCTCATAGGAGGCCATCTCCCAAGGGTTGTCCGCCGGCGTGGCCAAGCGTAAAGCCTGCTCGATAATTGCATTCAGGTCATCGCCTTCCTTCAGGGATTCGCGCATCTCACTTACCAAGCGACCGACGTCGATCGAGCCGAACTCCTCTTCACGCATGCTGAAGTAGGTGGATGCCGACGTTTGCGTGGCACACCAACGATACAGGTCCAAGGCGAGTTCGCGTTCGCCGACACTGGCCATGACGTTGGCCAAGCGCAACAGTTGGTTGCCGTCGCGCGGGTGAAGGCTGCTGGTCAACTCGTTTAGCACTTGCTGCACATCTTCTGCCAAATCGGTTTCGGTACGTTGCAGTAGGGATAGCAACTGCAGGATCTCGACCTTATTGGCTTCACCGCCCTTGACCTTGGCGAGCAAGTCATTGACTGCACTTTCCTCGCCTTTCTCCAAAGTGCGCGCTGTCGCCAGACCGTCGATAATCGACGTGTATTGCTCAAGGTTGCTCGGGCCATTGCTGCGCAAGAAGCCTTCCATCTCGGCCACACCGAAGGGGTAGCCAGCCAGCACTTCCCAGGCGTTCTGCTGCTCGTTGACGACCTCTTTCGGTTCCTGGTAGGCATCCAGGCCACCACGTGCCCTGAGGGCCCGCTCGGCGTCGCGGGTGGCAAGTTCTTCTTCGGTCATGTCCTCTTCCTTGACCGCATCGCGCGGCCAAGTGATGTTGGCCCAGTAGCCACCACCGTAGAAGAAGAAACTGTTGTCATCCTTCGGGAACTGGCGCCACATACGGCGCAAACTGTTGCCGGCGGTGGCAAAGTCCTCTTCTTCGATCGCCTGTTTGACCGTGCGGATGTTGGCTGCGCCGAGTTTTCCTTCACCCTCTTCAGGTTCCGCCTCGGTGGTCTCTTGAGCGCCGCGTAGACGATTCAAGCGATGCAATGCCTCTAGGGCTTTGACTTCACGGCTGCGACCTAACCAAGTGTTGAACTCCAGTTGAGCCAGCCCCTCATCTTCGGGGAACTGTTCAATCATGCTAGCGAACAAGGCGTCGGCCTCTTCGTTTTCACGACGTTGCAGATGCAGCCGGTGCAACTGCGTTAACAAGGACAGTTCTTCAGGTAGTTCCTCAGAAGCACGTTTGGTTTCGCGGAACAGCAGATCCTGATCATCGAATTGGCGCACCATGCGCAGGCGTTTCTGCCAACGCTCCATTGATGCGGCCATGCCCGTCTCTTGTTCATCCAATGCGGCAAGGAAACGCTTTGGTGCCAGCGGGATGATGTCATTTTCAATAAAGTTGCGCGCGCTATAGAACTCGTAGTTGTCCTGGTCCTGTAGCTCGGGCAGGAAGTAAGCCGTGAGTGCCTTGTCGATGGCCTCGTCCTTCTGGTCATTGCGCAGCATCAAGCGTGCACGCGCCACGATACCCAGTGGAGATTCCGGCATCTCTTCTTCGAGGACGGTGATCAGGCGTGTGATCAACGGCTCATTGGTCTCGAGGTTTTCTTCGGTGGTGAGTTGATCAAGGCCAAAGCGGAACATCGATGGGTCATCGCCATTGAGAAGTTCTCTGAACCAAACCACCAGCAGATCGTCCATTTCTTGACCTAGCGGTCCGATCTCCGGGCTGATCAGGTTGAAGACAAACCACGGGCGCATGGTCGGGGCGATCTCGGCCCATACGGTGGATGCCAAACCTGTTCGGCTATCCTCCGGCGCCAGCTTCAGCAGTGGTCCAAGACTAAAGGCCAGGGATCGATGGTTCTCGGTGATCAGCTCGATCAGCTGTTCTTCATCGATTAGCGGCTCTTCGGAGTTCTTTTGGATGTCCGGCAGCAACTCGATCAGCGAGCCGTACTTATCCGTATCGGCCAGCACCAAGCCAACGAAGTACTGGTAGAAGCTGCGACGGTATTCCTCATCGAGGGCCAAGGCCACACGCGACAAGACCGGACGCACCACATAGGAACTGGCGCGGTTGTCGCCGGAGATGAACAGGCGCAGCCAGTTGCGTCCAAGGAACAAGGTCAGGTCCTGGTCGCCGATCATGGCGGCGGCTGAGAACAAGGCACCGGCATCTTGACTACGGTCGGCCTTGATGCCCCCGAAGTCGACGCGACGCAGCAGCAGGCGGGCATCGTCGTATTGCTTATTGGCCATCATCGGCAGCAACAAACGCAAGGCCTCATCCAACGGCACCAATTCGGTGGCGCTTGCGGCAACACCTTTACCGACCAACCACAACAGCTTGTCGATCTCTTCGGCTTCGCGTCCGCTCTCGAGTAACAGGCTGTAAGCGGCACTGTTTAATCCCCAGCGCACGCGTTCCTTGACCATGCGACCGAGTAGATCGACATCGTCTGGGAAGGCGGCGAGAAGCTCGCGATCCATGGTGGCGGCATATTGCGGGCGACCATAGGACAAGGCCATGCGGCGCACGAACATCGAGCGGCGGAACAGGCGTGGGAATCGGTTTAGCGGCAGCACATCGCCTTCACTAGGTTGCGCGGCAACGGCCTCGGCGATTTCAGTGCCGATGACCTGAGACTGAAGGTTGAGAAGGTCATCGACTTGCGCCTGCGGGTAGGTCACCAACATGCCGTCGGCAGCGCGATCGAAGTACTTGTCGAAGTCATCGACGTTGCGCGTATACCAACGAGAGAAGTTGCCCGCACTTTCGCCCTCTTGATCGCCGGTCACCACCGGGCGACGTGCCAACAGCAACTCGACGGCGCGTTGGTATAGGCCGGAAGCGCCTTCATCATCGCTGAGTTGTTCCTGCAGTTCCCCGACCTTGACCAACAGGCCGACGTCGGTGGAATCGCCGATCAACACCTTGCGATAGATGTCCAAGGCCTGGTTCATATAGCCGCTTTGCTCGAACAAGGCGCCGACATCCCGTTGGAAGATATCGTAGTCAGGTAAGTCGCGGGCAAGGCGGAAAGTCTTCGAGGCATCGGCGATGGCGCCGCGTGACAGGAAGGTACGGCCCAAATCCAAGTAGACCTGTGGAGGCACCAGTTGTCCCAAACCGATCAGGCGTCGGCCGTAGGACAGGTGACGGTCCTCGTTGTCGGGTCCTTGATTGGTGTTGAAGCTGAAGCTGTTGTTGCGGCCTGCGGAGAGGTCCATCAACTCGCGCACCACCGAAACGCGGCGGTCACCAGCGATGGCCAAGGAACCCTGCAAAGCGGTGATGCGTGCCTCGTTATCGTTGACCTGCTCGCCCAAGTCAGCCAGCAACTGGTATAGATAGACCTTGTCGTGACGTCTGGCCAAACGCTCCAGCGTGATCCGCCGCGCCCAACTCATGGTGCTGGGTGGTGCATCCAAGTTCAGCAGACCATCGATGGCGATGATGAATAGGTCATCGCGTACAGCATTCAGGGCGATGTCCTGGAACATGCCAATCGCACGTTCGGTCTCGCCGGTCTTCTGCATCAATGCCGCCATCATCAAGTAACTCTCGATGCGGTCGGGGTTGTTGGCCAGGCCACGCGCGTAAGCGGTAATGGCCTCAGGCTCCATATTGGCCAAAGCCAAGACGCCGGCTTCGAACTCGGCACTGGCGACATCGCTTTCGAGCTCCTTCAATCGGGCCAACACGGTGCGTGCTTGATCCGGCTTGCCACGCTCCAGCATGCTCATCGCAATCTGCTGCAGATACTCCGCTTCGCCTTCGGGATCGATCTCGATCAGGCGACGAACCGTGCGCTCATAGTTGTGGTAATCGGTGCACGACATGAAGACGCGCGCCTTTTCCTCGAGGGCAGCGATCTCCGAACCGCCAGCCTGCTTCAGGAACTCTTCAATAATCTCGGTTGCTGAGACTGGATCGCCAACGGTGGTGTACAAGCGCACCAACAAGCCACTGTCGCGCTTATCAGCCTCGCCACGGAATAGGCGACCTTCTAACTCGATGGCGATATCAGCCAACTTGCCCAAGCGCGAAGCCACCGACATCATTCGGTCTTCAACGTAGCGTCGGCGCGGGATCGAATTCACGCGCAGCCACAGGTTGCGCCAGCGTTCCAAGGCGATTCCCTCGTTGCCCACTTCCGAGTGCAACCAAGCCAAACGCATCTCAAGGTCTTCGCTGAGGCCGACTCCTTCACGCGCACTGCGCAACTGCTCAAGGACTTCCACGGCGCGTTCGAGGTTGCCGACGCGTTCGAAGGATTCCGACAACTGCATGCGTGCTGGCGAATCAGCCGGAGCCAACTGATCGGTGCGCTCGAGGACTGCAGCGGCAAGTTCCAATTCACCACGCAGACGGTGCATGTCAAACAGGAACTGCAAGGCGGCGAAGCGCGCGGAATCCTTATCTACGCAGCGTTCCGCACATTGAATCGCCAAGTCATCTTGCCCCAGGCCCATCAACGCTTTGGCGGCTTCGACCAAGCCTAGGCTTGGTTCGGCGTCGACCAGGAAGTGTCGCCACAGGGCACGCGCTTCCTCGGTCATGCCTTGTTCGAGGTAGTAACGCGACAAGCCTTCAGGCCACAACCAGTTTTCCGGGTCGGCGGTGATCAACAGCTTGTACTGCTCAATCATCTCTTCGGCGCGACCGGCTTCGCGATACATCTCCAGCAATTCACGGCGCGAAGCATTGCTGAATTCACTGTCTTCTGCGCCTTGCTCGAACATCGCCACTGCAATGTCGTATTCCCCGGTCTCACGCAGCAAGGCGATCCAGGCGTCGTGCGATTGTTGGTCGAGGTCCTCGGCGCCATTGAAAGCTTCCAACAAGCGATCCAAGGAGTTGTCCATGCGATGCGCCTCGCCCAAGACGGTCAGGGCGTAGTAACGATCGCGCTTCAGAGTGGCGGTCTGACGTGCCTTCCATCCCCAGTCCTGGGCGGCCTCGGCATCCTTGGCTTTCAAGGCCCATTCGGCCATGCGAATCTGCTGACGGAACAGCTTGGAACCTTCGCCCTCAACCACGAACAAGTCGATGGCGTCTTGCGGACGTCCGAGCAAAGCCAGCACTACCGCGGCCCGATTGCGCATCTCTTGATCGCATGCATCGGAGTTGGCGAAATCGGCCAAGGCATTCTTGGCGTCTTCATCTCCTTGCATCGACAACATGGCGCGGCGCAACATCAAGGTGACGACCCGCGTGTCATCTTGCGGCAACAAGTCCAAAGCCTCGGAATAGGCCGTCAGCGCTTGTTCGCGGCGTTCCAGACAATCCAGGAGTTGGCCACGCTGGACTACCGAATCGACATGCACCTCAATGGCAAGCTCCAGTTCGACACAGGTGAGTGCGTCCTGCAGCAAGCCTTGGCGTTGCAAGACCGCGGTCTTGATGCGCAAGATCGCGACGCGTTGCGCATCTTCCAAGGTGTCCTTGGCAAGACGCTGGTCCAACTCTGCCAACAGCAAGGTTTGATTGCCGTGCACGATGATGGCGCGATCGAACAAGGCCCGCCCACCTTCTTGGTTGGCATTGTTGGCGAGGCATTCTTCCAGGGCGGCAACAAGCTCAGGAGCGATGGTCTCTTCATCTTGCTGTGCGAAAATCGGCAAGCCCAGCAATAAGCTGAAAGTGAAAGCTAGTAGGAATCTCATGCGATCACTCCTTGGTAGGAAGGACGTCGGCGGTAATACAAGTCGAAGAGGAACAGCAACAAGCCGAACACGAGCAGCCACGGGGCGTATTCCCGCAAAGCCAAAGCCGTGCCGCTGGAACTGTTGGGGCGTTCAGAGTCTTCATCCAACACTTGACCATTGGTGGCACTAGCAAGCCCAAGCAACGGCAACTTTTGCTCACTGCTGACCTGCAACTCCGGTGCATGATCGCTGAAGGCATCCATGACGAGGCGCGTGACCTGCTTGGTGTGCAGCGAACTTTCCGCCTCTAGATGAATGGCATGTTCTGGTGCCAACAAAAGACGGGCCTCGAACAAGCCAGGCGCCAGCTCATGGAACTGTGGCGTGAGCTGCAACTCGTTATCCAAGACACGCGCAGTCGGCGTGGCATTCGAAGGTCGACGTCGGCTGGCGGTCAGGATTGCCTCAGAACCTTGACGCTCGATCTGGAACTGGAAGTCTTCGAATCCATCGTCTGCGGTTCGTTGCAGCAGTTGTGCCAGGAAGGCACCTAAGCCATCCCAATCTTGCCAGCCGCTACTTCCAGGGCCGACTGGCTCGGTGGTCAGCGCACTGACACGACCTAGGCCGTAACGCCAACTGGCGAAAACCGGATGGCTGCCTTGAGCGGTCTCAAGCAGAACCTCAGCGCCGGGGCGTGCGCGTGTTTCGACGTAACCACTGAGGGCTGGGATGCTGCTGGGATCAGTCTCGGACCACCAAGCGCGACTGCCGCGGCCGACGACCTGGTGCGAGCCAGGACGGTAAGCGGGCAACTTGGCGCTCGCGGGTTGCTTGAGGATCACTTCTGGCAAGTTGAAGCGGTTCGGCACGTTGTAGAAACGGCCCTTGCCCCAGTTCGACATGTTGACCAAGAACTCACTGTGGGCTTGCGAACCAATCAACACGGTTGAGGTGGTGATGCCCTTGTCAGACATATTGCGCAGGAGGCTTTCGAAATCACCAGCCTCTACACCGCCGTCGGTTAGCACCAACACATGTTTGTAGCGGGTCTGCACATTTTGCATGGCGTAGAACGCTTCTTCGATGGCCGGCAAGATGACGGTACCGCCACCTGCGCTCATGCGGTTCAACGCACGTTCCAATTCAATGATGTTGCTGGCCGGCTGGATCGGTGCGGCCCAATGCTTGGCACCATAGAACTCGACGATGCCCGCCTTATCGTGCGGTAACAAACGATGAATGGCCAAGCGCGCAACCTCTTTGGCAAGGTTCACACGGTTGCCCCCCATCGAACCCGAAGTATCGATGATCACCACCAGCGTGGTACTTGGGTCGCGCTTCTCTTCCTTCTGCACGAACTCGACTGGCAGGACATCGGCGACTGGGGTCTCAGCCCAACCACCCGGTCCGAAACTGCCAGTACCACCAGACATCAATAGGCCAGTGCCCGCTTCGGTGACCGCAGTGCTCAACTGTTGCTGGAAATTAGCCGGCACGCTGTCGGCCGGACGGTCATCCAGTATCACCAAGGGGTAATCACTGGCTTGGATCTCGTTGAGATTTTGGCCGCCCTCGAATTGGAAACCGGGTCCAACCGTCTCACCAAGTTTGCTCAAACCGTCAACGATACGTTGGCCAAGGTAGAGCACCGGAATCGGATCCTGCACCGCGAAACTTTGTTGCCAAATGTCATTGTTGGCATGTTGATTGGTGCCATCGACGATCTTCAAGCGTGCTTGAAGGTCAAGGAATCCAGCTTCCTTCGGTTCAAAGCCAAGCACTACCGTGTGAACTTGGTTCAGGATAAAGGACTCACTCGACACCAGCGGTGTGGTGGAATCGCCGGAGTACAAACTGACTTGTGCTTCGGTAGCTTGGCCTTCGACTTGAACGGCGATCTGAGCAGGATGCCCAATGCGCAACTCCCCTTGGGCTTGCACGCCTACGATCCGCGGGTCGGTGGCGGTGGTTTCCAACGGCATGACATGAATCGGAATGCCGCGCGCAGAAAGCTCGCTGCTGCTGAACCAGTTGGCTTGTGTGGCCGCACCGTCCGAAGCGATTACCACCGAACCAGGTTCCCCGATTGGGATCATGGCGGCTGCAGCGCGTAAGGCATCGCCAAGTGGGCTTTGCGTGACGCTGCCGAAATCAATGCGATGCAGTGCAGCACTATTCGGTAGCTGCTTGCGCAAGCGATCGAACAATGCGTTGGCCTCAGCGTTGCCTTGGGTGGAGATACTGGCCGATTGATCGACCAACAAGACCATATGCTCCTTGGAAGAGGAAGTAATTTGCGCAGGACGAGCCAGTGCCAGGATCAGCAGCACGAAAGCCAACAGGCGCACAAGACTGTGCTTCATGTCGCGGCGGGCGTTGCGCAGCACGTACACCAATGGCGTGGCCAGCAACAAGAACAGAAAACCGGGTGCGAGGAACTCCATGCTTATGGAATCCTCCCGTTATGGAACAACATCCATTCAACTCCAAGTAACAACAACACCAGCAGTACCAACCAACTCCAAAGAGGCATGGTCGATGCTTGCAGTGCTTCACCGGCAGTGACGTCGGCAAAGGCGGCCAGACCAAGGCTGGCACGGGTATCGAAAGCATTCGCGGCGACGTCGTTGCCTTCGCTGCTGCGATAGACACCAGCGACGGTTGGGCGCAGAGCCAAACCTGCAGTGACGGCAGTGCCTTGTTGCGGCGTGGTCCAGTTGCCGTTGGCGAAACTCAGCGGGCGACCGGTGACGGCGAAGGGCGCATAGCGATGTGTGTTGGCTAACCAACGCAAGGATCGGCCCATGAACAGCGGGAAGGAACGACTGCTAGCGAAAGCACCTTTGGGATCGAGCAGTTGATCCCAGACTTGCACCTTGCGGGTATCGCCCAGCTCCACGCCTAGGGAGATGGGCTGTTGCAGTTGTTGGGCCAAGGCAAGGGCGTCGATCTCGGCAAAACCAAGTTGTTGATGGATCGATTGCAGGAGCTGCTCCGGCGTGCCACTGCCGGCATCGGTGATCTCAAAGGCATGCGTGCTTGCAGCGGCGGAAGAGATCTCCAGCGCAGGCAAAGCAGCACCAAGATTCTCGCCTTGCAAGCGCACCACCAAGTCAGCTGAATCACTGGCCATCACCAGCGCACTGTCGGCCATCACTAGCGGCGCGAAAGTGCTGGCGAGACTATCCGACAGCAACACTTGCAGTGGTCGTCGTTGCGGCACGGCAATGCTGATGCGGTCATCGGCCGGGTAGTTGTCTTGCGTCGCAATCTGTAGCTCCAAGACTTGACCGCGGGCAAGAATCTCCGTGAAGCGCCATTGTGTGCCCAGTGCCGTCTTGACCGATGCGGCTGGGTTCTCCGGTTTGGCGCCGGAGGACGTCAAGGTGGGTGCTTCGGTGGTACCGATGATCTCGACGATCAGGTCGACGTGATCCCATTGACCTGACTCAGAAGCCTGAATGCCACCGCTGATGAAGCCACGGTTGCCGGCTTGGGCGGGCGCCAACGGTGTGCAGCGCAGGACCTCGAAGTTGCTCGGCAGTTGCTCCCTGGCGGCGTTGCGCAAGGGTGCATCACCGTAGAGGCGAACTTGCAAGGAACGCTGTTGATCTACCCCCTTTGCCATCTGCAGCAAGCGGTCCTCTACAGCCGCAGCCGCCATGTCGGGTTGCATGTCCTTGAGACGCTCCCGGAGCAATAAGGTATGTTCGCCTTTAGCTAGCAACAGTTTGGTTTCTGCGCCACTCCACCACACCTCGCGGTTGGCGGCGGGCAGGTTCTCGGCATCTTGGAGCAATGAGTCGGTGGCGATCTCGAACCGCTCCGGGTGGCTCATGCCAACGCTGCCATCAAGCACTAACAAGTACTCCTGGCGGTCGGAAGCTGACGACTGCAAGCCACCGATAGCGAGCCACAGCAGGGCAGCGATCAGCAACAACAGCAAGTAAGCCCATGGATGACGAAAGCGCTGGCGCAATACGCGTGCGCGACTCTCCTCCACGGCTTCTTTCCAGAACATGGTGGTGGGCACTTCGAGCTGGCGATGGCGAACGCGCAACATCTGCAGCACGAACAAGCCTCCAGCCAACGCGGCTAGACCCGCACCGATCCCCCAAACAGGCAAGTTGGCGAAGTTCATGCGTGATACCTCCCGCCTTCAAAGACCGTGGCGATCTGTTCAACCACGTTCTGTTCCACGTTGAGTTGCACCAATCCGATGCGACGCTTCTGCGCGAAGTCGGTCAAGATGCGTGCATGGTTGTCATAGGCTTGGCGGTAACGATCCAGCACCTGAGAAGTGACCGTGATGTCTTGATCGACACCACTTTCACAATCGCGCAGGCGGACGTCGCCTTGAATCTGTGGATCACGATCGCTGTCGCGCACCAACTGCACCAACAGTAGTTTGTGACGCAAACGCTTCAATGCGGTGACCATGGCGTCGGCGCCTGCAGGGTCGAAGAAGTCGGAGATCACCACGACGAGACCGCTACGCAGTTGCATGCCTTCCAAGCGCCGCAAAGAGCGGCTCAGGTCGGTGGCACCACCTGGCTCGAGTTTGGTCATGGCTTGTGCGAATAGCGGCAAACTATTCCAACCGGAGCGAGGACGCACCAAGGGTTTCATGTCCTCGGCGAATGGGAACACACCTACGCGGTCATGTTGACCGAGGGCGATGGCGGCGAAGGCCATTGCCGAACGTAGACATGCGTGCGCGCGTGGCGTTTCCTCGACCCACATGCTGCGCGAAACATCTGGCAGCAAGTAGACCGGTAAGTCCTCCAGTTCCTCGAAGAGGCGCAAAAAGACCCGCCCCAGACGGCGGTAGATGTTCCAGTCGATGGCACGTAGGTCATCGCCGGTGGAGTAAGGACGGTAGTCTTGGAACTCCAGACCGGTGCCTAGCGCCTTCGAGCGTTGTTCAGCGAAACGACCACCTCGAGGCACGCGTTGCGCGACCAGGCGCAAGCGTTGCAACGACTCGAGAAACTCGGCGTCGAAGAGGTCGTCGGCGGTGACCGTGTCGGCCATGCTTATTCTCCGGGATCTACGGGGTGGGGATTAAGCGTTGGCTGGGATGTGTGCAAGCACCGCATCGACCACAGAATCGGCGGTGATGCCTTCGGCCATGCCATGGAAATTCACCAACACACGGTGACGCAGCACGGCTGGGGCAGCAGCGCGGATGTCATCGCGACTGACGGCGAAGCGACCGTCGAGCAAGGCCTTGACCTTGCCGCATAGGATCAGCGCCTGAGCACCACGAGGGCTGGAGCCAAGAGCGACGAACTCGTTCACCATCGGTGGCGAGTAATCGCGATTCGGTTGGGTGCCCATGACCAAGCGTACGGCGTGGGTCATGACCGCTTCAGGTACGGGCACTTCCCGTACGGTCTCGCGCATGGCGATGATTTCTTCACCGTTGGAGACCGGCTTGATGTCCGCCTCGGAGCTACCAGTGGTGCGGTTGAGGATCTCGAGATATTCCTTCTCCTCTGGGTAGCCGACTACCAGCTTCATGAGGAAGCGGTCCAACTGCGCTTCCGGCAGCGGATAGGTACCTTCCTGCTCGACCGGGTTCTGCGTTGCCATGACGCAGAAAGGTTCGACCAACTTGATGGTACGGCGACCGATGGTTACCTGGCGTTCCTGCATAGCTTCCAGCAAAGCAGACTGAGTCTTTGGAGTGGCGCGGTTGATCTCATCCGCAAGCACCAGGCTAGAGATCAAGGGGCCTTCCTGGAACTGCAGCTCATGGCCGCCGCCTTCGTTTTCGACCAGGATCGAAGTACCCTGGATATCGGCAGGCATCATGTCGGGCGTGAACTGGATACGCGAGAAGGCCAGGTCGACCGACTTGCCCAGTGTGGCCACCAGTAAGGTCTTGCCTAGGCCTGGAACGCCTTCCAGCAGCACGTGGCCACCAGCAAGCATGGCGGTAAGAACGCCTTCAACGACGTCGTCTTGACCGACCATAGCGCGGCAGACTTCGCTACGAATACGCTCGTAGGTGTCTCGGAAGGAAGTGGCAGCCACGCGTGCGTCTTCGGCGGTGGCGGAGTTTGGCTCGGAGCTACTCATGGTTTCTTGGCTTGTTGGCGTTGCGCGAGGAAATAATCACGGACCAGACTGCGCATCCACGGTTCTAGGTCCTGTCGTTGCAAGGCGGCGCTCGGTGAAGAACGTGGCTGACGAATCTGGGCGTCGGCCGAGACTTGCGATTCAGCTTTTGGCTGCACCCGTTCTTGGGTGATTTTGGTTTTGCCGGGGTTCGGTTGTCCTTTGACCCGGTCGGGAATGGGTACGCCCAGCACCAACGAAGCGGTGCCGCGCGATTTCTTTGGTTGGGATGGACCACCTCGGCCGTTGGCGTCGGGGCTCGGCTGGTTACCGAAGCCGATGCTCAAATCGCGGCTGACAGGTGGACGACGGTCACGCAAGTTCGGCTGCATGCCGCCACGTGCTTCCTGCTCTTCTTCCTCGTCCTCAGTTTCTTCCTCTTCCTCGAGGTTGTCATCGTCGGGCGTGTTGACGTGATCCTTGCTGGACCAGTCGGAGCTTGCAGGGTTGCGGTTAGAACCGCGGGACGAACCACGACCAGCAGTGGAGCCGGATTCCTGCTCCTCTTCCTTCTTGGTCTGCTCGTCTTGCTTGTGCGGCTTTTGCGCTTTTGGTGGCTTACGCTTTGCCTTGGTCTTCTCTTCGGCTGGCTTGGAGATTTGTCCTTGCTGCGATGGCGTGCCTTTGGAGTTGCCGGCACCCGTAGAAGATTCTGCTGCAGCGGAGCGTCCGCTGCCGGTCTTGCCTTCGGATTCCTTGCTCTTCTCCTCGATGTCTGCCGAGTAGGCGCGCGTCTCGGCAACAGCCTGACGCTCGGTGGAAGGCGCGGCGGTCTCACCACCGTTTTCCGGTTGGACCAGCTCGTTGTCGGTGCTGTCGGTTTCGGTCAAGGCATCGACTTCGACGGCATCACCAGGCAGTTGCACAGTGATCGTAGGAGGCTCCTCAAGAAGCGGTGCTTGCCACTGCCCCACCAAACCACCAGTCAGAACCAACAACAGCATGACCAGAGCGGGGCGCGTCAACGCCGACGCTTGCCATGGTTGTTGATCGAAATGCAAACTGGCTTCACGAGTGCGTGCGATCCGTTCAGCAGCATCTTCCACCGCGGCCTCTTCGAAAGCCGAACGTTCGCCACTGGTCAGGAAGTCATCGGCGGCGAGCAGACGATCGGATAAGTGCAGTTGAGAATCCCATTCACCAATGGCCTGGGCGCGATCGATGGCGAAGGAGCGTTGTTGCGAAACGCGCATCAACACGCGCACCACGAATGCGGCTAGCGCCACTAGCAGCCACTGCCACCAGGCACTGCGCAGACCTTCACTTTCGAATAGGCGTGCGATAACTTGCACGATCACCCACAAGCCCATGACAATCGCTGGAGTCCACAGGTAACGCCGTACGGCAGTACCCAAGTGATCCATGAATAAAGTGCGCGACAGCGCCTGTGAAGCGGAGTCGTTGAGCCCGTTCAGCTCAGACCGCAGGGAATCCCAGTTGTTAGGACTCATTGTTCAATCTCCTCATAATCGGCTTGTACGGCTTGCTCGATGACGCCAGCAAATGGATCGCTCAAGTAAGCGACTACGCTGATCTGGCTCGGGTCGATCTTGGTCGACATCATTACCGTCTGTCCAAGTCCATCGGTCATGGCCTGTTCCAAGAAAGCCTCGTTCACGGCAGTGACTTCAGCCAGGCTCTTTTCGAATTCGTATTCGTAACGGCCGTTCTCGATCTTGGTCCAAACTCCACGGCTATTGGTGGTCAACGATGCGCGTGCCACCATGCGATGGATTACGGTCGTGGACAGTCCTGGATACAACACGCCTCGTTCTGCCAGAACAACACACAGCCGACGTTTACGCACGGCTTCCAAAGTAGCCACCTTGACCACAACCTTGCCACGCACGACGCCATTCTCAACCCGCAAATCTTGAACTTCCAAGTCGAAGTTGGAGGCTTTCTCCAGCTGCTCGTGTGCGGTGTCACGCACCGCGCGGTACATGGCTTCACGATCGCGGGGACGCCCAGCGCCTGGGCCAGGCTCGGTACCATTGATCAGGAAGAAGCGTGCATCTTGCACCCCACGTTCGCTGGCGATCTGCTCGGCGTAGGAGTTTACTAAGGGTTCCAGGCCACGGTTTGACATGTGGTAGGAAAGGAAGGCCGCGGGGCCATCGTTGAAGTGGCTGATCAAGGCCTCTTGCACCAGGGCGCCTGCGATGGCGCCACCTTTGTCATCGCCGAAGTTGCCGTTGGTGAAGAATTCAACCAGCAGAATGCGATTGGTCTTGGTCTCTGGATCGGCTTCATATTTGGTGGCAGCGCCGAAGTTCAGAACCTTGCCTTCGATCATGCGCTCAATCACGTCGACCGAGAAGGCGCCCTCTTCAGGCAACTGCGGTTGCACGCGTTGCAAGGCCTCGATCGCTTGCGGCCCACTCTCCGGCTTGATCGCCGCTTGCACAAAGCGCGAGAAGGCGCGTCGGTAGCGGCCTTGGCGTTCGTAGAAACGTCCAAGGTTCAAGTTGATCAAACCATCTTCAGGCAGACCAAAGGCCGCCGACAGCAAGTGGCGCCAAGCCTGTTCATCATTGCCTTGATTGAGATGGACCTCTCCAAGTTGCGAATGGATCTTGTGGATGGCATCGGGGTAGCGGTCATCGCGACCGGACTCAATGCCGATCTCGCCGGCAAGAATCAAGTATTCCGGCCAGCCGTCCTCGGCCATGACCTTCATCAAGTCGAGCGCGGCAGTGGCACGCAGGTCCTTGGTGAAGTTGTCGTTACGCCAACGCAAGGCGGAGGCGATCTGTTGGTCGGTGCCGCCGTCGTCGACGCGCATCCACAGCAGCAACTCTGCGGCTTCGGAGGAAAGACGCTCACTCGGCCACTGACTCAGATAAGCCTCGAGGTCTTCCGCTTCTTCGGTCAGACGAGCACGGAAGAAATCCAGATCGGACTGAGGAAACTTTGGTGCACCTTTCGGTGTGAGCTTGACCCAAAGGTTGACGCGGTCGATCTCGACGCGCATATGCTGGAACAGATTGGTACCGACCACACCGACGGCACGGTCAGGGTGGACTTGGATCAGTTCTTCAGGGCGGAAGGCAACAAACTCCGAGAAGTCCAACACACCGACCTTCAAGGTGCCGATATCCCCCGCTGGTGCATCGAAGGCTGCAGCCAAATCACGGTCGATAATGGTGTCGGCGCGCGAACCACCTAAAGCGATGGCGCGTTGACGATCATCGTGCATCACTACTGGCAGCCAAACTAGATCGTTGACCACGGTCACTGCGGTGGTGACGCTGCCCTCCTCATGCTTGAGGCTATTGGCATCCAGATCGCGCGCTGGTTGCATTTCCACATAACCATTCGGCAGGTCAAAGATTAGATGGTAATCCTTGAGGACTTGTGCGCCCAAGGTGCCAACCACGGCGTTCTCACCCATCTCAGCACTGTGATACTTGGTGAAATCGTTGAGGAAGTCCTCGTCGCCATGTTCGCGCCCCGGCACGGTGATGCGAAAATCCGGAAAGTGCAGGGTAATCGGAACCTGCTGGCCATCCTGAGTCTCGGTCCCCAATGGCGCTGCAGCACTGTTGTGCAACTGCAAACCGCAGGAAGTATCCAGGTCTAGGAATAGGTTGACCGGAATGCGTCGCGACGGAGTGGAGATATCACACTCGAACAGCAGACGCCCATTGACCACACGTACTGGGAAGCGCCCGCCGTCCTGGCTGTAGGCCCTTCCTGCAAATACGCAGCTACAAATCGCCATCAAGATGGCGAACTTCGCTAGTGAGAATCGCAACACTGACGTTGGTCAGAATTCCTCGCCGGCATCTTGGCCGCGAGGTGCACCGGCGATCTCGCCGAATGCCCAGTTTTGTTCCACCATCTCTACTTCTA
Organism: Planctomycetota bacterium; assembly: GCA_024229395.1. Lineage (GTDB taxonomy): Bacteria > Planctomycetota > UBA1135 > UBA1135 > UBA1135. Next base: position 245,188 of record JAAESM010000004.1, on the reverse strand, counting down.
CATCTAGGTTGCCCGGCACGCTCACGGCGACCGGTACGAATCCCGTACCTCAGCAACTGCCAGGGAATATTGCCCTGGCGACCTCTTGCTTGCTGGCGGTATCGATGACCTTGAAGACTGGTGATTTGCCGACTGGTTTCCAGTTGACGTATTCCTCACCGGTGGAACCGTAGTACCACACGGCATCTGGCGAGAAGGCGATGTTCTGGCCATCTCGTTGGAAGTCGAACTCAGCGCGGACAGGGCCGCCCCAGTTCACTTCCTGCTTGCCTTCCGTTTTGACCTCGATTGCTGAAGCCGAACCCGGAGCAACCATCACGGCTTGTTCACCGAGACCGATCTTGCCGGACACGATGCGGTACTGACCAGTGGGCACGGTTACAGGACCAGCTTCACCCGCAAGGTCAAAGCAATGCTTATTATCAACACTGCGTACAACCGCTGACAGCAACTTGCCTTGGCCATTGAAGCCGGCAGTGATGCTGAGCTCGCCGGTCTCACCTTCATAGGCAGACAGTTCGAGTTGTTCTCCAGCAGCGTCGAGCTGAAGTGAATGGAGCTTGCCATCGATCAAGATGCTGTCGCCGAGCCATGTCGCGATCTTGCCTTGGCCGATAAGGATGGCGTCTTCACCAACCTCACCAAACACGCCGTCGTTGTCCTGGTCGATCATGGCAACACGTTGATCATTCAACTTGCCGACTTGTGCACCACTGGCAGCGTAAGCCCAACCATTACCATTGCGCTGTAAGCGGATGGCGTAACGGAAACCATCTTCATGGCGCAACAGAGCACTACCTTCCTTGCCGGTGACGCGGACATCGGTCTCACCGTCGGCGTTGAGGTCGAGCAACAAGTTGGTGCCTTCCATCTTGGCGGCAAAGGAATACTTGCCATTGGCAAGCTCAATCTGTGAGCCAACCGTGGTGAAAGTTTCCTGGGGCAGTTCGATGGTCCAGTCGCGATAACGCTTGTGATTCATCGGTACGGCTAAGTCGCCGGAACCAGCGTTTCCGCTGGCACCTAAGATAGTGCAAAAAAGTGTTTCCAGAAGCATGTTGATTTTGCGGGTTGGAAGGACTTTGGAGCCCAAAAGCTCCAGTCTCCAGGCTATCCGATATGGACGCCAAGGAAACGGTTTTCCTGCTGCTATTTTGCACTTTAATCGTAGTTGTTTGGTCCTGACCGTGTAACGGTGCTGTAGTAAACTCCTAGAAACCGCATTGGACCCCAGACGGCCCTTTCGGCCAACGCTTCCACGCCACCATGATCCCCCTTCTGTTGATCTCCCTGCTTCCCTTCTCCGCTCAGGAGCCGGTAGAAGCCAGTGATTTGACGCCAACGTTCGGCAATCGGGTCACCCCCGAGGCACAGGTCTACGAGTCGGCTGGCAAGTCGGTGGTCAGCGTCGATGTTTATGAACGCAATGTTCTTATCACTGCCTTGAACCCAGTTGACATGCTGGCACCGGTTAGCAAGCCGCTCAGCCAGGGTAGTGGCGTGGTCATCGACCAGCGTGGTTTCGTGATCACCAACGCCCATGTGATCAGCCCCGATAAGAGCAAGACTGCCGACAGCTTGCTGATTGTGCTGAGCTTCCCCAATGATGAAACCGTGTTCGCCAAGGTCGTGCGCGTGGATTATGAATGGGATTTGGCTCTGCTGGAGATCGAGAAGGACAAGGATTACCCGGCAATCCTGCTTGCAGATGATGATGACTTGCTGATTGGGGAGAAGGTCATCGCCATCGGTACTGCGTTTGGCAACTCTCACTCCGTCACCTCTGGAATTCTTTCCGGCGTGCATCGCAAAGTTCATATCCTTGCGGTCGATGGCAGTTCCACCCATGAGTTGAGTGGCTTGCTTCAAACCGATGCGGCAATCAACCCCGGCAATTCCGGCGGTCCCTTGTTGAACATCAATGGCGAGCTGATTGGCATCAACAGCGCCACCTTGGAAGCCGCCGACGGCATCTCTTATGCCATCCCGGTCGCACAAGTGAATAAGATACTGCGTGACACTCTTTATAAGCCGCGTGTTTGGATGGGCTTGAATCTTGGTGGATCTAGCGCGCCGATAATCGAGGCGGTGCATCCGCGTGGGCCCGCAGCGCAAGTCGGCTTGTTAGCCGGAGACCGTATCGTGGCCATCGATGGTGTGGCAGTCCTGACCGGTCAGGAATTCCGCAACGAGATGGTGGTCTACAAGCCAGGTGACTCAGTGGTAATCGATTTCGAACGCGAGGACTTGCGCCGCGTGGTCAACATCAGTCTTGCCAGTGCCGATCATCGCGATGCCTTCGGTATGCTCGGTTTTCTGTGTGAGGTCAGGGTTCAATTCATCGATGATGGCATTTCGCCATGGCCAGTGAGTTATTCTGTGCTTGAGATCACTGGAGTCTTCCAAGACACCAGTGCCGATCAACTCGGATTGAAGCCGAAGGACGTGATCGTCGGCGTGCACTTGTTGAACCAAACCAAGGGCAACGGCTGGGTGCCGGTGTCCTCGCAGAATCAGTTGATCCAATTAATCAACAACCCCGACTTCGACTTCGGTGGCTTCAACCTGATGTGGAAAGCTGGTGGCTTGAGTGGCGATGACCCCCCCATGCAAGGGCGTTTGACCTTCGACGATCCAACCATTTTGGAACGCGTCGAGCAAGATAGTTAAGACATCCTTAAGCCACGCGCTGCGCTGTGCAGCTTGGTTCGGTCGAGACTAGCCGTTCAAGGAATCCAGAGTCAACTGGATGCCGTCGCGCAGGCTGACGTCGGCTGCGAAACCGACCTCACTCTGGATTTTGGCAAGGCTGGCGCTGGAGTGGCGCACGTCGCCTTCACGTGACTCCAGAAAGGTCGGCGTGCCGGCACTGCGACTGGCGACCATGCACATGGTGTTCCACAGTTCGGCAATGCTGATGCTGGTGCCGGTGGCAACGTTGTAGACCGGTGCCGGTTGTTGTTGAGTGGCATCGGCGGCCAGCAAATTGGCCTTGACTACATCCGCTACGTAAACGAAATCGCGCGTCTGCTGGCCGTCGCCGTAGAAGGTCGGGTCGTTGCCTTCCTTGACCCACTTGGCGAATAGCGAGATCACGCCGCTGTAGGGCGAGGATGGATCCTGGCGCGGGCCGTAGACGTTGAAGTAACGCAGGCTGGCAGCCTCGAGCTTGCCGGCACTAGCTGCCGCATGCAAGGCGATCTCCCCTGCCAACTTATGCTCGGCATAAGGCGACATGGGTGCTGGTGCCATGCTCTCGACTTTAGGTAGCTCAGGCGAGTCACCATAGATTGCCGAGCTGGAGGAAAACACCATGCGCTTGACGTTGGCCAGGCTGGCGGCTTCGATCAGCGCCAGCGTAGTGCCGTGGTTGGCGTGATAAGCCAGCTCTGGCTCCTTAAAACTCCAAGGTACGCTTGGGCGCGCACCGAAATGGAAGATTCGTTCCACTCCATCACAAGCCTCCAATGCGGCTTTCGGGTCAGCAGCGTCGGCGTTGACGAAGTCACAATCCAGTCCTTGGATGTTATGGCTGTAGCCAGTGCTGAGGTCATCGAGCACGCGCACCTTGCGGCCCTTGTTCAGCAAAGCCTCGACCATATGCGAGCCGATGAAGCCACATCCCCCACAAACTAGATCCGTTCCGCTCATTGATGGTCCTCTTGTTCCCGTACCTTCGGCTGATCGCTTTGATCCAACCAAGCCAAGTACGCGCGTAAACCATCATCGAGGCTGGTCAGGGGCGCATAACCGATTTCTTCGGCGGCAAGTTGAATGCTAGCGCAAGTCAGTTGCACGTCGCCGGGTTGATCGCCTTGCTGATCGATGCGAGGCTCGACCTGACAGGCCCGCCCGACGGCAGCGATCATGTCCTTCAACGACACCGGCGAGGAGTTGCCGAGGTTGTAGATCGAATAGCCGGCGCAGCGCTCCATGGCGCCTTGGATGCCGGCGGTCACGTCATCGATGAATGTGTAGTCGCGAGCCGAATCTCCATCGCCGAACATTGGGATGGACTTGCCTTCGCGAATCAGGTTGACGAACTTAGCGATCGCCATCTCGGGGCGTTGGCGTGGACCGTAAACGGTAAAGAAACGCAGCAGTGTGATCGGCACCTGGAATAGGTGGTGATAACAATGCGCCAGCACTTCCCCCGCTTTCTTGCTTGCCGCATAGGGCGAAACAGGGCGGGCGGTCTCCATGTCCTCATCAAAGGGTGGCGTCAGCAAGTTGCCGTAGACACTGGACGACGACGCCATCACGAAGCGTTGCCCCTTGTTATGGCGCACCACTTCCAACAGGTTCATGGTGCCGTCGACGTTGTTGCGGAAGTAGGCAGCCGGATCGGCGATCGAAGGACGCACGCCAGCGAGTGCTGCAAGGTGCACGACCACGTCGAAACTGTAATCCTGGAACAAACGTGCCAGCAACTCCTTATCCAGGATATCGCCCTCGAACAGTTTGAAGTTTGGGTTCGCGTTGGCTTGGGTCAGGTTGCGACGCTTGGCGGCAGGCGAGTAGTAGGGATCAAAGTTGTCCAAGCCCACCACGGTCTTACCTGCGGCCAGCAATCGATCCACTAGGCTGCTGCCGATGAAGCCAGCAGCGCCGGTGACCAGCACACAGTCAAAATCTTGGCCGAGCTTGTTCATCATCACTCCACGGTTACTGATTTCGCCAAGTTACGTGGTTGGTCGATGTCTTTGCCGAGTGCCAGCGCCACCTCATAGGAGAGTAGCTGCAGCGGCACGATGGTGACCAGTGGTGCCAGTAGTTCCGGCACTTCCGGTACCGGCAAGACATAGTCTGCCGACGCCGCTGCGCGTTCATCACCGAAGGCCGCCACGGCAATGACCTTGCCATTGCGCGCACGCACTTCCTGAAGGGTCGACAACATCTTCTCGTGGGTGATGCCTGGCGTGGCCAAGGCGATGACCGGGAAGTTCTCGTCGATCAAGGCGATTGGACCATGTTTCATCTCCCCTGCCGGGTAACCCTCGGCGTGGATGTAGGAGATTTCCTTGAGCTTCAAGGCACCTTCCAGGGCAACCGGATGCTGCATGCTGCGGCCCAAGAATAAGCAGGAGCGTACGCCCGCTAAGAACTCGGCAGCATCCTTGATCGCCTTTATGGACTCCTCTTGGTATAGCGAATCCAGATCATGGCGCAAGGCGCGTAAGTCATGCAGCAAGGTCGAGCCTTCGTAGGCATCCAACACCTTGCGTGCGCGCCCGAAGCGAATCGCCAACAGGTACAAGGCGGTGACTTGACCAAAGAAAGCCTTGGTCGAAGCCACGCCGACCTCAGGACCACAGTGGGTCAGGATCAAGTGATCGGCTTCGCGCGCCAAGGTGCTGCCTTGGACATTGCATATACCCAATACGCGTCCACCACGACGTTGTACTTCACGCATGGCACGAAGGCTGTCCGCGGTCTCGCCGGATTGTGAGACCACCACCGTCAAGGCATGGCCTTCTTCAAGCTCGGGGCTATAAAGGAACTCACTAGCGTTCAGCGTTTCGCCTGGCAAACGCGCCAACTGGCCAAGCATTTTCTGGCCGAGTTGTGCGGCGTGCAAAGAAGTACCCATGGCCATGAAGCGCAAACGCTCGAAGCTACACAGGTCTTCATCGCTAAGGCCGAACTCCTCTTCAAAATCGACGTCGCCATTGGTGTCGTGGCAACGATCGAAGGCGGTGCGCGCCAACACATCGGGCTGCTCGTGGATTTCCTTGAGCATGAAGTGCGGATAACCACCGCGCTCGGCTTGCTCTGGAGTCCAATCACAACGAATCGGTGCACGTTCAATCGGCGCGCCATCTGCATCGAACAACGTATGCGTGTTGGGTTCCAACACTGCGGTTTCACCGTTCTCAAGGATCAGGAAGTCACGCGTGAGGTGCAACAGCGCGGGCATGTCACTGGCTGCGTAACGACCGTCTTCGCCAATGCCGACAACCAACGGTGAGTCCATCCGTGCGACCACGATCTCGTTCGGATTCGAAGCTGCCATCACCACCAAACCGTAGGCGCCTTCGACCTTGTCGACCGCGCGACGCGTTGCGGTATGCAGGCAGCCGCCATCACGCTTGTAATGCGCGATCAGGTTGGCGAGAACCTCGGTATCGGTATCGGTGAAGAACTCGTGGCCGTTTTCGCTCAACAAGGAACGCAGTTCCAGGTAGTTCTCAATGATGCCGTTGTGCACCACCACGATCTCACTGCGGTCATCGCGGTGCGGGTGCGCGTTGCGGTCGGCAGGAACACCGTGAGTTGCCCAACGGGTATGGGCGATCGCCTGTTTGGATTCCGGCAACTGATTGCGTAGGAGCTCTTGCTCAAGATTGGCAATCTTGCCCATCTTGCGACGCACATGCAGTCCATCATCGGTCCACACTGCCATGCCAGCAGAGTCGTAACCGCGGTACTCCAAGGTCTTCAGTCCAGTCAAGACGTCAGTGCGCACATCGTGCCCAGCTGACAACGCTGCAACAATGCCGCACATTAATCTTCGGCCTCCTCAGCCACGCGGGTGCGGAAGTAATCCAGCGACATCATCAGACCGGTCTTCAGATCGATGGTCGGCTCCCAATCCAACAGGGCCTTGGCCTTGGTGATATCGGGCTTGCGGATTTTCGGATCGTTCTCCGGCAATGGGTCGAACTGGATCGGTTGGCTGGAGCCGACAATCTCGTTGACGATCTTGGCGAATTCCAAGATGCTCATCTCGACCGGATTGCCGACGTTGGTCGGCAGATGTTCATCGCTTTCCATCAAACGACAGATGCCTTCAAGCAAGTCATCTACGTAGCAGAAGCTACGCGTTTGCGAGCCGTCGCCGAAGATGGTCAGTGCCTCGCCGCGCAAGGCCGACCCCATCAAGGCAGGCACCACGCGACCATCATGTAGGCGCATCCGTGGACCATAAGTATTGAAGATGCGAACCATTCGCGTCTCTACACCATGAGCACGGTGATAAGCCATCACCATAGCCTCGGCGAAACGCTTGGCTTCGTCGTAGCAGGAACGCGGACCAATCGGGTTGACGTTGCCCCAGTAGGTTTCGACCTGCGGGTGGATCTCAGGATCGCCGTAGCACTCGGAGGTTGATGCTTGCAAGAAGCGCGCGCCTTTCTCCTTTGCCAGTTCCAGGCAGTTTTGCACTCCGTAGCTACCCACCTCGAGTGTCTCGATTGGGATCTGCTGGTAGTCAATCGGCGAGGCCGGGGACGCCATATTGAAGATGCGATCAAGCGGCCCATCGAGCGAGAACGGCTCGGTGATATCGTGCTCGATGAACTCGAAGGATGGGTTGTCCTTCAGGTGCGCCAAGTTGCGTGGGTCGCCAGTGACGTAGTTGTCCATGACGACAACTTCATAGCCATTGGCCAACAACTTATCTGTTAAGTGGGAGCCTAGAAAACCGGCTCCACCAGTGACGAGTGCTCTGGGCATGTTAGGAATCCAGGAAGCGTTCGAGGTAACCTGTGTCGATCTCGCCCTTCTGGAATTCGGGCTGATCAAGTAACTGGAGATGGAGAGGAACGGTGGTCGCCAGACCTGGGCCTTCGACCCGTACCTCGTTGAGGGCGCGTCGTGAGATCGCCAGGGCCTCCTCACGAGTATCGCCGAACGCGATGAGCTTGGCGATCATCGAGTCATAGTGACGTGGGATGGTGTAGCCCGCTGCGACATGCGAATCAATCCGGATGCCACGACCGCCAGGGAAGAACAACTTCTCAATGCGTCCTGGTGCCGGCGCGAAGTTACGCGCAGGGTTCTCGGCGTTGATGCGGTATTCGATCGCGTGCCCTTTGATCTTGATGTCTTCTTGTTTGAAGTCAAGATTCTCACCAGCAGCCACTTGGATCTGCCACTTCACCAAGTCGATACCACTGACGATCTCTGAGACGCAGTGCTCCACTTGGATCCGCGCGTTCAATTCGATGAAGTAGAAATCACCGTTGTGGTCCAACAGGAATTCCACCGTACCGGCATTGACGTAACCCGCAGCCTTGGCAAAAGCCACAGCGGCCTCGCCCATACGCTTTGAAATCTCAGGAGTGGTCGCCGGTGATGGCGATTCCTCGATCAACTTCTGGTGACGGCGCTGGATTGAGCAATCCCGTTCACCCAAGTGCACGACTTCACCATCCGCACCGGCAAGGATCTGAACCTCGACGTGGCGTGGATTGACGATGAACTTCTCGACGTACACTTTGGAATCGTTGAATGCTGCCGCAGCCTCTTGTTGAGCCTGTACGAAGCAGTTGTGGAATACCTTGGCATCCTTGGCCATGCGCATTCCGCGTCCACCACCACCAGCAGCGGCTTTGATGATGACTGGATAACCGATTTTCTCGGCGATCTTCGCTGCTTCATCAACGTTGGCGACTGCCCCATCGGAACCAGGAACCACCGGCACGCCAGCATTGGCAGCCGTGGTCTTGGCCTTGGATTTGTCGCCGCAGCTATCAATCACTTCGGGGGAAGGACCAATAAACTTGATGCCGCATGATTGACACACTTCGGCGAAGTGCGCGTTCTCTGCCAAGAAGCCGTAGCCAGGGTGGATCGCTTCCACATCGGCGATCTCCGCAGCAGCGATGATGGCGGGAATGTTGAGGTACGACTGTGCGCTTACCGCGGGCCCGATGCAGATGGCTTCATCCGCGATATCAAGGTACGGTGCGCCACGATCGGCCTCGCTGTAGACAGCAACCGCTTCAATGCCAAGGTCATGCGCAGCGCGAATGATGCGCAACGCGATCTCGCCGCGGTTCGCAACCAGGATGCGTTTGAACATCTGGTTGCCCTATGAAGTACGAATCTTGAACAGTGGCTGGTCGTATTCGACGGCTTCGCCATCTTTGACTAGCGCTTCAAGAATGGTGCCAGAGAACTCCGCTTTGATCTCGTTGAAGACCTTCATTGCTTCGATGAGACACAGCACCGTTTCGCCATCGACGGAGTCGCCAGCGTTGGCGTAGGCGTCGGCGTCGGGACTCGGCTTGCGGTAGAAGGTGCCTACCATCGGTGAGCGGAAGTATTCGGCGTTCTCGTCTTCAGCAGGAGCTTCCGGAGCGGCGGCTGGAGCAGCTGCAGCTACGGGAGCTGGGGCCGCTGCCATCGGCGCACCATGCGCGGGTGTCGCGTAAACGACAGGCGCAGGATTGTCCTGTTGACGGGAAAGGCGGATCTCGGTTTCGCCCTGCACATAGTGGAGCTCAGTGAGCCCCCCTTCCTGCATCAGGGCCAGCAGGTTTTCAACGATTTTCAGGTCCACGGTGGTTCCTACAAAGGGTGGTACCGGGGGGTCGCCGGCACGAGGGTCTCTATTGTGCCTGCCACTCGCCCGATTTTCCGCCTGATTTCCTAAGCAAACGGACTTTTTCGATGACAATCCCCTTGTCAAGGCCCTTGGTCATGTCGTAGAGGGTGAGAGCGGCCACCGCCGCGCCCGTCATGGCCTCCATTTCTACCCCGGTTTTGCCCGTTAAGGAGGCGCTGCAAAGCACTTGGAAGGCCGGCTCACCGCTTTCCAGGGGTGCAATCGAGACCTCCACCTGGTCCACCAGCAGGCCATGGCACATGGGAATAAGCTCCGAGGTGCGCTTGGCCGCCATGATGCCGGCAATGCGCGCAGGCTCAATGATCCCACCTTTGGGTAAATCTCCCGCTAGAACACGCTTGAATGTGTCGATGGGATACCGAACGATAGCCTCGGCTTGTGCCATCCGGGCTGTCGGATTCTTACCGCCAACGTCGACCATTCGCGGGCTGCCGTCGTCGGCGAGGTGGCTCAATGATGCAGAATCACTCATGTTCTTAGCAAACTAGCGTAATGACGCTGGGTTTGAAGCCTATAAGATACCCTCGGCGCAACCCTACCTCGCATGAAAGTCCTTGCTTTACTCACTCTTCTCGCAGCTCCACAAGAACCTGCCACTAGCCTCGATGAGCTGCTCATCGAGGCCACTTCTGCTAGCCCTGCCGCTGTCTTGCAGCTGGCTGATGACAACGCGCTCGACCTGCCCGCGACCGTTTTAGATGAGCTGAGCACCCGCACGGCAAGTGCCGAGGGCAGGCAACTGCTGCTGATGGGCCGCCTGCAGGCCTGGTCCGACAACCCCGAAGGCGTCGAGCGTTTGGTGGAGTTGTTGAACCCCAATAATCTGAACCTGAGTTTCGCTGCGCTGCAGACTTTGCGGCTGCCGGCCTTCCACGGTTTGGAAGCAGCCAACTCAGCCTTGGGCGTGTGGCTTTCCGATCAGGTCGCCGAAGACTTCCCGCAACTGTGGGTTGAAGGTCAATACACCCTGTTCAAGAGCAGTACTGGTGCTCACCGCCGCGCTTCTTTGCGCAACCTTCGCAGTGTCTTGATGAGCGAGGACTCGTCATTGCGAACCTCCGCGGTATTGGCTTTGGGCCGTTCCGGTAGCCCGATGGGCGCCGATGAAATCGAAGCGCTGCAGAAGATCGCCGACGGAATTGGTTCCGATGCAGTCCTGGCCGAATCACTGTTGCAGCAAGTCGATCAACAGCAACGTTTCCGCAGCAAGATCGCAGCCTTGCAGGCGTTGAGCAATGGCACGCCCGAGCGCCAAGCTGCTGAGAACGATGCTCTTGCGGTAATCGAGGAACTTCTGTTGCGCGTCAAGACGCAGCACATGGAAGGCGACAAGTTCACCGAAGAAGAACTACTCGCTGCCGCTGCGGATGGCATGTTGCGCCGCCTGGATCCACACTCCACCTACTTCAGTTCCGAAGAGTACGGTCAGTTCGTCTTTGACATGACCCAGGCTTATGGTGGCATCGGTGCCTATGTGAACACGGTCGATAACGTATTCACCATCTTGCGCCCGATCTACAGCGGCCCTGCTTATGCAGCCGGCTTGTTGTCCGGCGACAAAATTCTGTCGGTTGATGGTTGGTCGACTGCCGATCAACCGAATGATGAGATCATCAAGCGCCTCAAGGGCGAACCTGGCACCGATGTCATTCTCGAGGTCTATCGCCCAGGTTGGGGCGAGGCCAAGGACTACGCCATCGAGCGGGCGCGCATCAAGTTGCCAACCTTGCAGAGCGAGATCCTGCCAGGTGGCATTCTTTATCTTGAGCTGCTCGACTTCTCCGAAGACGTCGCCATGATGATCGTGCGTGCAATCAATGATGCACAAGATCAAGGTCCGCTGAATGGCGTGGTCTTGGATGTCCGCAACAACCCAGGTGGTTATCTGCTCGAAGCTGTGCAGATCTGCGATGTGTTCCTGCCCAAAGGCAAGGTGATCGTGACTACCAAGTCGCGTAGTGGCAGTGATGAGACTTACGACACCCGTGTCGGGCCACTGGTCTCTGAAGATGTGCCGCTGGCTATCCTGATCAATGAGTACTCTGCTTCGGCTTCCGAAATCGTGGCAGGTGCTTTGAGCATTCACGGTCGTGCTGTGACGGTCGGTGCGCGCACCTATGGCAAAGGCTCGGTACAGAACGTCTTCCCGATGACGGTTGAGCAAGATGAGAAGTTCGAAGACTCCTCCTCCGCCGGTCCGCGCAACTACATCCACGATGAATGGGAAGATTTCGAGGATGCCAACGGCAACGATAAGTACGACTATGGTTCGCGCGTCAAGTTGACCATCGCTTACTACTACTTGCCTGATGGCTCCACCATTCACACCCAACGCGACCGCGATGGGCGCATCACCGATCCAGGTGGTGTTTACCCGGACCGTGAAGTCGAGTTCCCGGAAATGAGCTTCGCGGTCGTGCGTGAGTTGAACCGCATCTTGGCGGAAGACCCACTACGCCCCTACGCCGAGCGCATCTTCACCGAAGACAAAGGCTTGGCCATGGAGCTGGCGATCAACGACCTGCGCGACATCAAACGTTACCCCGGTTGGGATGACTTCTTCACTTCCTTGGAGACTGATCTGGAACCGCAAGAGGTTCGTCGCTGGGTACGTCGCACTTTGCGTGCCGTCGTTTCCGACGCACGTGGCAAGGTCTTCCCAGGCAACGGTTTCCAAGGCGATTACGTTGAGGATCCGCAGCTTCAAGAAGCGATCCGCTCGGTCATGGAGCAAGGTTCGTTGACTTATGACAACGTGCCGGAATACGCCGAGCTGATTGCTCAGGCTAAGTAGTCCTGGTTCGCACCCTGCAGGTCAATTGCAGGGTGGCTAGACCAACAGCGCGATCAAGCCATTGCGACCGGCGCCTTCTCCTTGGCGTCGGTGGCTGAACAGTCGCGTGTCCGTTCCAGTGTCGAGCCCGCTGGTCTCGATCTGATTTTGTTGGATGCCGGCAGCGTGTAAATCGGCTGCCGCCCACTTGGCAATATCCACTTGCCAACGATCATCGCGGCCACGGTATTTGGCTGCGTCCGGGCAAGACTCAGCTACTTCGGGCCCCACTTCATAAGAAGCGGCTTGCATACATGGCGCAATGCCAATGCGCAGTTGCTCCAATGCACAACCCTGGTTTTGGAAGTGCTTTAAGGTTTGGCCCAAGATTCCTTTTGCCAAACCTCGCCAACCGCCATGGACCACGGCCAAGGCACCTGGTGCATGCAACAGCACAGCCGAACAATCGGCAACTGCAACATACATCGGTAGGTTGCGACATGTGGTGAACAAACCATCGGTGTCAGGAATCACTTCGGTCGGTGCCAGCGCCCCGCGACCACGATCCTTTTCTGTGACCACCGCCACATTGGCGCTATGGGTTTGCCCGCCAACCACCCAAGATTCCGCATTGGTGTTCAGGTATTGCGACCACACGCTACGTGCAGCGAAGGCGGCTTTGCGATCGCGTTCGCCACTGTAGGCCAGGTTGCCTAGATCCGAGTCGTTGCGGGCGCCAAAGACATGGCGCAGCTCTTCACAGTCGTTGAAGCTCTCGAAGAGAAAGCCGCACAAGCCCTGAGACTCAAGCGTCTTCACGATCCGTTGCGTCGGCGGCAATCGCCGGAGTTGCACTGGCTTCGGGAGCTGCCGCAATCGGGTCGGGAGTTTCATTCTCCGCCTTCATCCATGGGCGCACGAACTCGGCGTAGAGCACGCGTCCGATGGCAACCATCGGTACCGCGATGACCAAACCGAAGATGCCCATCAAGGCACCCCCTGCCAATACGGTCAAGATCACGGCGAAGTCCGATAGACCCAAACCGCGGCCGACCATGCGTGGAATCAGCACATAGCCTTCCAGGACTTCCAAGGCGGCGTAGATGATGCTGGCCGTGAGCAAACCTGCAAAGCCACCACCGGTCAGACCGCCGTCGGCGAAACCGACCAAGGCCAACAGGAAGAAACCGATTAAGGGTCCAAGCACCGGCAGCAACGATAGCGCACCTAATGAAAGGCCCAGTGCGTAGGAACCTGGGAAGTTCAGCACCAACAACAGGATGAAGGTGATGACGCCCTTATAGGTGGCGACCTTGGTACGTGAGACCAAGTAGAGACTCATGATTTCTTCGATCTTCGGCAGGATGCGATCGAAGGATGGGTGCCAGCTGGATGGCAACTCGGCGCGGATGCGGGCTAGCCACGGTCCCCCTTCCAACAGGAAGTAGAGGAAGATCGGCAGCAGCATCAAGCCACTAATGATGCCGAACATGCCGCCAAAGAAACTCATGACCGCGCTACCGGCGGCAGCGATGTGACCTTGTGCCGACATGATCGCTTTCTTGGGATCGATCTCTTCGGTGGTTAGGTCTTCCTTGACCCAATCCGGCAAGCCTTCATGGATCTCGATCAGCTTGTCGTGGAGTTGCTGGGTGAGTCCACCACTGACGTCGTCGATTGGCACATTACTGAGCAGGCTCTGGAAATCGAACATGGCCGGCAGCGCAAGTAGCGGCGGCACGAACAACAACAAACCTACACAGGCGACCGCGGCGACTGAGGAGCCGAGGCGGATGCGCCAACGTCGGTGCAACGGTGCGAACACCAGCATCAACAGGTAGGCACCTAACAAAGGTGCGGTGACAGGCCGCAGCACCCAGAGTAGCCAACAGCCGACGACGACAACACCGAAACGGATTGCCGCGATGCGATTCATGAGCCGCTTAGTGGGTCAGCAGATGAGAAGGCTTCGCTGAAATCAAAGCCATTCGCGAAGTCTTTTGGACGGTCGTTGTCGGTCTTGTTGAGCAGGCCGGCTTCGCACATCTGGAAGACCAGCGTGCCGAAGTCTTCGGTGCAGGTCACGCCCCAGGATCGGAAGGCATATGGGGCCAGCGGACCGAATTCCTCTTGGGCATAGCGACGTAGGCCGCTCAGCAGCTCCTGAGGCGAGATATGGCGCACGGCATTGCCCTCACGGGTTGGTGCTGAGCCACGGTCGCGGGATTCCAGGAATATGGTGTAGTCGAGGGCCTCGAGAACAAAGAAATAGGCCGCCTCGGCATAGCGCCGTTGGTGCTGTACCCGGATTTCCCGGATGAGTGGTTGCAGCTTACGATCGTCCATCAACTATCTTCCCCCGCTACTCATCGGACCAGTTGCGGAAAGTTTGCCGACCTCTTGCAGTCGATTTTAACCGATTCCCCCGGATGGGATGTTGCAAAAGCGGAAAGTCCGTTGCGGAAGGCAATTGGGACGGTCAAGGAATCTGGGCTAAATCCTGAAAAATCAGCGCCGGAGTCACTTGTCCGCTGAGTCGGGCCAGGGCTTCGTCAATTCGGCGACACCAGCGACCTTGGAACAATAAGAGCTCTCCATTGGCCTCAAGTCTAGGGGCTAGTATCCAGGCCCGAACGGCTGCCAATAGCAACAAGCCCAGGCGCCGTTGTTCGGCCAAATTGCTGGCCTCGGGTAGGAAACACCAGCTTTCGAGGCTGCCCTGGCCCCCTAGCCACGGTTCGACCTTGGTCCAGCTGTCGAGCAGGAACTGGCGGTCCTCGTTGCTGAGCTCGAGTACGGCCTCTCCGGAGCCACAGGCCCCCAGCAGGCGCTGCCAGGAATCAGGCTCAATGCCCGCTGCGGCGGCTTGGCGTTCCAAGTCGGCGGCGTCTTGGCGTGGCACCCGCCAGATGCGGCAGCGTGAGCGCAGGGCTGGGCTGAGCGCAAATAACTCGGTGGCGGTGAAGAACAGCACCGTGTCATCGGGTGGTTCCTCGGTGGTCTTCAGCAAGGCGCCATGGGCATCGGCGGTCATGCGATCGGCATCAAGCAACACCACCGCGCGGAACTTGCCGCTGGAGGGGCGGTAGCGCAGGCTGCTCTCCAGGCACGGCACCCCTTCCTTGCGGTAAGCGATGTGCTCTACCTTCAAGCCGGTCTTCAAGCCCATCTCCTCTGGATCGAAGATCGTGAAGTCAGCGTGCTGTTGGACATCTTGATGCGCATCGAGTAACTCGGCAGCACAAGCCAAGGCATTGTCACGCAAGCGCGCGCGCGCGGCCCCCACCAACAGGTAAGCGTCGGCCATGTGACCGGCGGCCTTCTCCTTGGCAAAGCGCTCTCTCATGAGCGGCGATCCTGTGTCACGGCGAGAATCTCTTGAGCAATGTCCTCAATGCTGCGTTGGGCCACCGCAATCACCTTGCTAGCTTGCGGGAAGGCTTGCGCGTAGGACAGATAACCTTCGCGAACCTTTTGTTGGAAACTCACGCCACGCGCCTCAAAGCTGTCATGGCCGACGTCGCCGCCGACGCGTGCGAAGCTGTCTTCCGCAGCTAGGTCGAGGATAAAGACGCAGTCCGGGCGTTGTTTGGCGACCACCAAGCGATCCAGCTCCAGCACCCATTGGCGCAGCTCTGGGGTCTGGCCCTGATAGGCCAGGGTGGATGGCGTGAAGCGTTCGCAGACGACATCGTGGCCGGCGGCTAAGGCTGGGGCGACCAATTCCCGCAGCAGTTGGTTACGGGCGGCGAAGAACATCAGTGCTTCGGAGCGTGGATCCCAGTCGGCGCGCTTCTTGTCCAACAGCATGGCGCGCAGGCCTTCACCGAGGCCAGTACTGCCGGGCTCGCGCAGATGCAGCGGCTGGCGGCCATCGGCCTCCAGAGCAGCCACTAAATTTTCGGCCTGCGTTGTCTTGCCGCAGCCGTCCATGCCCTCGAGAACCCAAAAGGCTGATGTCATGGGCATATCCTAGACGCGCCCCACTAGAAATCGAGGTGGGTTGGCGGATAGTCTCTGGCATGCTGTCTCGTTCCGCCGTCGCCCTGGCCCTACTTGTGCCGATTCTTGGGGCTTGTGCCACTACTCCACCTGAGTCCAAATCGATGGGCTTGGAGCCCCCTGTGATGTCCCCCCCCGGCGACATGAGCGCCTCAGAACGATTGGCGTGGTGGCAACACCAACTGCCACGCCTGTCCAGCGAGGATCGCAGTGAAGCTCGTCTCGCTATGGGTGAACTGTCCTTGGAGATTGGCAATGCCAGCGAGGCGCGAATCGCCTTCTACGAGGCCAAAGGCGGACGTCTTGCCGCCCGCGAGATGGCTCAGGCTGAGCGCGGGATTGGTTTGTCGTACTTCCTGGATGGGCAGGTCGCCCTCGGCGTGCCACACTTGGAACGCTCGCGCGAGGATCTGCAGGAGCCGGCGCAGGAGGAAGTTGAATACTTGTTGGCAGCGGCCGGTGGTGATTTCGTTGAGGCCAGTTCGCCGGTGATCGAGGAGCGCATGAGCGTTTACTTGGATGCAGCACACATCAAGGGCCCAGCAGTAGCCGCCCCCAGCATCAGCACTGGTGCTGTGAACCTGGACTTGACTCGGTCACAATGGGGTGCTGCGCCGATGCGTTCCAATTGGGATCGCATGACCACGCCTTATCGCATTGCCGTGCACCACACGGCTGAGCCAATGACGGGAACTTCGGTGAACGCCAGCGCTGCGGAAGTGCGCAATGTACAGAGCACTCATATGAAGGACCGCGGCTTTGCCGACATTGGTTATCACTACATGATCGATCGCGCTGGTCGCGTGATTGAAGGACGTGCAATGACCGCCCAAGGTGCGCATGCTTCCGGTAGCAATAATGTCGGCAACATTGGCATCTGTCTGCTGGGTAACTTCTCCTCACAACCGGATCGTGGTTCTTCTTATGCCACCGCACAGCGCCCAACCTCAGAGCAGTTAGTTTGCTTGGATAAGTTGCTTGGTCAGTTGCGCGAGGTGCACGGAATCCCTGCCAACAAGGTGCAGGGTCACCGTGAGTTGAAGGATACTGAGTGCCCGGGTGATGAACTGGCGCGTTGGATCAGTCGCTACCGTATGGCGAACTGATCGCTTCAAGCTGCGCTCCCCTAACGCAGCAAGCTTGCGACCAAAGCCAGGCCACCGACCGCCCAACAATAAGGCGAGAACAGGTGAAGTTTGCGTTGGCGCGTGAGCCATACCAAGAGCCCTAGTGCGCCAAGGCCGACCAAGAAGCTGGTGCCAAGTGCGAGGCTGACTTCCAAGGCCCCCATGCCGGTATCGGTATCAAGATCGCCAAGTTTGACGAAGGCAGCACCGAGGATCGCTGGGATCGACATCAGGAAGCTGAAGGCGGCGGCGTCTCCTGCCGACAGACCTAAGCGCAAGCCAGTGACGATGGTCATACCGGAACGCGAAATACCAGGCAGGATCGCGAAGGCTTGCATGCACCCCATCAGCAGGGCACCCTTCCAGGTCAACGCTGTGAGGTCATCTCCATCAACGCGCAAACGTTTGGCATACCACAACACGCAACCAGTGAAGATCAACGCGATCGACGCCGGTAAAGGTGTGGCGAATAAGCGATCAATCTGGCCTTCCAGACCGAAACCGACCAGGCCTGCAGGAATCGAAGCAACGAACAACAAGAAGATTAAGCGTTGCTGTTCACGATAGTCCTTGCCTTGTCCGAAGAAACCCATTGCCAGTTTCCACACGCGTTTGCGGTAGAACAACAACACCGATGCCAAGGTGCCCACATGTAGCAGGACCTCGAGGGATGCGTCGGCGGCAAGATTCTCACCACCTGGCAGGAAGTGCTTGGCAAGCACCAAGTGCCCAGACGACGACACCGGCAGGTATTCGGTCAGTCCTTGCAGGACCGCGAGCACCAAGACGATCGCGAGGATAGGCATTCAGTACTCGTTAACGGATTTGGATTAAAGGGTTGCTGCGACTTCCTTAGCAGGAGTCCAATCCATGTCGAAAGCCTTGGCGACCGCTTCGTGGGTCAACTTGCCAGCCAAGGTGTTGGCGCAAGTGGCCATGCGCGTATCGTTGAGCACCGCATCCCTAGGGCCGACGTTGGCGAGCTGCATGACATAAGGCAAGGTCGCGTTGGTCAGGCCAAAGGTACTGGTACGAGGTACTGCACCAGGCATGTTGGCCACGCAGTAATGCACCACGCCATCGATGACGAAGGTCGGTTCCTCGTGGGTGGTCGGACGGCAGGTTTCGATGCAGCCGCCTTGGTCGACTGCCACGTCGACAATGACAGAGCCTTCCATCATGATCTTGAGATCATCTTCGAGGACCAACTTCGGTGCGCGTGCACCGGTGACCAACACGGCACCAATCAGAAGATCAGTATGCGGCAACATTTCGCGAATCGCACCACGGTTACTGTAGATGGTGGTCACGTTTTGGGGCATGACGTCTTCAAGGTAACGCATGCGCTCCAGGTCAACGTCGAAGATGTAGACGTTGGCGCCGAGACCGGCAGCCATCCATGCGGCTTGGGTACCGACTACCCCACCACCAAGGATCATGACGTTGGCAGGCGCTACACCCGGCAAGCCACCGAGCAATACGCCGCGGCCACCTTGAGGTGCCTGCAAGCACTTGGCGCCTTCCTGCACCGACATGCGACCGGCGACTTCCGACATGGGAGTCAGCAGTGGCAGATGGCGTCCGACTTCCAAGGTCTCATAAGCAAAGCAATGGGCGCCAGTGGCGACCATGCCTTCGGTCAGTTCACGATCCGCAGCGAAGTGGAAGTAAGTGAAGATGGTCTGGCCAGGGCGCGCGCGGGCGATCTCCACTGGCTGTGGCTCCTTCACCTTGACGATCATTTCTGCCTGCGCCCAGACGTCGTCGGCGTTCGGCAAGATCTTTGCGCCGGCATCGATGTACTCCTGATCGGTGAAGCCGGAGCCGCCACCAGCAGATGTTTCGATGAGTACCTCGTGGCCTGCTTCCACCAACGTGTGTGCGCCGGCGGGAGTCAATGCGACTCGTGCTTCGAGGACCTTGATTTCTTTAGGGATGCCGAGAATCATGTGCTTTCCAGGGTTGGAAGTGCCATATTCTAGGTCCGCCGCATTAAAGTCCCTAGAGAAGCTGCGATTTTCCCCGCCTTCAAAACGGAAAGCCCTGATGACTGCTGAACGCCTCGCCGAAATACGTCGCCGCATCGATCAAGCCGCCGAAAAAGCCGCAAGATCGGGTGAAGAAGTGCAACTTGTTGCGGTGGCCAAGACCGCCACCCCGGAGACCTTAAGAGAGGCTTGGCAAGCGGGTCAGCGGCTCTTCGGGCACAACCGCGTGCAAGCCTTGGAAGAACATCGCGCGGTATTGCCGCAAGCCGAATGGCATCTGCTTGGACCACTGCAAGGTAAGAAAGTACGACGTGGGCTGGCGGCTTCGAACCTCTTCCAAGCACTCGGAGAAAGCCGCACCTTGGGTCGCATGGAGCGGGTCCTGGATGAACAAGATGCCGCCCCTTATCCGGTGCTATTGCAGGTCAATCTGCACCCTGAAGATGGGCGTTATGGCAGCACTTTGGAGAATCTCGATGCCCTCGTCGATGAAGTACTGGCCAGTCAGCGCCTTCATTGCGCCGGCTTGATGACCTTGGCGTTGGCCAATGTCGCCGATTCGGAACTAAGAAGCATCTTCGCCAGCCTGCATCGGCGCTTCCAGGACTTACAATCTGAGGGCCGTCTCGCCCCCAACGCCCTGCTTTCCATGGGGATGTCCGCTGACTTTGAAACCGCCATCGAGGAAGGGGCTAACCTAGTAAGAGTTGGACGAGCCATCTTCCCGTCCCCGACTGCCGACTGATTTTGACCACACGCCTGCGCTGGAACCAAGCTGGTCTTGACCATGGTGGAGCCTTTGTGCTTCGCGATGCGCCGCTTTACCTACTCGTCTCTGCAAGTGGCGAGCTTGATCGGCTGCACCAAGATCCGGAATCTCGTGCCGGCTTCGTTGCCGAGAGCAGCGATCGCGGCAGCATTAAGTTGAGCGGCCGCGGTGGCCTTGGCTTCCTAGTCGATGGCAAGGTGCGCGATATCGCAGAGGTCAAGTTCGGTCATAACGTGATCTGCTCTTTCGAGGACCAACAGTGGAGCCTGCAGGCCGAGGGCGACGCCCCGGTGGTGGATCCATTGGTCGGCACCGATCTCGGTGGCTATCGCATTGTTGACCGTCTCGGTAATGGTTCGGTCGGTGTGGTCTACCGCGCCATCCAGATCAACCTGGATCGTGAAGTTGCGCTGAAGATTCTTGATCCCAAAGCTGCCAAGAAGTCACCACTTGCAGTCGCTTCTTTCAAGCGTGAAGCGGTTGCCGCTGGGCGCCTGTCGCATCCAAACTTGGTGCAGGTCTACGACGTCGGCTTCGAACGCGGGCTGCATTTCTTCGCCATGGAATTGGTGCCGGGTGGTGACCTGGAACAACTACTCGAAGAGAAGGGCAGTTTGCCATGGCGCGAGGCTTTCGTGTTCATGTTGGATTGCGTCGAAGCCTTGCGTTTCGCGCGCGAACATAAGTTGGTGCACCGCGACATCAAACCCGAGAACTTGATGTTGACCATCGATGGTCGCACCAAGCTCGCGGACTTGGGCATGGCCGCAACGCGTGGCATGGTCGAGGCTCAGGCCGCCGGAGGCACCCCACACTTTATGGCGCCGGAATGTGTCAGCGGCGAGCACATCGATTTCCGTTCGGATTTCTACAGCTTGGGCTGCACCCTGTTCCGCCTACTCACCGGCAAGACTCCTTATCAAGGTGAGAGCGTGCGTGACATTCTGCGCAGCCATCGCGACTCCCTCATCCCGAGCCTTAAGGAGCATGGCGTCGATGCGCCGGCTGCAGTGCAAGAGGTACTCGAATGGTTAATGGCCAAGAACCCGGATGATCGTCCGGCCAGTGCCGATGAAATAGCCGAAGAGATCCAGGCTCTACTCGAGGTCAAGAAATCCAACAACTTGCTGCTTGGCGTGCTGGCTCTTGCTGTCGTGGCGGTCGGTGTTTCCTTGTACTCAGTCTTGACCAGTGAGAAGGGTCCGGTGATCGTTGAGGTCGAGTCGCCCGATGCCCAAGAGGAGCGCGATCGAAATGCACGCCTTGAAGTTGAGGTTGCCTTCACGCGTGCCATGGCCGTCGCTGAAGGTGCTGATCGTGAAGCGGCCTTGATGGAGTTCCTCAGTCAGAACCCTGAAAGCGAGTTTCGCATGCAGGCCCTTGATGAGTTGGAGCGCCTTGGGGATTTGCCAGAACCAGGCACGCCGAACACCGAATCTAATGACCCGGTCGTCGATGCCGCAGCCGAAGCCCGACGCCTCGCCTTGGCCGAGCTCGAGACCAGTCTGCAGAGCTTGTTGAAGCAGCAAAAATACGGCGAAGCACAGGCGAGCCTAGCTGCAAGTTCCCTGAGCGCAGACTTGTTGGTGCCGCTTTGGAGTCGCGTCGATAACTCCAGTAAAGATGCTGCCTTTGCTTGGAAGACCGAGCACGCTTCCTTGTTGTCCGCTGAGAAATGGACCGAAGCCGCCAGCTTACGCGATCAATTCGCTGCCGCCATGAATGGTGCCGTGCGTGGCGTATCGGAATGGCAGCATCAAGTTGATGACTTGGCCAGTGCTGCTGTAGTTGCCGAACAGACCGCCTTGGAAAAAGCCTTTGAGGGAACCCGCCTCGCTGCTGTGGAAGCCTTGCAAGATGGTGCCTTAGCTGCTGTCGAGCGGATGGACTTCGCTGCCGCCGTTGCTTCCTTGGAACAGGCTGCTGCTGATTGTGCGCATCCGGGCTTGGCTCAAGCCATTGCTGCGCGTTCAGAGTTGTTCACTTCTGCGCAACGTGCCATGGAGCAAGTCTTCGCGCGTTTGAACGCGTCGGAACAGATCCAGATCACCGAACCCATCGGTGGAAAGCGTGCTTATGCCACCGAGGCTAATCCCGACGGCGTCACCATCATGATTCAGGTCAACGGCGAACGCGTTGCACGCACCGACCCATGGAGCGCCTTCCTGTATCCGCAGGCCTTCTCGACCTTCCTTGACCAGGTTTTAGGCCCGGCCAAGGATGGTAATCTGCCCGATCGCCAGGCCTTACAGCTGCTCATTGCTGAGGCATCTTTGGCGCGTCACCTTCAGGCTTGGGGGCAGGCTCCACCATCAGCCGCTGCCGCCAACAATGTCGTCTTGGCCGTCAGTGGTTGGCTTGATGTCTTGCAAACGTCGGAAGCCATGGCGGAGCCAATGCAATCCGAATGGATGGCCTTGCAGCAGATGCTTGAGCTCAGCGAAGCGCTAGCTGGCAGCGATGCTTACGACGCCTTATTGCATGCACGTGGACTCGGTGAACACTTCTCGCTGTTGTCTGCCTGGAGCTCCAACGGTGCATCGTTCTGGGGCTTCACGCCGTGAGACCTTGCGCGCGCTTGGTGGTGCTCGCCTCTGGTGGCGGCCGCACTCTCGAGAACCTTTACGCTCGCATCCAGAGCGGGCATCTCGATGCCGAAATCTGCTTGGTCATCGTTTCCAGTAGTGACCTTGGCGCTACCGAACGCGCAAGGCGCTTGCAGTTGCCGGTGTTGGTAATCGGCCCGAAGAACTATCCCGACCGTGATCGTCGCAATGACTTATTGATTGGTGCGATCTTGGAGTCACGTCCGGATTGGGTGATCCTGGCTGGTTGGTTGCAGCTGCTGCCGATCCCGCCACAGTTGGAAGGCCGCGTGTTGAACATCCACCCCGCGTTATTGCCAGCTTATGGCGGCAAGGGTTTCTGGGGACATCATGTCCACGAAGCCGTGGTCAAGGATGGTGTGCCGGTTAGTGGTTGCACAGTGCACTTCGCCACTTCTGAATACGACCAAGGTCCAGTGGTGCTGCAGACCGCCGTGCCTTTGAGCGGTGAAGAGACTGCCGACGAAGTTGCTGTCAAAGTCTTCGCTGCCGAGACTGAAGCCTTCCCGGAGGCTTTGGAATTATTGATCGATGGGCGCCTGACCTGGCATGACAACCAGATTTTCTGGGGCGATTCTGCCCCAGAGTGATGGCCCAATAAGGCCAGCCCGAGGTTTGGGGCGATTTCGCTCCCCTAGAAGCCGAATAAATCGCGCACGCCTAACTCGAAGTTGATACTCGAGACTGAGGCATCGGTGGCCTTGCTAGTCGCTACCAGATTACGATCCTGATCATCGACCCACCATTGCAGGATGGTCGAGCCACGTTCCTTGGGAGTTCGTGAGATCGAGAACAGGATGCGACCGGAAGGCGCACCTTGTGGCAATTCCACGGACTCGCCACGTTCGAGCAAGGCGCCATGTTCGACGACTGCTGCGATGAAAGCCGACTGCTCTGGCACGATGGCGTCGTCGTTGATGTTGATCCAACCTTCCGGGCGTTTGCGGTAGATGCGTTTGTTGTTGCCGTACTCGACCTGCACCGAGGAAATCTGACTGGTGTCCAGGTCCAACACGCGATTACTGCGGATCTCATCCAATTCCAATTCCAAGAAGCTGAAGGCGCGCTCCGAGTAGGCGATCGGGTAATCACGCTGGTCGGAGGTGATGCCATCAAGGTGAATCTGAAGCTGCACGGTGGATCCACCTTGGCTGAGGGTCAAAGCCCCCAGCGGTTTCTCGAAGGCCATCTCAGCACTTGGTAAGGAGCCCATGCTGTCGACCCGCCACCCCAACATCTGCATTAGATATGGGAAGGCCTGATCGCTGAGTGGCGACGAGAATGGTTTGCGCAGATACCAGCGGCTGCCCTCACGTTCCAGCTCCAAGGCTTGGCCTTCGAGCGGTTGCCACACCACGTGGTCAACGTTGACGCCGAAGGGTTGCATGCGGTGATCGCGCCATAGCACGGTGGGTTGCACCAAACGTCGGAAAGCAGCGATCGGGAAGCGAAATAGTTCGCCGTTGCGTTCGGCCACGCGCCAACGCCCGGTCTGTTCCTCGGCACCGATCTTCAACAATTCGGTTTCGCCATTGCTGTAACGCAACTCGATCAAGGCAGCGGCAGGTTCCAGGCCTAGGTCTTCGTGCGATTGTCCAGCCCAGTCATCTGGAGCGGCTTGCCAGTCATCGCCGAAGAGTACTTGCAGCGTGTAGCTGATGGCCATCGGTTCAGGTAGATCGACCAAAGGTTCGGTGATCATCCATCGATCCTCTTGCTTGTCGATGCGCACGCTGATGCCATAGCGCGGTTGCTCCAGCACGAAACGATCGAGCAAAGCCATGTCACCACTCATCATCGGTGATTCGACTTCCTCGGGCAGTTCGACAAATGGTTTCTGATCACCACTTTGATCAGCCAACTTCCATAAACCGAAGCCGGCAGCAGCCAGCAGCAAACAACCAAGTAACAATCGTGCAGGAGTCATCGTCTTCTTCTCCAGAAAACCCACAAACCAATCAGAAAGGTCACGCCCGGAATCCCGTAGACGCTGATGTTGTTGATGCGCGCAATCGAATCGCGATCAGGTTGGAATGGGCGTTCGCCCAATCCGATCAAACCGCTGGACTTGCGGTCGTCGCCACCGAGCCATTGCAGGCTAGAGGTGATGAAGTCGCGATTGAACTCAAGCCCGGCGCTAAGGCTGGCGGCTGATCCCAAAGCGACGATGCGCCCCATGCGCCCCTCTTTGCCGGGCGACCAGCGTTCGGTAGCCACGGCGATCGAACGGATGCCGCGCGTCTCATTCTTGTCGTAGGAAAAGACCAGGCCGTTGGGGTCTTGCGAATCCGCCCACGCCAAAGGATCGGTGCGAAGCAAGCGTTCCTGGGTGTAGTCGTTAGTACCGCTCTGGAAGATCACCGGGCGCGCGCCAATGACCAACAGCAGGCGGTTGTCCTCAATCAATGGAATGGTGATTGGATGCTGGCCACTGAAGCGTTCCGCATTCAGTTCCAACTTGGCGCAATCACTACGCCCCTCCACCATGCCGGCGGCACTACGGATCGGTTCACAAATCAAACCTGGTTCGAAGCCTGTGCCGCGATCCTTCAGCAGGGTATTCCATTGCTTGGCTGCTGCCGGCGATGCATTCGGACCGAGTGCGACCATGATTGCCTTGTCAGCAGCAAGCCAATCCTCCATGGACTTCAAGTCCGACGGCAGGAAAGGCTGTTTCTGATCGACAAAGATCAGCAAATCACAGTCCACCGCATCCGCGGGACCTTCGATCTCAATCGGCTCCCAGTTATCGCGCACCAATAGTTGCGAGAGGCCGAGCAAGCCGTTCGGGTCGGTGGCGGAAGCCTGGCCATAACCAGTCACGATTCCCGCTTTCAAGGTACTGCCACTGGCGAGTGCCACGGCGGCGTCGCCCAAGGCGGTATCCACACGTTCACGTTGAATGCGAGCCGGCGTACTGTCATTGACGTTGGCGCGCAGGATCTGGAACAGGTCTTCGAAACTGATCACGCGACGTTGATCGACGCTTTCCAGCACGATGGCTTCGCCTGGCTTGCGTTGGCTGCGGTTGATCTCACGCTCGCGCGCGACCATTGGACTGTTGATGTCAATGACTAGCGTTTCCAACTTGCCACCGCTTTGCACGCGGGCATCCTCGACTAGGCTAGTGATCCGATCGAAAGCCTGCGGGTAGACGTTGGCGTTGAACCAGCGGAAGGAATCATCTTCCGGGAACAGGAATGCAGTCAAGCGACTGCCTTCGGGTAATTGGTTCAAGGCGCTGACGGTGCGATCACTCAGGCCGGCAGTTCCAGTACTTGAGAGATCGATGCGTACGCGCAAACCAGGGCGCGAGAAGGTGTAAAGCAACAACACCGTGAAAGCGATGGCGCAAGCCGCGGCGAACATGGTCAGCAGACCTAAGCGAAGGCGTCGGCTCATGGCACCCACCTCCGCGAGACCAAGCGCATCCAAGTAAGGAAAAGGAATAGTGCTGATAGTCCTAATAAGTAGACCAAGGCATAGCTGTCGAGCAAGCCCGCCGAGAAACCTCGGTCGAGGAAGTTCGGTAAGTGCATGCTACGTGCCACCGAACCTAACGGTCCTTCATTCAGTTCGAATAGGGCCGGCACGAACAACAGCAGGTAGTTCAACGCGGCACCGCCACCGGCACCAAGCACCAAGTTGGAACTCCAGGAAGAAGCCCACAATCCCGTGGCCAAGAACAGAAAGGACACCAGGATCGCGCCCAGCATGCCACCAAGCACGCGCGCCCAATCTAAGTTGCCGCCATGCCAGTGCAGCAGCAGGAACAGCAACAATACGCCGCCCCAGAACAGTAGGAAGAAAACGCAGGCTGCTAAGTACTTGGCCAGCACCACCGCGAAATCGCGAATCGGTGCCGTCAGCAACGGTTCTAGAGTGCCAACGCGATGTTCCTCGGCGAACAGGCGAATGCACAACAGCGGCGGGAAGGCCGGCAACAGCAGCCACACCAACATGCCACTGCCGAACAAAAACGGCGGCAGCAAACGCAGGTCGGCCATGACTTGCTGGGTGCTCAAAGCCACCACGAACAACATGCCATTGAGCAGGAACCAGACTCCCAACAACACGAATGCGAAGGGTGACACCAGCATCGAGAAGACCTCGCGCTTCCACAGGGCTACGAAGGCTCTCATGTGGCGGTTTCCTCGACCAAGCTACGGAACAGCTGGTCCAAGTCGGGACGCAACTCGCGGAATTCAATCACAGGTAGTTTGGCGGCAGCAAGGCGTTGGAATAAGTCACTACGGTGACTGTGGTCATTCAGTTCGATCAAGAAGCTCTTGTCGTTCTGTTCTTCAAAGCTGAAGTCCAGTTCCTGTGCAGCAGCAGCCAGGACCTCGTGGGCTTTGGTGCCAGCTTCGGACAAACGCACGCACAACTTGGCCTTCTCATGTAAGTGGCTCTGCAGATCTTCCAAAGTGCCAACCGCTTTCGAACGTCCTTGATGCAGAATCAATACGCGCGTGGCGATCTCTTCAACCTCAGGCAAGACGTGCGAGCTGAACAAGATGGCTTTGCCGGCTGCTGCCAGATTCTTCAAGATGGTGCGGAACTCTTCGCGTTGCAGCGGATCCAGACCGGAGAAAGGTTCATCCAGCAGCAAGGCAGGCGGATCCCCCAGCAAGGCGTCGGCGAGGCCAACACGCTGACGGAATCCCTTCGACAGGGCTGAGAAGGGTTGGCGCAAACGTGGTTCCAGGCCAAGATGCTTGGCAACGCGTTGCACTTCGGCGGGGACTTGCTTGCGGCTCAGACCTTTCAGGGCGGCGCGGAAACGCAGGTATTCCGACACCCGCAGCTCACTGGGTGCGACGAAGTTTTCCGGCAGGTAGCCGGTGCAGCGTCGTGCGGCCAGCGATTCGTTCATCAGGTCCAGGCCGTTGATGCTGGCCTTGCCGGATGTAGGCGGCAGATAGCCACTCAGAATCCGCAGTGTGGTGCTCTTGCCGGCACCGTTAGGCCCCAAAAAGCCCAAAATCTCACCAGGGGCGACTTCTAGGTCGACCTCGGAGAGTGCGTGGATGGTGCCGTAATGCTTGGTGAGCCGTTCCGTCTTGATCATCGGAAGGATGAGTAGTGCAAAAACAATGCCGGGGCTCCAGGTTACTAACCCGGAGCCCCGTATCAAAGTACCGAACAGGGCGTGCGAAAACGCCCACTATCGGTGCTGTCCTAGTTCTTCACTTCGAAGTCGGCGTCGACGACGTCGTCGGCAGCATCATCCGCACCGGCTTCAGGAGCTGGTGGCGGGCCAGGCTGGCCTTCTTCGGTCTCCGAGTAGAGCTTGGATGCGATCGGGTGCAAAGCCTGCGTGAGTTCTTCCACTTTGGCGTCAATCGCCGCCATGTCTTCACCCTTGAGAGCTTCTTCGACAGCAGTGATCTTCTCTTCGACTGCGGTCTTGTCGGCCTCATCGATCTTGGCTTCGTTCTCCTTGAGCATCTTCTGCGCTTGCCAAACTGCTTGATCAGCTAGGTTGCGCTTCTCGACGACGTCCTTCGCGGCTTCGTCTTGCTCCTTGAACTTCTCGGCATCGTCTTGCATGCGCTGGATGTCATCGTCAGACAAACCAGAGCTCTGCTCGATGCGAACCTTGTGCTCCTTACCGGTAGCCTTATCAACGGCGTGCACATGCAAGATGCCGTTGCTGTCGACGTCGAACTCGACCTCGATCTGCGGCACACCACGTGGTGCTGGTGGAATGCCATCGAGAGTGAAGCGATCCAAGGTGCGGTTATCCGCAGCCATTGGGCGCTCGCCCTGCATCACGTGAACCTCAACCTTTGGCTGGTTATCAGCAGCCGTCGAGAACACTTCCTTCTTGGTAGTAGGAATGGTGGTGTTGCGCTCGATCAAGGTGGTCATCACGCCGCCCATGGTTTCGATACCAAGGCTCAGCGGAGTCACATCGAGTAGCACCAGGTCTTCCACGTCACCAGCGAGTACACCACCTTGAATCGATGCACCCATGGCAACGACTTCATCAGGGTTCATGGAGCGGTTTGGCTCCTGCTGGAAGACCGTCTTGACGATCTCCTGTACTTGAGGAATGCGGGTGGAACCACCGACCAGGAGTACCTCGTCGATTTCCTTCGGCGAAAGGCCGGCATCCGATAGAGCTTGCTCACATGGAGTCTTGCAACGTGCGAAGAACTCTGCGTTGAGGCTTTCGAACTTGGCGCGTGTCAGGCTCACCATCAGGTGCTTAGGACCGGATGCATCGGCGGTGATGAAAGGCAGGTTGATCTGCGTTTCGTTACCGGAGCTCAACTCACACTTGGCCTTCTCGCATGCCTCCTTGAGGCGCTGCAATGCCATGTTGTCGTCGCGCAGATCGATGCCGTTCTCGCGAGCGAATTCACCAGCAACCCAGTCGATCAAGGTCTGGTCGATGTCATCGCCACCGAGGTGGGTATCGCCCGAAGTGGAAAGCACTTCAAACACGCCATCGCCGATATCCAGGATCGAGATATCGAAAGTACCACCACCAAGGTCAAAGACGGCGATCTTGCCAGCCTTCTTCTTGTCCATGCCGAAAGCAATCGCTGCGGCAGTTGGCTCGTTGATGATGCGCTCTACCTCAAGGCCCGCGATCTTGCCGGCGTCTTTGGTTGCCTGGCGCTGCGAGTCGTTGAAGTAAGCCGGAACGGTGACAACAGCCTTGGTGACCTTATCGCCAAGGTAGTCCTCGGCGCACTCCTTCAAGTAGCCAAGAATGTAGGAGCTAATCTCCGGTGCGGAGTACTCCTTGTCGCCAACCTTCACGCGAACGATGTCCTTTTGGCCGCCGACGACCTCATAAGGAACCATCTTCTCTTCGCCGCTCACTTCCTCGTGACGACGACCCATGAAACGCTTGATCGAGAAGATCGTGCGAGTCGGGTTGGTTACTGCCTGGCGCTTAGCCGGGCCGCCGACCAAACGTTGGCCGTTGTCTTGGAAAGCCACAACCGATGGGGTCGTGCGCCCGCCTTCTTTGTTAGGGATGACCTTGGTCTCCCCGCCTTCAAGCACGGAAACAACCGAGTTGGTCGTTCCGAGGTCGATACCGATGATTTTTGCCATGATTCAAATGGGATGTTTTCCCGCCGCATAGGTATCAACTGCTGTGCCAGCCCAAATCTGCCAATCTGGCAGGCGTGCCATGACAGTCGCCGACGGCGCTCCAGCTAGCAGCTGGGGTCAATTCTGCGCCGAAAGGAGCCGCTCAGGCCTGATATTCCTTCAGCTTGCGGTACAGCGTGCGCTCGCCAATGCCCAACTGCGCGGCCGCCTTTTGGCGGTTGCCCCCCAGCGCCTCCAGGGTGTTGAGCAACAGGTCTTTCTCGACCTCGGCCAGAGTCTTGCCGACCAAGTCATAAGCAGGCTCTGCCGACGAGGCTGCCGGGGTTTCCTCAGGCAAGGCCACATCTGGCAGTTCGGCTGCCTTGTCACGCAGCATAATCGGCAGATCATCAAGGCCTAAGATGCCGTCGGAATCGAGCACCACCATAGTTTCCACCGCGTTGCGCAACTCACGTACGTTGCCGGGCCAGGAATGCTCGCGGAAGACGCGCAGCACGGGATCGGAAATCGACTCGATGCTTTTGCGGTGACGCTCCTGCAACTCCTGCAGGAAGAGGTCGATCAATAATGGCAGGTCTTCGATGCGCTCCTTCAAAGCCGGCATGTCAATCTGCACAACTGCCAAGCGGTAATAGAGATCCTCGCGGAACTGCCCTGCGGCAACTCGTTCTTGTAGGTTGCGGTTGGTGGCCGCAACGATCCGCACATCCACTGGCCGCGCGGCATTACTGCCGACCGGCATGACCTCGCGGTTTTCCAACACGCGCAACAACTTGGCTTGAGTGGAGAGTGGCATGTCGCCAATCTCATCCAAGAACAAGGTTCCGCCTTCGGCGTATTCGAACTTGCCTTGCTTGGCATCGGCGGCACCGGTGAAAGCGCCTTTGGTGTGGCCGAACAATTCGCTTTCGATCAGCGACTCGGTCAAGGCCGCACAGTTGATGGCGACGAAGCGTCGCGAAGAACGCGGTGACAAACGATGCAATGCATTGGCGATTAATTCCTTGCCAGTTCCACTTTCACCCAGCACCAATACCGTTGCATCGGTGCGGCCTGCTTGACGTACCAGGTCAAAGACGCGTTGCATCTTTGGCGCGTTGCCGACCATACCTTCGAGGCCATAACGCTTATCGAGTGCCTGGCGTAACTCCTCGTTATCGAGCGCCAGTTGCAGTTTCTCGAGCTCGCGATTCACACGCGTGCGCAGTTCGCCAAGATTGACCGGCTTGGTCAGATAATCGGCTGCACCCTCTTGCATGGCTTCGACGGCAGTCTCCACCGAACCGTAACCGGTGATTAGGAAAACTGACAAGCCGGGGAACAACTCACGCAGTTGACGCAACAAATCCAAACCGTTGCCGTCGCCAAGCATTAAGTCAGTCAGCACCACATCAAACTCGCGTGCACGCACGCGGTCTAAGGCTGCCATGTAGTTATCAGCGATTTCCACCACGTGACCGTCGCGCTCCAAAGCCATCTGCATGGCCTCGGCGTGGGCGCGATCGTCGTCAACTACCAGTAAGCGGGATTCAGCCATCTTGCGGTTCCGATTCTAGAGGCAGGCACATGGTCACGCGGGTGCCTTTGCCTGGAGCACTTTGCACTTCCAAGGTACCGCCATGGGCTTCGACGATGCGGCGTACGGTTGCCAGTCCAAGCCCGGAGCCACTGCCTTTGGTCGAGTAGTAAACCTCGAAGCAGCGCTGCAAAATCTCCTCTTCCATGCCGGGGCCATCGTCGACCACTTCCACCACTGCCCAGGTTCCTTCACGGCGCGTGATTAGGGTGATGCCGCCGCTACCACGCTTTTCCATCGCTTGACGCGCATTGATTACTAGGTTCAACAAGGCTTGGCGCAGGCGCCCGCTATCGAGCAGGATCTCTGGCATTTCCAAATCGAGGTGACTGCGCAGGTGGATGCCCAAGCGCTCGGCTTCGGGAGCGGCAAAGCGCTCGACCTGCTCCACCACCTGATTCAGGTTGCCCATGCGGGTCTCTAAGGAGTCGGTGCGCGCGAAGCGCAGGAAGTCTTCGAGGATGCCGTTGAGGCGCTCCACCTCATGCTTTAGGATTCCGACCGTCTTGACAGTACGCCGTGCCTTAGCCCCCTCCTCATCGCGCCAATCCTCATCCATCAAGGCCAAGTGCAAACCGATGGTGCTCAGCGGGTTTTTCAACTCATGCGCCAAGCCACCCGCCAATCTGGCGAGGGTTTGCGGGTCGACACCCGGGGCGTTGGAGGCATCCTTGGAACTCATGGGAGGCCGTGGCGGGACGGCGCGCATAGGATACCCCAACCCCGCGCGCCCACCCCACTTGGGACCACGATGCAGGTGTTCGGGGCTTCTTTACCGTGACCGACTTGACCGAATCCCTTCTCAGTGGCCAGATCGTGGCCCTGCCTACCGACACGGTGCCAGGCTTGGCGATCCGTGCAAATGCCGCTGATGCGAGTGCAAAGCTTGCTGCCGTCAAAGGTTATGATGAAGCTCGGCCTTTCAGCCTGCATTTCGCCGACTTAGGCCAAGTCGCCGCCATCGCCCCTGGTCTGCCTCCAGGTCTGGCCGCATGGTTAACGATGAATCTGCCACAGGGTGTAACCGCGGTACTGCCAGCGGAGTGGTTGGCTTTGCCTAAGGTGTGGAACTGGCCATGGCTCAAGGTGGGTTTGCGTCTGCCGCAGAACCAGACCTTCCAGATGGCTGCCCAGGCAGTTGGCTGTCCTTTGTTGATGACCAGCATCAACGAGGCCTCTGCTGACCCCCTGTTCGGCCAGGGATTGCAGGATTGGTTGGCCCAAAAAGGCATTCCTGCGGCCAGTGAACTGCCGCAACTACAGGCCGCCAGTGCTTCGGCGGTGGTCGAGTTCGATCCCATGCCACAAGTGCGTCGCGGCGAGCTCACTCCAGATCAACTAATGCTTGGCTTGCGCATCCTGGTGTTGTGCAGTGGCAATATCTGCCGTTCCCCCGTTGGCGAGGTCATGCTGCGCGCCGAATTGGCTGCTGCCTGGGGAGTTTCCGAGGCGGATCTACCGCGCTTGGGCTGGGAAATCGCCTCAGCGGGCACTTTCGCAATGCCAGATGGCCCGGCCAGCGAACATTCGGTCGACGTCGCCGCCAAGATTGGCTTGGATCTCAGTGCTCACCGTTCGGCCAACCTCGAGGACATGCTCGATCGGCCGTGGGATCTGTTCCTGGGGATGGGACTGAATCATCTGGCCGCGTTGCCGAAAAATGCCCCCATGGCACTGTATGACCTGCATGGCAACCCAGTGCCGGACCCTTTTGGCGGTCCATTGCCAGCCTACCAGCAGATGTGCGATCACTTGGAACAGGCCACTCAGGAGCGCATCAAGCAGTGGTGCTCGTGGACGCGCTAGGACGAGTAGCACTCATGCCCTCAATAGGCAAAGCTGGTTTTGGGGGTTAGGACCAGAGGCCCACAACCTGATCGCCAGTGCTTGCATCGAGCAAGCTTTGACGGAAGTTGCTATCGCTTAGTCTGCGCGCAACCTCTGTCAGGGTCTGGAGATGCGCCAGTTTCTCACTCTTAGGAACGAGGATCATGACGACCACTTTGGAGGGCTGACCATCGAGGGATTCGAATTCCATCCCAGCTGGAATGATTGCCATTCCGATGATCATCTTGGGCAGGCCTGCGACCGCTGCATGCGGTACGGCGATGCCGGCTTCCATGCCAGTCGACACGCTTTCCTCGCGAGCGACCAGCGAACGCTGACTTTCGGCCTTTAATTCCGCAGAAAGTTCCCAGGCACTAGCGGCAGCATTGACCATCTCAGTGAGCAAATCCCATTTGCTCTTGACCTTGGGCGAAAGCAGCACGGTGGCTGGCCGGAAATGTGCAGGAAAATCCATGATTTGGAAGTGGCAAAGCATATCCAAACCTGACAAGCAGGGACAGCCGAGAGCCCAAGATTTCCAGGAAGATGCTCTTTTTTGAGCACGTCGCAAATCCAGGCCATAACGGCCTTTGAGCGAGACTGGCCAAACGACTAGACTCTGCTCAGTCTCGGCGCCGCCCGCGCCCCCACTTACAGCAAGAGCGCATGCTCCTCACCATTAGCCTTGGCCTCGTGCCACTCCTCTTCCAGCCGGTATTCCAGGATCCGGTTGGAGATCTTGAAGTTCCCGAAAGCGTCCTGCAGGACGACGGTGACTACTACACCCTTGACCTCAGCGAACTCGATGACGGCGGCTTGACCTTGCGCCAGTTCATCAAGATTTGCCAAGTCAACACTGGGTTGAACTTCACACTTGATGAAACCTCCACCGGCATCCGCGCCAAGCTGGATGGACGCAAGTTGCTGCTTTATGGGCGCAAGAAGATCAAGCGCGAGGATTTCTATTCCTTCTTCCAGATCATGATGAAGATCCATGGCTTCGTCTGTGTCCAACAGGGCTCGGGCGATCTTGCCGTGATTGTGATCACCGAACAGTTGGCGTCGAACATCGTGTTGATTAAATCCAACGCGCAATATGTCGATGTTGAAAACGTGCCAGAGTTCGCGGACCAACCGGGTACTTATCTGTTCACGACTGTGCCTCTGAAGTACGCCGACCCGACCGACTTGGGCACCAAGTTGCGTACTGCCATCGGCACCACTTCCGGTGACAACTCAGCCTTCATGGACCTTGGCCAAGAACGTGCCTTGTTGATTCAAGGTTATGGTCCTTTCGTGGCAGCATCGGTGCGCATGGTGCAGATCCTCGACCGCAAGCCTGAGTTCATCAAACCTGAGTTTCGCAAGGTTCGTTTACGTGAAGCCAGCGCCGAGGAACTTGCTGAGTTGCTGGCAGAGTTGGTCGAGAACATGACCGAGGGCACCAGCTCGAGCAACTCGCGTAACAACTCGCGAAACCGTCAGCCGCAAGTGCAGACGCGTATCGCCACCAACATCGTTTCCTACCCTCAGGACAACTCGCTGTTGATCACGGCGGACCCTGACATCATGGAAGCGATCCTGGATTTAGTTGCACAGCTGGACACCAAGGTCGAAGAGCCACAGTCCAACTACCACGTTTACGTACTTCAGTACTTGAGCGCGGCGGACTTGGATGAGTCGATCACCCAGTTCATTCAAGCGACCGAGCAGGAGCGGGAACGGGTTGACCGTAACGCCGGCGGTGGTGGTAGTTCGCGGACCAATACCCAAGAGCAGAAGATCATCGTTGAGATCCACGAGGAGACCAACTCCTTGCTGGTGACCGCCACCCGCACCAAATGGGCCGAGTTCAAGGCCATGTTGGATACCTTGGATCGCCGTCAATCGCAGGTGTTGATCGAGACCGCCCTGATTGAAGTCAGCTCGGACTTCTCGAAAGAGATCGGCCTCGAATACGCCAATTTGGAAACGCCAAACGGCGACACCCAGCGCGGCTTCGGTTACACCTCGACTGGCATCACGACGTCGAGTGGCATTGGCGATGCTCGCCTACCTTCCCCAACCGCAGCTGGTTTGACCTTGGGTATCTTCGATGGCGAAGACCTTGGCATTCCGATCATCTTGCAGATGGCGCAGAGCCGCACAGACTCGAACATCCTGTCGGTACCTTCGGTGTTGGTATCGAACAACAAGATGGCGACAGTTACATCGGAAGACCGGGTTCCTTACCAAACTTCAAATGCAACTCAGGCATCGGTCTCGACTGGTGTGGAATGGTCCGAGGCTGGTATCTCGCTGAACATCACACCTTCGATCTCGGCGCATAAGTACTTGCGCTTGGCGATCAACCTGGAGGTTTCCTCATTCCGTCCAAATGAATCCACCACTCTCCCGCCGTCAATCATCTCGCGAAGCATTCAGACTTCGGTGGACCTGCCTGATGGCGCGACGATGTGGTTGGGCGGCATCGTGCGAAACGACATCACTGATGGCGAGTCGGGGATTCCTTACTTGTCAGATATTCCGGTGATCGGTGGTCTGTTCGGCAGCACCAGCAAGAACAACGTCAAGACGACGCTATTCTTCTTCTGCACGCCGCGGATCATGGAAGACTTCGATGAACTCAACGATATCTCCCAGCAGGGCAAGTCCCGCGCTGCAGAGACCATCGGGCTGGACCGCGTGCGCATCATTGATCCGGAGTTCAGTATGAATAGCCCAGTCGACGTCATCCTCGATCAAGACGACAACGGCGAGGTCGAGATGGGAACCTTGAACTTGGCGGGCTTTGCTGCACCGACCTACTCCACGACGGGTGGAGAACTGAAGGATTCCAGTGCCGTGGAAGCGACACGAGAAGCTGCCGTTAAGGAGGGCCGGTGAGCCAAGAACAAGTAACCAGTCCGCCCAGTTTGATTGACCTGCTGGCTAAGTCCACAGGTCAAGAACTGGTAGAGCTGCGTAAGCTTCGCGATCAGGCGGCCTCCACGGGGCAGACCCTGGATCGCGTGTTAATGACTCGTGGCCTTGATGAGGCCGCAGTGCTCAGTGCCTTCGGCGAAGATCTTGATATGGAGCTCATCACCGAGTTCCAAGGCATCCAGGTGCCGAAGCTGTTTGTCGACAACGTACCGCTGTCCTTCGCCCGCGCGCACGACATGGTCGCGGTCAAGGTCGATAACGGTGAGTTGGTGGTGGTGTGTGCGCACCCACTGGATATTCACCCGCAAGATGACCTGGTCGCCATGCTGCCTTGTGCGGTGCGCTTCGCCCTGGCTCCACGCGGCGAAATCACCGAACTGATCAACCGCGCATTCCGTCACCGTGCGGATGGCGTCGACGATGCCCTCGATGATCTTGAGGACACCGATATCGCTGGCTTGGCCGCGGAGATCGAAGAAAGTGAAGACCTGCTCGATGTGGCCAACAAGGCCCCCATCATCAAGCTGGTCAATTCAGTCTTGTTCCAAGCTCTGAAGTTGCGCGCTTCGGATGTGCACTTCCAGCCTTACGCCGACCGCATGCAAGTTCGCTTCCGCATCGACGGCATCTTGTATGACATGGAGTCCATTCCCAAGAACGCCCAGGACGCGGTCACATCGCGTATCAAGGTGATGGGCAAGATGGACATTGCGGAGCGTCGTATGCCACAAGATGGTCGTGCTTCGATTCGTATCGGTGATGGCGAGGTCGACGTGCGTATCTCGGTGGTCCCCACCGCAGAAGGCGAGCGTTGTGTATTGCGTCTGCTGGATAAGACCGCGCGCACTTACAACCTTGATGAGATCGGTCTTGATGAAGACAACCTGAAAATCCTCAAGCATTACCTGAGTTACCCACACGGCATCATCTTGGTCACCGGCCCTACTGGGTCGGGTAAGACCACCACGCTGTACGGTGGACTCACACAGATCTCTACCGGTGAGAAGAACATCCTTACCATTGAGGATCCGGTCGAGTATCAGCTCGACGGCGTCTCCCAGGTGCAGGTGAATACCAAGAAAGGCCTGACCTTCGCGGCTGGCCTGCGCTCCTTCTTGCGTCAAGACCCCGACGTCATGATGGTTGGTGAGATTCGAGACGTGGAAACGGCCGAAATCGCCATCCGTGCTGCAATCACCGGTCACTTGGTGTTCTCCACGGTGCACACCAACGATGCACCAAGCACCATCACCCGTCTGATCGACCTCGGCCTGGAATCCTATCTGGTGTCGTCGTCCTTGGTGCTGGTCATCGCGCAACGCCTGGTGCGTACCCTGTGCAAGACTTGCCACACTTGGGTCGAGCCAGAGGATCAGGACGTTGGCACCTTGCGTGGCATCGGCCTCGATCCTTCGATGTTGAAGGATGGCAAGATGGCACGGTCGCCTGGCTGTGATGATTGCTTCCATTCCGGCTATCAAGGCCGAACCGCAATTTATGAACTTCTCGCCATGACGGAAGAAATGCGCGAGTTGGTCATGAAGAATGTTTCCGCTGCAGAGCTGAAGCGTGCTGCAATCGCTGGCGGCATGAAGACCTTGCGTCAAGATGGCATGAACAAGGTCATCGAAGGCGTGACTTCCCCTGAGGAAGTGATGCGCGTGACTCAACTGGACTTGATGTAAACCCTGATTTCAAATGCCTGTCTACGAGTGGAAGGGATTTAACGAAAAGGGCAAGAAAGCCTCTGGTGTGATCGATGCTGATTCACCGCGTGATGCGCGCGTGAAATGTAAGCGTCAGAAGATCATGGTGACCGATATTGCTGAGCTGAAAGGTGGCAAGAAGGTCAAGGGGCCTGGTTTGTTCAAGGGCAAAGGCAAGTCGAAGTCAAAGGCTTTGGCCAAGAAGTCCAAGCCTGAGAATAAGCAGTTGGCCAAGATCCGCGCGCGAGTAGAAGCCGCACGTGGTCGTCAAGGTGGTGCCACCCGCACCAAGGCCAAGACCGATGATGTTTGTACCTTCACGCGCCAACTCGCAACCTTGACCCGCGCAGGCATCCCGATTACGGAGGCCTTGCGCGCGATCATTGAGCAGACCGAGAACAAGCGTCTGTCGATTGTCTATCGCGACATTCGCGAACGCATTTCCCAAGGTACCCCTACCGCCGATGCCTTCGCCGCACACCCGGACTACTTCGATGACTTGAATGTCTCCATGGTCCGTGCTGGAGAGGCATCCGGTCACTTGGATGAAGTGCTGATGAAAATGTCAGAGTTCATGCAAGAACAGGCCCGCGTGCGGAACAAGGTGCAAGCCGCAATGATGTACCCAATCGTCATGCTGGTCGTCGGCCTGTTAGTGGTTGCCTTGCTGATCGGTTTTGTGGTGCCCAAAATCACCGCGATGTTGGAGAACCAAGGCAGTGAACTGCCATTGCCCACCCAAATCCTGCAGAACACCTCGGATTTCCTGATTGGTTATTGGTGGGCGCTCGTGGTCGTTGCGGTGTTCGGTTTGTTGGCATTCAACCTCTACTATTCCTCAGAGAAGGGCAGGTTGAAGACCGATACGCGTATGTTGAAGATCCCAGTCTTCGGCGACCTGCTGCTCAAACAGTCGATCGCGCGATTCGCACAGACCTTTGCCACCCTGCTCGCTTCCGGCGTGCCGGTGGTACGCTGCCTTGAGGTCAACCGCACAGTATTGGGCAACCGTCTGATGGAAAATACCATCGATGATGTACGCAAGAAAATCCTTGAGGGCGCGGATATCGCGGGCCCGATCAAGGCCTCTGGCGTATTCCCCCCACTGTTGGGTTACATGATTGCTGTCGGTGAGCAATCCGGCGAACTGGATCACATGATGACCCAGATCGGCGACACGTATCAGGAAGAAGTGGAGATCGCCACAGCGAAACTGACTTCTTTGATCGAACCAATTCTGATTCTGGTGCTCGCGGTGATGGTCGGCTTCATCATCCTCGCCATCCTGTGGCCGGTCATGCAAATGACCCAGAACTTCTAGACATGAAAAGCAAACTACACAAACATCGTAACAGCGGCTTCACCTTGATTGAGATCATGGTGGTCGTCCTGATTTTGGGCTTGGTGATCAGTACGGTCGGTCCAAGTGTCTGGAACGCCCTGTTCTCCAGCCAATCCAAGGTAGCCGGCAACCAGATTCGCCTGTTCCACAGCACCTTGGATCAGTACAAACTCGAGGTCTACAGCTTCCCAGAGTCGTTGGATGAGCTCACCGAGCCGAACCCAACTACGGGGCAGCCCTTCATCAAGATCATCCCGCTCGACCCTTGGAAGAACGAGTACGACTACGAGAAGGATTCCGAAGGCAATCCGTTCATCACTTGCTATGGCGCCGATGGTGAGCCTGGTGGTGATAACGAGAACCAAGACATCACGACCGAGACGGTTTTCAGTCAGTAAGGCTACTGCCTAAGGAATGAAATCCAGACGAGATGCAGGCTTCACGCTGATCGAGATCACCGCCGTGGTGATCATTGTCGCGATGATGACCAGCCTAGCGATTGTTCGTCTGGATGGAATGCTGCCCTCCACGCGCACCGAGGCAGCGGCTCGCGAGTTGCTTGCTGAGCTTGATTTTGCGCGCACCCAGTCGATCTCCAAGGCACAGGAATATGCCGTGGTGATCGACTTCACCGAGCAGCGCTATGCGATTCAGGTTCCATTCGATGACGAAGGCAAGCT
This sequence comes from Planctomycetota bacterium, assembly GCA_024229395.1. Taxonomy (GTDB): domain Bacteria; phylum Planctomycetota; class UBA1135; order UBA1135; family UBA1135. The sequence continues at coordinate 205,441 of JAAESM010000004.1, read as the reverse complement.
GATTACCGATCCTGAAGACCGGCCGATGCTGACTTGGCATCTGTTGCAAGAAGGCACGGAAATCACCGGCGTCATGGATCCGCGTGGCGAGATGATTTCGGAAGGTCAATACGCACTAGTTTACGATCCACTCGGTAGCGCCCCTGATGTGCACATCTACTTGCGCGGTGAAGGCAGCACCGATGAGTTCGATTTCGAATTGACCGTGCGCGTCCTCGCCTTGACCGGCATCGCCACGGTCTACACCGGGCATCTGGAACCTGAACTGCTGGTGGAAAATGATTTCTAGGCAGCAGCTCAAACGAAGTGGCTTCACTCTGTTGGAGATCATGGCGGCCCTGGCTCTGCTAGCGATCATCTTCACTTTCGTGATGGAAGCGCGCTCTGGTGCCATGAACAAGGCAACGAATGCGCGACTGGTCTCGATTGCCTCGCGGCTGGGGATTTCACAACTGCGCCGTATCGAGGCGGGCATGATCCCCGACCTCTACGACGGCTACGAAGGCGATTTCTCCGAGGAAGGCCATGGCCAGTTCACTTATGTGATCGGCATCGGCGATGGCAGCCAATTCGCAGGTGGTGGCGAAGACCCAACGGAAGAAGTCTGGCGCCGCTTCCTCAGCAATGAAGAGGAGGATCGCGATGAAGACGACGTGCAAGCAGAGTTCACGCGCATCTTCCTGACCATCTCCTTCCCATCAGTGCGCAATGACGGAGAAACCGAAGCACTGATTCTGGAGACACTGATCGACACTTGGGCGATCTATCAGGATTTCGAACTGTATCGCACCTTGTGGCCTGACCTCGACACGGAGGACTTGGAGTAATGCGGCGCGGTTTCACCCTCATGGAGGTCTTGATCTCGTTGGCGATCATGGGAATGATCATGACCACGGTGATGCAGACCGTCGATTCCACTCGCATGGCGGTGGATGCGATTCATAACATCATGGAGACCGAGAACAACGGGCCGCGCATCGTCGAACGTATGCGCGAGGACCTGGAGAACATCGCGGTCTACGATGTTGAGGAGTACAAGGCCTTCAAGGGCGTCAACCGCACGCTGATGGGCGCCGAGGCCGATCAGATGGACATGTTGGTTCGCAGTCGCGGCAAGGCACCGGTCAACGTTCCTGGGATTGATCGCCCGGTCTATGCGCCGTTAAATGAGGTCGGTTATCGCTTGCGCATCAACCCGCGCCGCGATGACTTCATGGAGTTGTACCGCCGTGAAGACGCCTTGATCGATGATGAGCCCTTCCGCGATGGCACCTACACCATGCTCTACGATCGCGTGGTCAGCCTGCAAATCCGTTACACCAAAGAGCCTGACGTCAATCCCCTATGGATCGACGATTGGGATTCTGAAGTGCGCCAGACCTTGCCCTTTGCGGTGGATATCTTCCTCGAGTTGGAGGTGCAGCCGCGTCGTTCCCTGGAGAGTTTGAACATCATTGGTGCCAACCGCGCGCGCTTGGAATTCAACGAGGTCTATCACTATCCTGAGCGCACGCGTTGGCGTTTCCGCAACCGCTTGCACTCGACCCAACCGGGTGAAGATGATGCCAGCGGCACGGGTGATGGCACGGGAGTCGCCGGTGATGGCAGCACCGACGACTCCAACGGCACCAGCCTGGATGGTGTCAGTGGCACTGGCAGTACCGTTTCCCAGCCGGTCCGTGGCGGTTAGTCACCGATGACTTCTTGGCCGCCCATATAAGGGCGCAAGACTTCCGGAATGCGCACCGTGCCATCTGCTTGCTGATGGTTTTCCAGTAAGGCGATCAAGACACGCGGTGAAGCGATCACGGTGTTGTTCAGCGAATGACAGAACTGTGGCTTGCCGCCCCCTTCAGGGCGATAACGCAGGTTCAGGCGACGCGTCTGGAAGTCATGGAAACGAGAAGCGGAATGGGTCTCACCGTAGGCATTACGGCTTGGCATCCAGGTCTCAATATCCCACTTCTGGACTTGGCCTTGACCCAAGTCTCCGGTGCAAACGTTGACCACGCGAAATGGCAGCTCCATAGCTTCCATCAAGTCGGTGGAATGCTTGAGCATGGCCTTATGCTCTTCGAGCGACCAAGCATCATCGGCTGGGCCGAGCACGACTTGCTCAACTTTCCAAAACTGGTGCACGCGGTAAAGGCCTTTGGTGTCCTTGCCATAAGTACCTGCCTCACGGCGATAACAAGGTGACAGCGCCACGCGGCGCAGTGGCAACTTGTCAAAGTCCAGTGTCTCACCAGAGTGGATCGACGTCAGCGGTACTTCCGAAGTGCCGACCAACGCCAGGTCATCGCGCTCGGCGAGATAGGCTTGCTCCTCTCCACCTGGGAAGTACCCGGTGCCTTCCATGCACTCGCGCTTCACTAAGGTGGGCACCGAGACCATCTCGAAACCACGTTGGATCATGTGATCCAGGGCGAACTGCAAAGCTGCGCGCTCCAAACGTGCGGCGTCGCCAAGCAACAAGTAGTTGCGCGACCCCGACAACTTGACGCCACGCTTGATGTCGATGATGCCGAGCTTTTCGCCTAAGTCGTAATGACTGAGGGCTTCGAAATCGAACTCAGGCACCTTGCCGACGATCGCGACTTCGGCGTTCTCGAGATCATCTTTGCCATCGGGTACGTCATCTGCTGGCGGCTGCGGCAACAGCATGGCGAAACTGCGCACTTCGGCGCGCAAGCCTTGCTCTTCCTTCTCCAACTCCTTCAACTCGGCTTTCGAAGCACGTTGCGCCGCCAAGGCGATCTCGCGTTCTTCTGGCTCGAGCTTACCGAGTTTCTTCGACGAAGTCTTCAAGTCGGCGCGTAGGTTCTCCACGCGCAGCAATACGTCGCGGTGTAGTTGATCCCTCTCAAGAAAGGAATCGACCACACCGACGTCAAGACGCTTGCGCACTGCAGCGTCACGAACTACATCCGCGTTCTCGCGGACCCATCTGGAATCAAGCACGGTATTTTCTTTTGATTTTCAGCGGAGCCGCGAAGGCTCGATCGCGGCCTTAGCCGCCAATGATGTTGCTCAGTTTCCCGAACCAGGGATGCTTCTTGATCGACAGCGTGATCTTCGGCTTGTTGTCGTTCTTCATTTCGAGGTCGGCGTCCATGGGGTAGAACAGACGCTCCCAATCGGCTGCCGCGTCGTCGTTGGAAGGCATAGCCAGACTGGTACCCTTGGCACCCTTGGCACTGACTTCCACGCCGAACAACGGTGCGCCGATGAAGCGCACGTAACGCTCATCGTGGCGCCCGGTGATATGCAGGCTGCGGCCATCAACAATCGCAGTTCTACCTTCCATTGCGAAGGTGGCTGCAAGCTTGAAGGGTGCACCCAGCTCGATTATGGCGACTTCAGCATCACCTTCTGCAGGAGCCTCACGGACATCCACGAAGTACGGCTTGGCTGCATCCATCAGGACCATCATCTCGTGATCACCTTTGCCGGTGAAGCGAGCTTGCATGACCTGATAACGCCCGATCGGAATCATGAACTGCTTGCCCTTGAAGGTTGCAAGGTCAAGGATCATGCCCTTGGTGGCTGAGGAACGACTCTCGATGATCAAGCTATTCAGCTTGAGCTTCTTGATGCCAGGGTAATCGACTGCGATCGCGCCAAGCTTCGGTTCGACAACTTGCAAGGTTGCGCTGAACGGAGTCTCATAACTCGGCACCGTCATCTCATACCAGACACCTTTGGCGTCAGGGAAGAAACGACTGAACGGCAAGGAGTGCTTCATCTTGCCCAGCGTCATGGCGTCGGGGCGATAGAGGAAGGTATCCACCATCATGCCTTCGGCACCAATCAACGCGAGTTCTTCGACGCCGAACTTGCCATCGCAAGAAGTGTCGTAGATGGTCAGGGCGCCGTAGGAAGTTTCGCCAGCCAAGGTGGTGACGGAACGAAAGAACAGCGGCCCACCGTTATCGCTGGGTTGCAAGTTCATCGTGATGCCTTGATAGACATCGCTCTCGGTTCCGGTGCACAACTCCAAAGTGAACGGACGCACCACACCATCGGTATGCATGCGATCCACCGAAAACACCTTGGGTTTCTCGCTGATGCGGAACTCCTTGGTCTCACCTGCGCCAGCCTCCATCTTGTACTTGGTTGCACCGACGCGAATCAAGTTGATGACCGGCACGAACTCACCGATCGTGAGTTGTTCGCCTGGCTTCGGCAAGTTGCCGCGGCGCCAGTTGAAATGGTCGTAGTCGGACAAATCCGAAGCATGGACGATCGCACCAGGCTTCTTCTCCTTGGAGAAGCTCAATGGAATCTCGGTTGGCGCAGAACCTTCCTTAGCCGGTATCGCATTACGCGGGACCTTTGGAGTCAGATCGGCATCGGGGTTATCCGGATCGGCAATCCCGGAAGCGGCACGCAGATCATCAATGACACGATTCATGTCGGAGAACATCCGGTCGGTGGTCAAGCCCAACTTCTCACGTGCGTCGATCGCCTTGCCATAAGCATCCAGGGCCGTGATGGCACTGGCGCCTTCCTCATGGTAGTTTGGGTTGTAGAGGTTGCCGACGATGTTCCACGCGCGTGCCGAGTAGAACAAATCACCGACGCCATCGATGGCTTCGGCGGTACCGGTGGCGTTCTTGCGCAAGATGCCCCACGCGGTCTCTTCCTTGTTCAGCGCTGCGATGTGCTGACGGTTGATGTCCGGATAGTTCTTGGTCAGCAACTCGAAACGGAAGGCACGCTGCTTGTCATCGAGGCGCTGCAGGTAACGGTCGTAGTTGCGCGCAAAATCCGTGTGGTAGGTCTTGTCCCACGCCATCACGAAGGCGTCGACCCAATCATTGATCTCGATGTCGGTTGATGTCGCACGGACATCCGCCTTGCTGAGGAAAAGCAGGATGGCGTCCTCCGAGTATTTTTGCAGGGCCACGGACATCGCCTTGGTATCGGAGACTTCAGCGGCCTCCATCAACTTCTTCGAGAATTCAGCTGCCTTGGCGGGATCCTGAGGCGCCGCACAGGCCATCGGCAAACAGAGCATCAGAGCGGACAGAATCATGCCCTTAGTCTACCACCACCTCTGCTATCAGCGCTTGGACCGACGCTCAAGAAAACTGCGTTCGGCGGCGGTCAGGCTGGGTAGCCCATCCTTGCTGATTTTGGCCAGGATGCGGTCCAATTCAGCCTCATCGTTCTGTTGTTGTTGGTGGTCCTTTTCAGCCTTGCGGGAAGCCGATTTCTGCGCCCAACGCCGCCATGGGCCATCAATCCGTTGGAAGCCGCCAACTGCAAGCCAACCACACAGGGCACCGGCCAAATGGACATGGTGTGCAATCCCATCTTTTGCGCCGAGAATCGTGCCGAGGAAAAAGAGAAAATCCAACGCAATGATGAATAGAAAGAAGTACAGCAGGCGCACGCGCAGGATGATCAGACTCAACACGCGGTCCGGGTACACCGCAGCTGAAGCCGCGATCACTGCCGAAACGAGGCCTGATCCCCCAATCACAGGGTTGGAGAAGGTGCTCGGGAACAAGCCGTAGAGCAACAGCGTGAACCCTGTGCCCCACAATGCGGCCTTCAACAGCAACAACATGAAGCGCTTGCCGGGGAACAGCACCTCGATTTCAGGTGCAAACAGGGCGAACATCCATGCGTTGAACAAGAGGTGGAAAATGGAGCTTGGCGAGTGCACCACTGTGTAGGTCAGCAGCCCCGGAATACTGGTCAATTCAACATTCATCAACGCTCTCGGATCCAACGCCAACCAAGTGGCAAGCCCTGGACTGTTGATCCCAGTCAGGAAGCCGATTGCCCAGATTGCGGCCCAGGCAATGAGTATGCGTTTAACCAGTGGAGTGAGTTGCATCATGCTTCTACAATCCTGGCATTCTAGCTCCAAGAAGACCATGAACCTATCGGATACCCCAGCTCAACTGCTCGACGGCAAAGCCCTGTCCGAGCGTATCCTCAATTCCCTGAAAGAAAAGGTCGAGGCAAAACACAATGCTGGTATGCCAGCTCCAGGTCTGGCCACAATACTGGTCGGCAACGACCCAGCGTCGCATATCTACGTGCGCAATAAGCGTCGCGCATGCGAGAAGGTCGGCATCACCAACATCCACCATGAGTTGGATGAGCATGTCGGTCAAGCCGCCCTCTTGAAGCTGATCCAGGAGCTCAACGACAGCCCTGAGGTGCACGGCATCCTGGTGCAGTTGCCGTTGCCAAAGAATTGCGATTACAACGAGAACGAAGTGCTCGCCGCGATCGACCCGGCCAAAGATGCCGACGGCTTCCACCCCTTCAACCAAGGTGCGTTGATGCAAGGACGCAAGGCACCGGTGCCTTGCACTCCCAAAGGCATCATGTGCTTGCTGGATGAATGCGGTCTGGATCTGAAAGGTCGCCACGCTGTGGTCGTCGGACGTTCCAACATCGTTGGCAAGCCGATCTCCTTGTTGCTGCTGGAGCGTCACCTGACCGTGACCATCTGCCACTCGCGCACGCGCGACCTCGCTGCAGAAGTCAACCGCGCCGACATCGTGGTGGCGGCAGTCGGTGTTGCGGAGTTGGTCCGCGGCGATTGGATCAAGCCAGGTGCCGTGGTCTTGGATGTAGGCATCAACCGCAACGAGGAAGGAAAGTTGGTCGGTGATGTTGAGTTCCGTGCCGCAGCACAACGCGCAGCTTGGATCACTCCCGTGCCAGGTGGTGTTGGTCCCATGACCATTGCCATGTTGCTGCAGAATACCTTCGAAGCCTACAACGCTTGATCGCCTTGGCGCCCCTGCTTGATGGCGCCAAAGTGCTCAACGTTTGCGCTGACCGAGGAAGCGCGTGAGGTTGCCAAGATCCTTGGCAACTCCACGTTCCGGTAGCGTATTCAACTGTTGCGCTGCTTGTTCGAGCATCTCTTCGATCTCAACGCGGCAGTCCTTAACCGCATCCTTCAGCGAATCGGCGAAGGGGCCGCAGGTCAGTTCATCACGTGCCGAGTCCGAGTGGAAGCTCTCCTGCAATTGCTCGCGTTGCTGTGGTTCGAGCGCATCACGCAAGCGAATGACCGGCAAAGTCATCTTGCCGCGTGCCCAATCCGTACCCAAGGACTTACCGACCTTTGCCTCATCACCTTCAAGGTCGAGAAGGTCATCGACCACTTGGAAGGCACGACCTGACAGCAGTCCATGTTGGGCAGCAGCGTGCTGTTGGTCTTCAGTCACTTTGGCGTAATAGGCAGCCAACTGCCCACCGGCTTCGAATAGTGCGGCAGTCTTGCCATCGACTTGCGAGAAATAGTTGGCTTCCGACAACTCGAAATCGCGGCGCGTGAGGTTCTGGAACATCTCGCCAGCGCAGACCTTGCTGGTGGCTTCCGCCAAGACACGCGAGCATTCCTGATCGGCCATGCTAGTGCTCGCGAGGAAGGCTTGACTGTAGACCCAGTCCCCCAGCAACACGGCAGTATGGGGGCCCCATTCGACATGCACGCAATCTAGCTGCCTGCGTTGCACGGCTTCATCGAGCATGTCGTCGTGGATCAAGGTGGCTGCATGGATCATCTCGACGATGCCGGCCACTTCGATATGGGCTTTGCGTACACCGCCGCAAGCTTTGGCGATCATCAACACATAAGCCGCGCGCAGACGTTTGCCTCGAAAACGTGCGACATGTTGTAGCAATGGCGCCAGCTCTGCCGGGCCATCCAACATGCGTTTCTCAAGCCACGCTTCAACCTGATCGAGGTCAGATTGAACCGAAGACAGCAACACCTGCAAGGTGTCGGTCGCGGTGGTTCCAGGGTTCATGGTTGGGACGGTTTGTTCTCCGATTCCAGCCGCTCAAGATCAGCAGGCTGATTGAGGTTGAGGAATGGATTAGGATTCGTGCTTGGCGTCTGTTGTCTAACTGGCGTTAAAGCGGCGGCGCCAGCGGCGCGTAATCCCTGAAACAATCTTACTTGCCCGCTCTCCAGCTCGGCAGCCAAGCTGGTGCGGAATTCTTGGCGCACCAGCAATGGAAAAGTGGGACGTTGCTCGGAATCGAGTAGGAACTGTGCAGGACATTCCGAGTGCTTCTCGAAGGAACGCATCCAGGCGCGTACAGAGGCGTCGGTCAGGCAAGGCATGTCGACAGGCAGAATGAGAGCCAATGGCGTTTGCAGCTGCTCCAAGGCATTGCAGATGGCCGGTAACGGACCTTGGCCTGGAGTCCGATCGGCTAACGCCGTGAATCCACTGGGTAGATCCGCCTCTTGATCCGAGGCCACCAGCACGAAACGCTCGGCACACAACGCTCCCATCAAATGGGCGGTGTGCTCCATCAAACTGCGGCCTTCGAAGGAATCCGACACCAGATGGCGTTTATCCGTGCCCATACGCTTGGATTGACCGCCTGCCAACAACAGGGCTGTCCATTGCGCCGCCGGACAGTCCAAGGAATCGGTCACCTTAATCCGCGTCTTTCTTGGTGACGCTGGAGGAATCCTCGTCGTCGCCTTCGCCACCACCGTCTTCAGGGGATTCGCCTTCTTTGAGACCCTTCTTGAACTCGTTGATGCCGGAACCCATGCCACGCATGAGTTGCGGGAGCTTGGCGCCGCCAAACAGCAAGATGACGACAAGGGCCACGAGGCCGATTTCCGTTGGACCGAGCATGCAGCTAGGTAACGTGAGGGCCAGAATTGGCAGCAGTGCGTAATGACGAGGAGTCAGGTTCATGGTGCGTCCTAAGTCGGTATTCTAGCGTGGCCGATTGACCTTTCAGGGTGGAAAACCGCGTGCAAAGTATCACGACGCCCCTGAGCGCGTAAAACCTGGGTTTGCCAACCATACAGTTGTAGCTTTTCGCGCACCAACCGGGCGCAGGAATAGCTTGTCAGTTGGGCGCCTGGCGCGGCGGCAGCGCTGAGGTTTTCAAATAAGGGATCCTGCCATTGCTCGGCATGACGGCCGGGCGAGAATAGGTCGAGCAGAATCAGGTGCAGCGAGCGCTGTGGCCACAGATTGGACTGTTGCGCTGCGGCGGTATGAATATGCAGCTTCCAACGGCCATCCTCCGCCTGGTGCTGACCTACAGAACTGCCCCACCAAGGCAGCCAATTCTCCAGGTTCAGCGGCTTCTCGGACCACGGTTGCAAGCGCTCAGGATGCGGTTCGAAGGCGTGTATCTGCCAAGTCTTGGTTGGCATGTCGAGGCTGCCTCTACGCAGCAACTCCGCGATATTGAAGCCGCGACCGAAGCCGACTTCCGCAACACCTAGGCTGCTGCTTTCATGAGTGCGTAGATATTCCCACGCGGGTTGTAGATAAGTAGCCCAGGATTCTTCCTGGAGGGAGTGAGCGAGATTATGCGCCCACTCCCCAGTCCGCGGATGGCGGAAGGAATACCTTGCCGATTCCGCATCCATATAGGATCAGGAAAGACCCTTGTCCTTACGCAAGGCCACCAGAGTGGTGCCCAAGTCGGACGGAGTCGGTGAGACACGAACACCCGCGGCCTCAAGTGCTGCGATCTTCGAATCAGCCGTGCCTGATCCACCAGAGATGATGGCGCCTGCGTGGCCCATGCGTTTGCCTGGAGGGGCAGTGCGCCCGGCGATGAAGCCAACCACTGGCTTGGTCACGTATTCCTTGATGAACTCGGCGGCCTCTTCCTCGGCGGTACCACCGATCTCGCCGATCATGATGATCGAATCGGTTTCTGGATCATCTTGGAACGCGCGCAGCACATCGATGAAGTTGGTGCCTGGAATCGGGTCTCCACCGATGCCGACGCAGGTGGATTGCCCCAAACCTTCATTGGTCACTTGCCAAACCGCTTCGTAGGTCAAGGTGCCGGAGCGACTGACGATGCCTACGGTGCCAGGGTTGTGGATGTAAGCCGGCATGATGCCGATCTTGCAACCGCCATCGCTGCCAGGAGTAATTACGCCTGGGCAGTTCGGGCCGATCAAACGCGCGCCGGACTCCTTGATCGCGGTCTTCACCTTCATCATGTCCATCACAGGAATACCCTCGGTGATGCATACGATGAGTTTGATGCCGGCATCGGCGGCTTCAAGGATTGAATCCGCAGCGAATGGAGCTGGAACGTAGATGACGGTGGCCTCGGCGCCAGTTTCTTTGACTGCATCCGCGACTGTGTTGAACACAGGCAGGCCAAGGTGGGTCTCGCCGCCTTTACCTGGAGTGACTCCACCCACCATGTTGGTACCGTAAGCAATCGCTTGCTCACTGTGGAAGGTGCCGTTTTTGCCAGTGAAGCCCTGGCAGATGACTTTCGTGTCTTCGGTGATGAAGATTGCCATGATGTGATTCCTAGACGGCGGCTTTTACGGCCTTACAGATGAGCGTGGCGCCTTCGTCGAGCGAGGATGCCGGGGTAATGTCGAGGCCACTGTCCTTCAGTAGCTCGCGACCTTCCTTAACATTGGTGCCTTCGAGGCGAACGACCAACGGTACGTGCAAGTCCACTGCGCGGGCTGCGCCGATGACTCCGCGTGCGACGATGTCACACTTCATGATGCCACCGAAGATGTTGACCAGGATGCCCTTCACGTTTTCATCCGAAAGAATGATGCGGAAGGCCTCGGTGATGTTCTCTTCTGTAGCAGCGCCACCAACATCCAAGAAGTTGGCCGGTGCAGCACCGTGCAACTGAATGGTGTCCATGGTGGCCATAGCCAAACCAGCGCCGTTCACCATGCAACCGATCGAGCCATCCAAAGCGATGTAGTTCAAGTCGAACTTGGAAGCAGCGACCTCTTTAGGATCCTCTTCGTTTTCATCGCGCATTTCGGCGATGTCCTTGTGACGGTACATCGCGTTGGAATCGAAGTTAATCTTTGCATCAAGCGCAACCACTTCGTTGTCCTCGGTCACGACCAACGGGTTGATCTCTGCGATGTCACAGTCGAGCTCTAAGTATGCCTCGGAAAGAGCCATCAGGAATGGAACCGTCTTCTTCATCAGTGGACCATCAAGGCCCAGGAAGAATGCAGCCCGACGTGCTTGGTGTGCCTGCAGACCCATCAACGGATCAATCGGCAGTTTCAGCAGCGCTTCCGGACGTTCCACGGCGATGGTCTCAATCTCAACGCCACCTTCGGCGCTGACCATCAAGACTGGCTTACCGATGGCGCGGTCCAGTGCGATACCCACGTAAAGTTCGCGAGCCAGATCCAACCCTTCACAGACGAAGACCTTGCGGACCTCTTGGCCTTCTGGGCCAGTCTGGTGAGTCTTCAGCATCATGCCAAGCATGTTGCCGGTGACTTCTGCAGCCTGCTCAGGGCTCTTGACCAGCTTGACGCCACCGCCTTTGCCGCGGCCGCCTGCATGAATCTGCGCCTTGACCACCGCCAACTCACCACCAAGTTGAGCAAAGGCCTCGCTGGCCTGCTCTGGGGTGTCGACGACGATGCCACGCTGGGTGCGAACGCCGTAACGCTCGAGAACCTCTTTACCTTGGTATTCGTGAACTTTCATGGGGTATTCCGTGTCCGGGAAACGCGATAGAGTACGATGGCCTAAAGAAGGCGGAAAGGGTCTTCCGATCTTTTTGGAACTTAATTCCCCCTGACCCCGTCCTCGAAAATATGAGCCTCGCTCCGCAACGCCCTAATTTCGTGCTGGTTTGGATCGGTATTGTTCTGCTGACCCTCTCTTTCCTTAGCAACTTCCTTGCAGGGGGCGACGGCATGCAGGGTTTGGCACCAGAAGGCCGTGTGGGCCATGTAGCCAACTATGTCGTAGACGACAGCTTGACCTTGCCAGATCTGAGCGAAGGCGCAGAAGTCATTGCCGAAGAATCCGGCTTCCGGATTGTTTCGGACCCGCTGGCCATGGAGCCACACCAACTAGATGGTGACTTTTTTCCACCCATGGCCGACCAGAAAGAGGCTATTTTCGGCCCAGATGGGCTGAAGAAGCCAGTAGATTTCCCTGTAGAGCTCCTGGAAGAGGCTGACAAAGAGGATCTGCCTAGCGTGGTCAAGGGAGTCCGCGTCCATGAGGGCGCCGAAGATTCTGGGATAAACCATGCCCTGCGCCCTGCCGTCGGCGATCCTGGTCAACAAGGACAGCCCACCGAAGCCACCGCCAGCAGTGATCGTCCGCATCAAAACTCGATGTACGGCGGTTCTGGCGGGCACTTGAGTTCAGCCCTAGGCAAGTTCAAGAAAAATCAAGATCGGCCTGGGTTCGGTGCCAACGTCAAAGCGCGAATCTTGGGATCCAACAAAGGTGGCAGAATCCTGGTCAGCTTCATGATCGACAATCCTAATGGCAAGGACCTGTTGCCCAGTCAGTTGGCGAAGAAGGACCTGAGTCCTCGATTGGTAGCCAAGGCTCGCAATCTGCTTGAGGCCGTCGAGAATCTCGACGAAGAGAGCGACAGCGAAGAGTCGGTCGAAGAACAGCACTCGAAGCGCGAATGGATCGAAAACGCACGTCGTCGTGAGTTGACCCGCATGTTGCGCCTGCACCCCGGTGGCATTGAGATTATTGCTGAGATGACTCCCGCGCAACTACGTGCGCTTGCCAATAAATTAGACGCACGGAGCCCAAGACTCCGTGCGTTGTTGAACTAGTTCCGCAAATAGGCGCTGCTGACAGCGCTTTAGCCAGCATTAAGCGACGCTATCTTGCGCCGATGCCAGCGTTACGCTGGGCTGACGAACTTACCGTGGCGACGTCGCTTGCGACGAATTACTGCACGACCGCCAGCGGTCTTGGAACGGGAACGAAAGCCGTACTTATTACGCTTTACGTTCGACTTGCGAATCTTGGTCTTGCGGCCTTTCACTGGTTTTGTTTTCTGGGCTCACCTAGGCGAGCTGATTGAAGCGGATGAGACGGACGGTGTTGGTGGCTCCAGAGACTGCAAATGTGCCAGTCAAGGAAACCAGAAACTGTTCCGGACGCAGGAAATGGTGCTGTTCGAGGTAATGCGCCGCGAAGCGATGCATGTCACGAATCCGACTGACGCTCGAGAGCATGCCGGGCCGCACTCCCCACATGAGGGACATCCGGTGGTAAGTTCGTTCTGTTGTCGTAAGCGCCACAATGGCAGCCTGACCGCGGAACGAACCGACAAGTCTAGCGGAACGGCCGGACTCCGTAAAGGCGAGAATCAGTTTGGCTTCAGAGTTTTCTGCAGCGCAAACCGCTGCTTTCACCGTGGCCATCTCTGGACTGCCGGCCTGCTGGCCCCCATGAGGCTCAACACCGGGCCGCAGACGCCAATTATCCTGGAATAGCAGCGATTCCGTGGTGCAGGCGATTTCCTTCATGAAACGGCAGGTTTCAACAGGAAAGTGCCCCACCGCAGTTTCGCCGGACAGCATCACGCAGTCGGCGCCATCAATCACGGCGTTGGCCACATCAGAGACCTCGGCACGTGTTGGCTGCGGAGCATCAATCATGCTCTCGAGCATTTGAGTGGCCACGATCACCGGCAAACTATGCAGATTGGCCTTGCGAATCATGCGCTTTTGCAGGGTAGGAACCACTGCATGTCCCATCTCGACAGCCAGATCACCGCGAGCCACCATGATGCCATTAGCCTCTTTCATGATGGCATCGAGGTTATCGATACCCAGCGGGTGCTCAATCTTGGCAACGATCGGCATGTTCATATCGCGCTTCAATAGCTCGCGACGCACTGCTTTGACGTCTGCGGCAGAACGCACGAAGCTCAACGCAATCCAATCGACCTCTTGCTCTACCGCGAAGGTGATGTCGGCACGATCCTTGTGGGACAAGGCAGGAGCTGAAACCTCACTATCGGGCAGGTTGACGCCCTGGTTGGCGCACAGCTCGCCGCTGGTCTTGACCTTGCAGCGCAGCTTCTTGCCTTCGATGGACAACACCTTAAAGGTGACGCGTCCGTCGCGGATCAGGATGCGGTGGCCAATCTTGACGTCTTTGATCAGGTGCGGGTAATCGATTGGCAAGATGCCATCGCGCCCCATGGTCTTGCCGATCTTGACGGTGACTTCTGTTCCGCGCTTGTATTGAATGCAGGTTTCGAAGTTGCCCAGGCGAATGCGCGGGCCACGTAGGTCGGCGAGGATGCCGACCGATCTCTGCAACTCCGTGCGCGCCTCTTTCACCGTCGCGATCATTTCCGCGCGGCTTTCCGAGTCGCCGTGACTCATGTTGAGTCGGAAGGCGTTGACGCCAGCCCGGATCATCTCGCGAACCTTGGTGGGTTCGCAACATGCAGGGCCTAAGGTGGCAAGAATCTTAGTTCTAGAGAGCGGTCGACTGGCCATACTTGCTTACATCAGGCCCTTTTCGCGCAAAGTATCGAGGTCAGCGCGAATGGCGTCGGCCGAAGCATGCAGGCTTTGACGGCCAGCGTCGTCGAGCTCCAGATCCACGATGCGTTCCACACCGTTCTTGCCGAGTACACATGGCACGCCCATGTAGATGTCCTTGAGACCGTACTGGCCATCCAGGAATGCTGCGGTTGGCAGCAGGCGGTTCTCATCACGCAAGATGGACTTAGCCATTGCCACGGCAGCAGCCGAAGGTGCGTAGAAAGCCGAACCGGTCTTCAGCAGGTTGACGATTTCGGCGCCACCATGCTGGGTGCGAGTGTTGATTTCATCGATCTCGCTATCCGGCAGCAAGGCCTGGATCGAGACACCATCGACGGTGCTGAACTGAGGAACAGGGACCATCGAGTCGCCGTGACCGCCAAGCACCATGCAGCGCGTATCAGCAATACCGCCGCGGTTCTTTTCAGCGATGAAGAAAGCCATGCGGGCGCTATCCAGCACACCTGCCATGCCTACTACACGGCCCTTAGGAAAGCCTAGTTTTTCGGCCATTAGGTAGACCATGGTGTCGAGCGGGTTCGAGACCACGATGACACGGGCTTCCGGGGATCCTTCTTGGATGTAGGCAGCCACGGCATTGATAATCTTGCCGTTGACCTCTACAAGATCAGAACGGTCCATTCCAGGCTTGCGAGGCAGGCCTGCAGTCATGATGAACAGGTCCGAGCCGTAAGTATCCTTAGGGTCGTTGGTGCCAGTGACGAGGGCCTGATAGCCCTCTACAGCGGCAGCTTGGTTGATATCGAGTGCAATGCCCTGGGGACGACCCTCAAGAACATCAATCAATACGATGTTTTCAGCAACTTCCTGCTCAGCGAGGCGCTGGGCACAGGTCATGCCGACGAATCCGGCTCCGACAACGGTAACTTTCATGGCTTCAGTGTTGGGGTGGCCGGGGATAGGCCACGCTAGGGGGCGGGATTCTACAACCGCGCCCCCATCAATGCGCGTGGCTACTTCTTCATAAAGCCCTTGTTGGGCTTCTGCGCCAGGCTATCAAGGTGGCCGAATTCAAGGCCGCTGGTTATGACACCGGTTGCGTGATTGAAGTTGGTGCCCTGCTTGTCCCAGACATCCTCGGACCAGAAGTACCAAGGATTCACGATCAGGGTCTCGCCGACGGTGGCGACGAAGTCGATCAGTGGGATGACAGGGATGACGTGCAGGATGCCCCATCTAGCAAGGGATCCTCGACGTAGAGCTCGCGGTCCCAGTCATCGACGGAACGCTGGATTTACTTGGGGCCAGCGCTGCATGACATCAAAGTGGCAGCGGCGGCGAGAGTAATGAGACTTTTCGCAATTTTCATGGGGTTTCCTTTGGAGCGTTTTTCTTCCACCAGCCTTGCCAGCGTGTGATCGCTTTGGCGCGATCCGCAGCACTGCCTTTTGAATCGAATCCCATTTCTTCTTTGGCGATGCTAATCAGCGCCTCATTGACGGCATCGGCGACGAAAGCGAAGTCGTCGTCGAGGGCTTCGATCAACGCCGGCACCGACGCCATCGCTTGCCATTCTCCCAAGGTGTAAGCCGCATAGAAACGGTTCATCTCGTAAGTATCTTGCAGCATCGGTTCCACATAGGGAATCAATGCTGGATCTTGGTGTTTACCAAGTTCCTCAATCGCCGCGACGCGTGTCAGCGGGTCATCGGCTTTGAGGTCAGTGAGGAGTTTCTGGACTTCGGAGTTGAAGCCACTTTCCTTCGGTGGTGCCGCGGTGGCGACGACCATCTTGCGTTCCAAGTCGGCAAAGCCATCGCGCAGGAACTCAAGGCCCTTGCGCACTTCGCGTACAGAATCTTCAGTGACTTGCATCTGGGTACGCAAGGCGCGGGTCTCCTGCTTCAAGCTGGTTTGGCCGTCGGCCAGGCCTTCCAAGCCTTCGACTTGGGTGCGGAGAGCCGTGATAGCTTGATCAAGACCGGCGACGCTGGTCAACAGATCAGAGAAGCCACCTTGAACGATCGCCTTTTGGCCATCCAGCTCTTCGGTCAGTGCCTCTTGGTTGGTATTGCTACGCTTTTCCTGATCCGAAATCGATCCGGCCAACTCGATCACTGAGTTGTTCAAGTTCATGGCACTGTCACTGCGCATCTTGTCTTGCTGCAGATAGAGATAGATCACACCACCACAGGCGATCAATCCAAGTACCAACGGGAAAATCATTCCACTGGAAGACTTGCCTCCCCCTTCGGAGCGGGTTGCCATGGATAAAGTGTCACAGCAAGTTGGGCAGATAACGCGACCACCGTGGCGAATAGCATCGCCGCTATCAAGCTTGGCAATGGGGACGGATTGGTCGCAGAAGTTGCAGAAGTGTAGGTCGGTCATGTGTACGTCACAGGGCACAGACAGTACTGCCACATTAAGCAGCCCGAGCTCCTGCAACAAGTGTTTAGCGGCTCACCGGCGCCGGATACCTGGCTTTCCCGTGATTCAGACTTGGAAACCGCAATCCAACTCGGTGGATTCGATCCAACCACCGCCGAGCAAGCGTTGTTCCTGGTAGACGGCAAGCCCTTGGCCGGGATTCACGCTGTCTGCACGTTGTGCAAAGCGAACTTCTACCGAATCATCGTTTAGACGCTTTACGGAGGCAGGAACGCCACCTGGAGTGCTGCGGAACTGGGCTTGCACTTCGACCCAATTGCCATCATGAGGCAAGTCATAGGCGAAGGCCTGGAAGCCCCGTACCACAGCACTGCTGCAACCGGTGGCCTCACGTGGGCCAACAAGAACATCGCCAGATTCTGGGTTGATATCGAGTACGTACATCGGGTGTTTGTAGGCGAAGCCGAGACCGCGACGCTGGCCGCGGGTGAATCCAGCGTGACCATCGTGTTTTGCCAACTCCTGGCCATCGATATCGACGATGCGCCCGGGCAGACCCAGTCCACCCCGATCACGCAAGAGTTGACGATAATCGCCACTCGGCACGAAACAGATCTCGACGCTATCAGGTTTGTCGAAGACCGGTAATTGCGCCTCTTCCGCGAGTTGGCGGGTCTTGCTCTTTTGCAGCTCGCCGATCGGCAGTAAGACCCGATTGAGGCGTTCCGGACCAATCGGGAACAGCACATAAGACTGGTCCTTATGGGCATCCAAGCCGCGATGAAGCTGCGCCCCTTGCTCGCTTTGGATCACCCGTGCGTAGTGACCAGTGGCCAAGTACTGGGCGCCGACGGCATCGGCCAGCTTCCACATGGCACCGAACTTAATGTCGCGATTGCACAGCACGCATGGATTAGGTGTATGACCGCGGCGATATTCCCCGGCGAAGTAATCCATGATGCCATCGAACTCCTGCTCCATGTCGACCGCATGGAAGGCGATGCCGAGTCGATCAGCGACCAGCGCGGCATCGCGCGAATCTTCGACCGAACAGCAGCCCTGCTTATTGCTGGCTGCGGCGCCAAGCGGCTTGTCGATGCCGTTGCGTAGGAATACGCCAATGACCTCGTAGCCCTGTTGCTGGAGCAGCAAGGCCGCGACGCTGGAATCTACCCCCCCAGAGAGGGCTACTAGAACTCGTTCCGTGCTCATTTGACGTGCAGACGTTAGAATGCCCGGTCATTATCGCGTAAGCGACGGAATCATGCGAGACAACCACGAAATCATGCTGACCTTCCAAGAGGGCGAACGTCCCAACATCAACTTCGCCGAGGAGAGTGCCTCTGCCAACAACGCCGCCAACACGGAGGTGGTCGTCGGTCTAGAGCCAGGTGCTGCCGCCACCGACAATGACGAAGACGCAGGGAGCTCTACCGGCTTCTGGATCATGCTCGCGATGCTTTTCGTGTTCATGTACCTCTTCGTGATTCGTCCGGAGGGTAAGCGCAAGAAGCAGCGAGAAACATTCCAGACCAGTATCAAAAAAGGTGATCAGGTCGTGACGGCCGGTGGCCTGCATGGCACGGTGGCCTCTTTGGATGATCACACTATCACCTTGAAGGTGTCGGATACGGTGCGTCTGAAATTTGACCGTATCGCTGTGTCGCGAACCGCGTCTTCTCCTGTAGAGGAAGGCGCTGCCGCTAAGTCTTGAGCTTCTTGATTTTTTTCGCGGCGTTGCCGCGGAATGCCAAGTAAACGTCAAGACGCCGGCAACGATGCCGAATCGCTGGTTTCCAGTGGCCTAGAGGATCTGGGCTGGGTGGTGCTGGCACGTAACCTGCGTACCCCTTACGCCGAAGTCGACCTGTTATGCCATGATCCAGCAAAGGTCTTGGTTTTGGTTGAGGTCAAAGCGCGCTCCATGCTGAGTTGGCTGGAAGGCGAAGACAACCTGGGCCCGGCACAACGGTTGCGTTTGGGGCGTGCGGCGGAATGGTTGGCCATGCGTTCTCCGCCGGGACAAACAGTGCGTCTTGATTTAGCCCTGGTTGAGTTGCACGGGCAGAAAGCGGTCGCCTGGCGAATTCTCGAGGAGATCGAAATCCACTAGCTGTTGGATCAAGCGATCGGTTCCTTGATCAGGGCCGGCTTGCAAACCATGCAGGCGCAGGAGTTCGCGAGCCAAAGCCACGATCTTGCCAGGCTCTTGTTGATCCCATTGCGCCAAATGAGGCCAACCATAGTGTTCAGCCAAGGTCACTAAGTCACGCAGGATGGAGCGGTAGGCTGCATAGTAAGGATCGGAAGGTTGTTGACCGCGATCGAGAATTTCGGCGAATGCCCATCGCGGTTGCCAGCCACTGGCTAACGCACGTAGCTGGGCGCGGTATTCCAACCACAGCAGTGGATCCCCAAGTTCCATCTGGGAACTCAGGAACTTGGCTCCCACACTGACCAAAGGAAGACCTTCATCCAGCCAAGTCAAGATCTCACCGAGGTGGCCGGCTTCATGCATGGTCAGATGCACCAGTTCCAAATCACGTACGCTGCTGGCTGTGGCTTCAAGGGACTGTAGGCGCAAACGAGTTGGAAGTTGCAGGGATTCCAACGGGCCTAAATCGGCACACAAGGTATCACTTGGTGAGGTGGCGAACTCTGGATTGTTGGTGCGCATCTTCACCAGTGCTTGCGACAAGCGCTCGGCCCCGCGTTCCATGCTGTCCAAGCGCAAATAGAAACCACGAAAGACGGTACCGCCTTGCGCAGTACCATTTTGTGGGCTAAACACACCCCGTGAAGCCACCATTTCTATGGGATTGACATGGCCTGGCCAGTCCAAGCGCATGACGACCACGCCGCGCAACAGATGCAGTTCATTGCCACGGCCGTAGGCGGAGCCAGCCAAGAGGTAGCGCCCGGCCTTCGCCCATTCCGCAGTGACACCACCGGCGTCAGTTTCGGGCCGCACCATCTGCGCAACGCCGGCCAAGCTGTAACGTGGAACCTTGGTCCAACCTGCGGGCGCGCCGGCTTGATGTGCCCACTGATCAAGCTTGACCAAAATCTCCTCGAGGGAGAGATCTTTAATGTGAGGCCATTCGCCGATCAGCCGCTGGAATGCCAAATCGATACGCTCGGCGCGGTCACGTGGCCTTTGATTCACGCGGCGCAGGTTCAACTCGGAGCGCGCCCGACGAGCTTCCTTGTTGTTGCCGCTATTGGAAGCCAGGTTCAAATACTCAATCACAGATCGCTCGACGTGAAGTTCGTAGGCATCCTTCTCCAGAAGCCTCAGCGCAGCCGAAGTGTTGTTCTTATGTGCCAACAGGCGAGCTTGAACCACACGCAGGAAAGCGCCGCTGCCGCCACTGGCTTCGGGCGTGCCGAACCATCGCTCTGCTCTTTGCCAGCGCCCCAGCGCCTGGGCGGTTGCGACCAGACCTAAGCGCGCCCAAATATGTTGCGGGTATTGACGATGCAGGAGGTGCAAGCCTTCATAGCGGCCGATTGGATCCTCCAATAGGCGCGCTTGCAGATAACGTAGATCAGGATGGCGCGGAAGCTCGCGATCCCATTGCTGGATTTCGGCGATGACCTGTTCTCGTTGGCCAAGATTCAGGCGCAAGTCCTGGCGTAGTCTTTCCAATGCCACGCTGCCACTTTCCGACCAGCGCAACGGCTCCAAATATTGGATTGCGTCTTCGGTCTCACCGTTCCAGAGGAATTCTTGAACCTGGGCAAACTCGGCTGCGAAATCATATTCACTGCGAGCAGGATTGCTGGCACAAGCAAAACCGAACAGAAGCAAAGAGAGCAGCGCAAGTCGACTCATGTGGCACCCTGAATCAAGAAGGCGCGGCGTAGGTCCTCACCAAGCTGGAGACGTTCTTCAGCGAGCAAGCGCCAACCATCGCGTGGGTGATCAACTCCTTCTCCACTGACCGAGCCCAAGCCACCACCCATTAACAGCGGTGCTTCGTAGCGAATGATGGCATCGGCTAATCCTGCAGCCAAGAGGCTGCCATGCAGTTGGGCACCGCCTTCGACCAGCAGGCGATTGATTTGGAAGTCGGATTTCAACGATGCCATGGCCGCAACTAAATCAAGTTGACCGTTGGCATTGCGCGGTGCATGGATGAGGTGGTCGGCGCTCGTAATCCAGTTTGGCAGCTGCTGGCCTTCGGCTTCGATCCAGATGCGCGGGCAATCATTGGCCAGCAAAGCTGAATCCGGATTCACACATTCAGAAGCGCCAACCAGAACACGGGCCAGTTCAGTCTTGCAGTTGCCTTCGGAATCGCGTGCGGTGAGTTGCGGATTATCCATCGCAACAGTGGCCTTGCCCGCCATCACGCCATGACCGATTGCGCGCAGCTCATGGACTTCCTCGCGGGCTGTCGAGCCAGTAATCCACTGACTGACACCATTGGCAGCTGCGGTGCGCCCATCCAGGCTGGCTGCCCATTTGAGCAGGATCCACGGACGCTGAGCATTCTGCAGAGCGGCCATGAAGGCCGGGTTCTGATCCTCAAAGCGTTGTTGGGCATTGGCGCAGATCACTTCCATGCCAGCGGCCCGCAGTTTGTCCACGGCCGCTCCTTGGTGGCGTGGATCTGGGTCCATGGCACCGATGACCACACGCTTCACGCCGGCTTCCAGCAGCCAATCCAGGCAGGGTCTACGTTTCTTGGCTCCGCCGCGGGCCGAACATGGCTCCAGGCTGACGATGATTTCATCGACCATGCCGGGAATGGAGCCACCCTCTTCGATTGCGCCCGCATCTCTTAACGCCGCTTCCTCAGCATGGGCTTCGGCGAAACGCTGATGAAAACCGAAACCAACCACGTGGCCTTTGCACAAAGCCAGAGCTCCAACGCGTGGATTGGGCGCAGTCCATAACCACTCCGCCTTGTCGGCCTCTGCGAAGGCGCGGTCTAGCAAAGCGGTGTCGCGCGGGTTCAAACGTGGAACTCCTGACGCTGGTAGTTGGCGACCTCTTCCAAATCGCCACGCAGTTCGGCCACCAACTCGCGGCCGTTGTAGGCGACCAGGTTGACAGGGATCTCGCGTCCGGCGGCCAAGTCTGCTTGTTCGTCGATCAAGGCGTAGTGACCGTTACGCGTGCGGCCGAGCCATTTGCCGGGGCTGCGTTCTGGACGAGACTCCAGCATGATGCTGTCTACTTGACCGACCAGTTGCGGTGTACGCTGACGTGCGATTTGGCGCTGAAGGTCCAGCATGCGGTGGTTGCGGTTGGCCTTGACCTTTTTCGGCACGTCGTCTTCGATCTCGAAAGCGACAGTCCCAGGACGTGGCGAATACTGGAACACATAACTCTGCAAGAAACCATGTTCCTCGAGTGCTTCTAGGGTGTCGTCGAAGTCTTGGTCGGATTCGCCGGGGAAACCAACGATCCAATCGGAAACAAGTTCCAAGTCCGGCATGGCATCACGCAATAGGCCAATACGCTGACGGTACAGGGCGGAGTTGTAGCCACGCTTCATGTTCTTCAGCACTTCATCACTGCCGGATTGCATAGGGACGGGCAGCAGGCGCATGAACTTACTGCTCCGCGCCATGGCATCAGCCAAGCGCTGATCGACATAACTTGGATGCAGCGTCACCAAGCGAATTCGCTTGAGGCGCTCTATGCTCTCAAGTTCATCGAGCAGCAAAGCTAGGTCCGGGCGATCTTCCTTTGGTAAATCCCGACCATAGGAATCAATGGTTTGTCCGAGCAAGTGCACCTCGGTGACTCCATGCTCGACCAGGCGCGCGACTTCTTGGACGATTTCGGCGGCTGGGCGACTCTCGACACGCCCGCGCACACTGGGCACGATGCAATAAGTGCAGTTCAAATCACAGCCACGCATGACCGCGACGTGCGCTTGGTAACCGCCGGGGAAGCCGGCTAAGTTGCGCTCCGGTTCATCAACCGGATTGGGAGATTCGCCGAGTTCGCAGATGCGTTCTTCACCACCCAAGACACGCTCGACCATGTCGGGCAACTCAGGAAAGTGGCGCGAACCACAGACGATATCGACATGCGGCTCGCGGTCGAACAACTCGCGGCCTTCACGATCGGCCATGCAGCCGATCACGCCGATCACAACATTGTGATTTGCCTTCTTACGTCGACGCAACTCCCCCAGCAGACCATGCACGCGTTCTTCGGCTTGTTCGCGCACCGAACAAGTATGAAACAGCACCACATCTGCTGTGGCAGGATCACTACTGGGCTCCCATCCGCGCTTCATGAAGGAAGCACTGATGAGCTCGCCGTCGTAGACGTTCATCTGACAGCCGAACACCCGCAGATTGAAGCTGCGGGTGTTCTTGGTTACGAGCGTTTCCGACTCGCTCATCAATCGTTGCTGACCGTCTGGAACTCTTCGATCTCACAACCAGCACCGACGATGACATCGTCGCCATCATCGAAGGCCAAACCGTATTCATCTTCCATGTCCGCCTTCAACATGCGGTGTGGCACGCCGTCGCCGGTCAGGTAGATCATGGCGAAACGGTGGATCATGTGGGCATCGGAGATGATGGTGGTCAACCCTGGGTTCTTGGCCAACTGGCGGAAAACTTCGCGGTCCCCCTGAGGGTTGAAGCCGGCGTAGCTGGTGTAGCCAGGGCCGATGGAATCCCAATCGTTGAGGTAGTCGACGACATCAATGTCCTCTTCCCCCATTTCCTGGTAGACCATCACGGCTTCGAAACTTTCAGCAGGACTGAAGTACATCTTGGCGTTGCTCTCAGTCTTCTCGACCATGCCATCCTTCCAAGGACGCAAGAAGAACTTGATGCCCTTGTCTCGTGGCCATTGACCGTTGTGGTTCTGACGCCACGTGGTCAAGCCCATGTACATACGCTTCATGTTCTGCTCACTGGCAGTCAAGTTTGCGTTGTCGAGCATCTCCGGAACCATCACGACCAGAAAGGAACTGAGGATTCCGATAATCATGATCACGATCATCATTTCCAACAGTGTGAAGCCACGCTTGATGGCTGCAGGTACGGAGCGGAGCAACTTCATGGTTTAGGTTCCTTGGGAGTAATCGGTGGCGTAGGTAATCTGCTCTTGGGTCAGCACATCAAGATCCAGACCCATCGAATCCAGCTTGATCTTGGCGATCTCCTGGTCGAGTTCTTCCGGAAGCTCGTGTACGCCGTTGTCTAGATCCTTGCCCTGCTCGGCGAGCATCATCATGGCCTGGAACTGGTTGGCGAAGCTCATGTCCATCACTTCGGATGGGTGGCCTTCAGCAGCAGCCAAGTTGACCAGACGACCTTCTGCCAACACGTAGATGCGACGGCCATCGGCGAGCGTGTGCTCGACACAGTTGGCGCGCATTTCGCGCTTGCTGACGGTGAGTTCCGCCAGATCTGCAAGGTTCAGCTCACAGTCGTAGTGGCCGGTGTTACAGACGATGGCACCATCCTTCATGGATTCGAAGTGACGCTTGACAATCACATCTTTCATGCCGGTGGTGGTGATGAATACGTCGCCGACCTTGGCGGCTTCATCCATGGTCATGACCTGGACACCTTCCAGCGTTGCCTTCAGTGCAGCGGTTGGCTTGATCTCGGTGGTGATGACGTTGGCGCCCATACCTTTAGCACGCATTGCGCAACCTTTGCCACAGTGACCGTAACCGGCGGTGACGAAGTTCTTACCAGCGAGCAATACCGAAGTGGCCCGCAGGATGCCATCGAGCGAAGACTGACCGGTGCCGTAGACGTTATCGAAGTCCCACTTGGTCTCGGCATCGTTGACAGCAATCACTGGGTACATCAACTTGCCATCATCAGCCATGGCACGCAGACGGTGCACGCCGGTGGTGGTCTCTTCAGAGCCACCGATGATGCCATCGAACAGGTCTGGGTGCTCGAAGTGCACGCGGAAGATCAAGTCGGCGCCGTCATCAAGAGTCAAGGTAGGCTTGAAATCCAGGGTGCGGTCGATCGACCAGTAGAACTCTTCGGTGCTTTGGCCGTACCAAGCGTAGATGCCGATGCCCTCTTCACTGAGAGCTGCAGCGACAGCGTCGTGGGTGGACAGCGGGTTACAACCGGACCATGCCACCTCAGCACCCGCAGCTTTCAGCGTACGGATCAGGACGGCGGTCTCTTTGGTCACATGCAAGCAGCCGGTGATGCGCTGGCCCTTCAGTGGCTGAGTCTTGGCGAACTTCTCGCGTAGAGACATCAGCACAGGCATGCGGGACTCAGCCCAATCGATGAGAAGGCGTCCCTCTTCGGCGAGAGACTGGTCGGCAACTTTGAATTTCACGTTTTCGGTAACAGTAGTCATGACAAACAGGGCTTCTTTAGCAGGTAGCCCCGACGTCGGCCAGGGTCTTTAGTTCAGTGACCAGGTCGAGTTTCTCCCAAGGGAAGAGATCTCGCCCAAAATGGCCGTGGAAGGCTGACTTACGGTAAGTCCAGCCGTTCGGGTCGGTGTATCCGCTTGGAGTACGGAGGTCGAGGCGTCCGATGATCCAATCGGGAGTGAAGGGCTTGCAGTCTTCCCAGGATTCCAGCTGACGCAGGTGGCGCTCGATCTCGACGCCCGTCATGCCATTGCCGGTGCCGAAAGTATCGACGCGGATCGAGACAGGTTCGGCAACACCGATGGCGTAGGCGAGCTGTACTTCACAGCGATCGGCCCAACCCGCAGCAACCACGTTCTTGGCAACCCAGCGTGCGGCATAAGCTGCCGAGCGGTCAACCTTGGTGCAGTCCTTACCGGAGAATGCGCCGCCACCATGGCGTGCGTATCCACCGTAAGTATCTACGATGATCTTGCGACCGGTGAGGCCAGCATCGCCGTGTGGTCCGCCGACCACAAACTTACCGGTCGGGTTGATGTGGTACTCGGTCTCGTCGGTCAGGAACTTCTCGGGCAGGGTCGGCAACACGATGGTCTGCTTCACGCCCTCGTAAATGGTCTCGCTATCTATGTCAGCCGCCGTCTGTGTGGAGAGCACGACATCAGTGATTGCGACGGGCTCATCACCTTCATAGGCGAAGGTCACTTGAGCCTTGGCATCGGGGCGCAACCACGGCAACTCGCCGGAGGCGCGCACCAAGGCCTGCTTCTCGACCAATTTATGCGACCAGTGGATTGGGGCTGGCATCAGCACTTCGGTTTCGCGACAGGCGTAACCGAACATCATGCCCTGGTCGCCAGCGCCGGTGACCCCTTGGCCGTCGCCGCGTTCATGGTCGACGCCTTGCTTGATGTCAGGCGACTGACCGTGGATCAAGACATGCACGCCACAGGAATCAGCATCGAAACCGATGCCAGCCTGGGTGTAACCGATCTCGCGGAGTACATTGCGTACCTCCTTTTGCACATCCACATAAGTCTCGGTGGTGATCTCACCAGCCACGACTACGGTGCCAGTAGTCACCATCGTTTCACAAGCCACGCGCGACATTTTGTCCTTACGTAGGCAGGCGTCGAGGATGGCGTCGCTGACCTGGTCACAGACCTTGTCTGGGTGTCCCATAGACACCGATTCAGAGGTAAAAAGCTTTCTTTCCATGAGAAGGGATCCGGTTTGGCGAGGAATCCGTTACGCCGGGGGTGCACATTAGCCGGCGAGGAGACCGGACTTCTGCAATGCAAGAATCGTACTTTGCGCGGCTCCGCGTTCAGATTCAAGCGTCTTGGCAGCGTTTCGCCCGCAATCGACAGCGATTTCGGGGTTTTGCAACCAAAGGATCAACCATTCTACCACTTTGGAGGCGTCTTCGACTACCTTGAGACCGTCGCCTGCCTTGAGCTTGGCGACTTCTTCGAGAAAGTTCTCGGTATGAGGCCCTACCACCACGGGAACCCCCACTGCAGCGGCCTCCAGCATGTTCTGGCCACCATGCTCGATCAGGCTGCCGCCAAGGAAGGCACAACGCACAGCACGATAGATCGCCTCCAGTTCACCGAATGCATCGACCAAGACCACGGCACCGGCCGGAAGTCGCTCCAGCTCGCGGCATTCACTGAGCCTCAATAACGGGCGCTGCCCGATTTCACGCTGCAACATCTGCATCAAGGCCCCGGCACGCCGCGGGTGGCGCGGCACCAGGATGGCGACGGCCTCCGCACTGGCTGGATTGGCAAGCCAAGCCCTCAGTAGTTGCTGCTCTTCGGGCTCATGAGTGCTTGCCCAAGCCGCCATCTCGGAATGCTGCTGCCAGCGACTCCATATCGATTGTTCAAAGGCGATGTCATCCGATGCGGTCGGTAGGTTGTCGTATTTGAGGTTGCCAGTGACGACGATGCGATCATCCGGTACCGACAGCATCTGGAAACGTTCGGCGTAGCGTTGGTTCTGCACGCCATATAAAGCAATACGGTCGAACTGGGGCAGCCAACGCTGCACACGGCGATATCCAGCCATGGAGCGCTCGGTGATGCGGCCATTGACGATCGCCACTTCAATGCCCAAGCCATCACAACTGCGCAGGAAGTTCGGCCAGATCTCGAGTTCGGCAAGCACCACAATGCTGGGTTTGACCCGTGCCAAGAAACGTCGGCCGGCACCTGGCAAGTCGAGTGGATAGGCCACCACAGTCAGGTCCTGATAAAGCTGACGTGCCGCCGCCAAGCCAGTTGGAGTGCTCGAAGCGATCACCAACTCACGCTCGGGATAGCGCTGTTGAAACTCCAGCACCAGAGGCTTCAGGGCTTTGACTTCCCCCACCGAAACACCGTGCAACAACACGCGGCCTGGAGTGGTCGGAAGTTTCTGCACATAGCCGAAGCGCGCCGGCAGGGAACGTCGGAAGTCACGCGACCGTATCAAGCGATACAGCACGAAAGGCACCAGCAGTAGACCCGCCAACAGCAGCAGCAGGTCGTACAGCAGGAATGCTGTCCAACTTCGTGTCTGCCGACTAGAGGTCATGCGGGTGCTTTAAGACTTACCGTGGCACTGCTTGTACTTCTTACCGGACCCACAAGGGCACGGTGCGTTTCGCGCGGCTTTCGGCTTAGCCACATCGGGCGTCTGCTGACCACTATCGGCTGGCTGCGAAGCCGCTTCCATTTCAGCGCTAGCATCGGGCGTTTCCGCCTGCTGACGTTTCTTCGGAGGCGTGTAACCGACCGCGACCTGGCGACGTGGCTGTTGCGGACGTGCTTGTGACACCGAACCACCGAAGGCTGGGTGCGCGGCGTTCTGTCCGGCATAAGCACTGCCCAAACGTTCCTCATCTTCCTTACGCATTTCCACGCGCAGGATGTAGTTGGTGACGTCATCGGCAATGTGGAACAGCAGTTCGTCGAAACGCTCGAGACCTTCGCGCTTGTACTCGTTCTTAGGATCGACCTGCGCGTAACCACGCAAGTTGATACCGGAACGTAGTGCATCCATCGTGTAGAGGTGCTCCTTCCACTTGGAATCGATGCTGTTGAGCATCAGGAAACGCTCCAATGCCATAATCTGCTCGTCGCCGTATTCTTCGACCCGCGCGCTGTAACGCTTGCGGAAGTCTTCCAACATGAAGGGCGAGCAACCGTTGATACCGGCTTGCTCCAGAGGATCTGCGCCACCTTCGTAGGCCCACTTACGCTCGGCCCAAGTGTTCATGGCCTCCCAATCGGGCTCGATGTCGCGGCCATCACCACCATAGAGTTCAGCGGCATGATCGATCACTTGTTCGGCCATCTGATCGATGCGATCGCGTAGACCATCGGAGTGCAATGCGGCCCGGCGCTGGTCGTAGATCATGCGACGTTGCTCGTTCATAACCTCATCGTATTCGAGCAAGTTCTTACGAATCTCGAAGTGGTAGTCCTCGACCTTGGTCTGGGCCTTCTTGATGGCGTTGGAGACCATCTTCGATTCGACCGGCTCACCACCACCCATGCCAGCCTTGGCAAGGAAGTTCTTGACCCAATCCTTGTAGAAACGACGCATTAGCGGGTCATCCAAGGACAGGAAGAAACGCGAGCGGCCCGGGTCACCTTGACGACCGGAACGTCCGCGTAGCTGGTTATCGATACGGCGCGATTCGTGGCGCTCGGTACCGATCACATAGAGGCCGCCGGCTTCGAGCACATCATTGCGCTTCTCATCATGTGCGCCGACAAGTTCATCATGCACGGCCTTGACCGCGTCTGCATCTTCGGCGTTGATCTTGCGCGCAACAACTTCATGCGGAAGCATGGCTTCGACGTTGCCGCCCAACACGATGTCGGTACCACGACCAGCCATGTTGGTAGCCACGGTGACAGCGCCTCCGCGACCGGCTTGCGCCACGATCTCGGCTTCGCGCTGGTGCTGCTTAGCGTTCAGGACATTGTGTTTGATGCCGCGACGGTTCAAGATGCCCGACAGCAATTCGGAGTTCTCGATACTGGTGGTACCGACCAACACCGGCTGGCCATTCTCTTGGGCCTCGCCAATCTCGGTGGCAATCGCCTTCCATTTATCCGGAGTCTCCAGATAGACCACATCGGCCTCATCCTTACGCGCGATCGGACGGTTGGTCGGAATCTGAATCACGTCAAGGTCATAGATCTTGGCGAATTCGCCGGCTTCGGTCAGCGCCGTACCGGTCATGCCCGACAACTTGCCGTATAGACGGAAGTAGTTCTGGAAGGTAATCGTGGCCAGCGTCTGGTTCTCGGCCTTCGGGCGCAGGCCTTCCTTGGCTTCTACGGCTTGGTGAAGCCCATCGCCCCAGCGACGTCCCTCCATCAAGCGACCGGTGAATTCATCAACGATCACGATCGAGCTGTCCTTGACCACGTAATCCACTTCGTGGTTGTAGAGGTGCAAGGCGCGCAGGCACTGCTCGATGATGTGCGGCCATTCCATGTTCTCCGCACCGCTGTAGAAGTCTTCAATACCGAGCGACTTCTGCGCAGCAACAATACCGTCTTCAGTCAAGACTGCCGACTTCTCTTTCTCTTTGGTCTCGAAGTGATCTTCAACAACCAACTTGCGTGCCGCTTGCATACCGATGCGGTACTTCTCGGCGTTGCCGGTTGCAGGACCGGAGATGATCAACGGCGTACGTGCTTCATCGATCAGAATCGAATCCACTTCGTCGATGATGGCGAAATCCAACGAGTGTTGCACTTGATCTTCAATGCGCGACTTCATGTTGTCGCGCAGATAATCAAAGCCTAACTCATTGTTGGTCGCATAGATGATGTCGCCAGCATAGATCGGGTGACGTTCGGCCGGTGGCATCTGTGATTGGATCGAGCCGACTTCCAGTCCCAAGTAACGATAGACCGGAGCCATCCACTCGGCATCACGTCGGGCCAGGTAATCGTTGACAGTAACCACGAAGACCTTGCCAGCCAGGGCGTTGAGGTATGCCGCCAAGGTCGCGACCAAAGTCTTGCCCTCACCGGTGGCCATCTCAGCAATCGAACCGGAGTTCAACACCGCGCCGCCAATGATCTGCACGTCGTAGTGACGCAAACCCAAGGTGCGTTGCGAAGCCACGCGCACCATCGCGAATGCTTTCGGCATGATGTCCTGCAACGGCTTGCCGTCGGCGACCTCTTGCTTCCAGGTGATGGTTTGCTGCTTGATCTGCTCTTCAGTTAGAGCTTCAGCCCAAGCCTCTTCATCGGCAACGGCTTTGACCAGCGGCGCCATGCGCTTGACCACGCGGGCGTTCTGGGAACCGAATACCTTGTTGAGTGTGCGCCCAAAGCCTTCACCGAGGCCCTTGAGGGAGTCCGTTATCGCTTCAATGTCGACCATGATGCTATGCGAGCCTTTGCGGTCGACGAGGGGCCGACGTGCAAAGGGGATTAACAGGATAAAGGATGCGGCCAGTCAAGCGAAGCGCGGAGGGCCTCAAGACTGGTGTTTTCTTCCGTAAGTAGCCGACGCAGATCAGCAGCGATCTCTGAAATCACTCCAGGGCGGCGGAAAACGGCGGTTCCAACCTGGACTGCTGTGGCTCCTGCGACCACATAATCCAGTACATCATCGGCACTTTGGGCGCCGCCACTGGCGATAATTGGGATATTCACCGCATTTGAGCACTCCCAAACCAAGCGCAGCACCAGTGGTCGCACCGCTGGGCCGGACATGCCGCCAGTGCCATTGGCAATGACTGGCTTGCGTTTGCGCCAATCCACCAGCATGCCCATCAGCGTGTTCGACACCGTGAGGGCATCTGCGCCGCTGGCTTCCGACGCCTTGGCGAAGGGCACAATACTCGCCACATTGGGCGAAAGTTTGACCCACAGCGGCTTATCGGTGGCCGCCCTACAGGCTTTGACTACTTCTTCGAGCGCCGAGGCGTCGGTCGAGAACTGGATTCCCCCCACCACATTGGGGCAGGACAGGTTCAGTTCGATCGCTGCCACCCCTTCCATGGCGTGAAAGGCCTCGGTCATGGCCACATAGTCAGCGGCAGAATGGCCGCCAGCGTTGGCGACAACCGGCATTGGGACCTTGGTCAGTTCGGGAGCGATTTCATCGCGCCAGTAAGCCAAGCCTTTGTTTTCAAGGCCGATGGCATTCAGAACGCCACCTGGGAATTCGCCCATTCGCTGCGGTGGATTGCCAAAGCGTGGTTCCGGCGTGACGGTCTTCAGCACCAAGGCGCCTAAGTCACCGGGCTCCAAGAAGGCCAATGCCGAAGGGTCGTGGCCAAAAGTGCCAGACGCGGTGAGCAGCGGTGAATCCAGCTGCAGGCTGCCAATTGCGGTGCGCAACATGCGCAGATTCTACTTCTTCGCTTCTTCTTTCGCAGGCGACCCAGCGGATCCGTTCGACGGCTCGTCGGAGGCTTGGAAATGTAGACGCGACAAGCCAGTGATTAGCAACAGGAAACCGACCGAAATGCAGGCGTCGGCGAAGTTGAAAACCGGGAAAGGATCCAGCGGCCAACCAATCGGCCACCAAGAGGGTTGTGCAATATCCACCAAAATGAAATCGCGGACCTTGCCATCGCCGGGCCAAGGCAACCAGGCCGAAAGGTTGTCATAAAGATTGCCGATCGCACCAGCAACCAACAGCCCCAATGTGAACAAGCCCATGCGATTCGAGTCGTGCTGTTTGCGCACGAACATGATCAAGGCAACAACCGCGATCATGCGCACCACAGTGAGGATTGGCGTGACCCACGAGGAATCGTTGCCCAAACCCCAAATGCCACCGGCATTACGGATGCAGTAGAACGACAGCCATTCACCAATCAGCAGCTGGCGCGGTGCATGTTCCCCTACCGAATCGAAGACCCAACTCTTGCTAATCAAGTCGATGGCGATCAGCGCCACTACGAACAGCACGAACCATGGCCGCTTAAGGCCACTGATGGTGTCGGCTGGGTTTGGCTTAGAGCTCAAGGTTGCCGTTTTCGGATTTCTCTTGGCAACCGACGCAATAGCTGGAGTATGGAAGTACTTCCAAACGACGTGGTGGAATTAATTCCTTACACGCCATGCAGGTTCCGAAGAGACCGTCTTCCACGCGCTTTACCGCGGCTTGAGTTGCTTTAAGGATCTCGTCCTCGTTCTCCAAGAGGCTTAATTGCATGTCACGGGTGTAGCTTTGGCCACCAATGTCATCGCCGTCGGAACCGGAGGAGTCGACCTCGCCAAGCAGAACCGCATCTTCCATGCGCTCAAGCTTGACACCAAGTTGCTTGAGGATGTCCAGCAGGACCGGAAGATATTTCTTTTGCTGGGTTTTCGTGAGCTTATTCATCGCGTAATCTGGAGGGGCTTCCTGATGAGAGGAGCGAGATTCTAGTGGCTACGGAAACACAAGGTCAACCGGTTCCCCCCGAGATGCAAGCTCGTCTAAACGAGTATGTCGGCAGTTTGGCTGCCGAAGCTGGACTTGCACCCCTCACGATCGAGGCCTATCGGCGTGATTTGAGCCGTGCTGCCGCCTTCCTAGGCGAGCGGAAGGTCTTGCGCTGGCAGGACTTAAGTGCGGATGACATTGCAGATCTGTTGGCTGTGAGCCGTACCGACGGCCTTGCCCCCGCCAGCCAGGTGCGGTTATTGTCCAGTTTGAGAGGTTTATTTCGCTGGTTGCGCGCAGAAGAGGGATTGGAGGGCCGCGACCCCACCCGCGTGACTGGAAAGATCCATTTGTGGAATCGCCTGCCAGAGGTGTTGAGCCCCGAAGATGCGCGTTTGTTACTTGATGCGCCCTCTCCCGACACTTGGATTGGGCAGCGCGATCGGGCTTTATTGGCTCTGCTCTATGGCGGTGGTTTGCGCGTCAGCGAAGCGGTTGGTTTGAAACTGGATGGCTTGAGCCTGCGTGCATTCGTTGGTGATGAAGCTCCTGGTGTGTTGCATGTGCTCGGCAAAGGAAACAAGGAGCGTTTGGTTCCCTTTGGTGGGATTGCGCGCTTGCGCTTGGAACACTGGCTGGAAGAAGGCCGCGCCACGCGTCCGAAGCTTGGCCGCCATGTGTTGTTGTCGAAGAGCGGCAAGGCTTTGGATCGCCATCGTGCCTTCCGCATCGTGCGCCAACATGCGTTGAAGATTGGACTTGATGCCTACACCCACCCGCATATCTTGCGCCATTCCTGCGCCACTCATTTATTGATTGGCGGTGGCGATCTGCGCAGTGTGCAAGAGTTCTTAGGCCATGCCGATTTGCGCACCACCGAACGTTATACACATCTAGAAGTGGAACAGCTGCAGAGTTATCACAAGCTCCATCATCCACGCGGTTGAGCTTGCTTCGTTTGGCTTCTCTACATGCAGGCTAAGGCATGATGCGTTTGAGATGAGTTTGCAACGCGCTCGCCAACTCCGACGTGATCCCAGGTAAGGCGGTCAGTTCTTGAGGGTCAGCGTCGCGGAGTTTGCCCAAATCCCCTGCGCAATGATCCAAAAGGATTTTGCGCTTGGTGGCGCCGATGCCAGTGACTTGTTCAAGCACCAAACGAAGGTTCTCACGACGACTGCGGTGATAACCGATGGCGAAGCGGTGCGCTTCATCACGGATGCGTTCACAGAACAGTCGCTCGGGAGTGCCGCGCTCCAAGATGATGGGCTGATCACGGCCGGGAACGAAAAGGCGCTCCTCTGCAGCCACCGGGCCACGCCCTCGCCGCGCCTTTGCAAGTGCCACGATATGCAGGTCCAGGCCGCTGGCGATCAAACTTTCAATGCCCGAACTAAGTTGGCCACGCCCACCATCAAGGATGAGAAGGTCGGGCAAGCCCTCTTCGTCGGCACGCGCCAGAACACGTTGGACCACTTCACGCATAGCGGCAAAGTCATCATTGCCGGTGCCATCGGCGACGAGGTAACGGCGGTAGAAACCGCGCGCCGGACGGCCTTCGCTGAAGCGAACTTTTGAGGCCACGCGTTCTTGGCCTTGCAGGTGAGAGACATCGATGCAGTCGACAATCGCCGGGGCTGGGATATGTAAGATCTCGGAGATGCGTCGGGCGACTTCACTCCATGCGGCCCCGGCGACTGCACCGGATTGTGCGCGAGCATTCGACTCAGCCATGCGCACCAAAGCGCGCTTGGGACCACGTTGCGGCGCGATCAGTTTGACCTTGCGCCCGGCGCGCGAACTCAACCATTGCTCTAAGCCTTGCTGTTCTTCAGGCATGGCCCCTACCAAGACTTCCGGCACCAACTCGGCGTCGTCGCGATAAAGGGCTACCAATAGTTGCGAAACCGCAGCGGCAGGGTCTTCAGCTAATGGCAAATGCCCCTTGCGGGTGTGCAACCATTCGCCATCGCGATATTGCAGCAAGGCGAAGTAACCACGTTCATCAACACCGAGTACATCGAAATCGGTGTCGGCATCAAGCCGTACTTTTTGTGGTTCAGCCAAAGCCTCTAATGCCTTGATGCGGTCGCGTGCACGTAAGGCGATTTCATATTCCTGTTTGGCGGAAGCGTTGAGCATATGCTCCTGTTCGTTATGCAAGCGCTCCTTGACCTTGCCTTGCAGAACTTCGCGTGCGCCATCCAATGCCGCGGCGTAATCGCTGGCTTCGACCTTATCGACGCAAGGTGCGCTGCACATATGGATGCCATACTTCAAACATGCCCGTGAACGGTTGGCCAAAGTGTGGTCACTGCAATCACGAATGCCAAAAGCCCCTTGCAGTAATCGCTTGGCGCGTCGCGCCGCACTGGCGTTGGGGTAAGGACCAAAGAACTCACCTTTGCTGGAGCGCTTACGCGCCAAACCTAACCGCGGCCACTGATGGGTGGTATCAAGGCTAACCCACAGAAAGGACTTGTCATCCTTCAGCAACACGTTCAAAGGCGGTTGGTGCAGCTTGACCAAGCGCTCTTCGAGCAGGATGGCTTCCTTCTCACTATCCGTTACGCGAAACTCAGCACTATGGGCAATGCGTAACAGTTCCTTCAGACGTGCGCGGCCGTCGGCCCCCTCCCGGCGATAGACCTGCACTCGTTTACGCAGATTGATGGCCTTGCCGATGTAGAGGATCTTTTGATTCAAGTCGAAGAACAGATAAACGCCAGGGCGTGCTGGTGCGGTCTTCAGCTGTTCCTCAAAGCTACGGGAATCACGACTCACGAATGGAACTCCAATCGCGCGGCCTCTAAACGGCGCACCTCATCACGCAGGCGAATCGCTTGTTCAAAATCCAACGACGACGCGGCCACCAGCATTTGCTTCTCGAGTTCGGCGATCTTGGCGTCGATTTCCTCTTCGCGTGGCGCGTGATGCGTTTCATCCTCTTCCGATTCCGAGCCCAACATGGTCGCCAGAGAATCAACAATGCGCTTCTTGATGGTCCTCGGAACAATTCCGTGTTCCTTGTTATAGGCCTCTTGAATCTCCCGACGTCGATCCGCTTCTTCCAGAGTTGCATTGATCGACTTGGTCATCTTGTCGGCATAAAGCACCACGCGGCCGTGGGCATTGCGTGCTGCGCGCCCGCAAGTCTGAATCAACGATGTGGTGGAGCGCAGGAAACCTTCACGGTCGGCATCCAACACCAACACTAAAGCCACTTCTGGTAAATCAAGACCCTCGCGCAACAAGTTAATGCCGACCAACACATCAAACACACCCAGGCGCAAGTCGCGCAATAACTCACTGCGTTCCAAGGTGTCGATATCAGCGTGCAGGTAGCGCGCCTTGATGCTGTTCTCTTGCAAGAACTCAGTGAGATCTTCAGCACTACGCTTGGTCAAAGTCGTGACCAACACACGTTCGCCACCGTCAATCACCGGTTTGATCGACGCCAAAGCATCTTCGACTTGCCCCATAGCCGGGCGAATCTCGACCGGCGGATCGACCAGCCCAGTTGGGCGCACGATCTGTTCCACAGGTGGCTCGGTGACAATCGCTTGTTCGCGATAACCAGGCGTGGCGGATAAGTACATCACCCTTCCGACCAAAGGTTCGAACTCCTTCTCCGCCAAGGGGCGGTTTTCCAGAGCCGATTCCAAGCGGAATCCATACTCGATCAAATTGCGTTTGCGCGCTTGATCGCCGCGCACCATGCCATAGACCTGC
Organism: Planctomycetota bacterium; assembly: GCA_024229395.1. Classification (GTDB taxonomy): domain Bacteria; phylum Planctomycetota; class UBA1135; order UBA1135; family UBA1135. Next base: position 169,312 of record JAAESM010000004.1, on the reverse strand, counting down.
GGCAAGGTCACGTGGCTCTCGTCGATCACGCACAAGAAATCGCGTGGGAAGTAGTTCAACAAAGTGAACGGCGGCTGCCCAGGTGCGCGCCCCTCGAAATGGGCGGAGTAGTTTTCAATCCCAGAGCAATACCCAAGCTCCTCGAGATCCTCCAAGTCCGCCATCGTGCGCCGCTCTAAACGTTCAGCCTCGATCTCACGACCGGCAATACGCATGGCGCGCACTTGCTTCTCCATCTCTTCGCGGATGCTCACTTGCGCTTGCGGAATGCGGTCTTCTGGTTGCACATAGTGACCGACCGGATAGACCGAAACTTCGCGCGGTTCTTCCAAGATCTCGCCGGTCAGTGGATCGATGTACATCAGGGCGTCGACCAGGTCGCCATCCAATTCGATGCGCAACATGCGATCCTGTTCATGGATCGGCCACACCTCCACCGCGGGACCACGCAGGCGAAAACTGCCGGGGCGGAAATCGATCTCGGCGCGCGCATGCTGGGTTCGCACCAGACCGCGGACAATGTCTTCGCGTTTGGCCGGCGTGCCTTCCCGAATATTCAGCGCCAACCCCTTGTAGGTTTCCGGGTCGCCCAAACCGTAGATGCACGAAACCGATGCCACCACGATGACATCTTTGCGTGTCAGCAATGCGGCCGTGGCCCCGTTCCGCAGGCGGTCAATGCGGTCATTGATGCGTGCATCCTTCTCGATATAGGTGTCGGACGACGGGATATAGGCTTCCGGCTGGAAGTAGTCGTAGTAGGAAACGAAGTATTCGACGGCGTTATGCGGAAATAATTCGCGAAACTCGCCATAAAGTTGCCCCGCCAAGGTCTTGTTTGGCGCCAACACCAAAGTTGGCACTTGCAGGCGTTGAATCACGTTGGCCACGGTAAAAGTCTTGCCCGAACCGGTCACACCGAGCAGAATTCTGCGCGCAGCGGGGTCCTGAAGTCCATCGACTAGGGATTCGATGGCTTGAGGCTGATCGCCGCGAGGCTCAAAATCAGATACGAGACTGAAGGAAGAAGTCACATCTAGGCTTGCGGGAGACTATTCTAGGCCAGAGGCCGGTGGCATTCCCCCGCCGCGCCATCCCGTAATGACAAACCCTGACATGTCTGAACGCACCGGCATTTGTAACAAGTGTGGCCAACGCTACGGCGACATCCCTGATTCCGTCACTGCCTTAAAGGTAAAGTGCCAAGTATGCGATGGCATCGTGGATATTCCACCGTTGCCCGCACCAGCTGAGCCAGCAGCCGCGGAACCAGCCCCTGAAGCCCCAGCCGCCGCCCCGGCAGCTCCGACTGAGGAAGGCGACAAGCCACTCGCAGCACCTTTGGGTGGAGCTCGGCCCAAAACCGAGCGCCCTGAGAAGGCCAAGTCCATCGATCGTGATGTGGCAGCTCCTGCTCCGCAGCCAGCACCGCCCGCTGCAGCTCCCGTGAAACCGGTGAAGCCGGCCGCGAAGCCCGTCAAGCCGATCAAACCAGTGGCCAAGGCTAAGCCAGTCACACCGATTAAACCGGTAGCAAAAGCCAAGCCGGTGAAGCCAATTAAGCCAGTCGCGAAAGCCAAGCCTGTGGCACCGGTCAAGCCAGTCGCCAAGGCTCCTGCGCCAGCGCCCAAGAAAGCTTTCGAGCAGCCTGCCGCAAAGGCCGCCGCACCTGCTCCGGAAAAACCTGCTGTAAAGCCGAAGCCAAAGGTCAAAGCTCCAGCTCCGAAGCCTGTCGAGAAGGCCGCTCCTGCTGAGAAGCCTGCCGAAAAGAAATCGTCGGCTGCCGACATCATTGCCAAAGCCAAAGCCAAGCGTGCTACGGAAGACAAGGCTAAGCCAGCTGAGAAGAAGTCTTCTGCTGCCGACATCATTGCTAAGGCCAAGGCCAAGCGTGCCGCTGCTGAGAAGCCTGCCGCTTCAAAGCCAAAGCCGAAAGCAAAGCCAAGCTCCAAAGACCCATTCGAGAAATCGATTATCGGTGGTGGCGCACGTCGTCCTTCCTCCTCGGGTCAGAAGCGTGCTGCTGCAAACCGCGCGCGACGTCACCGCGATGAAGAGGATGTAGTCGAGAAGTCCAAGGCCCCGTTGGTCATCCTGTGCATTGCTGCCCTTGCCATCGTTGCCGGTGGTACTTGGTACATGCTGAAGGACAAGGATAAGTCGGTCGAGAACGGCGAGACCGTCAACGTGCCTGCTGATGAGACTGGTGGCAATGCTGCGGCGAATAACGCCAACAACAATGCACCAGCAGCCGTCGACGTAGCCCCTGCTACTCCCGATGCCGTCGATGTCGCCCCCGCAACTTCGGATGCAGTCGACGTGGTTCCAGGCTCTGGCACCGATGCTGATCCTGCTGCCGCAGATGTCGGCACTGACAACGCTGGCGGCGATACTCCGGATGAGCTAGCCACTCCTGCAGCTCCGGCGGCATCCAAGCCAAGTGCGGAATGGACCGTGCCTGCTGCAGGCGAGGCAGTCTCAGTGCGCGGCGTCACCGATCACACCCTGATCAAGTTGGACCTTGTGCCTGCACTTCCTAAGTTCAGTGGTAGTTCCGATGACGAATGGTCCGATATTGTCGAGGACCTGGAGTTATTTATGGATGATTCTGGCGCACAATCGAACCGGGCGGGTAAGCGCTTGGTTGATGATTACCCACGTGGTGCCTTCCCAGCGATCGTCAATGGCATGATGAAGCTCGACTACGAGGACTCCGATGGCCAATACATGGCCTCCTCATTGAACGAGCTGTTGACCCGAATCGGCAAAGGCACCAACCTCGGTTGGACCTCGATGTCCGATCTAGAAAGCGGTACCGATGAGTGGAGTTCAGGTGTGCTCTATAACAAGAAGGTCGCGGCTGGTTGGCACATGATGTGGGTCAACAAGTACGGCGTCGATGACAACGCTTGGGCCAGCTTCAGCTCTAGTGCTGGCGCTGCTGCAGATGCAGCCAAGGAGGCCGCCAAGAAGAAGGAAGAGGTCGGTGGCGTAATCGCCCCTGAAGACGACTAAAGATTCTTCCGCACATAAGAAAAGGCCGACGGCATTGCTGCCGTTGGCCTTTTTGTTTGGACTAGAGCTGTGGACTCAGACCGTGCGCTCCTGACCATCTTCGAGGGTCTCGACCTGGACGCCCTCTTCCTTGAGGTAGGCGACGGCCTCTTCGACGTTGGCATCATCACCTTCGAGCTCTAACGACAGAATCGCAATGGTTTCCGTAACGCTGGCACCGCGAATATTGGGCACCACCTTGAAACGGTTCACCAGCGTAAACAACAAAGGTTGCTGGATGAGTTTTTGTGGAATCGTGCAGAAGAGCTTTCTTTTCATCACTTTGGGAGGAGTCTGGAGCGACTCGAAGGGGCAGTATATCGGCAAAAGGTAAAGATTGCTTATGGACACAAGGGCGGGCGCAGAATAAACTTCGCGCCGCTAGGCCGGCATAGCCAAGTGGTAAGGCAACGGATTGCAAATCCGTCACCCCCAGTTCGAGTCTGGGTGCCGGCTCCAGCCCCCCTCTTATGAAAAGCCCTTCATGCGGGATCCTGAAAACAGGATTTCCCCGCCAAGCAGGACCCACGAAAGGATCGTGACACTGCCACCAAAGGGCGCCACACCAAGAGCATTGCCGCTGAGAGCGCCGAGATAGACATCTCCGCAGAACATCACAGCACCCAATAGGATGCCTGTAGCGGCCATATGGCCCAATCTGGAAGCGCCACCGCGGAGCAGGATTCCTGCGCCGATTAAGCCCAAACCAGCGATGTACTGCTGTTGGAGGGCGCGGCCGAAGGATGCGTAGGCATGCTCATCCAACTGCTCGACCAAACCGTGAGCGTGCCAGGCTCCAAGACCAATGCCGATCGCCACCAACAAGGCGCCGAGGCCACACCAAAGACGGGGTAGGAAATCCATAAGGATTGCCGATAATAGCCGCACCTCACTATGGGGGGGTAGCCCAATGGCAGAGGCAAAGGACTTAAAATCCTTCCAGTGCGGGTTCGAGTCCCGTCCCCCCTACCAATTAAAGACCTTGAGGGATTGATTGGAATCTGCGACAATCCTTGCCCTTCTAACGCCCCTTCATGGGCACAAGAACAACATGGAAGAGCCATCCGCCGATTCTGCCACAGGCACCGCCTCGGAGCAGGATATCCTCGCCGTAACTGACCGCCGCACTGGGCAGCAGTACGAACTCCCAATCACCGACGACACCATTCAGGCCATGGACCTGCGTGGCATCAAGGTCAACGAAGGCGACTTTGGCATGATGCCATTCGACCCGGGCCTCAGCAACACGGCAGTTTGTCGCAGTTCTGTGTGCTTTATCGATGGCGAACAGGGAATCCTTGAGTATTCCGGCTATCGCATCGAGGAACTGGCGGAGCACTGCTCCTACATGGAGGTTTGCTACCTGGTCTTGAACCGCGAACTGCCGAATGCGGAGCAGTTGGCGGAGTTCGAAGCCGAAGTTCGCGCCGACATGGTCATGCCTGAAAGCGTGATGCGTTTGCAGAACGCGATGGACCCTGATCTGCATCCCATGTCCATGCTGCAGACCTCGCTGGCCGCATTGGCTGGAGAATACCCAGAGGCCGCAGAGGTTCTGGAGCCAGAAGTACGTCGCCAGCACACCATGCGCCTGATTGCGATGACCCCGGTAATCGCAGCTTTGGGTTTCCGCTTCCGCACTGGCGCGGGACCGATCGATATTCGCCCGGAACTCTCCTATAGCGAGAACTTCCTGCACATGATGCTCACTCCAACCGGAGAGGAGCCAAATGTCGCCCCCGCCATGGTCAAGGCCATGGATGCGCTGCTGGTCTTGCACGCTGACCATGAGCAGAACTGCTCGACCAACGCCGTTCGTGCTGTCGGTAGCTCGCAGGTGAACCCTTACTCGGCGGTGACCGCAGGTGCTGCTGCACTACACGGCCCACTGCATGGTGGCGCCAACCAGAAGGTTCTGGAAATGCTCGAGTCCATTGAGGACCTGGCGGATGTACCGGCTTTCTTGGAATCCTGCCAAAGCGGCGATAAGCGCCTGATGGGTTTTGGACACCGCGTCTACAAGAACTACGATCCGCGCGCCAAGGTGATTGGCAAGCTTGCAGGTGATGTGGTCGATGTCGCCGGTCCTAACCGCATGTTGGAAATCGCTCAAGCTTTGGAGAAGACTGCAATCGAGGATGACTACTTCACTAAGCGAAAGTTGTTCCCGAACGTCGACTTCTACTCCGGCATGATCTACTCAGCTATGGGCTTCTGCCCACGCAGTTTTACGGTGTTCTTCGCCGTCGGCCGAATGGTCGGTTGGCTCGCACACTGGGAAGAGATGATGGCCGACGTAAACAACCGTATTGTTCGTCCTCGTCAAATCTACACCGGTTACCCACGGCGCGATTTCGTGCCGATGGACCAGCGCTAAGATTCCTTCCTAGCGCTCGTTGGTTTCAATAGCCCTGGTCCTTTGGCCGGGGCTATTTTGTTGGCATAAGTTCCAACACAGCCTGTGTCATGGCGATGACCCCGGTGCGCAAAGAACCGACCGGCTCCGGTGCAAATGCGCTGTTGTGAATGGATGGCATGGGCGGTCCACCTGGTTGCCTTCCCGCCTTCCAAAGGTTTGGTTCGGTCACGCCCAGCCAGAAGATGTAACTAGGACATTTTGCAGCAGGGCCATAACGACCAAAGTCCTCGCCTCCCATTACTGGTGGCACGCTGATGACCGTGCCTTTGCCTAACTTGGCATTGAATACCTTATCGATGCGTTGAACCAGCTCAGGATCGTTGTAAGTTGCTGGGGTGAACTCTTCTTCTGCAACGGTCACGATCGGGCTGAGAGAATCCGGGAAGCCTGCCGCTTGGGCTTCGTGAATGGCGGTGCGTTTGATGGCATCCAACAAGGCCTTGCGGACTTCAGGCTTGTAGGATCGCACGGTGATCTGCAAATGCACTTCATCGGGAATGATGTTGTGTTTGGTGCCGCCTTGGATCGCGCCAACGGTCACCACCGCTGCTTCTTGGGCAGAGATTTCGCGACTGACGATGTTTTGCAGATCGACCACGATCCGTGCGGCCAGCACTACCGGATCATGCGTCTTGTGCGGCGTGGAACCATGGCCGCCACGGCCTCGCACCAAAATATCGACCGAATCGACATTGGCCAAGGCATACCCGGAGCAACTGCCAATCTTGCCGACTGGCAAGGCACCAGTGACATGCAGGGCTAAGGCGAAGTCTGGCTTAGGAAATTTCTTGAACAGTCCGTCGGCGAGCATCGCGCGTGCTCCAGCGCCACGCTCCTCGGCGGGTTGGGCAATGAACAACAAGGTACCCTGCCATGCATCCAAGTGCGTTGCCAAGTACTGGGCGGTGCCACTCCAAACGCTCATGTGTACATCATGGCCACATGCGTGCATGACATTCACTTCTGCGCCATGCTTGTCCTTGACCTTCTTGGTGCTGGCGTAATCCAAGCCTGTGCGTTCCTCTAGCGGCAGTGCATCGGTATCGGTACGAACCAAGACCGTAGGGCCTTCACCATTCTTCAAGATTCCAACCACCCCGGTGCCGCCAATGTTTTCGGTGACTTCGAAACCAAGTCCCTTCAGATGCTTGGCCATCAACTTGGCCGACTCGACCTCATGAAAGCTCAACTCTGGGTTGCGGTGTAGATGCTTGTAGCTCTCAACCAATGCAGGGCCATGTTCCTCCATCCAGGATCCCACGGAGCTCTCAATTGGGGTTTGGGCGATTAAGGAACCACTTGTAAGGGCGGCAACAACAACACCTGCTGAGAGCAAGTTTCGGAACGATCGACAAGACATGCACCCAGAATACTAAAGGAGGCGACCGAAAAGGGTCGCCTCCTGAGTGAGATTTGCTCCCGCCTCAAAGGCAGGTACTTGTTGCGTAGCTCAAATAGCCACGCGCTGCGGACTAGTCGCGAATGACTTCCAACATGGTCCGTGCAATCACACCGCGACCACCATGCGACATGTAGGAGCGGCTTGGGCCGACCCATGCGGTTGCAGCGATGTCGAGGTGAACCCATGGCACATCATCCACGAAGAAGGACAGGAAGCATGCACCTGCGATGGTGCCGGCGCCTTGACCAGGAGCGTAGATGTTCTGCAGGTCTGCATACTTACCGCGCGTGAGGTTGCGGTAGTCCTCGTTGATTGGCAGCTGCCAGCATGGCTCACCAAGGTCAGCACTCTTCTTGACCACTTCATCAATGGCCTTCTGATCGGTACCGATGACGGCACTGTGCAGGTGACCCAATGCATGGATTGCAGCACCAGTCAAGGTTGCCATGTCGTAGATACGATCTGGCTTGATCTTGCGTGCAGTGTAGGTGAGGCAATCAGCCAAGACCAAGCGACCTTCTGCGTCGGTGTTATGCACCTCGATGGTCATCTTGTTCATGGCAGTGACGATGTCACCTGGACGTTGGGCGTTCGCTCCTGGCATGTTCTCAACACAACCCAAGATGCCGTGCACCTCGTAGGGGCAGGTCGCGCCTTTGGCCAATGCGTGGAATACGCCGAGCACTGCCGCTGCGCCAGACATATCGAACTTCATGTCTTCCATGCCGCCGGAAGGCTTCAGTGAGATGCCACCGGTATCGAAGGTCAGGCCCTTACCGACCAAAGCCAACTTGCCCTTGGACTTGCCCTTTGGCTTGTAGACCATGTGCACCAACTGTGCCTCGTTGGCGGAACCCTGCGATACGCCAAGCAAGGAGCCCATGCCCATCTCTGCCATCTTCTTTTCACCGAGCACCTTGATGCTGGTCTTAGGCGAACTGTTGCAGACCTTGCGAGCGCGCTTGGCGAACTCTTTCGGGTTGAGGATGTTGGCTGGCAGGTTCTGCAGCTCACGTGCGTAGATATTCGCCATGGCACCGAACTTGCCATCCTTGACGGCATCTTTGGTGGCCTTGGCGTTACCGGCACCGACGATCTGGATCGTCTTCACGCCGTTCTTCTTGCGATCCTTCTTGCACACGCCGGAGTCGTAACTGGCCATGCCAGCGCCTTCGGCTGCAGCTTGGGTAAAGGCTGCATTATTCGGCAGCAGACCCAAGTCAATCGACACAGTAGTGAAACCGAACTTCTCGGCCTTGTTGCGTGCACGACCTGCGCAAGCACGGACGTCTTCGGCGCTGGCCTTCTTGGCAGCAGGTACGCGGATCAGCAACCAGCGCTTACCGGCTTCGCCGCGCAGCATCATGGTGGTGCCGTTGTCGTCGCCGAAATCGGCCTTCCAGGAGCTCATTGCAGGAGCTTGCGGTGGCAATTTTGGCTTGCCGCCTTTGGGCACCAAGATGGCGTGGAGTTGGGTGCGACTTGCAGCCGCGGTATCGGAGAGAATGGTTCGCATCGTTATTCGCGTGGATTCGGGACAGTACTGGGATTACATTCCGGTGTAGACAGGGCCACCACCGGCGGGCACAACCCAGTTAATGTTTTCGTAAGGATCGGCAATGTCGCAGGTCTTGCAGTGGACACAGTTCGACGCATTGATCATCAACGCGTCTTCCTCCCACTCATAGACTGCAGCCGGGCAGAAATGCTGACAAGGGTTGCCGTATTCCTGAGTGCACCGATCGGTGCAGATACTGGTATCACCCACCACCAAGTGGCAGGGTTGATCCTCTTCGTGGACTGAACCGGAATGGTAGACGTCGGTCAGCTTGTCGAAGGTTAGTTCGTTATCGAAGGTCGGCTTTGGATCATGCGTGCGACCTTTGACATAAAGTTCGTGGTCCGCCTTCATTGGCTTGCGACCACCAGGTAACTTGCCGCCGGTCAAAGTGACCAAGCCTGCGCCAATCGTGCCAGACATGAATCCCTTCTGGAATCCTTGGCGGAAGTTACGCACCTTATGCAGTTCCTCATGAGCCCAACTGTTCTGGAACAGCGAGTCCACTTGGGAAAGGTTGACGCCGGACGCATTGCCTTCGGTGGCAGCAAGTGCACCGATTGCGGCTTCGGCTGCCAGGACGCCAGACTTCATGGCGAGGTGCAATCCCTTCAAGCGTGCGGCGTTCATGTAGCCGGCACTATCGCCGACCATCAAGAAGCCATCGCCCCAGGAACGTGGCATGGAATAGAGCCCGCCTTCAGGAACGGTCTTGGCACCGAAACGCACCATCTTGCCGCCCTTAAGCAACTCGCGCATGAACGGGTGGGTCTTCCACTCTTGCATCTTGGCGTGGTAATCAAAGGAAGCGTTGCCATGGTCCATGCCCATGACGAAGCCGACTGATAGACGGTTGTTAGGCATGCCGTAGATCCAGCCGCCACCGTAGATCGATTTGTCTAGTGGCCAACCACCGGTGTGATAGACATGGCCTTCGAGCGAGTGCTCGACTTCCCAGATTTCCTTGACACCAACACCCCAGATTTGCGGGTTGCTGTCGCGATCCAGTTGCTTGTCCTTAATCAACTGCTTGGACAAGGAACCCCGTGTACCTTCGGCGAACACCGTCAGGCGTGCTTGGATATCCATACCTGGCTGGAAGTTGGCTTGCTGCTGGCCATCCTTGCCAATGCCTTGATCGACGGTGCGCACACCAAGAACCTCGCCGCCGTCGCCGTAGAGAATTTCCGAACCTGCGAAACCTGGGTAGACCTCAATGCCAGCGGCTTCAGCCTTTTGTTCCAGCCACTTGACCATGTCGTTGATCGAGGTGATCCACTTGCCATGGTTCTTGAACTGCGGCGGGCAGAAGGCACCTTTGAATGTCTTCTTGCCACCCCTGCTCAACCACAACAAGGCATCTTCGGTGACCTTGGAATGGATCGGGAATCCTTCGGTCTCCGCATGCGGATACATCTCCAACACTGCGCGTGGATCCAACACCGCACCACTCAAGGAATGATGGCCGATTTCTTCGGCCTTATCCAAGACCAGGATGGCCAGTTCCTCGGATTTCTCCTCGGCTAATTTTGCGAGTTGTAGGGCGAAAGATAGACCGGCTGGGCCAGCACCAACGACCAGGACATCGACTTCTAGGGATTCACGCTCCATGACGGCCAATAGGTTAACTTCGCGGGCGCTTGGATTCCCAAGAAAAGCGCCCCAAGCAAGCCTAAACCGACCTCACGAAAGGATTGGTGGCGGCTTCGTGTGCAATCGTGGTGGTTGGACCATGACCGCAATGAACCACCGTCTGTCCCGGCAAGGTATAAAGCTGTTGTTGGATCGACTTGGTCAGCTCCGGCAAAGAACCGCGTTCGAAATCAGTGCGCCCAATGCTGCCTTGGAAAAGAACATCACCAACCACCGCTTGTTGAGCGGCGGCATCATAGAAGACAATGTGACCTGGAGTGTGACCAGGGCAATGGCGTACCTCCAGACTGCAGTTGCCGATCTTGACATCGACACCGATCGGCAAGTCGCCATCGGGGATCGCCGGTGTTAATGGTGGCAAGCCATACATGCGGGCTTGTTCGGAGATGCCTTCCAACAACCACAGGTCTCCGCTTGGAAACCAGAATGGTACTTCCAAGGCCAACTTCAATTCATGAGTGCCGCCGACGTGATCCAGATGCCCGTGCGTGGCAATAATCTGTTCCACCTTCACACCGAGTTGCTCGATCTTGTGCAACACGGGATCAGCATCGCCGCAATCGCAAACAGCTGCCGCCCCCGTCTCACTGCAGACCAACAAGGTGCAGTTCTGTTGAAAGGGCGTGACTGGGATTTCGTGAATTTCCAACATGATCTTTATGAGCCGCGGCCCAACCACTCGCTACCGTCTTGGTAGAGCTCTTTCTTCCAAATGGGTACACGTGCCTTGAGTTCGTCCATCAAGCGTGCCGACGCATCAAAGACTTGCTTGCGATGCGCTGCGGCAATTGCCACGGCCACGGAACATTGTCCCAAGGGCACGGTGCCGACCGAATGTTCGACCGCAATACGTAGTACTTCGAACTCCGCAAAGATCTCATTGGCGATTGCTTCCAATTCACTGGCAACCATCTGCGGATAAGCCTCGTAGAACAGATGTGTGACCGTTCCCTGACGACCATCCTCACGCACAGTGCCAAAGAACACCAAACTGCAGCCAGCATCGTTGCCAGCAGTGGCTTGAAGCGCCCAATCCCCGTTCACTGGACCTTCGGTCAAGCGTACGGCGAAGGGACTTGCCTGGTCAGCCGAAGTGAAAATGCTCATCCGCCTGACACGGGTGGGATGAAAGCGACCTCTGCCGTGTCCGGCAAAGTGTGCGACTCCTCCACATAACGTGAGTCCACCGCCACGCGGAAGACTTGTTGTTGCAAGGCCGGACATTGTTCGACCGCGGCGTTAATCAAGTCACCCACCGTGGAAGCTTGCGTTAAGCAAAGCTCCAAACTATTGCCGCCACATAAGTCGGCAAGTCCGGCGAACATCAGAACCTTGTAACGATGCATGGTTCACAAAAACGGGTAGACCTAGAACGGTACGTCGTCAGGGATGCCGCCGCCGCCGCCGCCACCGAAGTTGCCACCACCGCCACCGCCACCGCCAAAGTCGGAAGGCTGTGGGAACTCAGGTGCGCTGCTTTGCTGCTGCTGTTGTTGGCCGCCTTGGTACTGGCCACCGCCACCACCTTGACCTTCTTCGCGACCGCCGCCAACGAACTCCCAGTTATCAACGATCACTTCCAACTTGGAGCGGTTCTGCTGAGTTTCTTTGTCTTGCCAACGGCTCTGACGCAACTTGCCTTCGATCAAAACCGAACGACCTTTGCGCAAGTAGCGGCCGAAGGCTTCGGCGCGTTTGCCGAAGATGACCACATCAATAAAGCTGGCTTCTTCCTTCCAGCCGCCTTGCCCATCGGGCATGCGCTCGTTGACGGCGAGGCCGGCTTTGGTGATGTGAGTGCCGTTTTGGGCCTGACGGACCTCGGGGTCGCGGGTCAGGTTACCCATGAGGATGACGCGGTTGAAAGATGCCATGATTGCTGCGTACAAACGGCTCCGAAAATCTGATGAGACCGGGGGATTGGCCGTTTGGGTCTACTCAGGTTATTCTAGGACATGCCCCAAAACAACCCAGAGGCCCAAGAGATGAATTGGGATACCAATCGCGAGCGTCGGCGCCACCGGCGACTCAGCGTGCGGGATCTCCCAATCGTCCTGGATGGCGATACCCCCCTCCGAGTGCGCGACCTGTCCCAGTCAGGGGCTTGCTTTTTTTCTGAGACTCCGCTGCGCATGATGACCCACGTGCGTTTTGCATTTAACTTCCTGCTGCCGGATGGCCAGACCGTCAAAGCAGAGGGAGAAGGCGTTGTAGTGCGCTGTGAGCGCCTTTCACCGGCTCTAGGCCACTATGAAGTGGCTTTGTTCTTCCAAGATCTGTACCCAGGATCCGCGGATGCGATTCGGACTTATCTGGAACGCCAAGCCTGCGCTTGAGCGGGCGAAACGAACGCCAAGCCTGCTATGCGCAGGCATTCAGGTGGCTTCTGCCTCTGCACCTCCCCTCAAAACGCTGCCTTCCACTCCTGCGTCAGGCTTGAACCTGGCGTAGAACGACCGCTCGCGGCACCCCACCTAGGTCTTTACGGGTTTCCAGCCAATGGAAGCCTGCGGCCATGCCTGCTTGTTTGACGGCTTCGTCGCGCCCGGCACCAACCTCAAAGATTAGCCAGCCACCTGGCTTCAGCAGATCCTGCGCTTGCTTGAGAATCGCCGAATAGGGCTCCAGCGCAGCGCCAGGCTCGGTGAATAGGGCCATAGGTGGCTCATATTCAGCCACGCCAGGACCGAGCTCCTCTCCAGGTTCAATGTAGGGCGGGTTGGAGATCACCACATCGAAAGTCTGCTCACCAACCAAAGGCCCCAACCACGACCCTTGCAGTAACTCACAGCGATCGCTGAGCTGCAGCGCATCCCGGTTCTGCGCAGTGACCTGTAAAGCATCTGGACTCAGGTCTACACCAGTACCAAGTGCTTGCGGCAACTCCGCCAACAAAGTCAACAACAGGCAACCGGAACCCACGCCGACGTCGGCGATGCGAAGCTCACGATCATGAGGAAGATGCTCAAGTGCTGCCTCGATCAGACATTCGCTATCGGCGCGAGGCACCAAGACGCGTGCATCGACCTGGAACTCCCGGCCGTAGAAACCACAAGACCCCTCAAGGTAAGCCAAAGGTTCCCCGGCAGCAAAGCGCTGGACCCAATCGGCAAAGCGCTGTTGATCCCCTGCTGGCACTTCCTGCTGCAAGTCCATTTGCAAGGCAGCACGCGTGATTCCTAAACAGCGACTCAGCAAGTGACGCGCCAGCCACGGTGGATCCTCGAAATCAGCGGCTGTTAAAACGCGAAGGGCCGCGTCGAACAGATCCTGTCGACGCGGCCCCTCGAAGTGAATCTGATTCACTTATTTCTTGCCTTTACCTTTGCCGGCCTTCTTGTCCTTGGCGCCTGCACGCTTGGACTTCTTGTCAGCCTTGGCATCTTTCTCGGGTGCGGCAGCTGCTGCTGGATCATCACCCCGACGTGCGGCGCGTGCAGCCTTACGTGCTGCGACCTCAGCCTCTTGCTTGGCCTTGTTGTCGGCCAAACCCTTCTTGGCACCGTGGAACAACTCATAACCAGCGTAAGCACCACCGACCAAAGTCAGCAAAGGTGGCAAGCCATACTGCAGGAAGTCTTGGCTGCCTTCACCAGGCCATGGGCCGGCAAGCATGTCGACTGCGCCGTCGCCCATCAAGACGCGCACCACTCCGACTAGTCCCATCATGAGCGCCTCCAATGGAGCAAGGAACAGGATCAAACCGAGTGCACCAGAAGTGACTGCGGGCATGGACCACATTTTCCACATGCCAGACCACGAAGCCCAAAGGCCAAGTACGCAGCACAAGAAAGTGACCACGCCAAGATAGGTGTTCAGTCCAGAGTGAGGGCCTGGAGTTGCAACGCCGTCGACCAAACCATTGGACCAGGCCAACGGCAGGCTCACGAGCACCAACATGTAAGCGAGGAAAGACTTGGAGAACTGCTCATCGACGGGTGCATCAGGAGCAGCCGGTGGCAGTTTGGCATCCGCGCCTTTGCCCATGGCAGGTGCGGCAATTGCCAGCACACCACCCAAGATGGCAAGAATGCCCCCCATCATGCCGAACTCGTTGTCACCCTTCATGGCAATGCCGAGCGCACCGGCGATGATTGCCAGCGCAGGACCGATTGGCTTATGCGCGGTGGCAGTTGGCTTAACGCGACCCAGACCGTTCGCAGCCAAGTCCCAAACGATAAAGGCGATGGCAAGAGCGGCAATGGCTTGGAACTGAGGAGCGCCATAAGGGCTCATCAAACCGGCCAGGGCAATCAACAGGCCAATACTGCCGTTGGAGACACTCTTACGCAGTGGCATTGGGCCACTTGGTGCACCGGCAGGAGGTCGTGGAGCGGCAGCAGCAGGTGCGGATGCAGCAGCAGGTGCGGATGCAGCAGCAGACGCGGCGGCCGGTGCGGCAGGAGCCTCTACGACGACCTCGAAGCTCGCCCCCAGAGACATGATTTCCTTTTCTTTGTTTTCCATCGCAGGGTTCGGCCGTGCCTTCGGGTTCGGGGCAGGATGGCCTGGTTACAGGGCTGCCAGCTTGGCTTCGCGGTCGGAAGCCTGCAAGGCATCAAAAATCGGGTCAAGCTGACCCTCGAGAATCTTCTCGAGACTGAAGCTAGCACCTATGCGGTGATCCGTCACGCGGTTCTGTGGCCAGTTATAGGTTCTCACCCGTTGGCTACGGTCGCCGGTACCCACTTGAGTCCGACGTAATTCCGAGCGTGCGGCCTCGCGTTTCATGCGCTCGATCTCATACAACTTGGCGCGCAACAGGTCCAAAGCCTTGGCCTTGTTACGCAGCTGGGACTTGTCTTCTTGACACTTGACCTGCATCCCAGTTGGCAGGTGGATCACGCGGATCGCCGACGAGGTCTTGTTCACATGCTGACCACCAGGACCAGAGGAACGCATTGCAGTGATCTCCAGTTCTTCTGGGTCGAGCTCGAAATCGAGTGCTTCGACTTCAGGCATTACCGCCACTGTGGCTGCCGAAGTATGGATGCGGCCTTGCGTCTCGGTAGCAGGCACGCGCTGTACGCGGTGACCGCCAGACTCATAACGCATGGTGCGGAAGGCGTCGTCGCCGGTGAACTTCAGGACGATCTCCTTGAAGCCACCCATCTCCGATTCGGAGACATCCATGATCTCGTTCTGCCAACCACGCTCGGTTGCATAGCGCGAATAGATGTTGACCAAGTCGCGCGCGAACAGGGAGGCTTCGTCGCCACCGGCACCAGCACGAATCTCAATCAGCGCAGGCTTGTCGGCATCGGGGTCGTCTTCCAAGACCCGATCAAGGATGTCTTGTTCGACCACAGCAAAGCGCGCCTCCAAATCAGGAAGTTCGCCTTCGGCAAGCTCCTTCATGTCCGGATCACCGCCGTCCAAGAATTCCTTGGCTTCGTCGATTTCATCCGCAAGCGAGGTGTACTCCTGCCACGGACCCAACACCTTTTGCAAGGAGCCAAGCTCACGCAGCATGCCTGGATAACCAGGCTTGCCAACCTCGTTTGGGTCGGAAACGGCAGCTTCCAACTCCTTCTGCCGGGCTTCGAATTCCTCGACGCGCCCCCGCAGTACTTCGACCAGACTCATGCCCGGTTCTCCTCAGGCTTGATAGCCTCCAGGGCTCAGTCCTTTTTGCTGTAACGCTTCTGGAAGCGATCCACGCGACCAGCAGTGTCAACAAACTTCTGCTTACCGGTGTAGAACGGGTGGCAAGACGAGCAGATCTCGACGTGGATCTCCTTGCGGGTTCCACGGGTCATAAACTCGGTGCCGCAACCGCACTTCACGTGACAGTCAACGTAATCTGGGTGAATTCCTTGCTTCATCTTTCTGCAGCCCGTTGCCGGGCAAAACGGTCGACCATTCTAGCGTCGAAATGCCTCTGGCGAAAGGTTTGCCTGAGCAAATAGCTCTAAAACTGCTCCTTGGGAGAGCCCGACCACCGTGCCGAATTCCCCGTGGAGCAACTCGGTATAGCTGCCTGCCCAGCCTTGGATGGCATAAGCACCGGCCTTGTCAGCCCATTCCTGGCCATTTAGGTAGGTTTCAAGGTCGGCTTCCGGGATGGATTGGAAGGCCACTTTGGCCAAATCCATGCGCCCGAATTCCTGCCCATCGGGCCCAATCAGGCAGCTGCCAGTCCATACTTCATGCTCCCCCATGGCCACTAATTGCTCGACCATGGCCTTGGCATGGCTGCGGTCCTTGGGCTTTGGGAAGAACATACCCTGGCCGTAGACCAAGGTG
Source organism: Planctomycetota bacterium (assembly GCA_024229395.1). Lineage (GTDB taxonomy): Bacteria > Planctomycetota > UBA1135 > UBA1135 > UBA1135. The sequence goes on along the minus strand of JAAESM010000004.1, from coordinate 152,980 downwards.
TCGGCCGCCAGAATCCAGTCGCCCGACTCCTGCTCCGCCAAGGCGCGTGCCTTAAAAAAAGCATGGCCCAGTACTCTTTCACCAGGATCTGATGAGACTACTGGACCATCGCCGCTAGCACTCTTAACGGCAAAGTCTAAGTGCAAGGATTCCAGCAACTCACGCCGACGTGGCGAGGCACTTGCCAGGATCAAAGCCATCAACCAAGACGCGGCTATTTAGCCGGCTTCTTCTTCGTGACTTTCTTTTTGGTGGTCTTCTTGGCAGCCTTCTTCTTGGTTGCCTTCTTCGCACCGAAGCCGGTGTTGACCAAGTTGTAGTTGTAGTTCAACCCAACCAAGACCTCATGAAGATCGGTGTCCGACATGCTGTTGCGATGTTTGAACATATCGATCATGGCGGCGGCCTTCATGCAGTTCTTCGGCTTACTGACCGGCAACATGTACGCCATCATCGATAGCGAGATGAAGTTTGGGTACAGGTTATTGCCCTCCAACAACGGCGTGATAATCTCGCGGATCACCGACTCCTTGGGGTTGGCTGGCAACCATCCCATGCGACCGAACATACGCTTCATCGAAGCTGTGACCGGTGCACCGACGTAGTCCTCATCCTCTTCATCCAAGGAATCCAAGTCGAGTACGAATCGTGCATGCTCAGGAGCAATGCCGAGCGCTTCCAACAAGGTCTCGCGACGCTCCGAGGATGCGTCGTAAAGCCAATCCAAGTCCAGGTGATTCTGCAAACCGAAGACTCGGCGCAGATACTCCTGAGTGAGTTCCGCACGTAAGTGCGAGTTCGCGACTCCAGCTGCCTCAATGACATCTTGAATCTCGAAACAACGCGCTACGCGGGCTTCATTCCACGAAATGAAGGCTTCCTGGAAACCCTTTACGCACTTGGCTGCCACCGGGTACGAGCCATCACCTTGCAAGACTAATGCCAGTAATCGCTCCAGCGCCGTCATCTTTTCAGGACGCGGCGGCACATGGAAGACTTTCGTCTCGATGCGGTGGAGGAACTCGCCGAGATCGGCGGTACGGATCTTGGCCGCCATCCTTAAGCCCTAGGGTTCAGGAAGCGGTTTCTTCCGCGGCTGCCGGTGCTGCTTCTGCAGCTGCTTCGGCTGAAGCCTCTTCGGCAGGAGCTGCCTCAGCGGCAACATCTTCGCCACGGCGGATCGCGTCGACATCGATACCGGCTTCCTTGATGAAGGAAAGCACGGTCTCCGATGGCTGTGCGCCAACCGATAGCCAATGCTTAATGCGGTCAACGTTAAGCTCGAAATGCTTACCCTTCTCCGGATCAATCGGAGAGTAGTGACCGAGCTCTTCAATTGCACGACCATCCCGGCGGGTCTGCCGGTCCATCGCACAAATACGGTAGAAAGGACGATTACGACGTCCAATTCTCTTCAAACGCAGGACAACTGCCATCTTGGCTGATTCTGTTTTTTTCTAAGACTATTTGTAGCCAGGCATGTTCGGCAGTTTGCCAGAAGTTCCGAGTTGTTTGAGCATGCGCTTTTTGGAGCGCCCCCCAGACATCATCTTCTTCATGGCTTTCATCTGCTTCTGCATCTGCTGGAACGATTTGTACAGGCGATTGACATCGGACACTTCAACACCGGAACCCCGGGCGATGCGGCGACGTCTCTTGCCATCGAGAATCTCCGGATGGAGACGCTCAGCTGGAGTCATGGACAGGATGATGGCCTCCATTCGGCCAAACTGCGAGTCGTCCACGGACTCCAAAAGGCCGGACATTTTACCCATTCCGGGCATCATGCCCATCAACTTCTTCATAGAACCCATCTTTTTCACCATGCGGAACTGATCCAACAGGTCCTGCATGGTGAATTTGCCCTTCATCATGCGCTCGTAATCGACCGCTTGTTGCTCTTCATCGAAGGCCTCTTGTGCTTTCTCGACCAGGCCGACGACGTCGCCCATGTCCAGAATGCGGCCAGCGACGCGCGAGGCATCGAATTCCTCGAGGTCAGCGGATTTTTCGCCCACACCCAAGAAGCTGATTGGCTTGCCAGTGACCTGGCGGACCGAAAGCGCGGCACCACCACGGGTGTCACCATCGATCTTGGTCAGGATCACGCCGTGGATATCCAGCGTGGCACTGAAGCTTTGCGCCGATTCGACGGCGTCTTGTCCGGTCATCGAGTCCAACACCAGGTAGGTGGCGTCGGGCTTGACCGTCTTATGGACTGCCGAAATCTCCTCCATCAGCGAGTCGTCGATATGCAGACGACCAGCGGAGTCGACGATGAGAGCATCGTAATTGCCCTCTTTGGCCTTCTTCAGCGCGCGTTTGGCGACGCCGACCGGATCCACGCCTTTCTGGGTGGGATCCTCGGCATGGACGTCGATATCCAGCTGCTTACCGAGGGTGACCAGCTGATCGACTGCACCAGGGCGCTGCAAGTCACATGCTGCGAGCAGCACGCGGCGGTTTTGGCGGGTGCGCATCCACAATGCCAACTTGCTGGCGGTGGTGGTCTTACCAGCACCTTGCAGGCCGGCGAGCAGCAGAACCATGGGGTGGCCAGGGTTCTTCGGCAGCGCCGGAACATCGCTTTCCATGAGCTTGGTTAGCTCTTGCTGGAAAATACCGACGACCTGCTGGCCGCCCGTGATCCCCTTCAGCTTGCCCTCCTCCAGCAGCTGGTCGCCTACCGCTTTGCTGAAATCACGTGCAACCTTGAAGTTGACGTCGGCTTCCAGCAGGGCACGGCGAACCTCGCGCAGACCTGCCTCGATATCCGCAGCGGAAAGCTTGCCGGTACCTTTGAAACGGTCCAGCACTGAGGTAAACGACTTGGTGAGATTCTCGAGCATGATGCGCTAGGGAATCGACCATTCTAACCTTTACGGCTTACTACCGTCCACCTGTCGCTCGACCTTTGCGCCCAAACCGCGGAGCTTCTCCTCTAGGCGTTGATAGCCGCGGTCCAAGTGATAGACGCGGCGCACGGTGGTCTCCCCTTCCGCAACCAGCCCGGCCAGAACCAAAGTGGCGCTGGCGCGCAAGTCCGACGCCAATACCGGGGCGCCGGTGAGCTGGCATGGGCCATGCACCAGAGTGGTATCGGCAGTGCGTTCCAGCTTGGCGCCGAGACGTTGCAGCTCCGGAACATGCATGAAACGCTCCGGATATACCTTGTCGGTGATGCGCGAAGTGCCTTGGACTTGTGTGGAATAAGCCATCCATTGCGCCTGGAGATCGGTCGGGAAACCAGGGAAAGGAGCCGTTTCGCAGTTACTGGCCCGCAAATCGACGTCTCGAGCATCGACCTCGATCCAGTCTTCGCCTTGATCCATTTTGAGCCCGGAGTTGCGCATGCGGGCAATCAGGTCTTCGAGTTCCTGCGGGCGGCAATGATTGACACGCACCTTGCCACGGGTGATCGCCCCCGCCAGCAACAGAGTGCCGGTCTCGATGCGGTCGGCAGGCACACGCCACGGCGCCGCCTGGAGGCTGGTCACGCCTTGGATCTCAATACGCTCACCGCCAGCGCCTTCGATTTGGGCACCGCAAGCGTTGAGATAATTGGCCACTTCCACCACTTCGGGTTCACGTGCCGCACTGCGGATGACGGAAGTACCTTTTGCCAACACCGCCCCCAGCATGACATTGACGGTGCCCAAAACGGTAGATCCGAAAGCGGAGCGCAGGTCGATTACCGCACCGCGCAGGCCACCGGCCGGGGCTTTGCCGACCAAGCTGCCATGTTCCTGGGTAATCTCAGCTCCAAGCGCCTGAAGGCCGCGCACATGCAGGTCGACAGGCCGTAAACCGAACACGCAACCACCTGGAAGGGAGACTTCGGCGGCGCCACGCTTAGCCAGCAGCGGACCCAAAACACAGATTGAGGCGCGCATGCGACGGACGATGTCGTATGGCGCGGTGGTGACCCTGTCATCCACCACCTCATGACGCAGCTGATCACCGTTGCGCTCGAAGCGCATGCCGAGCTGTTCGAGCAGCTCGCAGATGGTGTCGATATCGCGCAATTCCGGCACCGGCGCTAACTCTGCAACGCCGTCCAATAGCAATCCAGCGGCCAATAACGGCAGTGTGGCGTTCTTCGAGCCCGACGCCGCGACCTCACCGAACAGCGGCCGTCCTCCTAAAACCTTGAAGCAATCCATCGGCCTCAGTCTGACGCCGTAGGGGGTCGGTTTCCAGCCCACTTCCAGGATTGGCGTAAGAAGCCGCGCGGCCCTAGAATGTGCGGCCCTTTGTCGCTTCGATGAAGGAACCAAAATCCAAGTAATGAGCCAAGTGGAAGCTACTCAGGCACCCGCCGTCGACCCAGCAGCATTTTTCGCTGCACCTCCGAGCAGCCCGTCAGATTTGGTGGAAGCGCGCAATCGCTTCATGACCAATCTGGCCTGTAGTGAAAAGTTTGAATCCGCAGTGCGTGAAGCACGCAATGGCGGCAATCAAGCTCTTGCAGCAATGGGTTCTTGGGTAACTGGTGAATACACCAAGGCCCTCGAATACGTCGGCAATGAGACCGACCTCGATGCCTTCATCAAAGGCAACTGTGAGTTCGAGCTCGGCCGTTTCGCCTCTGCCTGCGAAACCCTCGCCGGATCGGTCAAGTCCAGTGACCACCAGTTGGTCGCCTGCGCCTTGCACTCTCTGCTCGCCAACGGCCGCAACGATGATTTCGTGACCGCTTTCGATGGCGCCAACGTCAGCCAAGCCGATCAGCTTTACTTTGCCGGTCGCGTACTCGAGTTGGAGGGGCAGTATGAAGCTGCAACCGCCAACTACGAGCAGGTGATTGAGCTGGATCCGCGTCACTTCGCTGCGCGTTTCCGCATCGCCTTCCGCGCCGACTTGCATGGCGACGAAGAAAGCGCCATCAGCATGTACGAGACCTTCCTCGAGCAGCTGCCGATCCCTACTTCGGTATTGCTGAACTTGGGCATCCTGTACGAAGACCGCAACGACTTTGAACGCGCCTGTGGCTGCTTCGGTGCCGTCTTGCGCCGCGATCCGAACAACCCGATCGCACGTCTGTACTTCCATGATTCGCACGACTCGCTGGACATGTTCTACGACGAGAACCGCGAGCTGAAGGAAGACCAACTGATGAAGGTCTTGCGTACCCCCATCTCGGATTTCGAGTTGTCGGTGCGTGCACGTAACTGCCTGAGCAACATGGATATCAAGTCGCTTAGCGATCTGGTTTCCCACACCGAACAAGACCTGCTGGAGTTCAAGAACTTCGGCGAGACTTCGCTCAACGAGATCAAGCGCGTCCTCAACCAGAAAGGCCTGCGCCTTGGTATTCGTCGCGACGACGGTACCTTCGTCATTCCTGATGAGTTCGACGCCTCGCGCTCGATCGACATCGAGACTGAACTGGCCTGGCTTGGCAAGCTCACCGATGAGCAGCGCGAAGCACTGGATCTGCAGATCAGCACTCTGAACCTGTCGGTACGTTGTCACCGCGCATTGGTCGAGCGCTTGAACCTGCAGCGCGTCAGCGACATCCTGCTGTACTCCGAAGAAGACCTGCTCGGCATGCCTAACTTCGGTATCACCTCGCTTAACGAGCTACAGAAGAAGCTCGAAGAATACGGCCTGCGCCTGCGCAGTGGTCGTGGCGAAGAATACGGCCAGGACTAGTCCACTAGGATCGGCAAGGACTAGCCCCAAAGCATCGTGTACGAATACCTGCAAGGTCGCATCGACGAAGTCGGAGCGGCGTGGGTGATTGTCGACGTCGGCGGCGTTGGTTGGCATCTCAGTGTCAGCGGCCGCTGTGCTGCAGCCATGGAGATCGGCAGCGAACAACGCCTGCTGGTGCACTTGGCTGTCAGCGAGACTTCTCAGGTCCTGTACGGCTTCGAGAACGGGACCGAACGTGCGCTGTTCCGCAGATTGCTGCAGGTCAATGGCATTGGGCCATCCTCGGCGATCGGCCTACTTAGCTCCTTGCCTCCCGATGAAATGGTGCGTGCCATCCTCGATGGCGATACCAAACGCCTGACCGCCATGAAAGGTGTCGGCAAAAAAACCGCCGAGCGTTTGATCGTGGAACTGCGCGATCACCTCGAAGACTTGGTCCAGCCCGGTGGTGCTGGTTCCTTGTTCACTCCCCCTACCAAAGCCACTGCTTCCACCAGCGACCTGGAACGGGTGTTGGTGGAACTCGGAGCCAGTCCAGCGCTGGCCGAAACCAGTGCGCGCGCAGCCTATGAAAAACTGGGTGCGAGCGCCGACTTCCAAGAACTCCTTCGTTTCGCTTTAGCATCAACATCATGACTGCCCGCATCGCTTTGCTGATGGGATCGGATTCCGACTTCCCACGCCTTGAATCCACCGTGAAGACCCTGCGCGATTTTGACATCGAGCCAGAGGTTCGTGTCTTGAGTGCGCACCGTACTCCTGAAGAAGCTTGTGCCTTCGCAAGCAGCGCGCGTGAGCGTGGCCTGGAAGTCATCATGTGTGCCGCTGGTGGCGCCGCCCACCTTGCCGGCGTGATCGCAGCCCACACCAGCTTGCCTGTGGTTGGCATTCCCATGGACAACCCACCGCTCGGGGGTCTCGATGCCTTGTTGGCTACCGTACAGATGCCTGGCGGCGTGCCGGTAGCGACCGTCGGTGTCGGTGGTGGCGGTCCAGTCAACGCGGCCTTGACCGCCCTGCGTATTCTTGGTGTGGCCGATGCCGCGATCGCCAAGAAGATGGATGACTTCCGGGTTGCCCAACACGACAAGGTGCTCCTGAAGGACAAGGCGCTGCAAGAGCGCCTGCAGTCCTAAGCTTCCTTCACCCATGACCACGGCCCCCGATCTAGGCTTCACCACCTTGCGGTGGGCCGACGGCAAGCTATTGCTGCTCGATCAGACTAAGCTCCCCCAGATCCAGGAGGAGATGGAGTTCGAGACGATCCCGCCGTTGGTCGATGCCATTCAACGCCTTTGTGTGCGTGGAGCCCCGGCACTTGGCTGTGCTGGGGCTTATGGCATGGTGCTCGGCGTCTTGGATGCCGAAGGCCGCGAGCAGTGGTCGGCAGCTCTTAAGGAAAGCGCTTCTCTCCTTTCCGCTGCTCGCCCCACCGCGGTGAACCTGGTGGTCGGCGTTCAGCATATCCTTAACTTCGGTGAAGGACTTCTCGCCGCCGCCGCAGCTGCGTCTGACAAGTTCGATGTCGACCTAGCCACCGCCAAGTTGTTGGATCAGGCCATCGCCTTTCACGAGGCCGACACCGCTTCCTGCTTGGCGATCGCCGAGAACTGCTTGCCGTTATTGCATGATGGCGCACGGGTGTTGACCCACTGCAATGCAGGCGCACTGGCCACCGGTGGTCTAGGGACGGCCTTAGCGCCGTTGCATCTCGGCGCTTCGCGTGGCATGAACTTCCAGGTCTACGCCGATGAGACACGTCCATTGCGCCAAGGCGCACGTTTGACCGCCTGGGAAATGGCACGCAACGGGGTGCCGGTCACGGTGTTGCCCGATTCGGCAGCTGCCAGCTTGTTGGCCAGCGGTGGCGTGGATTTCGTCATCGTCGGCTCCGATCGCATCGCAGCCAATGGCGACGTCTGCAACAAGATCGGTACTTTCCCGTTGGCGGTGATGGCCGCACGGTTCAATGTGCCGGTGTTGGTGTTGGCTCCTGCCACCACCATCGATCCGTTTTGCCCGAGTGGTGCCGAGATCCCCATCGAACAACGCGCGGCGGAGGAGATCTTCGGCGAGGATGGAGCGCGCGAAGGAGTCGAGGTCTACAACCCTGCCTTCGACGTCACCCCCTCGAGTTTGGTGCAGCACATCATCACCGACCACGGTGTATTCCAAGCCCACGGCAAAGGCTGTGAAGCTTGGCAAAGTTACGTTGCTGGCTTGGGCAACGACAGAGCCTAAACTTAGTAGAAGGTGACTTCGTGGACATTGCTGTCGAACAGCACTCCATTGACATCAGTGGTAGAAAGAAATCCGACGGATAAGAGTCGAATTCAGGCTACCAGAGGAAATCGAACGGTTACGCCCCAAGTTGCGGATAGATCGGGAATTTGGCACACAGTTCCTTCACCTCGGCGAGCACTTCTGCCTGCACTGCTTGATCTTCTGGAGCACGCAACACGCGATCCATCCAACCGGCGATCATCTCCATCTCGCCAGCGCCAAAGCCGCGTGAGGTAACAGCCGGCGTGCCGATGCGTACACCTGAAGTGTGCATAGGCTTCTCTGGATCGAATGGAATCAAGTTCATGTTGACGGTGATTCCCGCAGCATGCAGTGCGTTCTCAGCAATGCGACCGGTGATGCCCGGACCTTCCGGTCCACGCAGGTCGACCAGCATCAGGTGGTTGTCGGTGCCACCGGAAACCAAACGGTAACCACGGGCGACTAAAGCTTTGGCCAACACCTGCGCGTTGTCCACCACTTGCTGTTGGTAAGTCTTGAACTCTGGCTTCAGCGCTTCGAGGAATGCGATCGCCTTGCCAGCGACCACATGCATCAACGGACCACCCTGGATACCAGGGAAGACCGCCGAGTTAATCTGCTTGATCCATTCCTTGGTGGCGACGATTGCGCCTCCCCGTGGACCGCGCAAAGTCTTGTGCGTGGTCATGGTGCAGACATCCGCATGCGGAACCGGCGAAGGATGCAGACCTGCTGCGACCAAACCAGCGATGTGGGCCATATCGACCATGAACTTGGCGCCGACTTCCTTGGCGATGGCGGCCATCTTCTCGAAGTCAATCACGCGTGGGTAAGCGCTGGCACCGGCAAGCAAGAGTTGTGGTTTGCACTCCAAAGCCATCTCGCGCAGCGCACTGTAATCAATGCGCTCTTCGCTTTGGCTCACGCCATAGTGCACGAACTTGTAGTAAGCGCCCGAGGCGTTTTTCGGGTGACCATGGGTGAGGTGGCCACCATGATTCAAGTCCATAGCCAAAACCGTATCACCTGGCTCAATCAAGGCGAGCATGGCAGCTTGGTTGGCTTGCGAACCACTGGAACACTGGACGTTGGCACCATAGGCCTGAAAGACTTCCTTCAGGCGATCCTTGGCCAAATCCTCGATCACATCGACATGCTCACATCCCCCGTAGTAACGTCGGCCGGGGTAACCCTCGGCGTATTTGTTGGTGAGGGTAGATCCCACCGCTTCCATGACAGCCCGTGAGGTCTGATTCTCGCTGGCAATCAACTCGATGCCTTGCTCCTGCCGCTGCCACTCAGCCATGAGGCCAGCGTGGACTTGCGGATCAGCTGCGGCGGTCTGTGGGTAGGGGTCGGTAATCTTGTCGGTGTTTGAAGACATGGGTTCGGGGGTCGGTAACGCGACCAGTTGTGTAGGATAAGGCGACCATGCGCTTTCTCCTATCTCCTGCATTGGCCTTTCTGGTTTTGGCCATGCTGAGCGGTGGCTGTAGTGATTCCAAGCAGCCCCTCGCTGTGGCCGTGGCCGCGCCGTTGTCTTTTAGCCCTGAATTTGCCGACCTGGGCAGCATCACCTTTGGGGAACGCGCCAGCACTATCTATACGCTCAAGAACACTTCCGACCTGCCGTTGGTCGTCAGCCGTATTGGCCCCTTCGCTTGCCAATGCGTGATCGCCGACTTGGTGTTGCCCAGCCGCAGCGGTGACCTGCGCAAACGGCGTCTGGATGGCAAACGTTTGAACCTTGAACTGCAGCCGAATGAGGTGGCTGAGATTCACTTCGTGTTGGACACGTCGCGCTATCGCAAGCCAGCATCACGCAAGGTCGGCTCTATTCCTGTGGTGTTCCGGGACCACCCAGGAATCACCCTGCAATGGGGTGCGGATATCTACACACCTTTCATCGTGGAACCTTGGGCTATTGAGATGGGTGCGGTTGGCATTCGTTCTCAACCTACTGGGCGTGCGCTGGTCACTGGACATGATGTCTGGCAGTTTGATCTAGATGTGGATTTCGAGCAGGAAGGTTGGAAGGTCAAGAGCCGACCGATCCTGGTGGAGGGAACCACCAAGAGTACTTATGAGATCACCTTCACAGCTCCTGAGTACTTGCCGGAAGGTCCGTTCCTGGAACAGTTCCGCATGCTCTCGAACTTGCCGGATGCGCCGCCTATCAAGATCAATGTGCAAGGTTTAGCTCAAGCGGATTTGTCCTTCTCGCCAACCCGCTTGTTGTTCGATCCGGATCGTGGCCGCAACACCCAGCGTTTGATCTTCGCCCAACGTGCGGTCGGTTTGGATCTTTCCGACCTCGTCTTCGCTGACTTCGCCAATCACGACTTGAAGTACACCGCAGGCCCGGCGCAGGATTTCCCGCAGCAAAAGGCTGTGACTCAAGCCCTTGAACTTGAGTTCCTTGGCGAGCCTCCCACTACCAGCCAAAGTGGCGTGATCAAAATCCCCACCGGCGATGAAATGACTCCGGTGTTGGAAATCCCCTACACCGTATTGCCCAAACGCGCCGATTCATAAGTACAGATGACCTCTCCTTTGATTGCCCGTAATTCTTGGTCCCAAGCCATCGGCCCTGCTGTCGGCTTGTTGTTGACCATGGTTGTTTTGAGCCTGGGATTTCTCAGTTGCAGTGATTCCACCAGCCAAGGGGAACCAAGCGCCGAATGGGATGGCCAGAAACGCAATGTAGTGCTGATCAGCATCGATTCCTTACGACGGGATCACCTTGGCCTATATGGTCATAAGCCGCGCTACTCCGCTGGCATTCCAGTCAGCCCCAACCTCGATGCACTCGGCGCCAAGGGCGTGGTCTTTGACGACGCTTGGACCACCACTTCCTGGACCTTGCCAAGCCATATGGCGCTGATGACTGGCTTGTCCGATCGCCAGCATGGGGTTGAGACCGATAAGTTCCAGCTGGACCCGTTGCGCTCCACCTTGGCGCAACGTTTTCAGGAATCGGGTTGGAACACTGCTGGCTACTTCTCTGGCCCTTACTTGGACCCTCGTTATGGCTTCGGTCGCGGTTTCGATGATTATCGTTCCGGGATGTTGACGCAGGAGGCCTTCCTGGAACGAATCGCCAACGAGAACAAGAAGCGCGCCGCTGCAAATATGGAGCCGATGGATCAACGCTTGATCCAGAAGCTGCGCGATCGCATGTCGCATTGGGACATCACTTCGCCGCGCATCAATCAGCTTGGCAATGATTTCCTCGATGAGCAGTCAGCCAGTGGCGACAAGCCGTTCTTCCTGTTCCTTCATTACTTCGACGCGCACTATGACCACATCCCTGATGAAGCCGAAGAAGGTCTAGCCAAGAAATTCGACCCGGGTTACCGCGGTCCTTTCGATGGCACGAACTGGTACTTCGACGAGCGCGTCATGGAATACGAGCCACCACACAGGCGCTTGATCAGTGGCCGTGACCTGGAACATGTCAAAGCACTTTACGATGCCGAAATCCATTGGGTCGATCGCCATGTCGGCGAGATTGTCGCGAAGTTGAAGGAGAAGGGCCTCTATGAGAACACCATCATCATGGTCATCTCCGACCACGGCGACGAGTTCTTCGATCATGGCAGCATCGGCCATCGTTCCACCTTGCTGGCGGAACAATGCCGCATCCCAATGGTCTTGAGTGTGCCAGGTGTCACTCCAGAAGGTAAGCGCATCCCTGGGATCTCACGCATTTACGACGTCGCCCCCACCTTGTTGGACTTCGCAGGTGCCAATGGATTGGCCGAAGCCGAAGGAAGCAGTGTGCGCGAGATGATCGATGGTGAGGCGGCCCCACGCACCGCATTCCAACGCATCTTCAGCGGTGGTCACCGCAAAGGCAGTGGTTTGAATGTTCGTGATGGATGGCGCAGCAGTCGCTTCACCGTACTGCGTCAACACCGCGGAGATTTCGATCGCGAGACAGACCAGGAACTCTTCACCACGCCAATGATGATCCGCTCTCTTGGCAGCTCTTTCTACGTTTTCGATCGTAAGGAAGACCCCAAGGAGATGCGCCCCTTGTCGCCAAAGGACCCACGCTTCAAACAAGCCATTGATGCCTTCTGCTTAGACTTCCGTGCAGCCGAAAAGGCCAGCGCACAACTGCCGCGATCAGATCACTCGGTGCTTACTGGCATGAAGCTCTCTGCTGAAGAACAGGCGGCCTTGGCCGAACTTGGCTACGCTGATGACGGCGACACCGACGGAAGCGGCAAGGTTGACCTCATGGCCAAGACTTTGGCCCCGTTGACCGAACCTTGCGATTAAGCTGAGCCGCGATTTTCAAAAACGTGCTGGCTCAGTTGGCCTGCACGTTGACGAATCTACGCTTACCGGCTTGAATCAAGAACGGTTCCTCACCAGCGATCACTTCGACCTTGTGCTTGACATCGTTGACCACATCGCCGTTGATGCGCACTCCACCACCTTGGATCAGGCGGCGCGCTTCGGATGTGGATTGGCCTAGGCCGACATTCTTCATCAACACCGGCAAGCTGTAGCTGCTGGCATCCACGGTCTTCAGTGGAATGTCATCTGGCACTTCCTTCTTGCGAAACTGCGCCACGAAAGCCACAGCTGCAGCCTTGGCAGCTTCTTCGGAATGGATGCCGCTAACGATGGTTTGCGCCAACTTGTCTTTTGCCTCGCGTGGATGGCCAGCCAACAAAGTAGCGATCTCTTCATCGTTGAAATCGGTAGCCAAGCGGAACCAATCTTCCATGCCGTCATCCGACAGGCTCATGACCTTGCCGTACATGTCGGCGGCATCGGCGTTCAAGCCAACGTGGTTGCCGTAACTCTTCGACATCTTGCGACCATCGGTGCCAAGCAACAACGGCGTGGTAATGCACACCTGCGGGCGTTGATCGGCGCGCTCCTGCATTTGGCGGCCCATATGGAGATTGAATAACTGATCGTTGCCACCGAGCTCGACATCAGCACGCACTTGCACCGAATCCAAACCTTGCATCAAGGGGTACATCATCTCGTGTAGATGTACCGGCAGGTTCTCCTTCATACGCTTCTTGAAGTCGTCGCGCTCGAGAAGACGTGCCGCCGTAGAGGAAGATGCTAACTTCAGGCAATCAAAGAAGTCCATCGCGCCGAACCACTCGCTATTCCGACGCACCTCACATTTACCTTCACTGAGATCAACGATGGTGCCAATCTGCTCTAGGTAAGTGGCAGCATTGCGCTCGACATCTTCTACTGTAAGTGGCGGGCGTTGGTCATTGCGGCCAGTCGGGTCGCCCAAGCGCGCTGTGCCATCGCCAATGATCAGAACGGGCAGGTGGCCATGCTTCTGGAACAGGCGCAGAAGGCGAATCGGTACGGCATGGCCGAGGTGAACATCGGTGAAGGTTGGGTCGATGCCAAACTTCACGCGCAGCGCTTCGCCGCTGGCTGCCGATTTCGCGAGCATCTTCTCGAGCTGGTCAGCCGAGATGATTTCGCTACTGAGACGTTGAATTTCCTGGAGTAGATTCATGGTCGGTGCTCGTTGGAGCAGCCGATATTCTGCGAAGTTCTGCCCACTTTAACCAGTCCTCTGGCAAACTCCCGAGCTGAACCCCAGTCAACCACTGCAAAGCTTGCGTAATTGTGAGCTTGCGACGGTCGTTGGGTGCGTTCTCCAAGCCACGAATCAGGGCATCGACGCCAAGGAAACGGTCTTCGCCGCGCAACAAGGCCACGCACACCAGGACATGACGGTCGACCTCTCCGCTAGGCATGGCCAAAACGCGCTCCAAGGAACCTAGAGGATCCTCTTCATACTTCTCCCACCCTGGAGGCAGGACCAGGAAGCGCGCGGCTGCGAATTCGATCTCGTGCACCGGCAACTGCTTTTCGCCAAAAACCGCACCTGCACAGCGAATCCGTGCATCGACTTCGACCACCCATACGGAACCAGCATCCCCGTTCAGTTCCAGTGGCAAATCGGTATATTCCTGGAAGGCCTGATCGGCTTCTAACAGGAACCACTGATTGAGGCGGAAATAGCGATGGCGCTTGACCTTGTCACTACTGCCAATCGGCAACCACCGTTGCACGGTCCAATCCAGCTCCAGCAACAAGCCGGTCATCGGTGGGATCAGTTCAACGGTATCGCCGAATGGGTTGCGAGTCTGAAAGACCACTGGCAACAGTTCTCCGAAGGTGCGTACGCCGGGAGGCACTAAGACCTTGGCTTCGCGTGACAGTTCATCGGCGACCAAACGCGCCCGTAGCTTGGCCAACGCTAATTCGGCCGATTGCTGAATCAAGTCTTCATCGTAATTCGGTTCAGGAGCCTCTTCCAACTCCAATAGCTGACTCTCAGGCCGGTCGCCAGACCATAAGTGATCCATTTTGCTGAGCTCATCGGATTTGCTGCCGACGATTTCCGTATCTGAAGCACTGAGCGGGTCCTCGTCGAAGATGAACTCTTCAGGTTCTTGCTCCTCTGGTTCGATTGGCTGCTCAGGTGATTCCGGCTCCTGTACTTCTTCTGCCACGACCGGTTGATCGGGCTCTTGATCCAAAGATGTCTCAGCCAACTCAGTTTCGTCGGATGGCTGCTCCGCAAAGGGATCCTCATCAAAAATGATCGGTCCATCCGCGGTGTACTCCAACTCTGGGTCGGAGGAACATGCACCCAATATCAGGATGCAGAAGACAGCCCTCAGGCTGTTCATAAACAAACCGCTCCCGACAAAGATGTCGGGAGCGGTTGATGAGATTAGGCGCATAGGGCCCTTAGTAGGCTACTCGCCTGGGGTTTCCTTTGGAGTCTCAGGAGTTTCCTCGGCAGGTGCCGCGGCAACTTCCTCTGCAGGTGCTTCGGCAGGTGCTTCGGCAGGTGCTTCGGCTGGTGCTTCGGCTGGTGCTTCGGCAACGATTTCCGCAGGAGGTGCAGGTGCTTCTTCAGCAGCTGGTGCGGCAGCAGGAGCTTCCTCACCGGCGGCCTCAGCAGCAGCAGCCTTAGCAGCTTGCTTTGCAGCCTTCTTAGCAGCCTTTGCAGCCTGAGCTTCTTCCCACTTGGTCTTGACCTCTGCGTTCTCTTCGAACTCAGCGTGGATGAAGCTAAGACCAATGCGCTCCTCGCCACAATCGACGCGGACCACACGAACCTCAACACGCATGCCTGGCAGGCAGTGCTTCTCAGGAGCCTCATGCCACTCTTGCGGCAAGGTGCTGTAGTGCATGAAGGCTTCGAGGTCGTCCTCGAGCTTCACGAACGCACCGGCCGAGATGTGCTTGCTGATGACACCCGACAGCATGTCGCCGACGTGGTAGTTGGCAGGAATGTAATCTTCCCAAGGGTTCTTGGTGAGCTGCTTCTGGCCCAATGAGATGCGCTGCTTTTCGCGGTCGACAGCAAGAACTACGCACTGGATGCGATCGCCCTTGTGTGCCACTTCGGATGGGTGCTGAACCTTGCGGGTCCAGTGGAAGTCCGAGTTGTGCAGCAGACCGTCGATGCCTTCTTCGATTTCGACGAACGCACCGTAAGAAGCGAGGTTCTTGACGGTAGCTTCGATCACCGTACCTGGAGCGTAGTGCTCGGCAATACGATCCCATGGGTTGCCTTCAACTTCGCGGACCGAAAGAGACATCTCCTTCTTCTCCATGTCGATGGCCTTGACCTGTACATCGATCTCCTGGCCTTTCTCGTACTCACCCTCTGGATTCGGGTTCTTCTGAGTCCAAGACAGCTCGGTGACGTGTACCAGACCTTCAACGCCTGGCTCCACCTCAACAAACAGACCGTAAGGAACGATGTTGGCGATACGACCCTTGTGGACCGTTCCCTGAGGGAAACGCTCGCCGATGCCTTCCCAAGGATCCTTGGTGAGGGCCTTTAGCGATAGTGCTACGCGGCTGCGTGCACGGTCGATCGACAGTACGTAGACCTCGATCTCGTCGCCAATGCGCACCATCTCGCGAGGGTGCTTGATGCGTCCGTAAGACATGTCGGTGACGTGCAACAGGCCGTCCATTCCGCCGAGGTCGACGAACGCACCGAAGTCGGCGATGTTCTTGACCTCGCCCTTGCGGACTTGACCTTCTGCAATGTCCTCGAGCAAGCTCGAGCGCTTCTCCATGCGCTCTTCCTCGAGCAGCATGCGACGAGAGATGACGATGTTACGACGCTCTTCGTCGATCTTGACGATCTTGGCGCGGATGTTGAGGCCGATAAAGTCCAGCGGATTGGAGACCCGACGGATGTCGATCTGCGAGGCTGGCAGGAAGACCTGCACGCCATCCACCGCGACCAACAGACCGCCCTTGATGAGCTTCTGTGCTTCGCCTTCGATGATGTCGCCTGGCTCGTAGATGCCGACGATCTTGGCCCAAGCGCGCTCGCGGTCTGCATCCTTCTTGGATACGACTGGCACGTTGGTGTGGCGGTCATCACCACGGTAGAAGACTTCGATGGTGGTGCCAGGCTCTGGTACATCGCCGTCGAAGTCGGTGATGGCGACGGGCGCCTCGGCTTTGCCGCCGATGTCGAGCAGGACGAATCCGTTCTCTGGATCGATGCTCAGTACCTTGGCAGGCACGATTTGGTCGCGGTCCACTGCGCCGACGTTGTCCCCGATCATTTCGGAGATGGCTGCAGCTTCGGAACCGCCCATGGCGGAGGCTAGTTGGGCTTCGAGTTCCTCGTCGTTGAGGTCGTAGCGCCGGATGAGGTCTTTGGAGACCATAGGTTGGTTACTTCTTGAGGTGTATCGGTGGGTAAAGTCAGCGTGAGCCGAATGGACTATCGCACAAGACGATTCTTGGCAGTCCATTCAAGAAGGCAACCGATTGCCTCCTCGACCGTTTGGTTTGAGTTGTCGAGTAAACGACTCCGCTTGGTGATCTGCGGGGCCGCGTCTCCGCGTGCTGCATCACGTGCATCGCGATTGGCGAGTGCTGCTGTGACGTCGGAGAGATTCGAATCGATTCCTTTGCGCTGGTTCTGCTCAAAACGGCGTTGCGCGCGCACCTCTAAAGGCACTTCGACGAACACCATCAGGCCGGCATCGGGAAAGATGACGGTACCGGCATCGCGGCCATCGGCGACTAGGCCTTGCACTCCGGGCTCCTCCAACATCTGGCGCATGCGCTGGTTGAGCGCTTCGCGGACGATGACATGGTCTGCCACATTGGAGACATGGTGATCGATGATGGCGGTGCGCAGTTCGTTGCCGAGCAGCTGGCCATTGACGAGCACTTGGCCCTTAGGGTTTGATTCGATTCGAATGGAAGAGAGCGTGTTGAGGACCACCTGCGAATCGCGGGTATCCCCTTTGACTTCGAGCACCGCCCAAGTGAGCGCGCGGTACCAGGCACCAGAGTCCAGATAGGACCAACCCAGCCTTTCAGCCAAGCGTTGCGCCAAGGTACTTTTGCCTGATCCGGAATGCCCATCTAGGGTCACCACCGGCAGACTCTGGAATTGCGGTTCCGTGCCCATGAAGCCGAGAAATTCTAGTGTTTTAAACCGTTTCGTCAAGCATTTCCGCGACCATCCGCGGCGGCGTGCCTGGCTCCCATGCCGGCAGCACCCATAACTGCTGATTGGGGCCGAGTTGATGGCGTGCTTCGGCGTGCAAATGGCCGATTACCGCCAGCTCAGCCCTGGATTCCGACATAGTCTTCTGCACCTGCTCCAGAGTCAGCGCCATGCTGTCGAGTGGCTTACGCGCCACTTCTTGCTTGGAATATCCGCGCATGTGCTGGGCGATGCGTTTGCGCGCCCAAAATGGCAAGGTGCGCAGGACTCTCCGCAAGCCTGGAAAGCGCAGGGTGCGACGCAATTTCTGGTACGGTAAATCGGCCAAGCAGAAGGCGTCACCGTGAGTCAATAGCACTCGTTTTTGCGCGCCGGTCTCGAGCAGGATGGAGTCAGCGACGGCGAAGCCCATCAGCTTGCCATCGCGCTTGTTCATCATCACATCGCGATTGCCGCGCAGGATGTAGGTTGGACAGTTATTCGCGGCCAGGTACTCAACGGCGCGCACGAAGGGTTCGAAGTATGGGTGGACGAAGACTTCGCGTCCGATGTATACGTCGAAGAAATCGCCAAGGATGATCAGCGCATCTGCTTTGCCGGACAGATGGCCAAGGCTCTGCACGAAGGCAATGATCTCATGGGGAGCATCCAGGTGCAGATGCAGATCGGTGAAGATGGCCGCGTTTTGCGCCTTCACCACCAAGGCTTTCTCCCCCGCCAGGTAGGGTGCCAAGTTCGCGCTCATGCGGAGTTATCCTTCTGCTCTTCCAGGCCGAGTTCCTTCATCTTCTGCCACAGCACTTTGCGGGATACGCCAAGCAGTTCGGCAGCCTTCTGTTTACGCCCACCAGTTGCAGCCAAGGCGGCGCGAATGGAATCGGACTCCGCTCTTGCGGCGGCCTCTCGTAATGGCACCACTTCTTGATTGCCGTGCACGGAATGCGAACAAATGCCACCGGGCAAGAGATGCTCCAAGCGCAAAATGCGTGCACGCCCTGCCAAGGCCAAAGCACGTCGCAGAGAGTTCTCTAGTTCACGGACATTGCCTGGCCATGGGTGCAGGGCCAGTTTGCGCAAGGCTTCTGGGGCGACACGATGACGCCCTTCTGGGTCCCAGCGTTTCAGCAAGGCGCCAAGTAAATGTGACAAGTCTTCGGTGCGTTCGCGGATTGGCACCAGGCGCAGTGGCACGACGTTAATGCGGAAATAGAGGTCCTCGCGAAAAGTTCCGGCAGCAACGGCCTCTTTCAAATCGACCTTAGTCGCAGCCAGAACGCGCGCCTTGAATGGACGCATCTTATGACCACCCAAACGCATGTACTCACGCTCTTGAAGTACGCGCAACAACTTGGCTTGCGCTTCTAAAGGTACGTCATCAATGTCATCAAGGAACAACGTTCCATCACCTGCTTCTTCGAGCAGACCGCTGCGATCTTCCTCTGCGCCGGTAAAAGCGCCCTTGCGGAAACCGAACAGTTCACCTTCCAACAAGCCTGCTGGAATTGCCGAGCATGCAACTGGCACGAAAGGTTTGTCAGCGCCCTTACTGAGTTGATGCAAGGCGCGCGCAACACGTTCCTTGCCGGTGCCACTCTCGCCAGTGATTAACACCGTGACTTCTTCACCAGCCACCTTGTGGATGCGTTTATTGATTTCGCTGACGGCAGTAGAAGTTCCGGTCAAACGCGTTGATTCCTCGCCAGCTTGTTCACGCAAACGACGCAACTCATCCTGCATCTTGCGAGTCTCGGCAACGCGTTCCACTTTGGTGAGCAGTGCTTCGATCGGGAATGGCTTCTGCAGATAACTGACCGCTCCACCGCGCATGGCCTCTACCGCCTGATCAACACTGGCATAACCAGTCATAACCAGGACCTCGCAGGGAGGATCCTGCGCACGCGCACGCTGCAAGATGCTGATGCCGTCGGCGCCGGGCAGACGTACATCGGTCACGACTAGTTCATATTGATGATCGTTGAGCCATGCCAAGGCCGCTGCTCCATCGTGAAGAATCTTCACGGTGTGACCATTATTGGTGAGTGCATCGGCCAGCGGGATCGCCAGAGTGCGCTCGTCCTCGACCAGGAGGATATCCATGGGGCTAATTCTACGGGTTTCGGTGCTTGGAGCGCAGGCCAGCGAGAATCATTCGGTGAGCGAGGCGTGCGCAGGCGAAATCTGACGCATGTTGGCCGGTTACGGGCATCAACTCCACCAGCTCCGCACCGACGATCTGCCTTTCGAAGAGGTCTAGTTTACGGAGTAACTCACTTACGGTGTACCAATCCAGGCCGCCAGGTTCTGGGGTGCCGGTGTTGGGAACGATAGATGGATCGAGACCATCGATATCCCAGGACAACCACAAAGGGCCATCTGGCAAATCCTGAAGGATGCGAGCCACCCGATCTGGGCCGCTCAGCGGCAGCAGTTCGCGGGCCCCAACATAAGTGGCTTGTTGTTGCGTTGGATAGAAATCGCGCTCCTCGGGTGAGATGGCGCGCAAGCCAAAGGCATGAATACGCACTCCTGCTTCCAAAACACGGCGCATCACGCAGCCGTGGCCATAACGCGTGCCTTCGTATTCATTGCGCAAATCCGGGTGGGCATCTAGATGCAAGACCACCAGGTCGGGGTGGATTTGGGCTGCGGCGCGGATTGGTCCAAGGCTGATCGAATGCTCACCACCGAGGATCAAGGGGAAGCGACCGGCCTGCAACTGTTCGCTTACGACGGCCTCCAAATGATCCGCTAATTGTTCGGGCGAACCTTTCTCCTCCACCGCGGCCAAGGTGCGGATACCGAAGCGCTGCGCCTCATCCTCCAACCACTCATCGTAGAACTCGACTTGCTGACTCGCTTCCAGGATCGCGCTCGGCCCCTTCAAGGTGCCAGTCTTGTAGGTGGTGGTGGCCTCATAGGGAACCGGAATGACCACTCCGAGGGAGCTCGGGCCACAGGAATCTCCTTCCAGTCCAAGGAAGGCGCCAGGATCGACAGCGCTCATGAGTTGCGTAACCGCGGCGCGGAGTGAGGTAGACTTTGACACATGCGCCTGGAATATAACCAGAACCTGAAGCTCGAGCAGCGACTAGCCCAGTCGCCGCAGATGATCCAGGCAATGCAGATCCTACAGCTCACCATGCCGGAGCTGCTCGATCGGATTGCAGCGGAGCTTGAAGACAACCCTTTTCTCGAGACCTCGGATAGTGCCGATAAGGCCCAGGCCGAGGACCAAGAAAGCAATGATCCACCCGAAGAAGACCATCAGCCGGACCCGGTCGATTTGGATAATTTGGGCAATCTGCTGGAAGGCGCACCGTCTCGCTCGCCTAGTTCCCCCAACGAGGAGAACGATTACGACATGGTGCAGAACGTAGCTGCACCAGAGGTTCACACCGAGGATTCCATCCTGGCCGAGATGCGCATGCGCGAGGAACCCGCCGATGTAATCCGCAACGCTGAGTTGATCTTCCGCTTCCTCGATCCGCGTGGATTCCTTCCGCATGGCCTGGAAGAAGTCGCCGAAGTCACTGGCGTGGATTTCGACAAGTTGCACCTGGCCCTATCGCGCATCCGCACCATTGCCCATCCGGCAATCGGCTGTGAAGACTTGCGCGAATGCTTCCTGCTGCAGATGGATGCGATGGAAGACGATCACTACGTGGCGCGTAAGATCCTGGTCGATTACTTCGACGACTTGCTGTCGAACCGGATTCCACAGATTGCCAAGGCCGAAGACCTGACCTTGGATGAAGTGCGTCACGCAATCGAAGTGTTGGCTTTGTTCGATTCGCGCCCGCTGGGTGATTATGAACAAGATTACAACCGCACCATCTTCCCGGATGTAGTCATCGAAGAGGACGATCAAGGCGAGATGGCGATTCGTTTGGTGCGTGATGGTATGCCGGAAGTACGCTTGACCCGCAAAGCGCAGGAAGCTTTGGAGCAGGCCAAAGGCGACAAGCGTCTACATGCTTTCTTGATGAAGAAGATTGAACGTGCGCGCTGGTTTCTGGATGCTGTGCAACAACGTCGCGAGACGCTGACCAAGATTTCCGAGGAGCTTGTCAAACGTCAGCGTGAGTTCTTGGCTCATGGTCCGGAACGCATGCAGACTCTGAAGATGCAAGAAGTGGCGGATGCCGTCGGCGTGCATATCAGTACCGTGTCACGTGCAATTCGCGGCAAGCATGCCCAGACTCCGCAAGGCATCTTGCCGCTGAAAGGGTTCTTCTCCGGTGGCCAGAGCACGGCCAAAGGTGGGCATCGCTCGCGCGTGGCGATCCAGGAGCGCATCAAGGAGATCGTTGGCGCCGAAGATAAGGCTCATCCGCTATCGGATGAAGAAATCGTACGCGTGTTGCGAGATCGCGACGGCACCAAGGTGGCGCGCCGCACCGTGACCAAATATCGCCAGGCGATGGAGATTCCCTCCAGCACCATGCGCCGGGCCTATTGAGTTCGGATGGCTTCCACGGGCATCTGCTAGAATGCTCGGCTGTTTTCGCAGTAACCGCATCATGCCAACCATCAAAGCAAACCAGATCCGTAAAGGACAGATCCTCCTCATCGACAACGCCCTGTGGGTGGTGACCGATTACGAATTCCGTAAGCCTGGTAAAGGCGGTTCCTTCAATCAGATCAAATGCAAGCATCATCAGACCGGCCAGTCGAAGCAGATGCGCATGACCTCGGATGAGACCGTCGAGCGTGCCCACTTGGATAAGCGTGGCAGCACCTTCTTGTACATGGATGGCGACAATTACGTCTTCATGGATTCTGAGAACTACGAGCAGTACTTCCTAGGCGCCGAGTTGGTCGCCGAGGCGATGAAGTTCGTACGCGAGAACCAGCCGATCAGCCTGACCTTCTTTGAAGGCACCGCCATCAGCATCGATTTGCCGGCCGCAGTAATCCTCAAGGTCAAAGAAGCCGAAGTCTCCGCCAAGGGTGACACCGTCACATCGGAGAAGAAAGGTGCTGTCTGCGAAACTGGCCTCGAGGTGCGCGTTCCTGGCTACATCACCGAAGGTGAGTTCATCAAGATCAACACTGAGACCGGTGACTTCCTGTCACGCGCCAAGGAAGAGGATCTCGCTTAAGAAGCATTGACCAATTGAGAAGCGGTCGGACTCACTGCATCAGTAGCAACTCCGACCACTCCAGCAAGGCCTACTTGCTCTTCTTGCCGCCGCCCTTCTTGGGTTTGGCGGCTTTGGTTTTTTGACGCGTCTCGATGCGCTTTGATGCATTGATGCGTGCAGCTTCCTTGCGAGCATTACGCATCTGCCGACGCCATTCCGGACGGATGTTGGATCCCTCTTCCAAGGCGCGGTGAATGACGTCGGCAGCTTCGGCCGGATCATCGGTGAGATAGAACATGTCGGGGTCCTCCTTGGAGATGGTGCCTTCCGCGATCATCGACTTCTTGATCCATCGCACTAGGCCTCCCCAGTAATCGGTGCCCATCAACACAATCGGGAAGTCACTCATCTTCTTGGTCTGGATCAAGGTGAGCGCTTCGAAGAACTCATCCATGGTGCCGAATCCGCCTGGCAGCACCACGTAACCGAGTGCGTACTTGGCGAAACACACCTTGCGCGCGAAGAAGTAGCGGAAGTCAACTTCGACATCCTGGTAGGGGTTGGGAGTCTGCTCCATCGGCAGGTCGATATTTAGGCCGACCGATTTGCCCCCCTCTTCCTGCGCGCCGCGGTTGGCGGCCTCCATCGCACCAGGACCACCACCGGTGATCACGGTATAGCCACGTCGAGCGATCTGGCCGGCGACTGCACGACCCATCTCATAGTGCGGGGTACCTTCCTTGGTACGCGCGGAACCGAAGATCGAGATGCCTGGGCCGACATGACGCATCGTGTCAAAACCCTCAACAAACTCACCCATAATCTTGAGAACCATCCATGGGTCCTCACTTCCAGCCCGGAGTTCCTCCAAGGCTCTTTCGTATCGTCTTTCATTCATGAAGACGATAGGATAGCGATATGATTGCCCGTCCGACAGTTTTCCTCGATCGCGACGGCACTATTTTGCGCGAAGTCCCCTATCTGGCTTCGGTTTCGCAGACGGAATTATTGCCCGGCGTAGCCCAGGCCTTGGCCACGCTGCAACGCAAAGGACTGCAATTGATCGTGGTCTCGAATCAATCCGGAGTGGCTCGCGGCCTACTGGATGAAGGGAAATTGCTCGAGATCCAGCTGCGCATCGATGAGCTGCTGCAAGAATTGGGTGTGCGCATCGATGGCTATTACCACTGCCCACACCACCCGGCAGTTGGCGTGGCTCCGGATCGACGTCGCTGTCGCTGCCGCAAGCCGCGTGGTGGCTTGCTGGACCGTGCTGCCGAAGACTTCGAGATCGACTGGTTGCGCAGCATCGGCGTCGGCGATGACCTGCGCGATTTGCAGGCTTTTGCTGCAAAAGAAATGCCGTCGGTATTGGTCGGCACCGGCAAGGGCAGGGATTCGCGTCAGAAGATGGCGGAGATTGGCAAGGAGCCGGACTTGTTCTGCGCTCACCTCGCCGAAGCGGTTCCATGGATTTTGCGTCATACGGTCGAACTCGCGCCCTCTTCTTGATAAAGTCAGGGGGTTCTACAAATGAGCAACCAACCCATCCCCTCCACAGTCCTCCTATTGACCCCTGAGGACGACCCTGGCCTAACTGCCGTTATGCGGTCATGCTGTGGGGGAAGCCGTGTGCACCGTCAGACTTTCGATCTGGCCACCTGGCTCGAGGAAGGCATGGTCAGCAGCTTGGCTGGCGTGGTGGCGGATTGTGATCGCTTGTCATTGGCTGATTTGCGCGTAATCGCAGCGAGCCTGGTACAAAAGCCTGATGTATGGCTGATCCTGTTGGTTGGTGATCGTGGCGTGGCCGGATTTGAGGAACTGCTCGATCGTCCAAAGACGGTGGTGCTACCCAAGCCATGGACTCCGCAAGGTATCCATCAGGCTTTCCGCAGCATGAACCAAAGCGGCAGCCCCAAGGGTGCTTTCCCGCAAGAGTTCCTCGATGGCATGGTCGAAGGCCTGCGTGATCCGCTCACCAGCATCTCCGGCTACCTGCAGTTGCTCGGTAGCCAAGAGAACGAAAGCATTCATGCCTTGGTCACTCCAGCTCTAGATGCCGCCACCCAGTTGGCTGCGCAGTTGGAGTTCCTGCACCTGGCCGCAGCCGAACTGCACCCCCATCCGGCGTCGCATGACCTCAGTCACCTCGCCGAAGAACTGATGGAATACGCCGAGCGATCAGGCGTTGATATCGATGTCGATGTGGTCTCTGGCTTGCGCGTGGAAGCGGATGTCCGTTATCTGCGTGCTGCCATGCAATCCGCGCTTCTGTTGCTGCAACGGTTCGGCAGTGGCGGGCAGATTATCTTGCGCGCCTATCAAGAGAACGGCCGCTCAGTGTTCTTGTGGCAACAAGCCGCTCCACCGAATCCGCCGCAACATCCAATTGCACCACCGGCTTATTTGGAGAACCTCTTCGAGCGTTTGTGTCGCCGAATCCCTGCTCAAGCTCAAATCGAGCATGTACATGGCGACATCCCTCAATCGATGAGTATCCGTTGGTAAACGAACACGGTCGCTGTGATGGAGTTGCTGCGTAGGGTTTACCGCGCACTGGGCCCCATCGCTGGTGGCATCCTGCTCGACACGATTGACTTGGCCACCTTCGGCCCCTTGGGCCTGTATGCAGGTTGGATTATTGGATTGGCTGTCGGCTGGTGGATGGCCAGCATCTACAAATTCCACTTCTACGGCAAGGTGCTGTTCGCGACTCTCGCTGCCGTCTATTTAACTCTTCCGATGACCGAATTCATTCCGGTCGCCACTGCGGTTTCCGCCATTGCGCGTTTTCGTGATGTGCCGAAGGACCAGGCCTAAGCAATCACCCAAGCGGGTGCGTTGACCCTAGTCGCTGGACAAGGGTATTCAGGAGATCACATTGCCCCACTTGCCGAAGTACAACAGCATGTGGTAGCACAGCAAGAGCTGGTAAAAGGTCAAAGCCAACACCACCCCGATGCGCGCATTGCGGAAGTTATTCAAGATACAGAACACCACCGTGCCGAGCCCTACGCCGAATGCCTTCACACCAATGAAGGAACCCATACCGGCATTAAGCAGTTGCACCGCCACTGGGTTGGCTTCTTCTCCGCCACGTTGCAGGTAGATCAAGGTGAAGTGCGCATCCAACAGATTCAGCACCACGAACACCGTGAGCATAATCCAGGTCCACAAGGGATAACGATCGACAAAGACCTCGCGGTTCTCACCAGGGCGACGACCACCGGTACGTCGGCGGCCACCAAAAAAAGTGAACTTAGAGAATAGCTTGGTCGGGCTGCTGCGTCGGTCCGGTCCACGATAGACTCCATCCTCATCGATGCCGCCCTCCTTGTTGCTGAAGGGCTTGGCCTCGCCTTCGCTGTCGATGACATCGAAGGGTGGTTCGTGGGCAGGTTCGTCCGTGCTACTCATTAGTGGGTGCTGGTGAGGCGCAACATGGTTGCGACCGTCAAACTAGCAATCGTTAGGTCGAGGAACAGGGATTGGTTCTCGATGTAATAGAGGTCGTAATCGACGTTTTCGTGAATCGGTGCCTTGCGCGCCTCGGATACCTGCCACAAACCTGTGATGCCTGGTTTGACATCGAGGCGCAGCATCTGCGTTTCGTTGTATTGCTCTACGATGAACGGCATTTCCGGGCGTGGACCGACGATTGACATGTCGCCGCGCAGTACGTTCCAAAGCTGAGGGATTTCATCCAGGGAAGTCTTACGCAGGAAGCGCCCCATTTTGGTAACGCGCGGGTCACTTTCTGTCTGCGGGGTGACGGCATCACCACACATATCGGCGTACATCGTGCGGAACTTCACCATTCGGAAGGAACGATTATTAGCGCCCTGGCGAATCTGGGTAAAGAACACCGGGCCTTCCGACTCCTTCTTGATGAAGAAGACCAACACCAACGTGATCGGCATGGTGACCAACAACACGCTGGCTGACGCCATGATGTCCATGATGCGCTTGACCACCGAATAGACCGGCTTACCCCGCAACGGCACTGGTGTAATCAGCGGCAGTGAATCGATCGCCTCCACCGTGAAGCGACGCGAGAAAAAGTGATAAAGACGCGGGACGACTTGGTATTGAATACCGAAGTTATCCAGCTTCTTGCACAGGCCGACGAGTTCATCTTCCTCGTAATCAGGCTTGGCGATTAGGATCCTGCGCAGGTCATAACGATCACGCAGGTGGTCAAGCTCAAAGTCATGACCAAGCACCGGGAATCCCTGCACCTCCTTGAGTCCATCATTGACGGCGTCGCGGACATCAAGGAAGCCCACGAAGCGATAACCCAAGGTTGGAAACAGCTTGAGCTTTTGCTCCAAGCGGCGCGCCATCGGGCCGGTACCGAAGATGGCTACGTTGGTATTGCCGATACCGTGCGCATAGAACGATGACAGGATGTTGAATGCAATCGCGCGCTGGATGATGGTGAAGATGAAGATACATCCGAACACCATGATGTAGAGCATTCGCGAATACTGATCGGCATTATCCAACTTCAGCACCGCGTAAGGCACGTTGGCCAGCTTGTAGATCCAGTGGCTCTTGACATCTTCCGGCAAGCCATCCACGCCGCGCAGCAGGAAGATCGCACATGCGGTGACCAGGAAAGAAAACAGCGTGGCCTTAAAGATGCCGCGATATTCCTCCACATTGAGAATCGATTTCTGGCCTTGATAAAGACCGAAGGTCCAGAAGCACGCGAGCACCGTGCCGGTAATCATCACAAACAACTGGCGATAATTATCCAGATCGACGGCCTGGTTCGGCAGGATGAAATGTGAGAAGGCCCAAAAACCAGTCAAACAAGCCAACATGGTGGCAAAACCATCAATCCATACCTGTACCACGATGTACAGGATGTCGAAATTCTTGCGCAGGTATTCCATCAGAAAGGGGGCGACGGGGTTCTACCGAGCCCCGCGTCTTAAAAGTACCCTCTGCGAAGGCGCTTAGCTACGAAGGTTTCCACCTAACTCGACGGCCACCTGTTCCATTTTCTGGAGGAACTTACGCTCCTCCTTATCGCTCAGGGTACGCTCAGGAGAACGCAGCAGGCTACGGAAGGCCAAACTACGTTGCCCATCCTCAAGCCCCGGACCGGTGTAGACATCGAACAGCTCGAGAGTGTCGAGGAATTTGCCGCCAGACTTGCGAATCGCGCCGACAACATCGTCGTAGGCGACCGCCTGTGGCAGAGCCAGGGCAATGTCGACCTTGATGCCCGGGAACTTGGATGGTGCTGTGAACTTGGCCTCTGCTTGCTCTGCGACCTGGGCTAAGGCCTGAAGGTCAAGCAGCAGGATGCCGACATCGGCGCGCTCGAACTCAAGCTCTGCTTGCAGCTGCGGATGTACGCGACCACTCCAACCAAGGAAGGTCTCGCCGACGTGATAGTTCAGGGACTGTACGGGATGGGCCCAAGCCGGAAGACTATCCTCAGCGCTGACAGGAGTGACCTTCAAGTTGTCCAGCAAGTTGAGGCTGCGCATCAGGTCTTGGCTGACACCGCGCAAACGCGCAAACAAACTCTCTTGACCTTCGCGTGGCGTGTCTTTGCCGGTCCACTCCACCACGGCTAACCAGCGACGCTCCTGCGGTTCCAATGCCCCATCAACTGGCTCGTAACCCTTGGCCAGTTCACACAAGCGACCGACTGGATTCTCACGTAGGTTGCCCACGGCCTGCTCTAACAAGCTTGGAATCGGATCGCGACGCATGAGCTCCACTTCTGCCTGCACGGGATTACCTATACAGACGAAATCCTTGCGGGTGAGACCAAGCCGGTTCGCCCAGGCGTTATCCAAGAAGGAGTACGACTGAGTCTCAAAGGCACCGTGACTGTTCACCAGTCGTTGCACAAGTTGATGTCCGAGCAAACGCAGCGGCTGCTGCACTGGAACGGTCACAGGTGCATCCAAAGGTGCGGCCTGAATGCGGTTGTAGCCATAGATACGACCAACTTCTTCAACCAAATCGATGGCCATAGAGACATCTTTGGTGGCGCGCCAACTCGGCACGGTCACGGCAAGTTCTTGACCTTGATCCTCAACGCCAAAACCAAGACGTTGCAGGATGCCAGTCATGGCAGCGCGATCCATTTCGATACCAAGCAACTGCGAGGTGCGAGCCGGATCCAACTGCACTACGACATGTGGCGCGTTACTGTCACCTTCGACTTGTGGCGCACTCAGTACTTTGGCATCGGATCGCATATCCAACAGCAGCTTGGTGAAGCGTGCAGTGGCCTGCTCGGTGTATGCAGGATCGAGTGACTTCTCGAAGCGGGTACTAGCCTCACTACGCAAGGCCAACCGCTGAGCGGTGCGACGGATCCGAGTTGGATGGAACACGGCGGACTCGAGCAGAATCTTGGTGGTGCTGTCGGTGACTTCAGTAACCAAGCCCCCCATCACGCCAGCTAGTGCAACCGAACATTCGCCGTCGGCGATGACCAGATCGTTTTGATCAAGGGTGCGTTCGACTCCATCCAAGGTGGTGAACCTCTCGCCATCTTGGGCAGCGCGCACTTCAATGGCGCGTCCACGCAAGGTGTCCGCATCAAAGGCGTGCGTTGGTTGACCGATCTCCAACAACACATAGTTGGTGATGTCGACGATATCGCTAACCGGACGCTGCTCCACCGCCTGCAGGCGATTGCGCATCCATGCGGGAGCCAAACCAGGAGTTCCGCCCAGGTCGATCTCGACGGCGCCATATTGAGGGCAGCCTTCGGCATCACTGAGCTTGAGTTTCCAATCACCAGCATTGGTGGGCCATGCAACCTCAAGGTCGAGTGGTTTCAAGGGACGATCCAGGATCACCGACAATTCACGTGCGAAACCATAATGGCCCCACAGGTCAGGACGGTGCGTGAGCGACTTGTTGTCGAGCTCCAACACCGAGTCCACCATGCCCAAACAATCGATCAAGCGCTCGCCGATTGGTGCATCTTCAGGCAACTCAAGAATGCCATTATGCTCATCGCTCATCTCAAGCTCACGCTCGGAGCAAATCATGCCGCGCGACACTTCACCGCGCAGTTTGGCCTTCTTGATTTTCAAGTTGCCGGGCAACTTACTGCCCACGGGTGCGAAGGCGATTTTCAAGCCCTCGCGTACGTTTGGCGCGCCACAGACCACCGGCACGGGTTCTTCACCGCCGTACTCGACCAAGGTCAAGGAAAGCTTGTCAGCGCCTGGGTGCTGACCGCATTGAACCACATGGCCAACCACCACATCCTGAATGGACTCGCCGAAAGTCTCGACGCCTTCCACCTCTGCGGTATGCAGGGACAGCAACTCTGCGACCTTGTCAGCCGAGAGATCAGAAATGTCGACGTAATCGCCTACCCAATTGAGCGAGATTTTCATGCCGGAAACTGTTCTAGGAAACGCAGATCGCCGCTCATCATCCAGCGAATGTCATGAATGCCGTAGCGCAGCATGGCCATGCGCGACAACCCCAGGCCGAAAGCGAAACCGCTGTAGACCTCAGGATCGACGCCAGCGGCGCGCAATACGTTGGGGTGGACCAACCCACCGGGCATAAGCTCGATCCATGTCGAACCTTTGCAGACCTTGCAGCCGCTCTTACAGAAGGGGCAGCGTGCGTCGAGTTCGAAGCCAGGCTCAACGAAAGGGAAGAAGCCAGGACGCAAACGGGTCTCGAGCTTACGCCCGAAGATGCCTTCAAGCATGCTGTTCATAGCATGCAACATATGCGGCACACCGATGCCCTTATCCACCACCAAGCCTTCCATCTGATGGAAGGTGTGCTCGTGGGTGGCATCTTGCGCCTCTTGGCGGAACACACGGCCTGGAGCGACAACGCGTAATGGCGCACCGAACTTCTGCAAGGCACGCACTTGCACGGGTGACGTGTGCGTACGCAAACACAAGCGGCCATCTTCTGGAGTGTCTTCCATCCAGATGGTGTCGTGCGATTCCCTCGCTGGGTGGTCGCCAGGGATGTTCAGGTCATCGAAGTTATGCGCTTCGGTCTCGATCTCTGGGCCATCCCAGACCACATACCCCATCGAGCTGAATAGGTCTTCGAGTTCACGAGCCACGGCCATCACCGGATGCACGCCGCCTACGGGCATAGGCGAACCGGGCAAGGTAGGGTCGATGCCATTGCCGGCGAGGTCTTCCTCAAGCTCGGCCTTGTCGATCGCGGCGCGGCGATCTTCGAGTGCCTTCTGCAGGGCTTGCTTGACCTCGTTGGCCAACTTGCCTGCCGCCGGACGCTCCTCGGCGGATAACTTACCCAAGCCTTTCAGCTGAGCAGTGAGTGCGCCGTTGCGCCCTAGCAGGTGGACTTCAACCTCCTGTAGGGCGTCGGCGTTTTGTGCTTCGGCTACCGCAGCGATTCCGTCGCGGCAAAGTGCTTCGAGACGGTTACGCATGAGTGCTTCCGACTTAGGCAGCTAGTGCGGCTTGGGCCTTCTCGACCACTGCGCTGAACGCAGCTGGATCGTGGAATGCGAGCTCGGACAGGGCCTTACGATCGATCTGGATGTCGGCCTTATTCATGCCATTAATCAGACGACTGTAAGTCATGCCATTCATGCGGGCACCTGCGTTGATGCGCTGAATCCACAACTTGCGAAACTCGCGCTTGCGGTTCTTGCGATCGCGGTAAGCGAAGTTGCCAGAGCGCAGCAAGGTCTCCTTGACCGTGCGCAGCAAGCGATGACGACCACCCCAGAAACCCTTCGCACGGCGCATTAAGCGCTTACGACGACGGACGCGAGGTACTACGGAACGTGTTCTGGTCATTTCTCTCTACCTAGCTTTGCATGAGTTTGGCGAGATTCACTGCGATTCCGCCAGGAACCACGGCGTTGCGACGCAAGGCACGACGTCGCTTGGACGTCTTGGCGCACATGAAGTGACCCGTCATCTGGTGACGGCGCATGACCTTACCAGTCTTGGTAAGTTTGAAGCGTTTTGAGACTGCTTTTTTAGTTTTCTGCTTGGGCACAGTTATCCTCCTGTGTCTTAGGGCCAAGTGGGGAAAATCGAGCCGCATATTGTACGGCCTCAGCGGGTAGGGTCAAGGAAGCCTTATTCAGGCTTCTTTGAATCGTCTTGAGACTCTTTGGAGTCGGCTGCTGGGGTTTCCACAGCAGCATCGGCCTGAGGTTCAGGCGTGGTACTGGCCTCAGGGGCCTCTTCAGCTTCCCCGTCCTTCTGTTTTGCCGGAATGGCAGGCAAGTCAGCGAAGTCTTCCTGGTGCGTTACCGGCATCGACTTGGTCTTAGGTTGGACCTCGTCTTCGGCCTTGGGCTCAGCTGGTCGCACCAATGGGGTGGTGCGCTTCCCCATCATCAGGTTCATGCGACGACCTTCCATGCGTGGATCACGTTCCACGCGGGCAATGTCCTCGAGCTCCTTCGCCACCTTCAGCATGACGCCACGGCCAATGCTCTGATAAGCCATTTCGCGGCCGCGGAACAGGCAGGTCACCTGGACCTTATGGCCGGCTTCCAGGAACTCACGGGCTTTACGGATCTTGATATCCAGGTCATGGACATCGATCTTGGGACGCACGCGGACTTCCTTGAGGACCGAAGAAGTTGCCTTAGGCTTGCCCTTGGTCTTTTTCTTCTGCTCGTATTTGAAACGACCGTAATCGAGAATCTTCGCAACCGGTGGGCGCGAGTTCGGAGCGACCTCAACAAGGTCAAGGCCGGCGGCTTCCGCCTTCTTCAACGCGATGTGCGTTGGTGTTGGGCCGATCTGGGTGCCGTGTTCATCAATCAGGAAAACTTCGCGGATACGAATCCGTCGGTTTACCCGGTATTTCTCCTTCTCAGGAGGTGCGTAACGTTTTCTAGAGCCTATGGTTATGCCTCGTTCGAGCTATCGGGTGTGAGCTGGCTAATACCAAGCTCCCCCATTTGAGTTTCATCGACCACCGACGGTGCTCCGGTTAAGGGGCAACTTGCGGTAGCGGTCTTCGGGAAGGCGATGACATCGCGAATGGTGTCAGCGCCAAACAACAGTGCGTACAAGCGGTCCAGGCCGATCGCAAAACCGGCATGAGGTGGAACGCCGTAGCGGAAAGCCTCGAGCAGGAAGGCGAATCGCTCGTTGGCGACTTCTTCCGATAGGCCGATGGCTTCGAAAATGGTCTTTTGCAGGGCGCGATCGTGGATTCGAACCGAGCCAGAGCCAAGCTCCACTCCGTTCAGCACCAGGTCATAGGCGCGTGAGCGGATCGATTCCTTCTCACCGGCCTGCAGCGCCTCTACATCTTCCATCACCGGGCAGGTGAATGGGTGGTGCGCTGGGTGGTAGCCGCCGTCATCGGTTTCCTCGAATAATGGGAACTCGGTGATCCACAGCAAACGGTCTGAACCTTCAATCAACTCCATCAGGGCGCCAGCCTTGTTGCGAATCGCATCCAAAGCGGTCATGGCCCGGCGCGGAGCATCGGCGATGGTGACGACCAGGTCACCCGGGTAAGCATCGATGGCCTTGAGGAATGCCGCACCGCCTTGTGACAGGTTGCCGATTCCAACGGCACAATCGACTGCGGTTTCGCCTTCGCCTACTTTCAAGAAGCGCGACAAAGGACCGGTGGGGCCTTCCGCGGTGACCTTGCACCACGCTGCTCCCCCAGCACCCGCATCTTTGGCAGCAGCTTCAATCGAATCAACCTGCTTGCGCGAAAGCGAGGCACCACCTGGCACGCGAATGCCGCGTACCCAACCGCCATCCTTCAACACATTGTTGAACACGACGAAATCTAGGCCTGCGCCTTCGGTGGCAAGGTCGACGACCTCGATTGGGTTACGTAGATCCGGCTTATCCGATGCGAAGCGACGCATCGACTCGCTGTATGGCATACGTTCCAGCGGCAGCTGCAACTCCACACCTTTGATCTCACGGTAGACCGCAGCCATCACGCGCTCAACCAAGGAGTAGACGTCTTCTTCATCGACGAAGGACATCTCCATATCGAGCTGCGTGAACTCAGGCTGACGATCGGCACGTAGGTCTTCGTCGCGCATGCAGCGCGCGATCTGGAAGTACTTGTCCATGCCGCCGACCATGCTCAACTGCTTGAACAACTGTGGCGATTGCGGCAAGGCGTACCAGTTACCCTGGCGCATGCGACTTGGGACCAAATAGTCCCGTGCACCCTCAGGGGTGCTGCGCGTGAGCATTGGGGTTTCAATCTCGTAGAATCCTTCTTCGACCAATGCATTGCGGAAAGCATGGTTGGCCTTGGTGCGCAACTTCATACGTTCCTGCATGGGCGAGCGGCGCATATCCAAGTACCGGTAACGCATCAGCATTTCTTCCGGTACGTCAATGTGGTCGGCAATCTCGAAAGGCAGGCGCGCTGCCGAGGAGATCTTGTTGACCGAACTGACCAGCACTTCGATATCGCCGGTATCACGGTCAGGGTTGCGCTGTCCTTCGACGCGCATCCGAACCACTCCGGTGATCTGAATCACATCTTCCGGATGCAGACCACTGAGGCCCTCCATTCCGGCAGGCGAGGCATCTTCCTCCGCGATCAGTTGGGTGATGCCGTAGCGATCACGCAAATCGACAAACCGCACAGGACCATGGTCGCGGCGGTTGGCAACCCAGCCGGATAACACCACTTCGGTGCCGACATCTTCTGCGCGGAGTTGCCCGCAAGTGTGCGAACGCATAGCGGCGGAGCCGCTCATTGTTTGCGTGCCAATCTTTCGCGAATCATTGCACGACGTAGTGCTGCAAGTGCCCGAGTCAGGTCCATCTCAGCATCGTCGCTGCGCATGATGTCTCGTGCACGCTTGGCCGCTTTCTGTGCGCGTTCCAAGTCGATGTCTTCGGCCTTCTCTGCAGAGCGAGAGAGGATGGTTACGACGTTGTCGCGGACTTCGCAGAAGCCACCGTGAATCACATACTCTATCTCTTCACCGTTGGCGGTCGTTGCACGTAACAAGCCGCTGTCGGTGGTCGCAACCATGGTTGCGTGACGAGGAAGAACTCCAAAGAGGCCATCCTCGCCCGGAATCTGGACTGATCGAACCTCTGCATCAAGCACCGTCGCCTCGGGAGAGACGATGCGCAAGGTCAGCGTAGAAGTGGTTGTGTTCATTTAGTCTACATGCTCTTGGCACGTTCGACAGCTTCGTCGATGCCGCCAACCATGTAGAAGGCCTGCTCTGGAAGATCGTCGTGCTTGCCATCAAGGATCTCGCGGAAGGAACGGACCGTGTCGTCACGGGATACGAAACGTCCTGGAGAGCCGGTGAACTGCTCAGCCACGAAGAATGGCTGCGACAAGAAGCGCTGTAGGCGACGTGCGCGGTGCACGACCAACTTGTCTTCGTCGGACAGCTCCTCCATACCGAGGATGGCGATGATGTCCTTCAGGTCAGCGTAACGCTGCAGCATACGCTGAGCTTCAGTGGCTACACCGTAGTGATCCTCACCAACGACCTGTGGGTCCAACATACGCGAGGTGGACTTCAGCGGGTGTACTGCAGGGTAGATACCAAGCTCGGTAATCGCACGATCCAACAGGATGGTGGAGTCCAAGTGAGCGAAGGAAGCTACTGGAGCAGGGTCGGTGAAGTCGTCAGCAGGAACGTAAACGGCCTGCATGGAAGTTACCGAGCCCTTGTTGGTGGAAGTAATACGCTCTTGCAGCGCACCCATTTCCGAACCAAGCGTTGGCTGGTAACCCACTGCCGAAGGAATACGACCCAGAAGTGCCGAAACCTCGGAGCCCGCTTGCGTGAAGCGGAAGATGTTATCGACGAACAGCAGCACGTCTTTGTTGTGCACATCGCGGAAGTATTCCGCCATGGTCAGGCCGGACAGCGCCACGCGCAGACGCGATCCCGGTGGTTCGTTCATCTGACCGAACACCAACACTGCGTTATCGATTACTGCTGCGGTCTCACCCTCTGGGGTGGTGTATTCCGCTTCGGTCATCTCGATCCAAAGGTCGGTACCCTCACGAGTACGCTCACCCACACCGCAGAACACCGAGAAGCCACCCTTCTCAACCGCAGTGATTCGAATCAGTTCCTGAATCAGAACAGTCTTGCCTACACCAGCACCACCGAACAAGCCGATCTTACCGCCAAGTGCGAATGGGCAAAGCAGGTCAACCACCTTGATGCCGGTCTCGAACACTTCCGATACAGCCTCTTGCTCTTCAAACTTTGGAGCAGGACGGTGAATCGGCCAACGCTCTTTGACGTCGACGTTACCTTTGACCACGGTATCGAGTGGCTCACCGAGGAGGTTGAAGACTCGACCTTTAGTGACGTCGCCGACAGGCACCATAATCGGTGCGCCGGTTGCATTCGCTGGCATACCACGACGAAGACCGTCGGTGGAAGCCATGGCGATACAACGAACACTGCTGTCACCGAGGTGTTGTGCGACTTCGGCGACCAGGGTGGCCTGGCCGTCGCGGGGAACTTCGACCGCGTCGTTAATGGCGGGGAGATCGCCTTCGAACGAAATGTCGATGACTGGACCGAAGATCTGTTGAATGGAACCTTGAGCGCTCATGGTTGGCTTGGGTTTTACTTGGACTAGAGGGCCTCGGCGCCGGACACAATCTCAGAGATTTCCTGAGTAATCTTGGCCTGGCGGGCGCGGTTGTAGAGGCGGGTGAGGTCTTTCTTCATGTCACCCGCAGCATCGGTAGCGTTCTTCATTGCGAAGCGCCGTGATGCATATTCGGAAGTGATGGCCTCGAGCAGCGCATGGTAGATGCGGGTTTCGAGGTATCGTGGGATCAAGTTACCGAGGACCTGTGGGCCGCTCGGTTCGAGAATCGGTTCGGCGTTCACCGAGACTTCTTCGTTGTCGACTGCAGGAGCGATCGGCAGGAAGGGATCGAAGGTCGCTTCGTAACGCACCATGGTGCGGAACTTAGTCGCGCACAAAGCTACGCCCGACAGGTTGCCCTTACGGAAATCGTTGACCAACATGTTGGCGATGCCAGCAGCCTTACCGAAAGAAGATGACTCGAGGTCGAAGTCTTCCAGATAGGCCTTGATGTTCAACTCTCGGCGCAGTGCTTCCTTCTGTGCCTTACGGCCGATGACGTACAGGACGTATTCACCCTGCAGGTTCTCGAGCATCTCGCTCAGCTTACGGAAGACGTTGGTGTTGTAAGCACCACACAGACCGCGGTCGGAACCGACCACCAGGATTCCCAGTGGCTTATCGGTGCTGCCTTGCTGGAACAGTGCAGCGGCTTCTCCCGCTGCGGCCGGCTCAGAAGCCACCGCACCGGATAGACCTTGCACAAGATTCTCAAGCTCCTCGCCGTATGGCTTCGCATCGACCGTCCGACCCTGGAAGCGGCGCAACTTGGTCGTTGCCACCATCTCCATAGCACGGGTGATCTTTTGAATGTTGCCGACGCTGGTGATGCGCTGGCGCAGGTCGCGAATGTTTGCCACGGTTTATTGCCTGATTAGGCGACGAACTGAGCCTTGAAGGTGTCACATGCACTGCCGACGAGCTCTGCGAGTTCGTCAGTCCACTTGGTCTTCCAAGAGTTCAGCTCAGCCATGGTTTCAGCATGGTTGGACTTCATGAACTCGATGAATCCTGCAGCGAACTCTGTGACTTGAGCGACTTCGATGTCATCCAACTTGCCGGAAGTACCAGCGAAGATGGCGACGATCTGGTCAGCGTTCTCAAGCGGCATGTATTGGCCTTGCTTCAGGAGCTCCACCAGGCGTGCGCCACGGGTGAGTGCCTGTTGCGTTGCGGCATCCAAGTCGGAGCCGAACTGTGCGAATGCTTCCAGCTCGCGGTATTGCGCGAGGTTGATTCGCAGACCACCAGCAACTTTCTTCATTGCAGGGGTTTGAGCAGCACCACCTACGCGGGATACCGAGATACCTACGTTCACTGCCGGACGTACACCGGAGTAGAACAGGTCAGACTCCAAGAAGATCTGGCCGTCGGTAATCGAAATCACGTTGGTAGGGATGTATGCGGAAACGTCGCCCTCTTGAGTCTCGATGATCGGTAGAGCGGTAATCGAACCGCCACCTTTCGAGTATTTCGTCGGGTTGATTTCCGGAGCGTTCTGAGCGACCTTCGCGGAGCGCTCCAAGAGGCGTGAGTGCAGGTTGAAGACGTCGCCAGGGTAAGCCTCACGGCCTGGAGGACGACGCAAGAGCAACATCACTTGACGGTATGCATATGCCTGCTTGGTCAAGTCATCGTAGATGACCAACACGTGGCGGCCGGCGTCGCGGAAGCGCTCAGCCATGGCAGTACCGGAGTAAGGCGCGATGAACTGCATGGAAGCTTCTTCCGAAGCGGATGCGTTCACGATGATGGTGTAAGGCATTGCGCCTGCAGCCTCGAGCTTGCGTTGCACGTCTACTACGGTGGACTGCTTTTGGCCCACTGCGACGTATACGCAAAGCACTTGATCATCATTCTTGGGATCTCCCCCACCAGTGTATTTCTGGTTGATGATGGCATCGATGGCGATTGCGGTCTTACCGGTTTGGCGGTCACCGATCAGCAATTCACGCTGACCACGACCGACAGGGATCATCGCATCGATCGCCTTGAGGCCAGAAGCCATTGGCTCGGAGACAGGCTCGCGCTCTACTACCGATGGTGCTTCCTGCTCGATTGGACGCAGGTCATCATCAGAGGAGTTAATCGAACCTTTACCGTCTACCGGGTTACCGAGAGCATCGACCACGCGGCCGAGCATCTGGTCACCAGTCGGTACCGAGATGATGCGTCCGGTGCACTTGACGGTATCGCCTTCCTTCACGGAAGCAGCATCACCGAGCAGTACACAGCCGACGTTGTCCTCTTCGAGGTTCAGGGCCATGCCCATTGCACCTCCAGTGAACTCGATCAGCTCCGACATCATGCAGTTGTCAAGGCCGTAAACGCGGGCGACACCGTCGCCTACTTGCAGGACCTGACCGACCTGTTCGGTCGAAGAGCCTGCCTGGAAACTTTCGATCTCTTGCTTAAGGACCGAAGTTACTTCAGATGGTTGGAGTTCCATTCTTTAATGCTGTTGAATCTGGGGGCTCAGACGAGCTCCACGTTCTCTAGTCGTTGACGAAGACCGTCGAGGCGGCCCTTCGCAGAACCGTCGTAGCGGGTACCAGCAAGTGTGACCCGAATGCCGCCGAGCAAAGTCTCGTCGACTGATGTTTCCAAGGAGACCTTCTTACCAGTCTTCTCGGAGAGTGCTGCCTCGACCTGCATGCGATCTTCATCGCTAAGCGGACGGGCAGATTCGAGTTCACCACGCAGACGCCCTTCATGGGCATCCAGTAGTTCTTCGAAAGCTGCAGGAATCTGAGCCAGCAAAGCCAGGCGTGTGCGCTTCTCCAGTACACCAAGCAAGAAGCTGGTGTGCTCATGAAGGTATTCGCCGAGGGCTTTATCCAGCATGGCACGCTTCTGTTGGTCATCCAGGCGTGGATCCGCCAGAGCAGCAGCCGTGGTGGCCTCTGCCAAGACAGTTCCAAGCAACTTCATGTCAGCACGCACCGCATCGAGCGAACCTTGCTCCAGCGCGACCTCAAAGAGGGCACGGCCGTAGCGTCGGGCAGCAGAGGAAACGTGAGTGGATGACATGCTAGTTCAGGTTTGCCTGGTTCTGGAAGTCAGTTACCAAGCGCTGCTGGTCCTCGTCAGAGAACTCACGCTTGATGACCTGTTCCGCGACCTCAACACCAAGTTGGACAGCTTCTTTGCGGAGAATCTCACGAGCACTATTCAGTGCCTGAGCGATCTCTGCTTGAGCACGTGAGCGCTCTTTCTCAGCTTCTTCCTTGGCAGCTGCCATCAATTCCTTCTCGCGGTCAGCAGCGCGAGATTTCGCTTCTGCTACCTGCTTTGCGGCTTCACGCCGCGCGGCATCGAGATCTTCTTGAATCGCAGCCTTCAGTCGCTCGGTCTCCTCACGTGCTGCTTCAGCAGCTGCCGCAGCGTTACGCGAGTTGTCTTCGCGCTCTTCCAGGGCTTTGGTGATTGGTCCAAACACGAACTTCCACATCACGGGAAGCGCGAGCAGGAAAATCAGTGGCGTCCAGAAGAAACTACTGGCGCCGACGTCAAGCAGGCTATCCAGCCCGTTTCCGCCGCCACTGGGCATTGGGATTAGAAGGAGGTTGAACATGGTTCAGAACCGGGAATCCGTGTCTCACCGAAAAGCCGGCGAGACACACACTTCCCGAAAGGGTTTACTTGAGCGCGAAAAGCAGGCCAACGACGATAGCGAAGAAGGTTGCACCTTCGACAAGCGCTGCCAAAACGATGGCGTTGCCCTTGATGTCGGCGGTTGCTTCTGGCTGACGTGCGATGGCTTCACCGGCTTTGCCGCCGATCATGCCGATGCCGATACCGGCACCAATCACGGAGAGGCCTGCACCGATTGCGGCGATGGCGTGGTCGTTAGAGGCCTGGGCAATCTGAACAGTCTGGTTAAGGACTTCTTCGGTCAGCGCTGGCTCTTGTAGGAGAGTTTCGAACATCTCTTTGTAGGTTGGGAAGTGGATTCGTTAGTGGTCAGGATGCAAGCACATGCCTACGAAAATCACCGAAAGTAAGGTGAAGACATAGGCCTGCAAGAGAGCGACGAAGCCCTCAATGATCATCATGAAAACAGACATGCCGACGACGAACGGGGATACCGTCCAGCCGATGGCAGTGCTGCTCTGCCCGAAGAAGAACATCAGGCCGAGGAAAGACAGGATGACCAAGTGGCCTCCAGTCATGTTCGCCATCAGACGCATGGTCAGGGCGAAAGGTTTGATGACCAAGCCGGCCACCTCAAGAACAAACAGCAGCGGCCAAAGCGCTGCAGGTACACCATGGGGCACCAGGTTCAGCCAGAACTTGACTGGTCCCTGCGCCATCATGCCGCCAACCAACATCACCGCCAAGGTGATCACAGCCAATCCAGCTGTGGTGTAGACACTTGCGGTCGCGGTCAACCCGTAAGGCACAAGGCCAAACAGGTTCATGAAGGTGATGAAGAAGAACACCGACAAGAACAGCGGCAGGAGCTTCTTGCCATCTTCCTTGCCAAGGCTTGGATAGATGACTTCATCACGGAGCCAAGCAACCCAGCCGGCCAGAATCTTGGAGAAACGGCCGCTGCCGTTGTTGACGATCACCTTACGCACACCGGCGAAGCACAAGAACATGGCCAAGATGGAGAGCAGCTGAAAAATCTGGATATCCCAGATCTGCATGCCAAACAACTTGGGCAGGTGCATGCCATGGAAGCTCTCCTGCGGGACCACGTGCGGGAACAGGTGGTCGAAGGGGTTGCCTCCACTACCTTCCTCACCGCCAGAGGCAGCTGAGGAGTTCACGAGTGTGTTCAAGAAGGACGAAATCACGTCAGGATGTTGGGGTGTCACGCGCCGACTCAGATTGTGCAGCGCGGCGTTGACGGTTGGAGCGAGCCAGAGCCGTCAAAGAGAAGGCTTCTCCTACTGCGATTGCAGCAAGGCAAGAAGCCATGAATGGGCCCTCAGGGAAGAGTTCGGCTTTGGCGCCGAGTATGGCACCGATCACCAGGAAAGAGAGTCGACCGAGGAAACCGAAAGTCATCAGCATCAGTAGCTGGGTTCCACCACCTTCGCTTGCCAACAGAGCCTTGCGGCGTTGGAACAAGATGGCCTCAGCGAACATCATCGGGACCCATCCAATCGCGAGCGCAACCCGCCATTCAACAGGAAAGAGCCACAACGCGGGAAGGGCGAGGACCGAAAGGGCCAAGATAGGCTTCATTGATCGTCGTCTTCAGGGTCAGGGTTTTCTTTTTCCTTGGGGGGTGGCGTCGAAACTTTCAGCTGCAATCGGTAGATTCCAAGGCCGAGGCCAAGGAAGACACCAATCAACAGAAAAACCGGGAAGCTGTCGGCCAAGCCGGTCCAGCGATCCAGTAGCCACCCTAGCCATCCGACTAGCGCGACCGACGCGGAGAATTCAAGGCCAATGCCTGACAGGCGAGCGTAATCATTAAAATGACGCGAGCCTGGGGCCTTATCCTCATTCTCCGAGAAACGGTTTTTCGACACGATTCTCTTCTAAAAGGGCAAAAGAACTAAGCCAATCCCCTGTGAGTTCGAGGGGCCTGGACCAGAATCGGCAGTATTCTAGACACATTTGTCGCTTCATCAATCTAGAAACTGGCAAAGTTTGAGCAAAACGCCTATCCTCCTGCGCTTCACGGCATCCCCAAGCTGTCCAAACCCTGATTGATCAAGTGGAAACTACTCTTCTCCTTCTTAAGCCCGACGCCCTGCACCGGGGCCTCGCCGGTCGCATCATCACTCGTTTCGAGGAAAAAGGCCTGCAACTGGTCGGTATGCGCCTGATGCGCATGTCCCAGGAAACCGCTGCTAAGCACTATGCAGAGCATGTCGGCCGTCCTTTCTACGATGGCCTGGTCGGTTTCATGACCAGCTCCCCTATCTTGGCCATGGCTCTTCGCGGCCCCGACGCCATCGCGGTGGCTCGCCGCCTGATGGGCAAGACCTTCGGCATTGAAGCTGATGCTGGCACCATTCGTGGCGATTTCGGTTGTTCCAAGTCTTACAACCTGATCCACGGCTCCGACAGCCCTGAGAGCGCTGAGCGCGAGCTAGGCATCTTCTTCCCAGATGGTCTCGAGGATTGGGAGCCGATCACGGCCCCATGGCTCTGGGACGCTGAGTAACCAGCACCTCCGGAGGGCATATCGGCTGCGAGTCGGTTTGCCCTCCCCAAGGGGCTTTCTTGCCCGCATAATAGAAAACCATGGATTGGAATCGCCCCGCCCTCCTGCTGATACTGCTATTTAGCCTCACTGGCTGCAGTGCCAGCGAAGAAGAACTGAATCTCGAGTCGCAGAAGCAAGATTATTTTGAGCGCGCCACCGAGTACTACAACATGGGGCGCTACACGCAGGCTTACCAACAAGCCCGCCGAGGCCTTGAGATCGAGCCGGACAACGGTGGCCTCAACCTGATCGCCGGACGCTCGCTACTGCTGCACCGCGATATCACAGAGGTCTCCCATGCCCTCCTCTACCTGGAAACTGCCCAGGAAGAACTGCAGGACCATAAGGCTGACCAAGCCATGGCTGAGTGGCATTTCCGCTACGGTTC
Organism: Planctomycetota bacterium; assembly: GCA_024229395.1. Classification (GTDB taxonomy): domain Bacteria; phylum Planctomycetota; class UBA1135; order UBA1135; family UBA1135. The sequence goes on along the minus strand of JAAESM010000004.1, from coordinate 110,322 downwards.
CCTGCTGCTGCAGTCTTCTGAGAGCGATAAGCGCAAGTACACCGATTACCCGCTCAGCGATCAAGACCTACAGGACAAGAAAATGGCCGACGCCGAAGAACGTGGCGAAAAAGCCATGGACCACTTCGTGGATGCCAACGACCTGCTCGATTCGGTTTTGTTGGAAAGCAGTGACAACCTCAATGCTCTGGAGATGAGCGGGCAAGTCAATGCACTGCTCGGCAACGACGTCGAAGCATTGGAACCTCTGCTGGCTAGTTTGCGTCTGCTCGAAGAGTCGCGCGCCTACAACAACCGTTTGTTGGCCACCGAAGAGCGTCTCTCGATGGAGCAAGAGGATTACATCCGCCGCGTCCTGAAGAGTGACATGAAACGCGAAGTCGCCGTGCACTTCTTGGTTGCCGGTATCCACAAACGCGCCGGTGCTTTCATGGCCGAGGAATACGAGTACACCACCATCCTGGGACTAAGCCCGGAATCCGTGTGGGCTTTGCATTCACGCGCCTTATGCCGCTACGAACGTGGGCGCCTTTCGGAAGCCGCCGCAGACATGCGCGAGTTTGTCGCTTCGACCGATATGGATTTCGATTCCGAACAGGTCACGCAGGCGCTGAACATCATTTCCGAGTACGACAAGCTGCAAAGCAAAGCCGACTAGGCTGATGCACTGCAAAACGCTGCATTCGGGCTCTATTGCTCGAATTGAAGCGCTAGTTCCAAGATCTCATCACCGCGACGAACGACCACCTTGGTATTCAAGTCGGTGGAATGAATCGCTACGCCAAGCTCCTGAAGGCTGTTGGTTGGGTAACCACCAAGACTCAGGAAAACGTCGCCGGGCTTCAAGCCGCTGGCGAAGGCGGGACTGTCAGGAATGAGGCCGGTCACGACTACCTCCCACTTATGGCAAGGCTGCTGTCCTGGCAATTCCAAGACGTGGATTTGTTCCTCGACCAGCACGCCAATACGACGACTAGAAAGGCCATTCTGCTTGAAGTGTTCGGGGAAGATCTTGAACAGGACTTCCACTGGAATGGCGAAGGAAATGCCTTGTGCTTGCTTGGCGCCTTCCAACGAATCACTGCCATACTCTGCAACGAAGAGCTTCAACTTGTTTTCAGCGCGACGGGCAGCGTCGGACAAGGAGGTGAGCATCATGCCCACCACTTGACCGTGACGGTTGGCCAACAAACCACCACTATCACCGACGTTGACTGGGTTGGTGATCTGCATCAAGTCACGAGCCTTGCCAATACCTCGTTGGCGCCCAGTGATGAAACCGAGACTTATGGAGTTCGGCAAGCCAAATGGATGGCCAAGGCCGATGGTCACCGAACCTTCTTCCATCCACAAGCCGTGACCAAACTCAGGAGCCAGCCCCTTGAGTTCCTCGGCGCGTAAAATGGAAACACCGTAGTGGGCATTCCAGGCGACAAGCTCAGCAGAGAAATCTTTGCCATCGGTGCGATAGACCTTGATCCCACCGACGAGGGCTTCAACTCGGTCGTTATCTAGCACCACCGGCGCAATGATCAGGCCATAGTTATCCATGACCATGCCAGAAGTCAGGATTGGAGTCTTCAGTTCACTTTCTTCACTGAACTGGAAGTGAACTTCAACCAAGGAAGGCCGTAGGCGTCGGAATATACCCGACATTTCCATCTCCAAGTTGCCCAGTCCACTGATGGACATGACATGACTGAGCTCGGCGCCTTTGAGCTGCAGCCCTTGGGTGGTCTTTGGAGTGCCTTGGGAAGACGTGGTCTCCATTTCCACTTCAACCCGCTCCGTTGCCGGTGGCGGGTTGGGTGGGTCCGGCGTCTGAACGAACACCGAAAGGAGAATGGGCCAGAGCATCATTTTCAGGCGCTTTGCCTGTGATTGGGTTCCCTAGAAGGAGCGACGCGATGCAGGGGCAGCAATCATTGGATCATCTAGATCTTCCAAGCTAGATTGATCGTGACGGCCGCGTAGCAACTCATGAAAATCTTCGTAGGCAGCTGGCTCGCTTTGCGGGCCTTCAGTCTCATCTGGGAGGCCAAGAGTCTTCTTGGGCTGCACAATGCCACTGACGATGGAATCCGTTGGATCCGTGAACGCGTCAGAACCGGAACCGAAAGGCATCCAGAACTGCGCCGTTACGACCAGCACCATTGCGGCTGCAAGGCTTGCCCAAACGGGACGCGAGTACCAACGCTTGCCGCCACCGACTTCTTCGGTTGCAGTATCGAGCTGGGCTTCAAGGTCACCCCACAGGTTGGTAGTACCCATGGACTCCCCTTTCAGCATCTGCAAGGCATCGCGTGCGGAGGCGTAGCTTTCGTACTCAACCTGACAGACAGCGCAGCTCTCGAGGTGCTCCTCAAGAACAGGGACTTCAGCCGACGGTAGGTCGTCGCCAACGTGAAGAGAGATTTGTATGGAGGCTTCGCGGCAGTTCACAGTACATCTCCTCCTTCTTCGCGGCCGAGGGTACGTTCCCATTGGTCACGAAATAGTTTGCGCGCATGGTGGAGGCGCCAGCGCACGGTTCCGGGGGTGGCGCCGACTCGTTCACCGATGTCAGCACAGCTCAAGCTTTCAAGATCCCTAAGAATAAGGACCTCGCGAAACTGGTGAGGAAGCGCATCGAGGACGCGCCTTACCAATTGTTTGCGCTCCGTTTCGGAAGCACCATGGACCGGAGTGGTCTCCGATGCATTCCAATCACCAACCAATTCCACAGTGCCGCCAGGGGTACCAGGTGCGGTACGGCGAACACGGTCAACGGCTTGGTTTCGCAGAATGCGGTAGAACCAAGTGCGGAAAGCACGCTTCTGATCGAAACGGTCACGCGCGGCATAAGTCTTCAAAAAGGCCTCTTGGGCAACTTCTCGAGCCGTCTCATAGCTACCTACGATCGAACGTGCGGTGTGGATTGCGCGTCCTTCGTAGCGTTCAACAAGCAAATGGAAAGCTTCGCGCTCACCCTCACAGGTCAGAGCGAAAAGCTCCTCGTCGCTCAAGTCAGCCCATGCACCGATGGTGCTTGGGGCGTCTTCAGAGACAGGTGGTACTAGGCGAAATGCTGGTTCGGACATGGTTCAAGCAAATTTACGACTTAGACCACAGGATGTTGGGCATTTTCAGATGAATTCGCCCTATTTTGTTGTCTGAGCTAGCTTTTCACCCCTATTTTAGCTCTTCAGTGGGGTTCTGCTGCGCTTTTAGCCCCCCACGGCGCGGTGAATCCACAGCTGCTGAACCCGAAGATTTTGGAAGACTTCGCTCCTCAACCTCTGTTGGACTCGCTTTGCGTGCGGCTGCAGCCTTGATTTCATGGCTCTGGGCAGCTGCCACGATCTCCGACTCAAGCTTGGCGATATTGCGGAATTTATGGTCACGCTGACGCATAAGCTCCTCAGTGCTGAGTTTGCCGAGTTCCGTCAACCATGCATCAATCTGCTTGCCGACCAACTGCACAGCCTCTTCGGAGTGGTTGTGGGCACCACCAGTTGGTTCGGCCACGACCTTGTCGACGATACCCAATTTCAACAAGCTGCCACCAGTAAGCTTCAGGGCTTCGGCGGCCTTCTCTTTGCCTTCTGCACTGCGCCACAGAATTGATGCACAGCCTTCTGGCGTGATGACGGAGTACCACGAGTTCTCCATCATGCCGACACGGTCACCAATACCAATGCCAAGCGCACCACCGGAACCACCTTCACCGATCACCATGACGATGATTGGCACGCGGATGGCGAACATCTCGAATATGTTCTCAGCAATCGCACGAGCCTGGCCACGCTCCTCGGCGGCCACGCCTGGGTAAGCACCTGGGGTATTGACCAAACACACGATTGGGAGCCCCATACGCTCGGCCAGCTTCATCTTGCGCAAAGCCTTGCGATAGCCCTCAGGGTGTGCGGAACCAAAGTTACAGGCCAAACGGTCCTTGGTGTCACGGCCTTTGCGGTGGCCAATCACCATGGCCTTGTGGCCATGAATCGTGCCCAAACCGGTGACCATTGCGCGGTCGTCGCCAAAAACACCATCGCCATGAAGCTCGACCCAATCTTCGCATAGATGCTCGATATAATCCGAGGTCAAAGGACGGTTAGGGTGACGCGCAACCTGCACACGATTCCAGGCCGTGAGATCTGCGTAGATCTCATCCGTGAGGCGCTGGAGACGTTCGCTGTAGAAAGACAACTCCTCCGACAAGTCGTGGGTGGTCTTCTGGGCCAGTTCCTCTAACTCAGCGAGGCGTGATCGAACATCATCGATCGGAGCCTCGAAAGGAAGAGCGGCTGGGCCGACGAGCGGAGCTTTCTTTTTCTTTGCCATGGAATGCAACAGGGACTGCCGTGGTTCAGGAACCCGTGACACTCTAGAATAACCGCACATCTGGGTAAAACCCACTGAACAAATGAGCTCAAATGCCTGGCGAGTCGAGCTGGAGTTGAATTCCAGCCGTATTGATCCCCTTGGCGCAGCTGCCGTGCAATCGCTGGCAGCTCGTGGCCTTCCCCTAACCGACGGCATTCGCGTAGGTCGAGGCTTCCTGTTGCCAGGCAGTTTGGACCGCGACGAGGTCAAGATGATCGTGGATTCTCTGCTGGCCGACCCAGTCAACGAGACGGCGCGCATCGTGGCCCCCGGTGAGGTTGAAACAGATGGGCAAAAAAGCCTGTTAATCCGCCGTATGGCTGGTGTCTCTGACCCTGAAGCCCACACCACCGAACGTGCCTTGAAGCTGCTCGACATCGATCTGCCGTCCGGCACCCATGTCGAGACTTACCGCTCCTACCGTTGTCTAGGCGAGGTCGCAGGCGAGCAATTCCTGAAGATCGGCGGACGGGCTTTGGGCAACTTAACCATTGAAGAGGCCTTTCTCGCCAATGAGCCGGTGGGCTTGCATCCAGAGCCAACTTCGCGGCCGAGTAAACGCAGAGATATTCCGTTGCGGGATTTAGGAATTGACGAACTTTCTGCGATTTCGAGTGAGATGTCGCTGGCATTGACCGGCGAAGAGATGGTCGCCATCCAGGAATTTTTCGTTGCCGAAGGCCGCGAACCAAGCGATGTGGAGCTCGAAACCCTGGCTCAAACTTGGTCGGAGCACTGCAAACACAAGACCTTGACTGGCCCGGTTTCCTTCCAGCAATTGGATGGTGACGGGAAAATCAAGGAGCGCAGGCACTACAACAACCTGCTCAAGGAAACGGTCTTCTACGCCACCCAGAAGCTATCGCCTGAATGGTGCTGGAGTGTCTTCAAAGACAATGCTGGTGTCATCGCCATGACCGAGGACATCGGCATCGCGATCAAGGTTGAAACCCACAACCACCCAAGTGCATTGGATCCTTATGGCGGTTCCGGCACGGGCATCGGCGGTGTGATCCGTGACATCCTTGGCACCGGTTTGGGTGCTCGCCCCTTCGCCTCCACCGACGTCTTCTGCGTTGGCGAAGAAAACATGGATCGCAAGGACTTGCCACCAGGCACCATGCACCCGGATCGCATTCTTGATGGCGTGGTCGCTGGCGTGCGTGACTATGGCAACCGTATGGGAATCCCAACCGTTGCCGGCACGGTGATCCGTCACCCAGGTTACGTGGCAAACCCATTGGTCTTCGCTGGCTCGCTCGGCGAGATCCCACGCAAGTACGTAGACAAGGCTGCACGTCCTGGTGACTTAATCGTGGCCTTCGGTGGCCGCACTGGTCGCGACGGCATTCACGGCGCAACCTTCAGTTCCGAGGCTCTGCACGAGGATTCGGAATCGATCGACGCCGCTGCCGTACAGATCGGTGACCCTATCACTGAGAAAAAAGTCCTGGATGTCCTGATGGTCGCACGCGACCGCGACATCTTCACTGCAGTCACCGACTGTGGTGCAGGTGGCTTCAGTTCTGCTGTTGGTGAAATGGGTGAAGAGATTGGCGCCGAAGTCAATCTGGAGGGCGCGCCTTTGAAGTATGCCGGCCTCTCCTACTGGGAGATCTGGATCTCCGAGGCGCAAGAGCGCATGGTGGCAGCGATCCCCCCAGCAAAGCTGGATGAGCTGCAGCACCTTTGCGATACCGCAGATGTGGAACTCACCGTGCTTGGCACTTTTGCTGATCACGAACGCTTGATCCTGCGTTGGCATGGCGAAGTCGTTTGCGACATGCCCATGTCCTTCCTTCATGGTGGCGTGCCACAACCTGTTCGCGATGCAATCGCACCGCAGACACCGCAGAACGATACCGCATGGCCGTCGGTCGACGACCATGGCCAGCTGTTGCAGAACATCCTTGGGCACCCATCGGTGGCAAGTAAGGAATGGGTCGTGCGCCAATACGACCACGAAGTCCAGGGCGGCACCGTCTTGAAGCCTTATCAGGGAGCGAATGGTCATGGTGCCGGTGATGGAACCGTAGTCAAGCCGCGCTTGGATCTGCCGCAGGGTGTTGCACTTGGGTGTGGCATCTACCCACGGATGGCTGAACTAGACCCCTACGCTGCAACCGCTAACGCCATCGACGAAGCCCTTCGCAACACCGTCGCTGCAGGCGGCAATCCACATCGCACTGCGATCTTGGACAACTTCTGTTGGGGTGACTGCCGCAAGCCCGATCGGTTCGGTTCAATGGTATTGGCCGCAGAAGCCTGTCGCGATGCCGCCATCGCTTATGGCACGCCATTCGTCAGTGGTAAGGATTCACTCAACAACGAATACCGCGTCGATGGAGTGGAGAAAGCCATTCCACCAACCCTGCTGTGTACCGCAATGGCCATCGTTGAGGACTGCGAACAGACTGTCGGCACGCCGTTGCAAGCTGCTGGCAACCACTTGGTCATGGTTGGTTTCACCAGTAATGATGGCGGTGGCACCGTTGCTTCCGACCTGCTTGGTCTGGAAGACTCGGTCGTACCTAAGCCAAACTTCGAGACTGCACCGAGCGTTTTTGCAGCCCTCCACAGTGCAATCACCGAAGGTTCGGTTGCCGCTTGTCACGACCTCAGCGAAGGTGGCCTTGCGGTCGCCGCTGCCGAGATGGTGATTGGCGCCCATGGCCTTGGTGCCAGCGTCGACATCAGCCGCGTTCCTGGCGCCAGTGACCTCAGCGCTGCTGCTCGCCTCTATGCCGAAACGCCAACGCGCTTCCTAGTGGAAGTGCCGGCCGATCGTCTGGAGCAGTTTGGCTCTCACTTCCGAACGCTTCCTTGGGCCGCCGTCGGCGAAGTCCAAGCAGGCGATCAACTTGAACTCCGCGACGGTCCCACAACCCTCGTGAATCTCGATTCCGCCACCCTCAGCACCGCTAACCGCGTCCAGGCATGAAACCCCGCGTACTGCAACTTTTTACTTCCGGCATCAACTGCGATCGCGAGCTGCGCTACGCTTTCGAGCTAGCCGGCGCCACGGTTCGCGAGATGCATATCCGCGAGTTGATGGAATCCCCTGAGGCAATCCGTGATTGTGAGATGTTCGCGATCCCCGGTGGCTTCACCTACGGCGACGACCTCGGCGCAGGCAGGGTTCTGGGGCTTGAGGTCAAACGCTTCTTAGCTACGGAGCTGGAAGAGCACCATGAACGTGGTGGTAGCATCTTTGGTGTTTGCAATGGCTTCCAAGCTTTGGTCAAGTCGGACCTATTGCCACGTGTGGAAGGCGTTGAAGTTTCCTTGACCTGGAACTTCAGTCACCGATTCGAATGCCGCTGGTCGCGCCTGTTGGTGGAAGACGCACTCGATCATGTCCTTCCTGCCGGCAGCATCTTGCCAGCACCTTCTGCGCATGCCGAAGGCCAAATCGTGCTTGCTGCAGGTGAAGAAGATGTGGCTCGCCTTGAGGCTGCCAACGCCATTGCCTTGCGCTACTGCGACGAGAACGGAACCCCTACCTCCGAATGGCCCACCTGCCCCAGCGGCAGCATTGGCGCGATCGCCGGCATGGTGTCACCGAGTGGACGCATCCTTGGTTTGATGCCTCACCCGGAACGCAACTTATCGCCCTTGCACCTGCCTGACCGCGGCGCTGGTGCTTGGGGCAGCGGTGAAGAGGGCGTGGCCTTCTTCCGCGGCCTGATGGCGCCTTATCTGGCCGGCATCCACTCATAATCGGGACCCTTTTTCGACTTGGCGAGTCCTAGGTAGCAAGAACCTGGGGCATAGATTTCAGCTTGCCCTGGGGCCAAGCCGAAAGATAGCTGGTGTCGAACAGCCCACAACCCCTTGCCGCCCTGATGGCCGGCTTTGAACGTCGATTGCGTCTAGCGTGGTCGAGTGCTGTTCCGCAGGTCCCCCAACACCTGGAAAGTTACCGTGACCGTTGGCTTGACTGCCTCCATGGCGGCTTGACCGGAACCACCTACCCGGAACTGCAACGGGCTGTTCGCCGCTCCGAGTTGATCGTGGTTTCCGATTATCACCCACTGGAGCGTTCACGCACCGGCTTGGCCGATTTGATTGCCGAAATCCCTGCAACGGAATCGGTCGCTTTGGTCCTGGAGTTGTTGCCCCTGGGGATCACCTTGACCGCACGCGAGGCCTTACGAGGCAAGGGCCCCAAGCTGGTCACCGGCCAAAGCTTGTGCGAATCCTACCGCCCAGCCCTGGAAGCTCTTGCAAGCCGACGCGGTGCGGTCATCGGCGCGTGGGTCGACGGCAGCGTTAGCCGACGTGATGAAGTCGCCGCCCAAGTTTGGGACCGCATCAATCGCCAAGGCCGACGCAGGCGTTGTGTGATGCATTTTGGCGATTGGCATCTTGCCCCCCAACACTTGCCGACACGCCTGGCTGCCAGCGGCGTGAAACCGTTGGTCATTCACCAATCCCCCGAGCCTGTATGGGAGCGCTTGGGCGCCAATCCCCAGGACCGCACCTACTTGACCAACCAAGGTCAATGGGTCTGGTTGCATACGCCGCCACTTAGCCTGTGGGCAAACCTACACCAGGATTTGGCCGACAGCGACGACGAAGTTCTGTCTGAAGCCGCTGAACATCTTTGCGAAAGTGCTACTGGGCTGCTGGCCAGCACCTTTGGCCTGGAAGCACCGAGCTCGCGCTTAAGCGTGCTACCCGCATCTTGCTGGACTGAATTCCACGCCAAGTTGCCGAACCACCGCGCTGCTGCTTTCCACCCCTACCAGCCACCAAAACTGGCCGTCTTTCATCCACGTCAGCCGCTGGCATGGTCGCCTCGCAAGTTGGACCTCAGTGATCTGATCCAGGGGGCGGCCCACAGCTTGATCTGCGACAGTCCTTTGTCGATGGAGGTCAGCTTCCGTGGTGCGATTCGTCGCAGCAGCTTCCGTTTCCTGTGCGCCCACTTAGTCAATCCATTCCTGCAACCGGCCGCTCCCGACATGCTGTTCGACGCATTGTGGAGCCAGCCGACCGCGGGCATAGGCATGAATGGCCATCACAACGGTCAATGGGCGCAGAATCAAAGCAAACTGCTGGAGGCCTGCTTCCGACGTCGGCCGGACGAAATCATCGGTGAATACCTGCCAGCTGACATGGAAGTGCTGTTGGAACGCTATTGGGGCCAACTGGCTGGGGCGCAAATGGCGCAATCCGAGGCGCTCAGTGGCGTAGCAGTGAAAGAATTTCTACAGCTGGCCAATGGGGTCTTCGATTGGGGTGCGCTTACGGATACAATCCGGGTTGCCTGATAGGTAGCCATGAAAACACCACGCATCCTCCTTCTTCTGCCCCTGATCCTTCTTGCCTCGTGCGCCGCGCCACTCGTCCTGGTTGGCATGGGTGCTGCTGTTGGCATCTGGACTTACGATGATCTCAACGACGACGGCGGCCACATGATCGTGCACGCCCCCGCCCAGGACGTATTCCTGGTCGCAAAGAGTGCCGTTGAATCTCGCCCTAACGCCAAGGACATCACTGCTACGCGTGGCTCGATGCGCATCGAGTTTCTTGAGGACAAGGCCAAGGTGACCGTGCAAGTGATGCTGATGCCTGACACCCCAGAGTTCTCCAACCTTAAGGTCTATGCGGCCGAGTTGGGTATCCATGGTCGTGCCGATCTTGCCCGCGAAATCGCGCAAGACATCAACAGCCGCTTCCAGTAAGCGCTTAGCTTTCGGTCTGGTTGCCGGCAGTGGTGGCCGGACCGGCCTTGGTGCAGGAGGCGCAATAGCCCTCCAAGCGCAAGGTGTGGTCGATCAAGGTGAAACCCACCTTGGCGGCGTATTCTTCCTGCAAGCGCTCAATATCTTCGCTGTGGAACTCATGAATGCTGCCACAGCCGCGGCAGATCATGTGGTCGTGATGATCATGACCAAGGATATGCTCATAGAGCATGGTGCCCTTGCCGTTGTTCATCGACGACAAGAATCCTGATTCCACCAACAGCGACAAGGTGCGGTAGACGGTGGCGCGCGAAGCACCCAGCATTAGCGCGGACACCTGCTCGAACATCTGATCGGCCGAGAAATGTTCGTGTGAGCTCCACGCCGCCAGCAAGATGCCGCGACGTGGCGCCGTCATGCGCAGCCCTTTGGTGCGCAAGAAGACCTCAAATCGTTCCAAGGCCTTTTCCGGGGTCATTTCATGTGCTCCAAGGCCTGTTCCGCCGCAAGACCGATATCGCTACGCATAGTCTTACCCTCGAACTCGATGAGTTCGGCGGCGTCATAGGCGCGCTGTCGGGCTTCTGCCATGGTGTCACCTAAGGCAGTAATCGACAGGACTCTACCTCCGGCGGTGACAATTTCACCATCGACCTCGGCGGTACCAGCGTGGAAGATCTGCAAGTCATTATTAGTCTCGACCTTGTCCAGGCCCTGGATTGGTACTCCGGTGCGATAGCTCTCCGGATAACCTTCCGAAGCAAGCACCAAGCAACAAGCCGGGCGCTTTTCCCAGCTTGGCGCTTCAAGTTGATCCAAGGTGCCATCACTGCAGGCCTTCAGATAAGGCACGAGGTCGCTGGCAAAACGCATCATCAGGATCTGGCATTCCGGATCGCCGAAGCGCACGTTGTATTCGATGACCTTGGGGCCACCGGAGGTCAACATTAAGCCAGCGAACATCACGCCTTGGAATGGATGCCCTTCGCGCACCATGCCATGCAAGGTCGGCAGCAAGATCTGCCGTTCGATCAAGGTCGCAGTGCGTTCACTGATCTCAGGGTTAGGGCTGACTGCCCCCATGCCACCGGTGTTGGGGCCACGGTTGCCATCCAGCAAGGCCTTATGATCCTGACAGGATTCCAACGGCATGAAGGTGCGGCCGTCGGTCAGGCAAAATGCCGACGCTTCTGGACCGGTCAAGAACTCCTCAACCACGATGGTGGTACCGGCTTCGCCGAAGCGACCGCCTTCGAGCATGTCGCGCGCGGCTTCGGCGGCCATGTTGAAATCTTCACAGATCACCACGCCTTTGCCAGCAGCCAGGCCCGAAGCCTTCACCACCAAGGGATAACGCGCACCAGTCTCGAGATAAGACATGGCTTGATTCAACGAACGGAAGGCGCGATAGCTACCGGTGGGAATGCGGTGGCGGATCAAGACCTCTTTGCACCAAGCCTTGGATCCTTCCAGTTCTGCAGCACCTTTGCGCGGCCCGAATGCCGCAATGCCTTCTTCGGCCAGGGTATCGACCAGACCATTGACCAATGGGTCTTCTGGTCCGACGACCACCAGATCGACCTTGTTGCGTTTGGCGAAATCAACGAGAGCAGCAACATCATTAGCTTTGATGTCGACGTTGCTGCCAAGGGTGGCGGTGCCCGGATTGCCCGGAGCGGTCCACAGGGTTTCGACCAGTTCAGAACTGGCCATCTTCCAGGCTAGGGAATGTTCCCGAGCACCGGATCCGACGAGGAGGATGCGCATGATTCTGGCGGTATTCTAGCGTGCGATTTGTGCGGCCTTGAGGCTGCGATCGACGATCTCGGAGCAGTCCTTGGAGAGCCCTTCCACTTGGGAAATGCGCACCAGTTGCTCGACCATCAGCTGCTGACGGCTGTCGTCGAAACGTTGCCATTGGGCGAAGCCACCGACGATGCGCGAAGCCACTTGCGGGTTCAGGGCATCGAGCTTGATGACTTGATCAGCAATGAAGCGATAACCGGCACCATCAGGGCGATGGAAATGCAACTGGTTGGCGGTGAAGGTGCGAATCAGGGAGCGCACCTTGTTGGGGTTCTTGATGTCGAATGCCTCGTGATCGAGCAGGGCGATGACGTTTTCCAAGGCATTGTCGGCTGGCGACCCAGCTTGCACGGCTAGCCACTTGTCCACCACCAAGGCTTCTTCTTTGAAAGCTTGGTAAAAGTCATCCAGTACTGCCTGACGCGCCGGACCTTCCTGGGCCGTCAAGCAGGCCACGGCGGCGAACTTGTCGGTCATGTTGGTGGCGGCTTGGTACTGCGCTTGAGCCATGGCCGTGGTGCTGTCTTCCTTCAAAGAAGTCAGATAACCAAGGCACAGGTTGCGCATGCGGCGCTTGCCGATCGGACCGGCTTCAACCACATATTCGCCGTCATCTTTGAGTTCGGCGTAGAGGGTTTCCAAGTCGGTGCGCAAAGCGGTTGCGATGGCGTGCACGCAGAGTTCTCGTGCCTTATGCAAGTTGTCCGGATCGATGACGCTCATTTCTGCACCCAGAGTGGTTTCATCAGGCAGGCGCATGGCGTAGGACTTCAGCGAATAATCCAGGGCGGTGTCCTGGAAGACGGTGCGGAAGGCGTGGATCAAGTTGACTGGAACCTGCGCTTCCTTGCCGGCCTGCAAATCAGCGACCATGTTCAGGATCACGCGGGTCGCAAAACGCTGACCAGCTTCCCAACGGTTGAAGCTGTCACTGTCGAATGCGAACAGCAGTGCAAGATCGGAATCACTCTGCTCCACATCCAAACGAACGGGGGCCGAGAAGCCACGCAGAATTGATGGCACTGGCTGTGCAGCAATATCTTCAAAGACGAAAGTCTGACTCTGTTCCTTTAGGTCCAAGACCTCGGTCGCAGCAATCTCTTCGCCGAGGTGGTCCAACAAACCAACCGCCACCGGAATGTGGAAGGGCAGTTTTTCTTCTTGGCCCGGGGTTGGCGCGCAGCTTTGGCTAAGGGTCAGACTGTAGGTGGATTCCTCTTCATTCCAGACTCCTAGGGCTGTGACCTTCGGCGTACCCGCCTGCAGATACCAACGCTCGAACTGATCCAAGTCATAGCTGTTGGCATCGGACATGGCGGCGCGGAAATCATCGCAGCTGACGGCTTGGCCATCGTGACGTTCGAAGTACAGATCCATGCCCTTGCGGAAGCCCTGTTGGCCCAACAAGGTGTGGTACATGCGAATCACTTCGGCGCCCTTGCTGTAAACCGTGGCGGTGTAGAAGTTGTCCATGGCAATGTATGACTCAGGGCGAATCGGATGTGCCATCGGACCACTGTCTTCGCGGAACTGCACTCCGCGCAGGCCTTTCACCGATTCGATGCGCTTGACCGCAGCCGAACCCATGTCGGCGGAAAACTGCTGATCGCGGAACACAGTCAACCCTTCCTTCAAGGTGAGTTGGAACCAGTCCTTACAGGTCACGCGGTTACCGGTCCAGTTGTGAAAGTACTCGTGACCGATTACGCCTTCGATACCTTCATAATCACAATCGGTGGCCGTATCAGGACGGGCCAACACATAAGCGGTGTTGAAGACATTGAGACTCTTATTCTCCATTGCGCCCATGTTGAAATCACCAACAGCGACGATATTGAAAATGTCCAAGTCATACTCCAGACCAAAGACCTGTTCATCCCAGATCATTGAGTTCTTCAACGACAACATGGCGTAATCTAGTTGATCGACGTTGCGGTGCTCAGTGTAGATATGCAGGGAAACTTCACGCCCACTTGCAGTGGTGAAGCTATCGGAAATTGAACCCAAATCCCCCGCCACCAGCGCGAACAGGTAGGAAGGCTTCTTGAATGGATCTTGCCACACGGCGAAGTGACGACCACCATCGACTTGGCCTGCCTCGATCTGGTTGCCGTTACTGAGCAACACTGGGAAGGCCTTTTGGTCCGCCTCGATGCGCACCGTGAAGGTGGTCATGACGTCGGGACGATCCGGGAAGAAGGTGATGCGTCGGAAACCTTCTGCCTCACACTGGGTGCAGAACATCGAACCCGAGCTGTAGAGTCCCGATAGCTGAGTATTCTCCTGCGGCTTGATGCTCACGGTGGTCTCGAGCAGGAAGCTGTCTGGCACTTGCGCGATGGTCAGGCCCTCTGCGTTGTGCTCAAAGGCACCTGCGGCCAGTTCTTGGCCATCTACACCCACGTAATCCAGGACCAGGTCTTCGCCATCGAGCTGCAGGGCTACGCTGCTGCCGGGCTCGGTGCGCTGCATCTGCATTCGCGCCTTCACCTGGGTGCTCTCGGCGCCCAACTGAAAATCCAGCTCCACATGGTCGATACTGAAGTCGGGGACGCAGTAATCGCTGCGGAACTTCTCAACGGGGTTCTTGTCGCTCATTGGACAGGATTCTATCCTCTTGATGTGTTCCTCGCGGATAAACCCGGGCCTACATAACATGATCAAGTCTCTGTTCCTGCGTTCGATCGCGATTCTTGCTGGTGCTTGCCTCGCAAGTATCGTCAGCAGCCTCTTTGGCGGCAGCACCCACCCATTCTTTGAGCTGCTTTGGCCCACCCTATTCGGCAATCTGTTGCTGTGTGTGGCCCTCCTGGTCGTGACCATCGCCCTGGGGTTGGCACCGGCCGTCACCAAACGCCGACTCGAGCCCGCATCCATGTTCTGGATGAGCGCTCTGGCCTGTCTCGCACCCAGCTTCCACCTGCTGGGCTTGCCGGGCGGCGGGGTCATGCCTCTGGCCGTTGCGTTAGCCGCAGTCGGCCTCTATTTCGGCTCCAAAATGCCACCACGTGCCACCCTGCCACAACTGGGTTTGCTGGTGCTGACTGTGATCGCCGCCCTCTACGGCGCCTGGTCGACCAACTCCACCATGCGCAAACGTAGTCGTCAGGCTGCCACCATCGAGGTCACAGCCAATCCATCGGAAATGATTCCGCAGAGCCCCGACGTGATCCTGTTGTCGATCGACACCCTGCGTGCCGATTCGATTGCTGGGCCTCGTGAGCCGGCTTATGAGCTGCCGTGGTTCGATGGCAAACGGGCCAACGGAACTTGGTGGGATTACGGCTACTCCTCCAGCAACCAGACCCTTCCTGGCCACACCTCCATGTTGTCGGGGCTGGATTCGATTGCCTCTGGCGTGCGTTACAACTTCGACGCTCTGCCAACGCGTTATCCGCTGCTGCAGGAACACCTGTGGAGCGCTGGTTTCCAGACTGCCGGAGTGATTTCCAACTCCCTGCTGTCTTCGGAGATCGGCTTTGGCCGTGGCTTCGATGCCTACGACGACAGCGCCTCGGAGCATTACGGCCCGCGGAATGCCAACATGGCTTTTATGAAGGACAGCAGTTGGCTGGGACAGCTGCTACCCGCGGAAGCCGTGGCGGCGCTGCTGAACGCTACATCCTTCCACGCTCTGGGACGGGTGCAACGCGACATGACCGGCATCGGCATGCGCAACCGGGGTCGTGCCACCACCGACCAAGCCCTGGAGATGCTCGACAAGCTATACGCCGTCGAGCGGCCGTACTTCTTCTTCCTGCACTACCTCGATCCCCATCACCCTTATGGGGCGCCAGAAGGCTTCGATGGCCGTCTCACCGGCGACCTACCGGAACTGCTACCACGTTACCAAGGTCCAGCCGATCGTGAAGGCGTGATTCGTCTCGAACAGCTGCACACCATGCGCAGCGACTTGCTCAGCAGCGACCCCAAGATCCACGCCGAAGCCAAAGAAGGCGCTGCCCATTACCACCAGCTCTATCTGGAGAACGTGATGTATCTCGATAGCTTGCTGGAAGAGGTGCAGGCACGGGTCAACGCATCGGGCCGCCCCACCTTGTGGCTGATTACCGCCGACCACGGCGAACAGTTTGGCGAGAACAACTCCCTAATCCACGGCAACCATCTGTATCAGGACTCGATCCGCGTGCCTTTCATCATTGAGGGGCCAAACGTGGAGCACAATTACCGCACCGACCTGATCCCCGACGTCGCCGACGTCGCCCCAACCTTGCTGGCTTATCTGATGATGGAGCCACCAAGCAATATGACTGGTCGGCCGTTGTTGGTGCCTGGCCAAGAACCGCGCCACCACATCTGTGGAGATGACGGCCGCGTGATGATTCGCCTCGGTGATTGGAAAATGATCGCCAAGCGTGGTGCGCCCACTCCCACCGCAACCGCGCTTTATGACTTGGCCGCCGACCCTGAAGAACTCAACAACCTAGTCGGCGCCGAGGCCCATGCCGAACAGCAACAAGCCTTGTTCGACCTTTTGGTGGAGCAAATGGCTTTTGAGGATTACCAAGCCACCAGCACCTTGGCAGCCGGTCAAGCCGAAGCTCTTGCCGAACTTGGCTACGCCGACGGCATGCTGGTCGAGCCACCGCCGATCGACCTTGAGCACAAGCACTAAGGCTCTGCTCCTTACTGCTCAAAGCTGAAGCCTTCGGCTTCCAACTCGGCCATGCGGCGATCCGCTTCTTCGGTGTTGCCTAAGCGCTGTTGCAATGCGATCGCCGACCGACGGGCATCCGAGTAACGCGGGTCGCGCATCGATACCGCATCCATCTGCACCATGGCGTCGTGGAAGCGCTGCAGGTTCATCAAGAAGTAGGCGTACTGCAGTTGCACTTCACCGAAGCCAGGACGTAGCTCCAGCACTTCCTTGATCTTCTCTTCGAAGCCTGCCGGGGAGCCGTCAAAGAGTTGGTTCCACCCATCCACGAATGGATTCAGGTCCTCACGGACTAAGCCATGCTCGCTCAACCAAGCAGCTTCTGCAGCTGCGACATCCATGGCCTCTTGCGAGGCAGCCTCGATATATTCGATCGAGAAGTCTCCGCGCAACCAGGAACTACGATGGAAGTTGGTCTCTGCGAATGCAGCATCGCGGGCCCAACGATGCTGCTGGATCCACATCGAGTGTCCCAATAGACCGGCACTGACCAGGATCAGCAACAGGTGCACGTAGCCACGAGTGGTGAACTTGCCCTTGCGCTTTAACGGTTTGGTATTGAAGGTGTAATCCTTTCGCTGCAGCATACGCTTAAAGGTGAGCGCGCCAAAGGAAGCCATCATGCCGAAACCGAGGGCGAGCAGGAATGGGAAGCGTCCATAGAGCGAATGGGTAGCGAAGAAACCGAAGGCATAAGCCACCACCAACAGAATCTCTTCGGGCCACGTCGGCACACCAATCTGCGACTTGCGGCCGTCGGCGCGCTGCTTGGCAAGCACTGCAGGTTTACCGAAACTGAAACTCAAGGCATCGTTTGGACAAGCATCGATGCAATCCATGGTCTTCATGCAGTTCGGATCCATGACCATGCCGAAGTCACGCACCTCTTCATGAACTCGAACATCGGAACTGCACGCTGCGGTGCATTTACCGCATTGCTTGCAAGCATCGTTGACGCGAATCCGTCCGACCGAGAAATTATCCATGGCACCGAAGATGCCGCCATAAGGACATGCATAGGTACAGTAAGCCTTGGAGCCGAGCAGATAGATGACTACGAATCCTGCCACCACAAGGGTGAGGGTGGACTCGAGTGGTCCTGGAAAGGTTGCCCAGAATGAGTTGGTGCTCAAATGCATACTCATTTTCGGGGCAGGGTGGCCCAAACGCAGGCGCTGCACGATCGGCCACAGGAACATATAGGCGAAGGCGATCATCGGCACCAAACGTAAGGTGCGGGACTTGAACGGTCGCGGACGAATACCCACCTTCAACATCAGCCAGCGACATAGGTCCTGCAACAACAGCAAGTGACAACCCCAACCACAGAAATAGCGGCCAAAGATCAGAGTGGCTGCCGCCGCCAAAGTGAACAGGATCAAACCAGCATTGACGACCCCCTCTTTGGAGAACTCCATGGCCTCGGAAGGTTCCAGTGGAGTCAGCGTCGTGCCGCTGGATAGCCACCACAGGATGTGGCCAAGAATGAACAGCTGCACTGCGACCAAGACGATGGCGCGACGTTTACTCATTCGAGAGTGAGGCTTTTTCATGGCGTAAGTATGGAGGAACGGTGGGTCAAAAAAAAGGAGGGACCGACCCGAAGGTCGATCCCTCTAGCTTAAGCTCTCAGGGTTTACTGAGGAACAACAGCGTTCGCGTAGAACAACTTGCCCTGGCCAGGCTTGAATGGAATCACTGCGACTTGGCCCATTACCGCGGAGGTATCGGACTCGAACTGCATGCTGTAAGAAGAACTCCAACGGATTGCGTTGTTGTTCTGGTTAGCATTGTAGGTGCCGCCGTACCAAGCTTGGATCTTCTGGGTACGACCTGGGTATAGGCCCTCGTATCCTCTCCAGTCATTGGTCACGTAAGGCTCGCCACTGTGGTAATCCACGTCGGTGAACTTCTTGTTCGAAAGGGTCTCGTTGCCGGTCAAAGGCACGAGGAAGGCACGGACACTGCGATCACAGTCACGGTTGTAGACGGTGTAATCGTAGGTGTAGCCTCCACCCTGGTTCACGGTTGCACGCGAAGCGACGAAGACGGAACCATCGTTAGGCATCTGAACCTCAGAGATGGTCACGTTCGGATCGATTGTCTGCCATGCCATGATTGCGGACTCTTCACGAACGGTCGGACCTACGAAGTTGACGTTGTAAGGAGCACTCGAACCCGAGAAGGAAATCTCGCGCCAGCTAACGTTGTTGGAACCGTTACCGATCTCAACGTTGTCATCGCCAGTCATGTACTGAATCTCAGCGAAGTAACGTGCGCCAGAGTTCTGGCTTGGATCGATGTCGACGTTATCAACGATGATGCGACGAGCAAGCTCACCCGAGTAGGATGGATCCAAGATTGGTGGATACGGGAAGTAACCGTTGTAGGAGTTCACCTCAGAGCGTGGGCCCAAGTAGCTGCGGAAGCCGTTCAGGTATGCACTGTAAGGATCGGAGCATCCGATACCGAGGGAAGAACCACCAGTGCTCTGGCAAGAGCCACATACGGTCCCGTTCAGGGCAGTGAAGCCGTGCTTCAACCAGTTCAGGCCTAGCTGCTCAAAGCGGCCATCCTTCAGACGGTAGATGTTACCGGCAATAACTGGGTGCTCGTTGGTCCACGAGATCCAGTTCAGGACGTCGTTACCGACGTTACAAGAAACCGAACCAAAGCTGTAAGAGCTTTTACCGCCAGCGGTGCCATGCCTCATGTGATCATGAATATCACCGACAATGACGTCTGGGGTGAGCAGCGCAGGAGCTGCAGCTGGGCTGGCCTGAAGGCCATGACCAAGGAAAGCGACAACCGAGCCGCTTACGAGCACAGCTGGGAGGAGAAAACGTGTCTTCATGGGTATGGGGAGCTAGCGTGAAACGGCAAGGACAGGCCGAATGGAAGGTGTTGGGTTTTTTTCTCGAAGGCCATCCAGGGGGAAAACGAGATTGACCCGCTTCCTTTAACCTACTACATATTGAGTGGCTCTGTGGCCGGAAACTCGGGAAATATCGGCTAATTGCCCCTAATACCGGGCAAAAAAGGCAACCCGCTTGTCGCCATTTAGCTGTTTCAATAAGGATTCTTCAATCTGTGCTTCACTTCGATTAGGGAAGCCAGCTTGGCTCCGCAGTAACTTCCAAGGACGGCCTGCGCGGGTGCTCTTGGCCCCTCCAGGGCGCTCCCCATTGTGCTGTTCAAGGCGGCGCTCCATATCTGTGGTCACACCGACGTAGGTTCTTTTACCGTCGCCAGATACGAGCAAATAAAGGACCCAACCTGTGGTCATTCCCTGGACTCGCTGAGGACTTCGGCACTGGCTTTCTCTTGCTTGCCAACCACCGGGATAAAAATGGAGAGGGTGGTTCCGACCTGGATCTTAGATTGGACTAATAGTGCTCCACAATGCCCATGCATGATGCCGATTACACCAGCCAACCCTAAACCCTTTGATCCACTGCGGGTTGTGAAGAATGGGTCGAAGATTCGGGTTTGAACATCGGCAGCCATGCCGTCGCCCTCATCGCTGACCGAAATCACCACCAAGCGTTGCTCTGGCTGCTCATCCACCAGGAAAGATTCGGTGAATTCGACCTCACCGCGCTCGACCGCGCGCACGCTTACATGAATGCCCCCTCGTTTATCGACGCTGGCTTCAGCGGCATTTTGCACTAGGTTCATCAGGGCTTGTCTGATCTGCGCCTCATCGGCTTGGACCATCGGCAGCGTCGCCTCGCAACGAGTGGTTAAGCGCAGGTGGTTCGGCAGCGAAAGCTCCAGCAGGCGGCGCATTTCAGTGACCATTGCACCGCAATCAACTTGTTGCTTGGTGCCACTGCCATGGCCAGAGAAGACGAACATCTGACGACACAAGTCAGAAGCCTCGCGCCCGATCTCAAGTACTTTCCCTAAAGCCAAGTGACCGGAATGATCGGCTGGCAAATCATGCATGACAATATCGGCATGGCCGATGATGCCGAATAAGCGGTTGTTGAATTCATGAGCCAAGCGCCCGGCCAACTTGCCGAGGCTTTCGATCTTCTGCGCTTGCAGGACTTGAGTCTCCAAGGCCAAACGTTCATCTTGCGCCGACAAGTAGGCCGTGATGTCGGTGGCCACGGAAAAGAAACCGCGCACCTTGCCGTCGCCGCCAAAGTCCGGCAACAGAATGCGATCGACCGAATGCAGTTTCCCATCGGCGAATTGAAGTTCCTCGACGAAACGCAGAGTCTTGCCACTCATGGCGGACTCACAGTGCTCCATGATGACTGGTAGATCCTCTTCACTGACGAGGTCGGTTACCGGCGTTGGCTCAACTGGCTCCAGCCCTTCAAAGGCCTGTTGGTATGCGAGGTTCGAACGCCCCCTCACCAGACTGGCGTCGTAATAACAGATCATCTGCGGGAGAACGTCGGCGATGTTGCTCAAACGCCGCTCACTTTCGGCCAAAGCCACATTGGCTTCTTCGCGTTGGCTGACATTGATGACCAAACAGACAGCGCCACGAATCTGGTGGTTCTCATCACGAATCAAAGATCCATACCAATCACAAAGCACTACATCACCTGCAGCGGTGAGATTGTGATGACTAAAACTCAAGCGCTCACCATGGCTATCGCCGAGAAGAGCTTGCCATTGCTGCACGGCCTCCTTTCGACGTTCCGGTGAAATCAGCAGATCGGTGATCGGTTCGCCGACGGCTTGCTGAGCCGACAGGCCGAACAGTTCCGTTGCCTTATCGTTCCAGACCTGCACAACTTGATTGAGGTCGATTTCTACCAAGGCAATCGGTGACTGTCGGACCAAAAACTCCAATCGCTGTCGCGCGGCCTTCTCCGAGTTCATCTTGACATGCACCCGGCAAGTAATCACGGCCAAGCTTAGAGCGCAGATACTAAAGAGGTCCAGAATCAGCCAGGTCATGTTGTGGGCTTCTGGACCCTGCACACTGTCAAATAGGCTGCCCCCTGCAGAGGCGGCGAAACTTGCAGAAGCCAACAAGATAAACGAAGCGTGCACCGTCATGAAGACACCGCACCGAACCGCGCACCAGAACACGGCCACCATCGGAATCAGCGTAAACCAAAACGGGTGTGGTGCGGGAATAATCCAATTGGTGCAGGCGCCCACGCACAACAACAGGCCAGTAATGAATACTGCTGTCGATTCACGCCAACTCTGCCCCCACCATTTCTGCGGGCGGGCGATCCAACTCAGGAGGACCGGCGCCATTCCGAAGAAACCCGACGCCGAACGAATCCAAAGGAAGGTGAGCCCAGGGATTTCGGCAACTCCAGAAGTCACCTCAATTGGCAGGGCTCTTAGGCCGATTGCATAAAACGGCAGTGCTACGAGTGGGGCAATGATTCCGGCAATCAGCAGGTCTTGAAGTTGGGTAATCCGATGAAAGCCCCGCTTCCAGGTGCAACGTGCCTGTAGGAGTCTGGCAGCAACGAGGATCTCGGTTACGTCGGCGGCGACGAACATTGCCGAGGAAGCCAGGCCTTCGCCGAAGAAAACGAAGTGACTCAAAATGCTGCTGGCGAGGATCGCAGGCCAGATCCTGTATCCCCAACAAACCATCAAGGCTGCGCCGACCCCGATCGCAGGCCAGCCGAAGGCGGTGAAATGATGGGCGTTGGTGAAGAAGTAACCTATGCAGCCAGCGAGCAAATGGGCGGCAAAGGCCCCCACAAGACGCAGAGGCGATGGCATGGAAACTGGACTCATCACTTTCGAGTCTAACAAGACTGAGGTCGCCAACTGTGGCCCCCGGCGCTAGACTTCCTGCCGCACGCGCCCGTAGCTCAGCTGGATAGAGCATCGCACTTCTAATGCGGCGGTCGGGGGTTCGAATCCTCCCGGGCGCGCCATTCCAAAATCCTTTCTCACATCATGCTCCAAAGTTTCGACGAACGCAACCGCAACCTCTTGATCAACATCAACGGCGAACTTCTCCACCGCGATGTTGCAGGGATCAGCCCTTTCGATTCGGCTGTGCAAGGTGGCGACGCCGTGTGGGAAGGCCTGCGTCTTTACGACGGTCGCATTTTCAAGTTGGATCGCCACCTTGATCGTCTACTCAAGTCCGCCAAGGCTCTGGACTTCAAGGAGGTGCCCAGCAAGGAAAAGATGAGCGAAGAGATTCGGCGCACCCTGGAAGCGAATGGCATGAAGGATGGCTGTCACCTGCGCCTGACCCTGACCCGTGGCCGCAAGATCACCTCGGGCATGGATCCAAGGCTCAATCAAGATGGTCCAACCTTGATCGTGTTGGCAGAATGGAAAGCACCGGTCTATGACAAGGCCGGATTGAGTTTGGTGACCAGCAGCGTGCGTCGCTTCGCACCGGACATGATGGATCCAAAGATCCACCACAGCAATCTCATCCAGTCGATCCTGGCCAAGATCGAAGCCAATGCCTACGGCGCCGACGACGCGCTGATGTTGGACCAACACGGCTTCATCGCCGAGACCAACGCCACCCATATCTTCATGGTCAAGGATGGTGTGGTCTGGACCCCATTCACCAAGGCTTGCCCCGAAGGCGTCACCCGAGAAACGGTGCTGGAAATTTGTGCGGCCAATGAGATCAAGGCCGTGGAGGCCGACTTGTCGCGTACCGAGTTCTTCTTCGCCGACGAAGTCTTCTGTACCGGCACCATGGGCGAACTGGCTTCGGTGACCGAAATCGACGGCCGCTCCATTGGCGAGCAGAAGGCTGGCCCGGTCACGACACGGCTTTCAGAGCTGTTTAAGGCCTACGTACTGGCTAACGGCGACGAAATCTTGGTCGGCTAAGGCTTTTCAAGCTGCGCCGGGAACTGTAAACTTTGCGGCTCGCTGAATGGTGGATGTAGCTCAGTTGGTTAGAGCATCGGTTTGTGGTACCGAAGGTCGCGGGTTCGAGTCCCGTTATCCACCCCAGCGCTTGCGAGAGTGGCGGAATTGGCAGACGCGCTAGATTTAGGATCTAGTGTCTTAGGACGTGGGGGTTCAAGTCCCCCCTCTCGCACCACCCCCCCGCCTATGAGCGAATCGCGCTACTCCCGCCAACAACGTTTGGCGCAGATTGGCCCGGATGGACAAGAAGCCATCGGCGCGGCCACCGTTGCGGTGATTGGCGTGGGTGCCCTAGGTTCGGTCAGCGCTGACCTGTTGGCCCGTGCCGGAGTTGGAAAGCTGTTGCTGGTCGACCGCGATGTGGTGGAAATGTCGAACCTGCAACGCCAGGTCCTTTACACCGAGGCCGACGCCACCGCCCTTCGGCCCAAAGCCGAAGCTGCTGCAGAACGCTTAGCTGCGGTGAACTCTGAAATCGATTTGGTCACCTTGCCGGTGGATATCACCGCCGCCAACATCCAGGAGCTTCTTGCCGATGCTTCGCTGATCGTCGATGGCACCGATAACTTCGCCACGCGTTATCTACTCAATGACTTTGCAGTGCGTGAAGCCAAGGCCTATGTCTATGCCGGCGTGGTCAGCACCCACGGCATGCTCGGAACCATCGTGCCCGGTGGACCCTGTCTGCGGTGCACCTGGCCGCAACCTCCTGACGCCACCACCACACCAACTTGCCGTTCTGCCGGCGTGCTCGGTCCGGCTGTGTCGGTGATCGCTGGCTGGGCTGCTGCCGAAGCTTTGAAGATCGCCTCGGGGCAGAGTGAAGAAGTTGCCAGCGGCTATCGCTATTTGGATGTTTGGACCGGTCAAATGCAGTTCATCCATGCTGCCAAAGATGATGCCTGCCCCTGCTGTGTGGATTCAAATTACGAGTGGCTCAGCGGACAACATGGCAGTGTCGATGCGCAAGTGGTCTGTTCCGGCGATGCGGTACAACTGCCGGCAGGCAACCAACAAGTCGATCTCGCTGCAATGGCCAACAAGCTGGATGGCACCGTGACCGATTTACAGTGTAGTTCGCGCTTCTTGCGTTTCCGCACTCAAGAGCTCGACATCCTGCTGTTCATGGATGGTCGCGCCCTAGTCCGTGGCACCGGCGACATTGCCCGTGCTCGCGCAGTGGTGGCCGAGACCATCGGCGCTTAAACTGCGCTTGTGACTCCCAACCTCAACTGGAACCGCGCCGCAACCTGTGCCGACCCTGCACCCGGGGTGGCCGACGCCATGTTGGAAGGTTTGCATGCCTTGCCTGGCGATCGCGGCACCGGTGGCGAATCAACCGCACAACGTTTCTTTGCAGTGCGTTCCATGGCAGCTCACATGTTCGGTTTGCAGGCACCCGAACGCGTGGTCTTCACCCCTGGCGCGACCTACGGCCTGAATGTGGCGATCCACTGCGGCGTACCCGATCACGCCATGGTTCTGACCACCCAGTTTGAACACAACTCTCTGTTGCGGCCATTGGCTGCAGCGAGTCGTCGCGGTATTTCCTTCCAAGCAGTCGATTCCCTACCCACCGGGCAACTAGATCTGGATGCGCTGGAGCAGGAACTTGCCAGCGGTGCCTATTCCGTGCTAGCCATGAGTATCGCCAGCAATACTTTGGGAGTCATTCAGCCTTACCAAAAGGCATGTGCCTTGGCGCGCGAATACGGTGTTGCGGTGATCTTGGATTTGGCGCAAGGCGGTGGAGTCTTGGAGTTGGACCTGGATGGCATGGGCGTAGCTTATGCCTCGATTGCGGGGCACAAGGGATTGCATGCACCACGCGGCATCGGCTTGCTATTCGTAGGTGTCGAACAACAACCACGTTCCTTCCTGTTCGGCGGCACCGGAACGATCTCTTCGCAATTGGAAATGCCAGACGCCATGCCCGCACATCTTGAGGCTGGCACTTCCAACTACCCGGGCATCTATGGCATGGGCGCGGCTCTGGCTTGGTTGCATGACCATCCACAAGACTTAAATCCCATCCGCATCAAACTGGCTGGCTTGGAACAATGGTGCCTGCAACAGGAAGGTCTGCAAGTCCTTCCGCAACAGCCCCTGGAATGGCAACACCGATTGCCAATCTTGGCTTTGCGTCATCAAACGATTCCTGCCGAGTTGATCGCCGAGTTCTTGGCGTCGTCTGGCATCAAGGTGCGCGCCGGCTCGATGTGCGCCGCCTTAGCCCTGCCCGCCCTACAGGTCACGGACTCCATCTTGCGACTCAGCCCGCCACTCAATGCCAGCGAAGAGGATTTCCTGGTTGTTCAGCAAAGCCTCGAAGAAGCCTTAGTGGCCCTCGCCTGATGTCCACCCTACCGAACACTCCACCCTGCGATGGAATCCTGCTCGCCGCTGGTGCCGGCAAGCGTCTTGGTTTACCGAAAGCCCTGCTGGAACTGCAAGGCATTTGGATGCTGCCTCGTTTGGTTTCAGCCATGCAGTTAGGTGGCTGCGAACGAGTGGTGGTGGTGGTGCGCGAAGAGCAGATGTCGATCATTGACGCTCGAGGCGGTTGCGACGCGGAAGTGCTGATCAGCAACCCCCATCCTGAAGCTGGCCGCACTGGCACGCTCCATTGCGCGCTTGAAGCATTAGCTGCTGATCGTGCCATCATGATCCATTCCTGCGATATCCCTCTGCTTAGTGCCGACGCCGTTCTGCAACTGCGTCATGCGTGGGGACAACTGGATCATCCCCAACAAGCGGTAGCACGGCTGATGACTCCAGGTGGCAAAGGTGGACATCCTTTGTTGCTAGGTGCCGATGTCGTACCAGAAGTTTCAGCACTTGGCCCGAACGAGCCACTACGCCAAATCGTGCGCGGTGATCGTGATCGCCTGTTGAACGTGATCCGTCGTGGGGACCCCGGGCCGTTCATGGACGTGGATACACGCGAACAGCTCGAGCTTCTTGAATCACTGCTTTAGACCCCAGCGATAAACGCCGTCCAACAACAGGACTGCGAGATCGCGGTATAGCAAGTGATCACCGGCATAGTCCTTAGGCACCAACTGTAGTTCTGGGTATGGCGTGGCAATCTCTTCGCGCCCTTCCGCCGCCACTGTGCCACCGACCAACTGATAAGCGATCCAACGCGGACCTTCCTTGTCGAGGAATCCGATCCAACCGGCACCCAGGTCGCGACTCCAGGACTTCAGCCAGTTCTGGCGCACAGCACCGAGAGAACGATTGGCGAATTTCCAAATGGGCTGCAGGATTTGTCGGTCACTGCCGGACGCGGCCAAGAATGCAGACTTCAAGGAAGTCTTGTCGACGTCTTCCGCACCGAAGGCCAATAGAATGGCGGCCGGCAAACGGCGCTTCATTGATAGGTTGCTGCCGAATGCCTTGCGGGCGGCTGGAAGATAAGGATCGGCTGCGGCTTGGGCTCGATCGAAATCTAGCAGGCCAAGTCGCAGGATGCCGGCAACCACGCAATCTTGGAGCTTGTCGCCATTAGGCTTCGGCAGAGTCAGGCCAAGATCACCTGCAGCCCCCCACAACCAAGCAGACTCCAGGGAACCGACCGTGCGCGTGCGGAAGTGATCGAACAAAGCCTGTCGCTTTGATTCTTCGACTTCGTACATGCTAAGAACCAAAGCAACACGACCATCGACTAGAGCTTGACCGATCAGGTCCTCGGTCTTGCGCGGCGGTGAGTGGCGCGCACCCACACTCCACAGGGATGGCATGACCGAGTCACTACGGACCGTTGCTAGCTCAGGGCTGACGCCGGTCACTCCAGGCATATGGGTAGACAACAACCGTGCCCCCAGGGAGGAAGGGTTACGCG
The DNA here is from genome assembly GCA_024229395.1 of Planctomycetota bacterium. Classification (GTDB taxonomy): domain Bacteria; phylum Planctomycetota; class UBA1135; order UBA1135; family UBA1135. The sequence goes on along the minus strand of JAAESM010000004.1, from coordinate 83,096 downwards.
GGGCATCCGACCACTTCTCGCCACGCAACATTGCGCCGTTGTCGAAAATCTCTTGCAGCCCCGGAGCCTTCTTCTTGCTGATCATCTTCTGCCAATCTGGATCGGCAAGGCGCTGCGGTTGCGCCAACAAACCCGCCAACAGACAACCGCGCTCGAAGTCAGTGCCAGCTCGTGCCCAATCCTTCTTGGCGTTGAGCCCTGCCTCTGGATGCATCGATCCGTAAAGCACCAACGCGAAGGCACGCTCCGGTGTTGGCTTGCGCCCTTTTTTGGCAGCTTTCTCAACCAACTCAAGGGAATCTTCGGTCCCCATCAATGCGGCAGCCAGCAGCAGAGTCCGACGCTCTTCCGGAGTGCCTTTACCCGCATGGCGCAACAGCCACTTCTCCGCTTTGGCGTCGCCAGTGGCTAATTCCATGGCGGCTGCGTAGCGTTCATCGGCTTCTTCAGAAACCAGAGCACGTTGCAGTTGGTCACTAGGTTCCTGTGCGACACAAGCACAGAGCAGAATAAGGGCGGAAAGAAGCATTGTGATTCCTCCCGCCCAGCATAACCGACGCGGTGTGGATTACTCCAACCGCAATACGACAGGACTGCTCCAGCCATGGCCGTCCAAATCCAAGGCCTGCAACCAGATGTTCACAGAAGACACGCCAACCGGGAGATTGGGCATGACCGCCACATAACCAGCAGCCCCCGAAGAATCGGCAAAAATGTCCATCTGGCTCGCTGCTGGCCAAGAACGTGAAGGCCCAAGCAATGGATCCACCACTGCCAAGCCTGACTGCCCACGCCAATGTGGTTGCAGATGGAAAGCCTTACCCGCAATCCCAGCAAGCTGGTGGCCAGGCTCTGCATGACGCATGCGCAGTTTGACCGCTTCACCCTGTTGGACATAAGCCACATCAGTGGACAAGACTACTGGTTGCTCGAATTCGCCAGACACAAAGCACAGCGCATCTAGTTCGGTGCTCTGCTGAAATTGCCAATCAGCCTCTTGCCAACCTGTAACCATTTTGCCTCCACCATCATTGGTGTAGACACTTGCATCATCCGAAGTAGGCGCTTGCACCGTGAAAGCCATTGCTGTTGTTCCAGGAAGCATAGTCAACGATTTCAGGTCACCGATTGACGAAGCACCTACAACAGCTTGATCGACCCATTGCTGGACATCCGCTTCGCTGGCAATCATCACGATGGTGTTCGCGCTGGTATCCCATTCCAGAATCGCACCATCCAAGATGTTTCCCAATATCGTACCACTAAGGTTATTGGCAAAAGACAAACGCAAGATGCTTGAACCCAAGAACGCTAAGGCATCAATGTCAACGTTGCCGGAAGTCGGTTGCAACAGAGCATCAAGTTCGCCTTCGGTATGAACGACTTCCACGCCACCAAGCGCAGAGATTTTGAGGATGTCGCCATCCTTGAATCCATTGAAATCACGATCACTCGAGAACCAACAATCCAGCAAAGTCGGTGCGTGGCTAAGGCCAGCTGTGGACAAGGAGACTGCATCGATGCCAGCTGGATAATCGAACAGACCATCGGCATCAAGATCGCCGACGAAACTCATCCACGCGTGTTGGCTGGTGTGGACGCGCGGCCATTGATCATTGACATCGCGACGTAGCAGCGCCTCATCGCGGCAGATGCTGTCTTGCGGTAAACGCGAATCAGAAGTGGTTGAGGCAATGGCGTGCATGGGTGGTGCAACGCCCTGCATCAGAAGTAGTGCAAGTGCAGTACAAATCATTTGCCAGGATGACGTCGGCGGTGTGATGCAGACACGCGCAGTTAGACTGCCTTGGTGATTGCCGCACTACTCTTGCAAATCATCAGCCTGGTTCCTGCACCGCTGGAAGGTACCGGTGAACCGGACCTGACCTACCAACAATCAGTACAAACCTTGGCGACCAAGGATAGTTGGAGTGCTGAGGAGCGCGCACAATGGTTACCGCAAGGTGGGGCGCATGAGGCCGCCTTGGCCCTGTTGATCAACGATGGCAACGATGCCGAGGTCAGGCTTGCTGCGGTGTTGGCAGCTGGTGCTGATAGCCAATCCACCCTTGGCCGCGCTCTGTGGCGACGTGCCGCACTGGACTTCGATCAGGCGCGCGTGATGGCGTGCCTCCTGGCCCCCAACACGCCCAACCCTAGCGCCTTGCCGATAATCGCATGGATTGCTCAGGACCAGCGTCGCAGCCTGCCTGTGCGCGCTGCAGCCGTGGCGCGTTTGCTGGATGCTGACTGTCTTAGCGCTTGGCCGATGGCACGCATGATGTTCCTGGCTGGTACCGCGGCCGACGAAATTTCGATCATGGCGAACTGGCCACGGAAAGGACGTTATGAGCTACCCAAGCGAGTCCTGTTGCTTTCGGTCCAGGAGCTGTTGCAGCGTCATCAGCAAGAACCCACAGACTTCGAACCGAATGCGGCTTGGGACAAGCAGGTCGAACAGGCTACTGCTTTGGACCAGACCATGACATCTCTTCAGCAACGAGCATCTCTGGCCCCAGAGCTGGCGCCGGATAGCTGGAAAGCCCTAATGAAATTGCACAAAGCTGGCAGTGCCGAAGCGACTGCCAGCTTTGCTTTGTTCCGCGAACTAGCGGCCGATCTCCTTAGAGAATAGGCTCGGCGATCGCGTTACTGATCTCACCAGAGGTCACGTCGACGGCTTGACCATACAGGGTATGGCTTGCGACGCGGACAACGACTCCAGCGGTGATCGTAATGTCACCAGCTGCATCTGCAGTTTGGGCAGGCAGGCTGTGGATATGCATGGAAAGATCCAAGGAGCCAAAGCGAGTTTGGGTTGGACCAGCACCGACCCAGCTGTAGCCGAGCAGCACGTTACCGTTTTCGGTAGCGCCCGTTACACTAATCGTGGCAACACCACCACTAACGAGAGGTCAAGGTGTGCCAGAGGCAGGAGTCAGATCGAAGACTGGGCTAACCAAGGTGTTGTCAGAGGTTCCACCCCCTGCTTCGTCTTCGTGCCAAGCGCGACCTGCGCCATCGGCAATCCAGCCTCGCTTTCCTGCATTCAACTGAACGTGCGTCCAGCCTGTGGGTGGAACTCCGGATGAGAAGTCTTCTGATAGGAACTGGCAGGGGCATTGGAAGCCAGAGCTGGAACCAAACAAAAAGCAAGAATCAATTTCATGGGTAATCAATAAGAAGATTGAAAAGGACGCTCGCCAGCATAACAAAAAAGTAGCCTTCCCTCGCAAGAGGGAAGGCTACTTAGGCTAAGGGAGAAACCTTAGAGGATCGCTTCTGCGAGCGAGTTGGTCAGCGTACTGGTGGCCAAGTCTGCACCCTGGGTGTAGACGGTGAAGCCAGAAGCACGTGCTGGGATACCAGTGGTCATCGAAGCGGTACCAGCTCCGTCAGCAGTCAATACTGGCAGACGAGTGATAGGCATGCTCATGTCGACTGGGCCGAATGGAGTCATGGTTGGGCCAGCACCGGTCAGCGAGTAACCGAGAAGGACGCCCCCACCAGCGCTTGCGCCAGTTACGGTCAAGGTACCAGTTCCACCACCGACGAGGCCGGTTGCGGTGTAGGTCAGGCCAGAGCCGCCCCCACCATCGATCACAACGTTATCGACCCACCACTCTTGAGCCCAGGTACCGTAGAAGCGGATACCGAGCTGTACGCCAACCATGCCGTCATATGCGGACAGGTCGACTACAGGGCTGTAGGTGTCGCCGTTGTTCAGCGAGGTGTCGGTCCAAACCATGGTCCAGGTTGCGCCACCGTCGGTGGAGATTTCCATGTTGGAAATGCCATCGCCGTAGCTGGTTGGGTGGTTAGCCAAGTAGGCTGCCCAGTAGGTCTCGCCATCAAAGGACAAGGTGGTGCCAGAAACACCAGTCAGGTCGAAAGCAGGGCTTACCAAGGTTGTGTCAACCGTGCCGACACCAGCTTCGTCTTCGCACCATGCGCGACCAGCACCGTCAGGAATCCAACCTACTCCGATGTGAGCGTTGTTGTTGACGTGCGTCCAACCCGTTGGAGGTACGCCTGTGGAGAAATCTTCGGAGAGAACTTGGGAGGAAGCCGAGCCAGCGAGGGCGACTACGGCAGCGAGAGAAAGAATGGTTTTCATTTGAGTAATCAAGGGGTGGCGCCCGATTTCGCCGGGCAGGCGACGAAGCAACAATGCTTGTCTAGATTGAAGGTATCAGGAAATCGGATTCGATAGCGGCGAAATTCCTTGGTTTTTTTGGTAACCCACCCAAAGTCCGCTCTAAGGCCCCACAGGCGAGCCACACTAGATCGACATGGAAAAAACGCCGCCAGCCCCCTTCGTTGAGGAAAATCAGGGCGTAAGCCGGTTGATCGTCCGTGGATATGGAATGCACTCCCGCACATGCTCGACTCCAGAGATCCAAGAAACCGTGCGTTCCAGCCCAATTCCAAAGCCACCGTGAGGGCAGCTGCCAAAGCGACGCAGGTCGAGGTACCACTCGAAAGCCTCCATCGGAAGGTCGTGGTCCTGAATTCTCTGTTTCAGCACTTCCAGGCTCTCCTCACGAGCCGCTCCACCGACGATTTCCCCTGCTGTGGGCGCGATGATATCTACCCCAAGAGCACGGCCCTTGTCGTCTTGCTTCATATAGAAAGCTTTCACCTCGGCGGGCCAATGGGTAATCATGACCGGGCAACCGTAATGTTCGCCGAGCATGGTTTCATCAGGAGCACCAAGGTCATCGCCAGGCTTGAACTCTGATTCGTAGAGCCCCTCCTCTTGCCACTGCATTAGCATCTTGGCGGCATCATCATATTCCAGACGCGGGAAGTCACGATCCCAGCCTTCCAATAGGGTTGGATCACGATCCAGGTCGGCAAGGTCCTGACGGTTGTGTTCTAGGACTTGCTGCAGGGTGTAGCGCAACATGTTCTCGGCGACATCACAGACCTCTTCAAGGTCGGCGAAGGCGATCTCTGGCTCCAACATCCAGAACTCGGTCAAGTGACGACGAGTCTTGGATTTCTCAGCGCGGAAGGTTGGGCCGAAGCAATAGACCTTGCCCAAGGCCATAGCACTGGCCTCAGCGTAGAGCTGACCGGATTGGGTCAAGTAAGCAGTCTCATCGAAGTACTTCGACTCGAACAACGTGGAGGTTCCTTCACAGGCGTTTGGCGTGAAGATCGGAGAATCCACACATAGGAAGCCGTCGTTATCAAGGAAATCGCGGAAGGACTTCAAGATGCGGTGACGCAAACGCAACAAGGCCATCTGGCGTTTGCTGCGCAACCACAAGTGGCGGTGGTCCATCAGGAAACCAGCGCCATGCTCCTTTGGAGTGATCGGGTAAGGTTCGGCGACCTGCACGACTTCAAGATCGGTAGCAACCACCTCAACCCCACCGGGTGCACGCTCGTCGGCCTTGGCCACGCCATGCAAAATGATCGAGGACTCTTGGGTGAGTCCCTTGGCGGTCTCGAAAGCGGCCTCTGGCACTGCGTCTTTCTTGACGATGCACTGACAGATGCCACTGCCATCGCGCAACAGGAGGAAAAGCATCTTGCCTTTGCCTCGCTTGCTGTACAGCCAACCTTTGAGCGTGACGGATTCCCCGTCGTGAGATTTCAGTTCGTTAACGCGGACCATGGTTCGAAGGGAATCGCAGGTTCAGGGAAAGGATGTGTACGAGGGGTCAAGTTCAACGGCGCCGATCATGTCGCCTTGAACTTCTACGCTGCCACGCATCTGTACACCGTTACGTAAGGCAGATATCTGGACCACTGCTGGATCAGCAGTGAAATCGGATTCCTCATCCATGAGTACTACGGACAGGAAACCTTCTTCACGCAAATAGCGAGTCACTGCAGCGCGCACGACTTGATCGCGCGAAGGTGGTGTTGCCGGTGCGGTCGCAGGTACCGAAACGATGTCTTCGAGGCGTACCAGATCCTTATGCAGCTGATCGAGTTCCGCCCGGACATCGTCCACGGCAAGCGCTTCCAACTCCTTGGCCAAGGCCTGGACACGATCCGGCAAGAAAGCCAAGGTGCCAATCTCACGCAACTTCTCTTCCACTGCAGACAAGCGCGACCGTTGCAACCACAACAAAGCGATGGCTACGCCAAGGAGGAGGCAAACGACAACGAGCAGGGCAAGTTCCATGAGGGTATGCGTGAAATGAGCCATAAAGGATACCGTCGCTGCCTGCCTTGCTCCAGCCAGGCCCGCGCTGTCCTAGGATGGCTGATTCCATGCGAGCTCGCCTCCTCTTCACCGCCATCTTCGTCCTGCTGTGTTTGCCCCTGTTCTTCATGCAGGCAAACAGCCAGCAACTGCGCGCCCAGGCGGTGCAAGTGAACCTGAACGAGATTGGTGTGCCGGAAGAGGGCGCATTGATCGTGCATTGGCCGAGCAGCGCTGAGCAAGTTGCGGTCCACCGCGATGCCCTGCGCGCTGCCAGCCAGGTCAAGCAAGAGGTCGAGATCCCCTACCAGGCCGACGGTGAGTTCTTCACCATCCGCAAAGGCCCAGGAGATTCCAGTGTGCGCGTCGACGTGCGTTTCACGGATTCCCATCTGGAGCTTTGGACCGCCAGCGATACGGAAGGGCCCCAATTCCGCACGCGGCTCGGTAGTCGGCTGGCACTGCTGCCGCCGTTGTTGGCAATCCTGCTGGCCTTCCTGACCCGCAGGACCATCTTGTCGCTGACCTGTGGAGTCTTGCTTGGTGTCGCGATTGCCGTCACTGGCGATGGCGGTTTCGCCGAGTTCTTCCCACTGCTGTTCGGCAAGATCCTGTGGGGCAAGATCCTTTCGGACCCCTTCCATCTTTACATCCTCGGATTCGTGATCCTGCTGTCCTCCACTGTGGCGGTGATCACGCGTATGGGCGGGATCGATGGCATGGTCCATCGCCTGGTGCGATTCGCACACAACTCCCGCAGTGTGCAAGCAGTGGCTTACTTCTTGGGTTTAGGCATTTTCTTCGATGACTATGCCAACACCATTGTGGTGGGTAACTCCTGCGGCCCGCTCTTCGACAAGCAAAAGATCTCACGCGCAAAGTTGGCCTACATTGTGGATAGCACGGCTGCCCCGGTTGCTGGTGTTGCGATCTTATCCACTTGGGTGGCCTATCAAATCAGCACCTACGCACCGCAACTTCCCACGGTCGGCATGGACGCCTCCGATGGTTATGGTTTATTCCTGCAAACCATCCCTTATCGCTTCTACTGCCTGTTCGCCTTGATGATGGTCGGCGTGGTGATTTGGCTGCAGCGTGATTTCGGTCCCATGCTGAAGGCCGAACGAGCGATGGCGGATTCCGACGGCAACGCGGTCGATGACACCGCAATCGATGACGAACGCATCGAGGCCAAGCCGGGTGTGGTCGCACGTGCGCGCAATGGAGTCTTGCCGTTGTTCGTGATGATCTTCGGCACCGCCTTCTTAATCTACTTGTTTGGCGCCCAAGCGACCAACGCAGCGGCGTTGGATGGCGACGTGGATGCACTGAAGGCGCAAGCTGAAGGTGGCTTCCTGTGGTTCCGGGAGGTGCTCGGCCGTTCCGACAGTACCAAAGCCATCTTCATGGGCAGTCTTGCGGCAATGATCCTGGCGTCGGTCATGGCGATCGGCCAACGACTGCTGACCGCAGAGGAAGTTGCGGTCACTGCAAGTGGCGGCATCAAGGTGTTATTCAAAGATGCCGTGCTGGTGTTGCTGCTTGCTTGGAGCATCGGCAAGGTCTGCGGTGAAGTGGGCACGGCCAACTATCTGGTTGCACTCTTCCAGGATTTGATGTCGGCGCAATGGCTGCCGATCATCTTGTTCGTGGCGGCTTGTTTCATCGCCTTCGCCACTGGTAGTTCTTGGACCACCATGGCCATCCTGCAACCCAATGTGGTGTTGCTCGCTTATCAACTCGGAGAACAGACCACCATGGGTGGCGAAACCTTGTTGATTTTGTCGATCGGCGCAGTCCTGGAAGGCGCGATCTTCGGCGACCATTGTTCACCGATTTCAGATACCACTGTGCTCAGTTCGACGGCCTCGCGTTGCCGCCATATCGAGCATGTACGTACCCAAGCCCCCTACGCACTGGTCACCGCCTTCGTGGCGATCTGTGCGGCTTACTTGCCAGTAGCACTTTGGAACGCCAATCCTTTCTACTGCTTGGCAGTCGGCGCAGTGTTGTTGGTCTTGATTGTACGCTTCGTCGGCAAGGCACCAAGAGCTGCGGTAAGCGCTTAGCTCTTGTTGGCGAACAATGGCTCACCGCGAGGTGGGCCGACCACTGCCCCATCGGCGAAGACCTGTTCGCCGCGCAGATAAACCTGCTGCGGGAAGCCACGGAACTCGAAACCGTGGAATGGACTCCAGCCGGAGCGTGACAGAAGCTCTGCTTCATCCACTATGCGTTCGATGGTTGGATCGACCACGATCAGGTCGGCGTCGGCGCCTACTTCCAATTTCCCTTTACCGGCGATACCGAATTCTCGAGCGGGTCCGGCAGTGACGGCATGCAGAAATGGAGCAGGATTGGAATCGTTGAGATCGGCTGCGGCGAAGATCATAGGCAGCAGCAAGTCGATCGACGGGAAGCCGGACGGCGCTTTCTTGTAGGGCCGATCCTTATGCTCCAGCGGGTGTGGCGCATGATCGGTTCCCACCACTGGTAAGCGCCCTTCCATGACCATCTTGCCAAGGCCAGCGCGGTCATCCTCGTACTTGATTGCAGGGTTGACCTTGAAGCGATTCTGCTTTGCCTTGTGCGCGATCTCGGCGGTGATCAAAAGGTATTGGGTTCCGGTGGAACATGTGATTGGATGTCCTTCCGCAGCGGCGGCAGCGATCAATTCGGCGCCCTCATAAGTGCTGACATGGAAGACATGCAAGGACAGGCCGACTTCGATTGCTACACGGATCGCATCTTTGATGGATTGCACTTCGGCCTCGCGTGTGCGGTGCAAATCGTGACGCGTGTTCAACTCCGGATCATCTGCGATCTTGGCGGCAGCGGCATCCATAATGGCGTCGTCCTCGCAGTGCGCGACCACCTTCAGACCAGCTGCAGCTGCAGCGGTAAACCAACGACGCATATTCTCTTCACTGCCGATTCCACCGGAACCGGTACTACCGCCCAAGAAGACCTTGACCGCCGGACACATCTCACCGATCTCCGCCAGGCAACCGAGACTGTCCTCCACCAAGGATCCATAAGGGGCGTAATCCACGCGCGACACGCCGCGCAAGTTCTCCAACTTATCGGCCAACGTCTGTGGCGACGACATCAGCGGCGGATTGTTCTGAATCTCGCAGATGGTGGTCACGCCACCATGCAAGGCGCCGCTGGAACCGAAGGCGTAGCCCTCCTTATGGACCAATCCAGGGTCGCGGAAATGCACATGACAATCGACCAATCCGGGCAGCAACCAACGGCCTTCCATCTCCACGACCTTGGTACCATCAGGAGCCTCAAGGCCAGTGCCTATTGCGGCAACCTGACCAGAACTGTCTGTCAGCAGGTCGGTGGCCTCAAGGAAGGTATCGCCATCGAAGAGGCGACCATTACGGAACAGGGTTGGGGTGGCTGAGTTCGGGAACATCACTACAGGCGTTGGGGTCGCTAGACTTCCCTAATCGTAGGGCCGTTCCGCCCGTACTCCACACCGATGCGCCGAATCTTCTTGCTTTTGATTTTGCTGCCGTTTTGCGGCAGCTTTTCTTCTGTCCACGCCCAAACGCCGTTTGATTTGACCAGCGTCGATTGGACCGTCGCGCCCCATGTCGGTGGCGATTCCATGCATATGACTATGCGCTTGGATCCGCTTCATGAACGCGACCGTTTGGTGCTGCGCATGCCGCTGTGGCGCCCCGGTGCCTACCGCTACACCAATTACCAAGACAAGGTCAGTGCGCTTACCGTGACCGACCAGGATGGCGTGCGCCGCGAATTAAAGTCCTTGGAGAGTCACTCCTGGCAGATCGATGCAAGTGGTGCCACTTCGCTGACCGTGGAATACGACTTGGCGGTGCGCAACGATGCCGACGACGGCGCTGCTCCGGCTTTCTTCGTGCATAGCCCGGCCGCCTTCATGTACATCGACGGCACCGAGAACTTGCCGCACTATATGCACATGGATTTGCCAACCGATTGGCAGTTCGCCAGTGGTCACCGCAAGCACCCCACCCTGGAGAACACTTGGTATTCGCCGAACCTGGATGTGTTCCTGGACTGCCCGATCGCTTTCGGGGCCATGGAGCGTTATCAGTTCGAACTGCATGACCGCCCATTCGAAATCGTGCTGTTGGGCAAGTTGCCCACCGAGCAGCAGTTTGATCGCGAGATGTGGGTCGAACATGTCAAACGCATCTCGGATACTTCCTTCGACATCGTCGGCGACTTCCCATTCGAACGTTATGTCTACCTGTTCATCATGAACAACCTTGGTGGAGTCTCTGGCTTGGAGCACCTCAACTCGACCACCATCGAAGTCAGTCACCGCATGGTCAAGGCCGGTCAACTTGGGCCACTGGAAAGTGTGACCGCGCATGAGTTCTTCCATCTATGGAACGTCAAGCGCATCCGCCCTGAGATCCTTGGGCCTTTCGATTACAGTCGCGATGCCCACACCACCGACCTGTGGTGGATGGAAGGCGTGACTTCCTATTACAACGACGTCATCCTGCAGCGTTCAGGCTTGCGCAGCCAACAAGATGGGTGGTTCGTCGATTCGCAGTTGAGCAATCGCCGCAATCTGGAGAATGCGCAAGGTTACGGACGCGTTTCACCGGAACAGGCATCGTGGCGCGTGTGGGACACCAACAGCAAAGTTTCCTATTACGATCTGGGACAATCCCTCGGATGGCTGCTGGATATCCAGATCCGCCATCACACCCAGAACCGCCGCAGCTTGGATGACGTGGTCCGTGCCTTGCACCGTTGGGTTGATTACCCGGGCAAAGGATTGGCCGAGGGTGACTTAGAGCGCATGATCAAGGCGATCAGCGGTTGGGACTGCAGCGAGTTCTTCGACATGTATATCGCCGGCAACAACAAGTTCCCCTTTGCCGACGTCTTGCCGCTGGCGGGCCTAGCCGTGACCGAAAGCAAGGTCGGCGATCCTTATCTAGGCATGAATGTCAGTGACGAGATGATCATCAGTAGCGGCGGTGCGGACTTCCTGGAAGGCGACAAGTTGATCCGTGTCGATGGTCATGCGGTCGCGAATGTGAAAGACCTACGCGCCGTGATCCCGCAACTGCAAGCCGGTGGCTTAGTTGAGGTCATGGTCGAAAATAACGGCAAGCAACGCGCGGTCAGTTGGACGGTCAAGAGCCGTGATCGTGGCATCTTCCGCGTACAACCGATGACCGAGATGACGGAACTGCAGAACGCCATCTACCAGGGCTTGCTCAACGGTACGCCAAGCGGCGTCTGAGTGGACTTAACTCTGCGCGACTAGAAACACCTTAACTGGCGAAACCCAGTTCGGTGCGCAGGAACTCTGCCCGGGCAACGTCACGTTGTTCGGGTGACATCTCGGTGCCACTACGTGCCTGCAAGTGACCCGGCTGCAGCTTGAAGCTCAGACTTAACAAACGGTCCGGCGAGCACTCGAAACCAAGCGCGCTGGTCATCTCCAGCAAGGAACCAAGGCGCAACACACTTAATGCATCCAGGGCCTGGGCGGTGGTCAAGGTCTCGGCCAGGCGCAACAGGTCTACTGCGGCAACCAAGTCTTCACACAAGATGTTGTTGGCGTCGCCCTCATCGCGGAACTGCTCGCGCGTTTCGCGTTCATAGGTCGAGACCTCACGTGCGAAATCAGCCACAGCCTTCAACTGCACCTGAGCGGCAACCCCCATCGTGCGCTGGTTACTAATCTGATAGAAGTGGCCAAGCGCATGACTGCCTTCGCCATGCACACCACGCACCGCCAAGGAGGCGACTCGCGCAGCCTGCAGGGCGCGCTGCATATGAGCCTTAGCACGCGCCAGAGCCGGCAAGTGCAACATGACCGAGGCACGCATGCCAGAGCCGGTATTGGTTGGGCAAGAAGTGAGGAAACCGAAGCGCTCGCTGACGGCGAAGTCGAAGGAATCGCGTAGGCGTCGCTCGAGTCGTTGTGCACGTTCGAAAGCGAGATCCAGATCCAATCCACCGGCAAGGCCTTGAATGCGGAAATGATCCTCTTCATTGACCATCACGCCATGCAAACCGCCGTTGCAGAAGAAGACCTGTGTTGGACGATCGGCACTCATCAGATCACGCGTGGCCAAGCTACGCTCAACGATGAAATCAGCGGCGGCAGTGCAAAGGCTACGCGGCTCCAGGACCTCGCCATTCAACTTGGAACGGCGCAAGCAATCCCCCGCTGCGGCCGCGAGTTCGTCGGCACGATCGGTGGCCAGCTGTTGCGGGAAAGCGAAGGCCGCCACGTTGCGCGCAAGACGCACACGCGAAGAGATCACCACATCACCTTCTGGCCCGCCCGGCTGCAGCCAGCCCGGCTCGGTATTGACCAGATCGTGCAGACGGTCGTCCATTACAGGATCGACTTGCCGAAGGCGCTGGTGATTAGGTGCAGCATGTTCTTGGCCCCAGCGTTGCGATTATCTAACAGCGGGTTCAGCTCGGTAACTTCCATCGAAGTCATCAAACCGGAATCGGCCATGATCTCGAGCATCAGATGCGCTTCACGGAAACCAACTCCACCAGGAACCGGCGTACCGACACCAGCGACGACCGATGGATCAAGGCCATCGACATCAAAACTGAGGTGGAAACCGGAAGTGCCATCATTGACGACTTCCAGGACCTCTTTGGCGACGCGTGGCATGCCCTTTTCATCGATATCGCGCATGGTCCAAGTATGGACTCCGGATTCACGAATAATGCGTGCCTCTTCAGGATCGATGTCGCGCAAACCAACCAGGGCTACGTTCTCCACGCCGACCTTGTTGCGGAAACCCGCTATGTTGGCCAGTGCATCATCGACGCCATCCAAGTTGCCGATGATATGAGCCAAAGGCATGCCGTGAATGTTGCCACTCGGGGAACTGGTGGGCACGTTCATATCGCCATGCGCATCAAACCAGATCAAGCCAATCTTTTCCTTCTTGGCGCGGTAATGACCGGCGACGCCAGCCACAGTGCCCATGCCAATCGAATGGTCGCCGCCGAAGACCAAAGGTGTTGCGCCTTCATCCAGGGCTCGCTTCACGACCGCGGCAAGGTCTTCGCAGACCTGCAGAATTTCATCGAGGAAACGCGCGTGTGGATCGCCAAAGGATGCCCGTGTTTCCATGGCTGGAACATGCACGTCTTCATCGCGTTGGACATCGAAACCAATGTCTTTCAGGCACTTGCGGACGCCGGCAACGCGTAAAGCGCCGGGACCCAAATCCGTGCCGCGGCGACTTGCGCCGAGGTCCATAGGCACGCCGACGATACGAACGGGCCGCTCTTTGAAGCTAGTCATGCTTAGGCTATAGGTTCTACGCCAAGGATTTCAATCACGCGCTTGGTCATCTCCTCCATCTTGGCCTTGTCGTCGGCCTCGATGTTCATGCGCAGAAGTGGTTCGGTGTTCGAAGCACGCACGTTTACCCACCACCAACCAGGAGTAGTGACTTCACCATAGGAGATGGTCACGCCATCGAGCTCATCGATGTTGCTTGCGTCGTGGAAGATCTCCTTGAGCTTATCCATGGCACCGCGCTTATCTTCGATGCGGAAGTTGACCTCGCCGGTGCTGTGGTAGACCATCAGCTCATCGACCATCTCACTGAATGGCTTGTCGCTGCGTGACACTAAGTTCAGCACGGCCAACAGGATGATCTCGGAGTTGTCGGCATACCAGTTATCACGGAAGTAGTAATGCCCAGACAACTCGCCACCGAAGGGTGCATCGTTGTCGCGCATCTTGGCCTTCAAGAAACTGTGGCCAACGCGCTCACGTTCAGGACGACCGCCACTAGCCAGGATGGTCTGCGGCAGGATCCACGAGCTACGCAGGTCATAGACGATGGCGGCACCGTCTTCGCCCTTGAGCACTTCGCGCGCGACCAAAGCGGTGACGATGTCGTTACCGATTGCGCGGCCTTTGTCATCGACGAAGCAGCAACGGTCAGAATCGCCGTCGAAAGCAGCGCCCAGTTCGGCGCCTTGCTCTACGACATAGGCTTGCAGGTCCACCAAGGTGCTGAGCTTCAGCGGGTTGGCTTCGTGGTTCGGGAAAGTGCCGTCAAGCTCGTAAAAGAGACCACTGTGCTTGATCTGTGGCACCTCCTTCAACACAGCTGGGAAGCTATGCGCAGCCATGCCGTTAGCGGCATCGGAAACGATGTTCACATCACGCGCCAGGTCAGCCCATTGCGCAACATGCTTGGCGTAGTCGGCCAAGGTATCGACATGCGAACGGCTGCCGCGATTGGCCACCGGTTCCGGTGCGTCGCCGGTGGTGGCCAGCACTTCAATTTCCTTGATGCCGTTATCGGCAGAGATCGGCTTGGCCTCTTCAGCACACAACTTGAAGCCGATGTACTCCTTGGAGTTATGGCTTGCCGTCACGTTCATGCCCCCTGCAGCCTTGAGATGGCCAATGGCGAAGTAAGCCTGCGGCGTGGAAGCAAGGCCGATGTCGATGACGTCGAGTCCCCCATCCATAATGCCTTCAATCACGGCATCGTGGATCTCAGGAGCCATGGTGCGCATATCGCGGCCCATCACCAACGGACCCTTGCCATGGAAATCGGCAAAGGCACGACCGATGCGGCGTGCGAGCGCTGCATCGATTTGATCAGGGTAGGTACCACGGATGTCGTAGGCTTTAAAAACAGACATGATTAAGCTTTCAGAACAGACTGAAGTGCGCTGACTGCGCGATCCAAGTCGGCGTCGGTGATGTGACGGTGTGTCACGAAACGGAGTAGGCGCTCGCCAAGAGCCAAGGTCAAGATGCCTTCGTCAGCGAGAGCGGCCTCGACCATCGGTGCATCCAAGCCGGGTGCGGTGATCTCGAGGAATAAGATGTTGGTGTCGATGGTGGTCTGCGCCATGCGCACTCCATTGATCCCGAGAATGGCGCCGCCAAGACGTCGGCAGCGCGCGTTGTCTTCGGCCAGCATCGGTGCGGTCTCATCCAAGGCGACAAGACCACATGCAGCGAGGTAACCCGCTTGACGCATACCGCCACCAAGCCATTTACGAATCCGACGCGAACGCTCGATGAAGCTGCCATCTCCCATCAAGATCGATCCGACTGGGCAACTGAGGCCTTTCGACAGCGAGATCATCAGGGAATCGCAGAACTTGCCGTAATCGGCGAAGTCGACGCCGGTCTCCGCTTGCGCGTTGAACAAACGTGCGCCATCCATGTGCACCACCAGACCATGGTGATGGGCAAGACCGTAGACCTCTTCGAGGTAATCGATCGGCACGATGGTTCCGCCTGAGAACAAGTGACTCTGCTCGGTGCAGATCATGCCAGTGCGCGGCATATGTTCACTGATCGGACGGATCGAACGCGCCAAGGAACCGAAGGAGAACTGGCCGTTCTCGGTATCCAAGGTGCGCAGATGCACGCCGGCAACACGACTCAGGCCGCCACCTTCGAATTGGAAGATGTGCGCACCGGCATCGACGATGATTTCTTCACCGGGAACCGTATGGGCAGCCACTGCGGTCTGATTGGCCATGGTGCCCGAAGGCATGAACAAGGCAGCCTCTTTGCCGAACAAGTCTGCAAAGCACCGCTCCAGCTCGGCCACAGTCGGGTCATCGCCGAGTACGTCGTCGCCAACCTTGGCGCTAACCATGGCCTCGAGCATGCGAGGCGTAGGCTGAGTGACGGTGTCGGAGCGGAAGTCCGCAGGCTGACGTTCCATTACAGGCTCTCGATCACCTTGCGGACGCGGCGCATGCCTTCCTCGATGTTCTCAATCGAGTTGGCGTAGCTGAAGCGAATGTAGCCTTCGCCTTCGGCACCGAAAGAGGTGCCTGCCAAGCAGGAAACGCCACCCTCATAGAGGATCTTGTCTTGCAGCTCGGCGGAAGTGAGACCGGTCTCTTTGATGTTTGGGAACACGTAGAAGGCGCCGACAGGAAGGTGGCAAGTCATGCCAGGGATGTCGTTGACCAACTTGACGATGTGCTTACGACGTGCGTCGAACTGCACCAGCATTTCATCCACTGCCGACTGATCGCCAGCCAGTGCTTCCATGCCTGCGCGCTGCGAGAACGATGCGGTGCAGGAGTTGGAGTTGACCATCAACTTGGTGAACATGGCAGCCAGGTCAGGGCGCATCACGCCGAAGCCCATGCGCCAACCAGTCATGGCATAAGTCTTCGACCAACCATCCAGCAGAATCACGCGATCGCGAATCTCAGGATCGACCAAAGGCGTGAAGTGCTCTTCTCCATCGTAGAGCATGCGGCTGTAGATCTCGTCGGAAAGGATCCAGATGTCAGGGCGATCCTTCAGGGCTTCAAGCACCTTCTCCAGCGACTCCTTCGGCGTGACTCCACCGGTTGGGTTGGCTGGCGAGTTAAGGATCACCATCTTGGTGCGCGGAGTCAGGCGCGAGATCACATCATCTGGATCCAAAGCGAATGCGTTCGACTCGCGGATCGGACAGGCCACTGCCGTACCACCCGAGAAGTTGATCATCGATTCGTAGATCGGAAAACCAGGGTTCGGATAGATGACCTCATCACCTTTCTCGATCAAAGCGAGCATGGCGTAGAACATGGTGGGCTTGCCGCCAGGAACGATGGTCACTTCATCGGGGTGGACATCAATGCCGCGGCTCTTGGCCACATAGTTGGCGACCACTTCGCGGGCTTCGGGCTGACCGTTGGCAGGACCGTAGTGCGTCCAACCGCCACGCAGCGCATCCACGCCGGCTTCGACGATGTTCTTGGGCGTGTCGAAATCCGGTTCACCGATCTCAAGGTGGATAATGCTCTTGCCTTGGGCCTCTAGCGCTTTGGCTTTGGCGAGGACTTCAAAAGCAGTTTCGGTTCCGAGCCGACCCATGCGGGTGGCTAGCTTCAATTCGGGGAGGGTGGTTGGCATCTGGGACACGGGTCAAGGGTCAGAAAGATGCCACCATTCTAGACCTGCCATGGCCGTCGCAAGTGGTTCCCAAGCGGGAACATCCGCCCACTTTTAGGGGCGGAATTACGTCGGCACGGGGCTTGCTACATTCGCACCGATGCGAAACGCCCTCGCCGCCCTCCTCACCTGCCTTTTTGCCCTGTCATGCAGCGATTCCACTGGCTCCTCCAGCAGCGCCGATTTAGTGGTTTATTGCTCGCTCGACCAGGATCTTTCCGAAGGAATCCTCAATGACTTCGAGCAGCGTACCGGTTTGAAGATCGAAACTCAGTTTGATGTGGAACGTAACAAGACTGTGGGCTTGGTCAACCGCATCATCACGGAGGCCAAAAACAACCCGCGCGCCGACGTCTACTGGAATAATGAGATCGCCCACACTTTGCGTCTGAAAAATGAAGGACTGACCAGCGCCTATAAGAGTCCATCCGCACAAGGCATCCCAGCTTCTTTCATTGACCCTGAAGGCCATTGGACTGGTTTCGCCGCGCGTGCACGCGTGATTCTTTACCGCACCGACCGTAAAGGCCCGGTGCCGAACAAGCTCGATGATTTCTTGGATCCAGCTTATGCCGCTGGCGGCGCCATGGCCCAACCACTAACCGGCACCACCTTGACCAATGCCACTGCCCTATCCCTGATTCGCGGCAACCAGCAAATGCTCGATTGGTTTGAGCAAGCCGAGAAGGCTGGCCTGTCTTTCGGGTCCGGCAACGCCGATGTGATGCGCCGCACTTGCAATGGTGATTTCTTGTGGTGCTTCACCGACACCGACGACGCCGCCAAGGCCATCGCTGCCGGCAACCCCGTCGCTGTGCGTTATCTTGAACAAGGTGACGGCAGTCTCGGCGCCATGTTGATTCCGAATAGCATCAGCATTTTGAACAGCGGTAAGAATCAGGGTGCCGCCAAGCAGTTCGTCGATTACGTTTTGTCGGTCGAAGTCGAACGCCGCCTTGCCTTTAGCGTGTCACAACAGATTCCGCTGCATGAGGGTGTTGCCATGCCCGAAGGCGTTGCAGTTCCGGGCACCGATTACCAAGTGATGGATGTCGATTGGGCTGCCGTTGCCGGCGCCATCTCTGACCGCGCCACCGCCTTCCAAGAGGCCTTCGTCAAGTGAGCCTGGTATTGGGTGCGCGCAGCGCTCGCCCTTGGTGGAGCCTGGCAATCGTGGTCACTTTTGTGGCGGCGTGGATTCCGCTATTACCACTCCTGGAACCATTGATCCGTTTTGATCGTTTGAGCACCATGCTCGACGCCCGCACCAGCGGCTTGCTGTGGCGCTCCACTTGGATCTCCACGCTGTCGGCTTTGCTCGCCATCGCGATCGGTTGGCCCTACGCCATGCTGTGCACGCGTTGGAGGTTCCCCGGCGCGGGCTTGTTTCGTTTGCTGATGCCACTGCCTTTGCTGATGCCACCTTTGATGGTGGCTCAAGCTTGGTTCGGTCTGACTGGCATGACCGGAATCAGCGCCACAATCTTCACCTTCGGTGTTTGTTATGCACCGTTGCCTGCATTGTTGGTCGCGCGCAGCTTGGGCAAACAATCCGCTGCATCGTTTGAAAGCGCCATGTTGATCTCGCCACGTTTTGCGATTCTGTCCATGTTGCGCATATCCCTGCTGCCTGCCTTGATTGGCGGTGGCTTCGCCTTCCTGTTCGCGGCTGGTGATTTTGCCGTCCCTGATTACTTCGCAACCGTCGGCGATCTCTTCCATGTCTACGCCGCCGAGATCTTCGGCCATTCTCGCAACGCCGATTTCACTGCTGGCGCCACGGCAAGTTTGCCACTGGTCTTGATTGGACTCTTGGTCCTGTTGGGCAATGCACGCCTGCTGAAGAGCCAACTCGGTTACGAATCAGGGCTGGGACGTCACGCCTGCCCCACCAATGCCAAAGGTGCTGCGCAAGCCATCTTGCCTCTGTTGCTATTGGCCTTGTTGGCAGTACTCCTGATCGCACCCATCGCACAGATCTTCTTCGAGACCGGCAAGCAGGGTCCACTCAGCGAACGAACCTGGTCCGACGTAAGCCGTGCTGCCTTCCAACAGGGTATTACCGACGGCCGCAGCAGCCTGGTGCGCACCATGCAGTTCGCCGGTTTGGCCGGTGCGTTGTGCTTGCTACTGGCACCTCTATGGGCGCACTTAATCCTGCATTGCCGCAACCGCTGGCGCTCCTTGTTGGTGATCCTGTTATGCCTGCCGCTATTGGTACCTTCCGTGGCGCTTGGCTTCGGCTCGATTCTGATGTTCAACCAACCGTGGTTGGACCAGTTCTATTCCAGCTTATTCCTGCCGGCCTTGTTGATTGCCGGTCGCTTCTTGCCGATCGCTGTGTTCATCCTGCTCGACATCATGAGCCGCGTGCCCGACGCCCAAGAGGAAACCGCCGAGCTGGCTGGCTGCAGCTATTTGCAACGCCTATTCCGCTACCGCTTGGGCGGACACACTTCGGCCTTGTGGTTAGCCGCAGGCCTGGTCATTGCCTTCGGCGCACGCGAATTGGATTTCGCGATCCTGTTACCAGCCGCCAACTCCTCGGCCGCGGTGCGCTACTACAACGCCCTACACTTCGCGCGTGACAACTTCGTCGCCGCTTATGGGATCATCCTCGTTGCCTTGTTGTTCCTGCCAGTGATGTTCCACGCCTGGTGGCAAAGCATTCGATTCAAAGACTAATGACTTCCCCACAACTTGCAGTTTCCCAGATCAGCAAGTCCTTTGCCGAACGCAAGGTCTTGGACAAGATCAGCTTTGAACTTGAGGCCGGCCAACGGGTGTCGATCCAAGGCCCAAGCGGCACCGGCAAGACCACCCTGTTGCGCATCATCGCCGGCCTTGACCTTCCCGATTCGGGCAAGGTCGTCCTGAACGGTCAAGATGCCACGGTTGACTGCAAGAGTTTGCTGCAACCCTGGCAACGCAATGTGCAGTTGGTGTTCCAGGACCTAGGTCTGTGGCCAACGCGCACCGTGTTGCAGAACGTGACCGACGCCCGCAAGGCTGCCGGCCTTCCGAATGTGCAACAAGTCGCCGTGGAAACCCTGACTGCTCTTGGCTTACAGAACTTGATCAAACGCAAGCCAGCCAAACTTTCTGGTGGCGAAGCCCGACGCCTTGCCTTCGCACGCGCCTTGGCATTGGAACCCAAGTTATTGCTGCTTGATGAACCGTTCGCCAGCCTGGACCCACAAGCCCGTCACAGCGGCTTTGATCTACTCGAGCAAGTACTCGAACGCAGCTCGGCTGCCGTCTTACTGGTCACCCATGATCCAGAAGAAGCCGCACGCCTCAACGGCACGCAAATGAACTTGAGCGATGGAGTGTTGCAATGTCAGTAAAGGGCATTTTCTCTGGGTTGCTAGCCTTAGGCGGTGTGATCGCTTTGGTGATGGTGTTGATGCCTCCCAGCAACGAGGCCCCACTGCGCTTGGTCTCGTCTACGCAATGTTTCGCTTGTCATGCTGATGTAGCGGCGGAATGGCAAGAATCGCATCACCAGTTCGCTTTCGAGAACCCTGAGGTGCGACGTTTGTCGAATGACTTCGCCAACCAGGAATGCCTAGCTTGTCACGCTCCACGCCCAGTGCTGTCCTTCAAGCCTGGTGAGCGTGTACTGGCACGGCAGAGTGAACGCGGCCTTGGCGTGGATTGCCTGAGCTGCCACTCGCACCCAGATGGTGGTGTTGGCAGCATGAATCCGAATGCCAAGAGCGATGCCCCTTGCCAACCACGGTTCTCCGAGCGCATGGAGTCGGTCGAACATTGTGCCGCTTGTCACAACCAACACAAGACCGTCGAACAATGGCGCGCAGCACCAGCGGAACTGAAGGGCACCGGTTGCATTGATTGCCATATGCCCGAGGAGTTCCGCGCTGGTGGACGTCGGGGGCGCAACCATGCCTTCAAGGCTTCGCATGATCTTGCGGCACTGCAATCGGCAGTCGAAATGAAGGTCGGCAAGGATGGCGAAGGCGCTTTTGTGACTCTGGAGAACGTTGGTGCCGGGCATAACTTCCCCACCGACGAACGCTCGCGCGCAGCGGATTTGCAAGTGCGCTGGCAACAAGATGATGGTTCTTGGGGTGCTTGGATTCAGATCCGTCGTTTCCGTGACCCCTATCGCGATGAGACCGACCTGACCAATACGCAGTTACCTTCCGGCGCCACCGAACGTTACGCATTGCCCGCCGATGGCGATACGCAAAGCGGCACTGCCGAGGTACGCTTGCTTTATCGCACCAACCCCTTCTTGCCCGATGATGAGGCCAAGGAGTTGTCGCGACTCACTCTGGAAGTCTAAGCCGGGAATCCATGTCGAAATCCTCCAGTCTTCTCCTCATATTGTTGCTCTGCACAGGCGCCTGCAGCAAGGCAGAACAACCTGTGCCACCACAGGTCGAGCTGGCGTGGCAGGCGGTCTTAGAACAACAGCTGCAAACTTTTGCTGAAGAGGGTTTGCCGGAAGTCAGCGAAGAGCAAATCAATGACTTCCTTGAGGCAATGGAGTTGGCGTCGGAAGGTGGACAGATGGGTGCACGCTTTCGTACGCGTTTGGAGGAAGCTGATTCCCTGGAACTCAGTGCCGCCTTATTGGCGATCGTTGAGGATCGTGAGATGGAGGCCATCGACAAGACGCGGGCTTATGCCTGGCTGCGCGTGCGTGGCGACAGCGCCATGATGCCGCGCCTGACCTTGCGCCTGAAGTATGAAAAAGACTGGGTGGCCAATGTCGATATCGCTTTGGCTCTGCTGCAGCATGGCTCTGGCGCTGGCTTGCAAGCCTTGTTGAACATCCTCAACACCGAGGAATCCAACGACCCCGATGCCTTACAGCAAGCACGCTTCCGCACCATGGAAGGATTGGCCTTTTTACCTGCCAGTGATACGTGGCAACCAGGCAATGGCTTCGATGCCGATTGGCGCAGGCTATTGGAAGTGCAGGCCAAATGGCAAAAGCACCGTCAACTTCCTGACACCAAAGCGCTTAAGCCATCGCGCAATCAACGCGCCGAAGTCTGGCGCACCCTATCGAAGTTGATCTCGCAACGCCTACGCCCTGTGGATGACGCACGCTTCGTGCTGGTACGCATGCCTGACTGGGTATTCGAAGCGATCATCGAAACGACCTTGGATGAAGACCGCTACGTGCGCGAGCATGCTTTGCAGACCTTGGCGTGGATCGGTTATCCCGTCGGCCGCTGGGCTCTGGAGCAATCCTTTGATCTTGAAGGCCGCCTGCAAGTTGCCATCAGTGGTGCCGATAGTCGCGCGCGCCTTTTCGAAGCCATGGGTGCCAGTGGTTTGAGCAGCATGCAAGATACGCTGCTTCAATGGCTCAAAGATGGCAACATGGAAGAGATGACCGCCGCCGCCGACGCCCTATTACGTTGCGCCGGTCCGGAGCCAATGGCGGAGTTATCCGCCATGCTGACTTCCGATATGGTGCTCAGCCCCGAAGCGCGCTACTCGCTTGCCTTACTGTTCACCGAGGTGGAAACGCTCGCCGAACTGGAGGTGCCAACAGGACTCGACAGCAGCGAAGCGCAGCGCCGGTTGCAGTGGCGCCTAGAACGCGAACAGCGCCCTTAAGTACTCGCGCCGACCACGGCAGCGGTGTACAGAATGATCGCGATACCTACGCCGATTGCCGTACCGATATGAATCGGGCGCATCGGTGCATGCTGCAAAGTCGTGCGACACTTTCGATCCCAAGAGGTGCTACCCGTGTCGACGAATTCCTTGTAAGCCAAGACGTTGAACAGGACCTGCAGGAGTGGAAGACCGAAAGCCATACCAGAGAAGATCACCTTCAGGTTTCGCTGAGAGGCTTCTTGGAAAGTGAGTAAGCGGTTCTCCGCATGAACCACACGAATGCGAAGGATCCACTTGCCGGGAGTCATACCCCAACGGGAAAGGAACCAAGCCTCAATCGGGATTAAGATGAGCAAGACCAATCCTGGCAGGAGGAAATTGATCGAGCTGTTGGCGGCCTCTGGGCCAAGAAACTGACTGACAATCCAGCCACCAGCGAAGACGTCGATACTGCGCGCGAAGAAGCGGTGCCAAGCATGGCGACTGCGCAGTTGGACCTGGCTGCCACCGCTAGCTTGAGTGGGACGTGGGCCCGGTTGTGGTCTGCTTTGGAACGGCGATTGCTCGGCTCCACCGGCATCGACTTCGACCACGGGTTGGGTCCGGTGGTTTGGTTCCACCGCGGGTGGACGAATAGGCGGTGCTAATCCGACCAGTTCCTCGACCTTGCCTGCAGCTACCCAGGATTCCATACCCTCTGACCAGACCATAGTGGTCTTGCTGAGGCGGCCGCTCTGAAGCAGCTTGCGCATCTCATCCGCCGGCACGGGGCCGTGCTGTTGTTGATCTTGTGCGTAAAACCAGAGGGTAGTCATGTTCAATGTGGCTGACTGAGGCGCGACGCCCCTGAGCCGTCGGGTATTCTAACCCTTTATCGGCCAGGATTGCTCGGGCACGATGCGGGATTGTTCATGCACGCCGCTGCAACCTTCCTAAGCCCAAACAAAGCAGAGTCAAGGCGGCAGCTGAGATCACCGCAGACGGTCCGTAAGGCAGGTCGAACTCGATAGACAGTGGCCAAGCGGCCAACACCGAAAGCAATCCGCAAATCGACAATAAGATCTGAAAGGAGCGCAAGCCACTTGCCAGCGCCGAGGCGGCGAGTGGAGGCAGGAACAGCAGGCCAAAGACCAATACCGGGCCAACCGTCATCACACCTCCACCAATTGCCAGGCCAAACAGCATCATCTGTGCCAGTTCTAGCCATGCCACGGGCAGGCGCATGGCGATTGCATTGTCGCAATCGAAGGCGATGGCCAACAAGCTACGTCGTGCAGCCATGATGAAGATCATGGTCAGGAGGCATACACCGGTCAGTAACCAAAGGCCATGCTCATCGAGCAATAACACTGCGCCGCGCAGCACAGTTTCCGCAAGGTTGTTTCCCGCAGGCGAACCATCTAAGAACAAGATCGCCAAGGCGGCGGCGGTGGCGAAGGCACCGGCCAAAAGGGCACCGGGTTCACCACGTTGCCTCTTCAACACGATGCTGAACAACAGCATGCTCAAACAGGCTGCACCGGCAGCGAAGACCAACAGGTAATCCAGCGGCGGATGCCCATGATCAAGAAAGCTCTCCTGTAAGGAAGGGAACCATGGCAACAAGAATAAGCCGAGGGCAACGCCTGCAGCGGCAAACTGCGGCACGGCAATGCCAACGAAGGATTCCCGTCGTAAGTACATCATGCCACCCACCTGGGGCAATACGACGCCAACAACAATCGAAGCCAGGAAGCTGGTCGCAAACAGTTCCCAATACAAGTCGAAGTCTTCGATTAAGCCCATAATCTGGCCACCCCCTCAAGGCTGCACATCTCGGCCACCGGGATTTCCTCGACGCTTTGCTTGTGGACCAACAATGCGCGCGTGGCCAAATCCGCGAGTGCCAGCGGTTGGTGCGTAACCATGACTACTGCCACCCCTGCGGACGCCTTCTCGGCAAGAATCTTGAGGATCACTGCGGCGGCGGCCTCATCAACCCCAGAGATCGGTTCATCAAGGACAAACAGATCCGGATTCGAGACCAAAGCCCGCGCCAACAAAGCACGTTGTTTCTGGCCACCGGATAGTTGCGCAAAACTTTGGGCCCGGCGTTTCTCCAGCCCCACTTGTGTCAAAGCTTGATCAGCTTCCGCGCGCCCTGGATTGTGTCCATCTTTGGAACCGCGCCATGTGCCCATGGTCACCACATCCTGGACCGTGACCGGGAAGAACGCTGGCAATGACAACTGCTGCGGAACATAGCCGATACGCAATCCTGGCGGACTGTCCATCTTGCCTTGGACCAAGGGCAAGGCACCGATCAAGCTGCGCAAAAGCGTGCTCTTCCCGGAACCGTTGGCGCCGGCAAGCAGCAGGAAGTCGCCTGCGGCGATGCTGAAACCCACATTGCTCAGCACCGCCTTGGAGGAATAACCTAAGCCAGCTTTCTCAAGAGTTAGCAGGCTCATTTACAGGTTTTTCCTTGAGTCCGTAGGCGTTACGGAGGGATGTCACCAGGTTGGACATGAAAGCCAAATAGGTTTGAGATTCCTTGCCGACACCGCTTGCCGTAGGCAAACGCAACACCTTCACATTATTGCCGGTCAAACTGCGAATTGCACCTGCGTTGTACCAGGGCTCCATCAGGATCACCTTGACATCGTGCTCCGTCATCAGGCGTTTGACCTTAACCAAGTGCGAAGCACTGGGTGAGATTCCTGGTTTCGGTTCAATGGCGGCGATCACCTCCAAGCCAAAATACTTGGCGAAGTAAGTCCACGACTTGTGATAGACGACGACCTTCTTGCCCTTCAAAGGCGCCATCTGCTTCGCCCATGTGGCGATGAGCTTCTGCGCTTGTTGATTCCAAGTGGACCAACGCTTTTGGTAGTCATCCTTAAAGGCGGGATCGATCTCGATCAACAAATCACGCACCGCAGCCGCCATGATGCGACCATTCTCAGGATCCATGTTGTAGTGAGGGTTGCCCCGAGGATGCAGATCGGCACCATCAGCACGGTTGATCCGTTGTGGGATTTCCAATGCAGTGATGCGCGCGCCAACGTTCATGTAACCATCGGCGCCAACCGCGACGGCCTTGTTGCGGCATTTCTCGAGCATCGCCGGCAAGAAGGCATGCTCGTAATCAAGCCCCATCAAGACCAAGCCATCCGCACGGGAGAGCTTCAGCAACATGGAGGCTTTCGGCAAGACCGAGTGTGGATCGGACCCAGGCTTGACCAGAACTTCCACCTCTACGCGGTCGCCGCCAATGACCTCGACAAGATTGCCGAGGTCAGGAATAGTGGCGATGATGTCGAGTTTCTCTTGGGCCCTAACGAAACTACACAAGGACACGAAAGCCAGCAGCAATGCTGCTGGCTTCATATCAAGAGAGAGACTCTTCATTTACCAATCCATCGGATGGCTGTGGCTGCCAAGGATCACATCCCACTGCAGTGCCAAGGACCAACTGGTCTCACCATCTGTTGGGACATTCTCAGTGACCTGCAGGCGCATGCGGTTGAACTCTGAGAAGTTACGCGTGACAAAGATTGCGCGTTGCGATCCAGCCTCGGCACCGGTGAACCAATCCGAAGATTGCTCATTGCCGGCTTCTTGCCACCACGCTGCCATTACGCCGCCACCCCAGAAAGGGTCGAAGTCATGCTGGTAGAAACCCCAGATACCATTGGCGTCGTGAGACTCGATGGCATCGGTGACCTCGTTGACACCTTCACGACTGTTGTGCCACAACTCCATGGACAGGGTGTCCGCAGTTCGAGTCGTGGCGTCGACATCACGTAGCGTGAAGTCCAATGCAATGGTGGTCTGGCCAAGGCCGAAACTCTCATCAATGATGCCGTCAGAATCGTGGTCGTGTTCATCGACCAGCCCCTCAGGCGTATGGAAAAAGCTCACGCCGTATTGAAGGAAACCATTCTGGCCGAAATCCTGCTGGGTGGTTAGGCGACCATTGAAGCCCATCTCTTCCACACCACGGTTATCGATCACGCCGGACTCGAAGGACATATGCTCGTGCCCACCTTCCTCCTCGCCATGGCCATGGCCATGGCCGCCAAAGGAGGATGCTACGCCAAGTGACCAACGTACTGGCATGTCGCCCCATCCGGTCCATTGGTGCAGTTCCAGGCCGGTCATATTGAGGTTGCCGCCGAAGAATTCCTGACGGACACCATCCTCGAAGATGAAGGACTTGTCATGCAGATGGAGGGTGTTCCACTTGCCGAAATCACTCAGCATGCGCCCGACGCGCAAGCTCATGTTGGCCGGAAGCTGATCCATAATCAGTACGGCTTCTTCAAGAGCGAACTCGCCTTCCTCGAAGGCGGCGACCACATAGGCCCAACCGAACGGGTCGATGCGACTGGCTAGGTTCATCTCGACGCTGCGGAGCTCGAGGCTATCTGCTTCGTCGCCGACTTCTTCACTGAAGTTGGCGACGCTATCAAGGACCAAACCCATTGCAGGGTTAAAGGAGGAATCGAAGCGTGAAGTGAATCCACTCCCACCACCTCCCATGAAGCCAGGGAAGTTCTGATTCAACATGGCTTCGCTGAGGGAATCTTCGGTGTTTGGAGACTGTTTCTCTAGCTCAAGCTCTTGCGCAGCAATGGGTGCAGCACATAGCCCAAGCGCGACGAGGGTCGCTAAGGGTAGATGAGTTTTCATCGTAGTATTTGGTAAGTCGTGTTGGCTGCAAGCAGCCGGTAGTGAACGTTTCCGCTCACGAAATTTTTAAAACGATTTACCAAGCAGGCGGCCCGCGACTGCCATGCGCGAATCGCGCCGGCGAACAGCGCTCCACGACCGCAACCACGCGACGCGGCTGGCGGGAGCTTGCGCGATGCTGCGACATTGGCACAGCGGCCCATAGCAGGAGTACGATGGCACCGGAACACAACGCCAGAAGGCTGCATTCCTCACCGAAGTAATCTGCGTCGGCGTGCAGCGGTGCATGCGCAACCCCCACTAGGACACACAGTCCCAACAGGAGCCAAGCAAATCGCTGCAGCGAATTCATGGGAGTATTGTAGGACAATCGTCGCTACTCTGGAAGGCCATGCGTTTTCACACTCTCGCTAGCGGCTCCACCGGCAATTGCAGCATCATTTTGGCCGGCAAGGGTAGCGACCAGGTCACCGTAGGCTTGGACTGTGGAATCGCCCAACGCACGGCCCGGCAGTTTGCGGAATCCGTCGGCGCCTCGCTGACCTCCTTAGATGCAGTCTTGTTGACCCATCGCCATAGCGATCATTCGGCCAATATCGTGCCGGTGGCCGCGCGTGCCAAGGCGCCACTTTATGCCGGAGAAGGTGCGCTCGGCACCAATAGTCGCACCTCTTGGTCGGAATTGCAGCGCCGTGATGTGGAGTACCGCGCAATTGCCGATCGCGGCAGTTTCAAGGTGGGGCCGCTGCTGATTACCCCAATTGAGGTTCCGCATGATGCCGAACCGACTTTTGGTTTCATCTTTGAGGCCGACGGCCAGCGTGCCGCTTACTTCACCGACCTGGGTCGCACGGAGGTGTTGCTGGAGAAGGGTTTGCTGGATGGCATCGACACCTTGGTGCTGGAATCCAATCACGATGTGACCATGCTTGCCAACGGCCCCTATCCATCCATGTTGAAGCATCGCGTTGGCGGCGACTTAGGTCACTTATCCAATGACCAGACCAGCGAGTTGTTGGCGGCCGCTGCACCAACCAGCTTGAAGAACTTGGTGCTGGCGCATTTATCGCTGAAGAACAACAAGCCGGAACTGGCGCTGGAAGCCGCGGCGGCAGGTTTGGCTGCGCGCGGGCTCAGTGGCGTAGATGTGGTGGTTGCGCCAGCTCGCGGACCGCTGCGTGAATCACCAAAGTTGTTCTGAACCGATCTAAGAGAACAGGTTGTAGCGCACGATGTGCCACAAGGCGGCAACACCATCCTTCCAACCGATCTTCTTGCCTTCGTCGTAATCACGACCGTAGTAACTGATCGGCACTTCGTAGATGCGGATGCGATCGCCATTGATGCGTTTGCGCGCGATCTTGGCGGTGATCTCAGGCTCAAAACCGAAACGGTTGGACTTCAAATCCATGCCTTGCAGGACCTCGGCCTTGAAGACCTTGTAGCAAGTCTCCATGTCGGTCAGGTTCAAGTTGGTGAACATGTTCGACACCCAAGTCAGGAAGTTGTTGGCCATCTGGTGCCAGTACAAGTGCACACGCGACATGCGCGCACCCTTGAAACGTGAGCCATAGACCACGTCGGCCAAGCCCTTCTCGATGGGCTCAAGCAGGATCGGGTATTCGCCCGGATCGTATTCCAAGTCGGCATCCTGAATCAGGACGATATCACCGGTGACATGCTGAAAGCCGGTGCGCAATGCTGCGCCCTTGCCTTGGTTCACCGAGTGGTAATGGATCGACAGGTCTTCATCGTTCTCGAGCTCTGCAAGGATCGCACGCGTGCCATCTTGAGAGCAGTCATCGACAAGGATGAGCTCCTTCTCGTATGGAGTTGCGCGTACACGCTCGATGATGTCGAGAAGGGTTTCCTCCTCGTTGTAGATCGGGATGACTACGGACAGTTTCACTTTAGTTCTTGGATGTTCCTGCGCGAATCAGAAGGCTGGCGACGACCAACACGGAGACCAAGGTCAACCATGGGGAAATGCTGCCTTCCATATCCGGAAGTTCGATTTTCGCGGCCATAGGGATGGCAATGAGCACCCCTGCAATCGCTTCTCCAGCAATCAAGCCAGAGGACAAGAGTACCCCCTTTTCGTGGCCGCGTTCACGACTTTCCGGATCGGCGTGGGCGCGCCCGGCGATCCAGGCGATGATGCCGCCGACCAGGATGGCTACGGATAGACCTAATGGCAGGTACATACCAACTGCTACAGGCATCAAGAATAGGCGGAATTTACTGCGTTTCGGCAGCAAAACCAGCTGGTCGATGAAGATGATGGCAAGGCCAACCACGGCACCTGCAGCAATCAAATCCCACGGCAAATCCGTTGCTCCAAAAAAGCCATCCATCAATGAGGCAAACAGCTGTGCCTGGGGGGCTTCCAGAGCATTGCCTTGAAAAGCCTCATCAAGGTGGGCATCGGTGCCGATGCCATAACCGCGGTGCAGCAAGCCAAGCACGGGGGCCATCACGAAACTGGCCGACAACACGCCGATGACCTCGGCCCATTGCTGGCGGAACGGCGTAGCCCCGACGATATTGCCGGTCTTCAGGTCCTGGCAGACGTCGCCAGAAGTACAAGTAGCACAGCAGACCACACCAGCCACGCCCATGGTGGCCAGGATCGCAATCTCACCGGAGTAACCGAACAGCGCGATGACTCCGGAAGTCAGCAGCACCGAGCAGATGGTCATGCCTGAAACTGGACTGTTGGAACTTCCGACCAACCCAACGATGTAACTTGCCACAGCAACGAAGAAGAAGCTGCAGATCACCATCAGCGGCGTGGCCAAAGCGGATACTGCCATGCTGTCAGTCACACGGAAGTAAAGGAACAGCACCACCATCATGGTTGCGGCCATCAGCAACAGCAGCCACTTGCGATCCATGTCCTGATTGTTTTGCTTGGGCGGCTCCTTCTCATCCATAGCAGCGCGATAGCTGCCGAAGGTTTCACGCACACCTTGTGCAATCCCTTTACGAATCTGGATGATCGACCAAAGTCCACCGACGATCATTGCGCCGACGCCAAGGAAACGCACGTCGGCCTTGACCAGGCCTTCCAGCGCTGGATTATCGAGACTGACGACCACACCATCGGCCAAGTATTCGGTAGTCGCAGTCAGATAAGGTGCCGCGCCGAACCAGGAGATCGCACCGCCCAGAAAGACCAGAGTTGCGATGTTGAAGCCGACGATGAAGCCGACGGCGATCAAGGCCGGTGAAGCCATGATGCCAGCGAAGATCCGCGCACTGCCGATGGTGACCGCAGTCTTCAGGCCGGCGGTGAGTAAGGCCACGCCATCGATCAAGACCTTGATCAGAGCACCAAGGCCAAGTGCGCCGAACACCATCTTCATGCCGGCTCCGCCTTCTTCACCCGCACGCAGAACCTTGCCGCAAGCGACGCCTTCTGGATAGATCAGGTCGGGATCCTCGACGATCATCGGGCGACGCAGCGGGATCATGAAGAGCACGCCCAACATACCGCCGGTCATCGACACCAAAGTCGTGGTCCAGAAGTCAAAGTCACTCCACACCCCGGCAATCACCAGGGCGGGCATGGTGAAGATGATGCCTGCCGCGAGCGATTCCCCCGCCGAAGCGATGGTCTGCACGATGTTGTTCTCGTGGATGGTGCCGCGCTTGAATACGCCTTTCAGCAAGCCCATCGAGATCACGGCGGCCGGGATCGACGCGCTGACGGTCATTCCGGCGAACAGGCCGAGGTAGACATTGGCCAACGACATGACCAAACCAACCAAAATACCGAGAACAATCGCTAAAGCAGTGAACTCACGCAGTGGTGGCTCGTAAAGGAGGTCTCCTGGGTCCTGGAACGACATCTGAGGATTGTAGACACGCCACGGGTATCATGTCCCCCTTGTAGAACCACAACGTCATGACTCGCATCACACGTACTTCGCAACTTCTTTCGGCAGCCTTCATGCTGCCGCTTCTATTGGTCGTCACTGCTGCCAGCTGCGGCGGCACCCAAGCCCAAGGCTCGAATGACCAGGGTGATCCTAAGGGCGCAGTCTGGGGTAGCGACGGCAAGGGCCAGGAACGCGCTTATGCCGACCTGAAGTATCTATGCGAAGAGATCGGTCCACGCCGCATCGGAACCAAAGGATTGGAGAAGACCCGTGATTGGATGCAGGTCATCCTCGGCGAACTGAAGGGCTGGGAAGTCAGCTTGGATAAGTTTGAGGTCAACCCACCAGAAGGCGCCCGTCGTAAGGGCCCAATCGAAGGCGTGAATGTGTTGGCGCGCCGTGAAGGCACGAAGAAGGGTGAGGTCTGGATCGCAAGCCACTACGACACTTTTGACAAGCCCGGCTTCGTCGGCGCCAACGATGCAGGCAGTTCGACCGTGGTGCTTTTGGAATTGGCCCGTCAACTACAAGGCGAAGGTCCGCGCGAAGGCATGACGATCGTGTTGTGCTGGTTCGATGGCGAGGAACTGTTCCCACCGCTGTTATGGGATAACGACACCAACTCCACCTTCGGCAGCCGTGATCTGGCCGAGCGCATGGAGAAAGATAAGACGATCAAGAACATCAAGGCCTTGGTGCTGCTCGATATGGTCGGCGACGCCAAGCTCGGCCTACTGAAGGAAAGCGGTTCTGACGCACGCCTGAAGCAGTTGTTCGAAAGCACTGCCGCTTCACTTGGTGATGGCGGCCTATTCGTCGGCCAGCGCCCGATCAACGATGACCACCTGCACTTCCGCAAACGCATGGTACCGGCCATCGACCTAATCGACTTCAACTTCGGCCCAGGCCATTCCTACTGGCACACCAAGGAAGACACTTTGGACAAGGTCAGCGCCAACTCCTTGGCACGCATCGGTCGTTTGGTCACCGCAGCACTGCCACGGATCGAGAAAGAGTTCGGGCCGAAAGGCAACTAAGGCGTCTTCGAGACTCTTCCAAATGGAAGCCCGGCTTACTGCCCGGCTTCCATTCCTTCTTCAACCACCACCGCTTCCGCCGGCTCGGTGGTGTCCGCATCTGGCACGATGACACCCCGATCGGCTGTAGTCATTGCGGCTGTGGGCTGATTCTCCGTCTGCAAGGCGCGAGCGCGTACCGGATCAACGGCTTCAGACTGTGACAAGTCCATTTCGCCTTCGCCTGCGACCTGATCCAGCTCCACGCTGACCACCATCGAGACACCGCGCTTGCGCATGGTGACACCGAAGAGGCGTTCACAACGCGACATGGTGATGCGGTTGTGGGTTACGACCAAGAACTGCGTGGTACCGGTGAAGTCGTTGAGCACATCGACGAAACGCTCGACGTTGGCATCATCCAAAGCTGCGTCAACCTCGTCCAACAGGCAGAAGGGCGATGGGCGCGACTGGAACACCGCAAGCAGCAGAGCCAAGGCAGTCAGGGTGCGCTCACCACCCGACAGCAGGTTGATCGAACGCAGTTCCTTTCCAGGTGGACGTACGTTGATGTCGATGCCGGCATCGAGTGGATCGGCGCCCTCTTCAAGTTGGATCGAAGCCTTACCGCCGCGGAAGAGACGTCGGAAGATATGTTCGAACTGACCTTGCACACGGTTGAAGGTTTCGACAAAGCGCTCGCGACACTTGATATCCAACTCCTCGAGAGTGTCAACCAAGTTCGTCTTGGCGGCGAGCAGGTCATCGCGCTCGCTAATCAGGAAGGCCTCACGTTCAGAACGCTCCTCCAACTCCTTAACCGCATCAAGGTTGACCGAACCGATACTTTCCATACGGCGCTTGATGCCCAGAAGTTCGTCGCGGTACTCGGTTTCGCTGGCATCTTCTGGCAAAGGCTGACTGGCATCGATCTCCAAGCCACGTGATAGGTCCTCAAGAGGCTGACCGAATTCCTCGATCACGCCGCGAATGAGTTCCTCGAGGTGCATCTGCACCTTCTGCACTTCCAGAGCCAACCCTTGACGCTTCTCAAGCAGCTGCTCAAGGCGACCCGATTCATCCTGGCTGCGCGCGCGCACACCATGCAGAGCCGTCGAAGCGCGTTGCAGCTGCTCCCACGCCTCTTCGACGCGCTCGGTCAAGTCTGAGCGGCGCTCCAACAAAGCGGTGCGTTCCTTACGTGCTTCTTCCGCTTCGGTGCGCAACTCAACACAGCGCACATCCAGCTCGGAGACTTCCTTCTGCAAGGAACCGCGCTCGGCATTCTGCTTTTCGGTGCGCGCCAACAGCTCGGTGTGGCGATTACGCCACAAACGATCCTCTTGCTCCAACCCACCGTGTGCCACGCGCGCCTCCTGCAAGGAATGCGAAGCAGACTCGAAAGCCTTCTCGCGCTGATCGACTTCGGACTGCATATTCTCCAACTCGGTGTTGGCCTGGATACGCTTCTGCTCCACAGCATCGCGACGCCCTGAGGCTTCACTTTCGACCTTGGTGGTCTGTTCGACCACTTGCGCCAGCTGCTGAGCCTCGCGTTCCATCGCGCGTGCTTCTTCTTGCAGACTGGCTTCGCGACGCGCCACGCCTTTATGACGTTCGGCGACTTCCTCGCGAGCGGCCACTGCCTTGCGCAGCTCGGCAGCGCAATCATGTGCGACCTGTTCGGCGGAGACCAAGTGCGCAGCGGCATCTTCCTCCAGGGCATGGGCACGCTGGAACTCGATCTCGGATTCCTTAAGCGCCAGCTGCGCCTGATCGCGACCATTGCGGCGCGCCAACATACCGGCTGCATCTTCCGACAGGATGCCACGTCGGGCATAACCACGGCCGTGTACTTCGCCATCTGCGGAGATGAACAAGGCATGCGGATGGCTGCTGGCTAAGCCGCGCGCTTCTTCCGAAGTGGAGACGCAATAAGCTTGCCCCAAGC
The DNA here is from genome assembly GCA_024229395.1 of Planctomycetota bacterium. GTDB lineage: Bacteria > Planctomycetota > UBA1135 > UBA1135 > UBA1135. The sequence goes on along the minus strand of JAAESM010000004.1, from coordinate 48,871 downwards.
GCTCACACAGTGCATCGCAAGCGCCATCATTGCCGCTCAACATGCTACGCAAGGTCTTGGCGCCTTCAATGTCTATGGCTGCCTTGTAGAAGCCTGCATCGGTATAGAAGAAGTCAAAGACTCCCTCCGGTAACTCACCAGCGGCATTCGAATCGGTCAGCCAGAAAGCATGCTGCAGACGTCCGAGCACGTTCTCCAACAAGCGGTCCCACGGCTGTTCAATCTGGATGTCATCGAGCAACCAGCCACCGACACCGGTGCGCTGTTCTTCGATGAACTTGCGCAAATGCTCAGGCACGCCAGGCATTTCATCATCAACCACCTTGAAAGCCTCAACACGTGCTTGGGCGGAAGCACGGCGCTGACGCGCATCATGTGCGGTGGTGGAAAAGCCCTTGCGCTCATCACGCAGGCGCTCGACCTCTTCCTGAGCAGCCTTTGCAGCTTGCTCGGATTCCTGCACACCACCTTCCAGCTGTTCCAAGCGCTCGTGCAACTCTTGGCAGTCGGAGCCGACCGACATGACTTCCGTGCCGATCTCTTGGCGACGACGCTCCAGCGCCTTCAGACCACCTTCGGCTTCACTGCGACGCTTGGCCGCGGTGGCGACCTTGTTGTTCCACTGGGTCCGTTCCTGCAGCGCATTCAGCACCAGGCGACGCAGTTCCTCCATGCGTGTGCGCAGAGCCGCCTTGGCTTCGCGCGCGACCTTGAAGGCAGCTTCGGCTTCACCCAGAACCACGCGCGTCTGTTCCAACGCCGCAGAACGTTCCGCGTGTTCAGCCTGCAGGGCGCGATCGGTCTCAGCGCCATCTTGCTGCTCGTTGTTGAGCAAGGTCAAACGATTGCGGTCACGCTCGATGCGCGACTCCCCTTCCGAAGCGCGAGTCTCAAGACCATGCACGCGTTCTTCCAGACCAGCGGCGCGCTCCTTGACTTCGCCGGATTCGGCACGCAAGCCATCGTGACGCTCACGCAGCACGGACTCTTCACGCTCTAACTCCGCCAAACGCTCAGCAACACTGTCACGCTCGGTGCGCAACTCGTTGATGACGCTCTCGATCTCGCTCTCGGAACCACGCAGTTCCTTTTCACGCGTGGTGAACGCACTGGAGTCGGCAAATGCCAAGCGCACGCGCAATTCGCGATAACGATCGCGCATCTCAACGAAACGCCGCGCCTTGCCAGCTTGCAAGCGCAAGGAACGCACCGAACGCGAAACTTCTTCGAGCACATCATCAACGCGCGACAGGTCCAGGTCGACGCGCTTCAGTTTCAACACGGTCTCGTGCTTGCGCGCCTTGTAGCGCGAGATGCCAGCAGCCTCTTCGAACACACTGCGGCGATCATCAGGGTTGGCGGCCAGAACGGCATCAATCTTGCCTTGCGCCAACACCATATAGCCCTGCACCCCAAGGCCGGTGTCCATCAACACTTCACGCACATCCTTGCGGCGTACCTTGCGGCCATGCAGCAAGTATTCGGCATCGCCATTGGCGAACAAGCGTCGGCCGACGGCGATCTCACCACCGACTTCGACGATCTTGCCTTCGGGGTCACCAAGGATGACCTCGACCATGGCATAGGGAGCAGCCTTGCGGCCTTCGGCACCCTTGAAGATGACGTCGTCCATGTGGTCGGCACGAAGGGCCTTGGACGAACGCTCGCCCATCACCCATAACAGGGCATCGACGACATTCGACTTGCCACAACCGTTAGGGCCAACGATACCAGTAAGACCGCGCTCCACTGGGATGACGGTGCGATCGGCGAAGGACTTGAATCCTTCCAGTTCAATGCGTTTCAGGTACATGCGGGATCAGGTCTCGCTTTGGTTCGACTTTTGGTCGACGGGGGTGCGTGGAAGCAGCTTCCCGGACCAGGAACTGCCGTACAACTTGGCGGCCGGAATCTCCAACCAGGGTGCAGTGTCGAGGGCCAGCGACACCATTTCAACATCTAACTGGCCGGGAAGCCAGCCACATCGATAAGCAATCGGCCCCAACACACCGTCGCGTTCGGCCAGGCGAGTGCCGACGGCCTGCGGGTGTGCTGGATTGCTGTGTTCCAGCCGCAGTTCATGAGCCTTGGCGGCACGTTCGAAGCGGTCGCGCAAGGCAAGAATCAGTTGGCGAGAGCGCGCCATGCGCAGTGCCGAATCCGGCAAGAGAAGCTCCAGGGCGGCATCTAGGCCGGCGGGCAGCAAAGTGATGCGCGGCCGCGCGGCCATCTTGGCGCGGCGAATAAGTGTAGCCAATGCCCCACAAGCCAGATCCAGGCTCTCTTGGACCAAGGCGAAGAACTCCTCCACCGCCAGAGCACCAGCTGCAGCAGCTAAGTGCACGAGGTTGATCACGGCCCCGCGCTCGACCGAATTTTCGGTCAGGTCAGAGGCAGCCGGGAATCGTCGCGGCGGTTGCCACTGCACAGTGGTGTGACCAAGGCCAACCAGTTTGGCAGCGACATCAGAATCAGCCTGCAAGAAAGCCTTAGCAGGCATCGAATGCCACAATTCTTGTTCGGCCCAATCCAAGGCCAATGCTGGATCGGAGGTCGACAAGCGCAAGTTCACGCCAGGTGCCTGCAACCATTGCGGTGCGCTGCGCGACAACTCGGTGTTGTGTGCAGAAGCTGGGCGAAAGACTTGGACCTCATGGCATTCCATGCGCGCATCGGCCACGCGTCGCCAAAAGTCATGCTCGCTTTCGCCTTGATGCGGATGTAACCACAAGCGCAACGGACGCATCCAATCTCCAAGCGCAAGCAAGTCAAAACGACCCGCGCGCCAAGCCTCCAATTGCGGTGCGGTGAGCACTTCCTCGAGAGCAAAACGGGCGAGCAACTCGGCACCAAGGACTGGACGTGCATCCTGGCCGTCGGCACCCAAGGTTGGCAAAGCGCTATCGCCGCTACCAGCTGGCAAGCATTCACCACCAAGCCAAGCACGCAGTTGGCGTCGGTCAATGCCAAGGTGCTCGGAATGCAGTGGTTCGCCGCGTAGACCCATCGTGCGGCATTCATTCTCGGCAAGGGCTGCGACCAAACGACCGGTCATATGACGCAAGCCGGTGGCGATCAAACGACGCTCGGTGTTGCGAGCGACGGTGCGTGCGACTGCAGACTCGAAGTAACGATCGCGCATCAAGGAATGCGCAAGACGATCACGTTCCCATGGCCGCGATTGGGTTTCGCATCCGGTTTGAGTGTGGATGCGAATGTTGCCAACTAGGTCTTCCTCTTCGAGGCGATACCAAGCGAAGGCTTCTGCGGCGGCGGCGCAATCATAACTCTCGAACACATCGATGATGATCTTGGCCAACTTGGTGGTTGCTACAAGACCGATGGCATTCGAGGCACGCACGACCACCGTATCCGTGAACTGTTGCGCAAGCACCGCCTTCTCACCCACGCCCTGCAAACAGGATGTGATGGTTTCGGTAAGTCGCAATACGTCGAAGCTCTGTTCCGAGCCATCGCGTTTGACGACGCGCCTGAGCTTCTTCCTAGGCACCACCCTTCTTTTCGAGGAATGGTTTCAGTTCGAAGATGAATTGCTCGACGTCCTTGAACTCGCGGTACACCGAAGCGAAACGCACATAGGCAACCTGGTCGAGCTTCTTCAACTCTTCCATCACCAGTTGACCGATGTACTTGCTACCGACTTCGCGATCGAACATCTCAGTCAGGCGTCGCTCGATCCCGGAAGTGATCTTCTCGAGATCCTCCATAGATACAGGACGCTTTTCACAAGCTTTCAACATGCCGCGCAAAATCTGACTGCGGTCGAAAGGCACACGCGAGCCATCTTTCTTAACCACACGCAGCGGAGTCTCCTCCATACGCTCGTAGGTGGTGAAGCGCCGACTGCACTCCATGCACTCGCGCCGGCGACGGATGGAAAAACCATCGGCGGCGGACCGCGAGTCTATGACGCGGTCGTGATCAGCTTGGCAATATGGGCAACGCAAGGCAACAAGGGGTTGTGGAGTCCAACGGACGTGACCCGTTTTACCACAACATCTTGCGTCAATCTACTTGCCAACGCAAAAGGCTGAAAAGAGTCGATCCAAGACCTGCTCCGGGGTGAACTCCCCGACCAGCAAGGCGAGGGCTGCCAAAGCCGCCCTCAGGTCCTCAGCGACCAGGTCCTGATGGCCACCCAGCTGATCCCACTGCTCCGCCCTTGCCACTGCCTCCAGCGCCTCCTGGAGCGCCTCCTGGTGCCGACGCCCATGCGCGATATGGTCGGAAAGTGCTTTCTCAGCATGAGTTAGGGCCATCTTGCTGGCCGAAGCCAAACACTCTGCGGCCACCACTTCCGTTCGATCAGGGGGACAACAAAGCTGTACTTCTGGAGCTGCTATTCCAGCCAACTGCCTGACCGCAGTTCTCAAATCGCTGCTGATGGGGAGTTGGTAGTCACTCTGGGTCCAGACAACCACGACTGGCGCGGCTGGCAAACGGCCAGGCAAATCCTCTACTGCAGTTCCCGGCGCCACGCAAAACCACACCAGATCCAGCGGCGTGGCACCGAGCTCTGCCAACTCACGGGCAGCTGCGTCACGGGCGTCGGCGGCTTGGCCACCAAGCCCTGGATAATCGACCAGCGTCAGCGGCAGTTCGAGATTCGCTGGTTGCCAAGTGGCCTCTCGACGATCGCGGGTAGTTCCTGCGGTATCGGAAATCAAACTTGGCGTATCGGTCAGGCGACTAAACAGGGTGGTTTTGCCAGCATTGGCCGCCCCCACCAAGGCAATGCGGAACTGCCCGCCATGGCGCAACAAGCGTTGTTGTTCTGCCTGCAGACCAGATTGCAATAAGTCATTGGCGCGTTGTAAGAGATCATCGACAGCTCCCGGCTCAAGGTCTTGGGAATCACCCTCCTCGAAATCCAAACCAGCTTCTAACTCCATCAGGGCTTCCAACAAAACGCCACGACAAGCACTCATACAACTGCCGAGTGATCCACCGAGAACTTGGCTGGCCGCAACTGCCGCGGCAGTCGATCGTGCCTCCACCAACTCCAATACGGCTTCGGCTTGGGTCAAGTCCAAGCGCCCGTTCAAAAAGGCACGACGGGTGAACTCACCAGGCTCGGCCAAGCGCGCGCCCGCTATCAACAGCTGTTGCATCTGCGCATCCACCAACGGCGTGGAGCCAGGCATATGAATCTCACAGACATCTTCACCGGTTGCAGAATGTGGTCCAGGAAAGACTAACAAATGGGCATCAACTGGAACGCCCGGCAACGGCTCCAAAACACACTCCAACACTCGTCGTTGTGCTGCAAGCGGAGCCGAAAGGAAGTTTAGATATTGGTTGGCGTTGGCGAGCAGATGCGCGCCGCTCAAGCGAATCACTGCTCGCGGCGCCGCACCCGAAGGAGTGGCTGGCGCCGCGATGACGTGCGATCTACTGGTTGCCACCCTTGGCGGCGGCAGCCTCTTCCAGCGCCTTGGCTTGTGGGCTACCAGGTACTGGCCAGCGCTTGCGGATGACCTGCTGCTCGAAGATACCAATCAACGAGGAAGTAATCATGTAGAGCGACAATCCGGCAGCGTAGTTGTAGAGAATCAAACCGAACAGAATCGGCATGAAGGCCATCATCTTCTGCATTTGCGCCTGTTGCGGATCGGTCGGCTTGGGCATGGCACGTTGGTGCATGACCCACAGCACCACCATGATCAGTGGCAGCAAGTTGAAGGTGGTCACTCCCGAGAACGGGAAGAAGTCCATTACTGGACCGCCGAAGTCGATCAAGGCGTCGGGCTTAGCAAGGTCATCGATCCAACCGAAGAACGGCTCCTGGCGAATCAGGATCGACGAACGCAAGGCTTGGAACAAACCGACGAAGATCGGCATCTGCAGGAACATAGGCAAGCAACCACCCACCGGCGGCGACAGCTTATGCTGCTTATAGATCTTCATGGTCTCCTCATTCTTCTTCTGAGGATCCTTGCCGTACTTCTTGTTGATTGCATCCAGTTGCGGCTTAACCTTCGCCATCTTGGCTTGGTAAGCGGCCATCTTGATCTGGCTGTGACGCATGATCGGGAACACCGCGGCCTTGACAACGATGGTCAACAGGATGATCGCGATACCCCAGTTGCCGACCAGTGAGTGGAACATGTTCATGATCCACAACAGCACCGGTGCGACATAAGAAGTCAGGAACATGCGGTAGAAGAAGGAGCGACCATAGTCGGCGTAGTGGATGACCTCGGCCATCTCGCCGTACTTGTCCTCGGTCATGACCCGCGTATCTTTCGGACCGATGTACCACTGGAATTGCTTGGCCTCGTAGGTGTCGATCGCACCAAGATGCAGATTGAAGACCCCGGCCACCGAGGCGCGTTTCCAATATTCCGACGAAGCACTCAGAGTGATGTTGCTACCTTCCAACGCCATGTCTTCGGCGGCGGCCAAGTCATCGAACAACACTTCCGCGACAGCGCCTTGGAAGCGGCTACTACCGAGCGCACGAATCGATGAAAGGAAGTACTTCGAACCTTCGACCACGAATGGAATGTCCGCGGTGGACCACTGCTCGGCGACCGCACGGTTTGCCACCGGGCTGCCATCGGGAAGCAGGAAGTCGACATCATCTAACTCACCGTAGTCCGTGACTCCTACACCCACGTATGGGTTTGGGTAGAAGTTGTCGTCGGTGGTGCGAATGCCGCCACCAGTCGAGAGCGACAAGGTCAGGTCACGGCCGACGGCAACCTTGCTGCGCGGCACGGCCTTGATCTCGGCATCGATGTGGTAGTTGCCTGGCTCCAAGCGCACGCTCTTGACCAAGTCCACGCCTTCCGGCGAAGTCCAGGAGAAGCGCAACTCTTGGCCACCACTTAGTTCTTCAGCTGTCCAAGTGACCGAATCTAGGTTTTGCTTGATGCGCGTGGTCTCATCCGCCGGCAGCAAGAAATCCGATTGGTTCTCGATAAGCCGGAAGGCGTCGCGGCGGCGGTAGGAGGTGGAACTGGCACCAGCTTTCCCTTCGACCCACTTAGAATCGTAGATCACCAACCAGTCGCCTTCGACGATGGCGCCGTCGTGCAACTCGGGAGTGAATTTCTTCAGCAGGATGCGGCCACAGGACGCGCCGGTCGCACTCCACTCGGTACGCACCAACTCGTTCTCGAGCACCAGGTCATAGCTTTCCGGTGCGGCCACCTCGAAACTCTCCAGCCATTGCGACTGGGTTCCGGTGTTTGCTGGCGGCTCCTTGTCCGTGAAGCAAGTGTTGATGATGAAGACTGCAACCAGACTCCAAAGGGCAATTGTGATGAAGCGTTTTCCCATTTTGGAAAGCGTCGTTTGGGGCGGGCTTATGCCTAGCGACCCAGCAACAGGCGTGCAGCCAAGCTATCGGGCAGACCCGCGGCTTGGATGCGTTTGGCTGCCGACTCGATATCGTATTCGAGGCGGCGGTAGCGAATGGATTCCCCGTCGAACAGCGCGTAGCAAAGACGCTTGTCGCTGTCGCGTGGTTGACCGATCGAACCGACATTGATCATGTAACGGCGCTCGGCTTCTAGTTTTAGGACCACGTCTTGACCGACGGCGCGCTGAAAGGAACTGCCTTCGGCGAACCACCCGGGGTGATGCGTGTGTCCATAAAAAGTGATGCGGTGTTCGGCGGCCTCGAAGTTGGCCAACACCCGCTCGCCATCCGCAGCGAGCGTGGGCATCAGGTATTCCGCAAGAGGTTCCCGCGGAGAAGCATGCACAATCTGAACGGCCTCGTATCCATTCGGCGTGAGTTCCATCGAAGGCACCAAAGCCCCCAACCAATCCCACAAGGCCCAGTGATCTTCATGCTCTGGATCGATGGCATGACGGGTCCAATCGATCGCGCTAAGGGCGCGTTCGTTGAAGCCGATGGCATCTTGGTCATCCAACAGGGCCGCGTCGTGGTTGCCCTGCAGACAGACGGCGCAACGCTCCATGACCTTCTCGATGACGGCCCGTGGCGAGGCGCCATAGCCGACCACATCGCCAAGACATACCACGGTCTCGACCCCGAGGGAGTCGATGTCCTTCATGGCAGCTTCCAACGCTTCGATGTTGGAATGCAAGTCGGAGATGATGGCAATCAAAACAAGGCCCGCCCACAGGCTTCCTGCGGCGGCGCGTGGCAGGTATTCTCGTTCCCCTCTCCACTTGCTGCAACCCGCCCATGAAACACCTAATTTTTACCCTCAGCACGGCCCTGTGCCTTTTTCTATCCTCACCGCTCGCTGCCCAGGAAGCGAAGCCCGAAGAGCCCCTTGCCGCCGACGTCGTGGCAGAGGTCGGAGATGTCCAAATCAAGCTCGATGCGTATAAGGATTTCCTGTGGAAACGCCACGGCAAGCGCCAACTGAACCAGATGATTGACCACGAGTTGGTCAAGCAGGCGGCCTTGGATTACGGCGTGATGCTCGACCAGGCGGCCCTGCAGCAGGCCTTCGATACGCGCATGGAGCAGAATCGTAAGGGCCGCAGCTTGGAGGACTTCCGTAAATCGCTGCGTGAAGCTGGCCAGACCTATGAGCACTTCCTTGAGAACCTGCGCGCCGATTTGGCCCATGAGCAGCTGCTCGACAAGTTGGTCCTAGCTACCCGCGTCGCCACCGACCAGCGCATCCAGCGCGCCTTCGATGCCAAATATGGAGCAGGCGGCGTCAAGGTCCGCATTCGTCATGTATTGGTCATGCCGCACTTCCTGCGCGCCGAGAAGATTCGTGCTGGCTCCAAGCCGTCGGAGATCGACGCCATGCAGATGAAGTTAGAGGCGCGTGCCATGGCCGACGCCTGCCTCGATGAACTTAACGGTGGCGCTAACTTCGCCACGATGGTGGAAAAATACTCCCACGATCAGGTCTCACGCCAGAGCCAAGGCGAGTTGCCCAGCTACCGCCCGGGACTCTATGGCCCAGCCTTCACCGCTGCGGTGAGTGATCAGGCAGTCGGCGAGAACTCCGCCGTGATCGAGTCCGGCGCGGGTTATCACATCGTGCAAGTGGTCGAGCGCAAGATCACCAAACTGCAAAAGGTGCGCGCCGCTTTGGTCGACGAAGTGATGACAGCGCCTGCCACTTGGCAGGATCGCGAGCAGGTCTTGGCTGGCCTACGCGAGGCCGGCGACATCAAGCTTTGGTAAAGCCGTAGCAACCCTGAGCGCGAATAAACTCGCGCACCGATGGCGCCAAGCCTTCTGGCATCTGCCCAAGCGCAAGGGCTTCACGAATCTCAGTGGAGCTCACGGCGACTTCTTGCATCGGCAAGAACTCTGCGTGAAAGCAAACGCGCAGCTCATCCGACAGTTGAATGCGGAAGTCCTGTAGTTGTGATTCGCCCCAACCAGGTCGAGGCACGAAAACGAAACGCACGCGTTCGAATAATTCTGGAACATCGCGCCAGGTGAGCAAGTGCTGCAAGGAATCGGCTCCGAGCAATAGGGTCGGATGCGCCACACCGTATTGTTTTTCCAACTGACGCAAAGTATCCACCGTGAAGGACAAACCTTCGCGCTCGATCTCCAAACGGCAAACCTCTTCACCAGTCCGCCTTGCCACAACCGAGTCCAACATGGTCAACCGCCAATCTGCCACAGCCGGCGGGCGTTCGGTCTTATGCGGTGCGTGGTACGACGGCACCCAAAGCAGTAGGTCGGGATTCTGATGTTCCTGAATGGCATTGGCCATAGCCACATGGCCTTCATGCACGGGATCAAAAGAACCGCCGAAGACGACCAGCTTCATGTGGCCGACAAAGCTTGCGTGATGGTTGCTGCAAGCTCTACTGCGGCAACCTTGCGCTCTTCCTTCTGCTGTAAGTCACGCAACACCACTTGACCGGCAACGCGTTCGTCGGGGCCCAACACCAGGGCGAATCGTGCCTGGGACTTGGCCGCTTCCTTGAACTGCGCTTTCGGAGATTTGCCGCGGTGATCTAGTTCGCAACGCACTCCGGCTTTGCGCAACTCTTCAACTATTGCAAATAGCGGAAGGCGATCCTCGGCCGACACAGCGATGGCAAAGACTTGCGGTGCGCTTTGTGCGCGCAGGTCATCCATGTCTTGAGCCGGTGGCAAACCCAATTCGGCTAAGGCAAGTTCGGTAGGCGTAAAGCCGACCGAGAAACCAACACCTGGAGTTGGACGGCCGCCCATCTCCTCCACCAAGCCGTCGTAACGGCCACCACCACACAGTGCCGAGCGTGCGCCCAACGGTGGGTAGTGCACTTCGAACACAGTGCGCGAGTAGTAGTCCAAACCACGCACGATGCTGCGATCCTCTTTGGGTTCAAAACCAATGGCGCGTAGGGCTTCACCGACCTGCTGGTGATGCGTGAGGGCGTCTTGGTTCATCACGTCGAACAAATCCGGCGCCCCCGCGTTCAGCTCTTGGCAGCGCGGCACCTTGCAATCCAAGAGTCTCAGGATATTGCGCGTGAAGCGGTCGCGGCAGTCAGCGCAGCGCTCGATGTCGTCGCCCTCGAACTGTGGAGCGAAAAATTCACGCAGCTTGTCGCGCCAAAGTTCGCGATCCTGGGGGTCGCCCATCGAGTTCATGCGCACTTCGAGCTGATCGCCGAAACCGAGCCGCTGGAAGAAGTCCAGCGCGATTCCTATGACCTCGGCATCCAAAGTAGCGCTCTGGGCACCAAAGGCCTCAACGCCAAACTGGGTGAACTGACGCTCACGGCCCTTCTGTGGCCGCTCATAGCGGAACATGGGGCCCACGTAGTACCACTTCTGTAGCGGCGCGCGCGCGGCGTAACCGCCTTGTACATAAGCACGTACAACGCTTGCCGTACCTTCAGGCCGAAACGTGAAAGAGAGCGGGTCGCTGGTCGAACTGGGCTCAGCACCCTCTGCGGTGCGTCTTGGCACGGTGAACATCTCTTTCTCAACGACATCCGTGGCTTCTCCTAGGGAGCGCTTGAACAGACGGGTTTCCTCGAATAAGGGGGTGCGAATCTCCCGATATGCAGCCGCCTGCGCCACCGCGATGGCGGTGCGCTCGAGGTGATGGATGAGCAGCAGGTCGTCGGGATACAAATCCCTGGTGCCGCGCGCGTTACGGAAGGAGTCGGAAGCCATAACCAGACCAAAGGATAGCTGCTTCTTGCGTTTGACGAGAGCCGCTCCCCTCCCTACTCTTGTGGGTTCTCAGCTCTAAGGAGCACCTGAACTTGATCATGTCCCGAATCCTGCTCAAATCCGTCGCCGTTCTCGGCCTTGCCCTCGCCTCTTGCTCCATGCCTTTCATGGACGATGACAGCGACTCCAACTCCTTCGAGGCTCACGAGGCAACTCCTGCCCACAAGGGTGGCTTGTCGCAGACTCCGGATGGCTTTTCCAAGTACTTCCTGAACCACGATACGAACACTCCGTACTCGGTTCGCCAAGGCTCGATTTTCGACTCCTTGCTCGGTGCCTTCAGCGACGATGGCCCTGCTTTCGGCAACGCCACCGCCACCCAACGTCCTTACGCACAGCCTTACTCACCAGGTCGCCGCAACGGTGAAGGCTTTGGCAAGCTGCTGTTAGAGCGGAACCCAAGCGATCCTTACCAGAACTAAGAAGGCCAACCGCCTTCTCCAACCTCGCACTTTCGAGTGCGAGGTTTTTTTGTGCTCGCTGCGGCGAAGATTGGCGGTTTCACTAGAGCTATCCACCGTGTGAACCCGGTGAGGCTCCAGATTCAGCAAAACACTTGCCCTTTCGGCCGGCACATCGGCGAAACATCTTTTTGCTAGGGTCAGGAATGCGTTTGCTCTTCCCTACCGTCTTGCTTGCCGCTCTTGGGCTGCTGGCTTTCCCGCAAATCTCCGACGCCGCCATTCCACAAGAGCCTGAAGTGGAATACTCCGAGGAGGAGTATGGCGATGCCGAACAGGAGCTCGCCGACGCCCGCCTGCAGATGGAGTTGTCGCATTTGCGCATGGCCGCCATGCTTACCGACCACAACTACAGCATGATCAGTGCGGAGGCCGAGGTCTCTTCCTCACGTGCAGCGCTGCAAGCCTTCGTCGACTACGAAGCCGAACTGGAATCCGAAATGATGGCCTTGGAAATCGAGCATACCCGTGATGGTGTTTCTGATGCTCAAGAAGAACTGGCTCAACTGACCTCCATGTATGAGCGCAACGATCTTGCCGACGCCACTGCGCAAGTCGTATTGGAACGCGCCGCGCGCAGCATCGAGCGTCAGAAAACCCAACTGGCCATCTCTCAGAAAACTTTCCAGGCTTGGACCGCATTCGGCAAGGCTTATCAGCAACAGGAGCTCGGTCACAGTGTTTCCCTGGCGCAAGCGAACCTGGAGGCCACCATGGCCAATCAGGAACTGGACCGCGCTGAGCTGGAAGCAGAGATCGCCGAGTTGGCCAAAACCATCAAGGAACTGGAAGCTGAGTTAAGCGAGGCGGCTGAGACCATCACGGAGACAGAAGGTTGATCGGCCTGCTGGTACTCGCAGCGACTTGCTGCGCGGCGCAAAATCCGGCCACAGAAGAAGCCCACACCAAGGTTTCTGCTGCGGTGACGGAGTATCGCGCTCAAGCTGATCGAGTCATCGACGGCGGCTTGGAATACCTGATCGCAACCCAGAGCCGCAATGGTTCCTGGAGCAGTTGGCAGGAACCTATGATCTACGATCGCCACTGGTCCAATCCGGAGACCCATCTGGCATGGCAATACGCAGTTACTGGCTTGGTGTGTTTGAGCTTGATGGAAGTCGAAGATCATCCCCGCGCTGCCGCCGCTTTAAATGGTGGCTTGGATTTTCTGACCGCGGCGCCTCTAATCAAACGAGTAAGCGATTGGGATACCGATAATACCTGGGCTTATGTCTACGGTCTGGCGGCACTGGCGAAGGCAGCAAAGGATCCACGCTTCAACAACGGCATGAGGAAGGTCGCTATTGAAGTACGCGGCCGCAAGCTGTTGGCCCAGCTGAACTCTTACCAATCGCCCAATGGTGGCTGGGGCTATTACGACGACGAGGCCACGACTTCGCCACCGCAATGGGGCACGTCGTTCATGACCGGTGTTGCGGTCTTGGCCTTGCTCGATGCCAAGGAGCTTGGCTGGAAGATGAGCGATAAGGTTTTGCCAGCTGCGATCGCCGCGATTGAACATTGTCGACTACCGGATGGTTCCTACACCTACAGTGTCAGGCCGATTCCAATCCAAGATGCTGGCATAGGCATTGATCAAGTGCGCGGCTCTTTGTCACGCATTCAGGTCTGCAACTGGGCGTTGTACCAAGCCGGGAAAGCTGGGTTTGAAACCAGTATCGGAATGGCAGAATTACGCAGCGGTTTGGCTTTGTTGTTCCAAGAGCATCACTACTTGGACATTGCGCGGGGCCGGCCCTATCCGCATGAGGCTTACCACTACAACTCCGGCTACTTCTACTTCTTCGGTCATTACTATGCCGGTTTCGCACTGGCCGAGTTGGGCTCTGCAGGGGCAGAAGACTTTTATGGCGCACTGCAGCATGAGATCGGCAAGACCCAGTCGAAGGATGGTTCGATGATCGATTTCTTCATGAACTCCTATGGCAAGCCTTACGGTACGGCCTATGGGATTGGTGCGTTGCTAGAAGCGAATAAGGTCTTCACGCCGTAAAGCTGCCGCGCCAAGTGATGGCCCCGGGTGCGACTTGTTGCAAATCGAAATCAGCGACAAGTTGCGCCGCGCTGCAAGGGGTGGCGGAAGTTATTAACCCCGACTTCCACGCCAACCAACCAATCACGGTCTCAGCGGATACTCCTGCCTCACGAAATGCACGCAAACTGGTGTCGCCGTGGCGCTTGGCAAGCCGCCGGCCGTCCTCCCCAAGGATCAACGGCGTATGGGCAAACTGCGGAAGCGGTAAATCCAAGGCTTCATAGAGTTGGACCTGTCGCGCTGCCGAAGACAGCAAGTCATTGCCACGCAAGACGCTGGTGATGCCCATGGCTGCATCGTCGACCACAACCGCAAGCTGATATGCCGGTTCGCCATCGCGCTTCCAAATGACGAAATCACCGAGTTGTTCGGCGACTTCGTATTGGATATCCCCAGCGAATCGATCGCGAAATCGCGTGACTCCAGAGTTCACCACGAAACGATAGTTGGAGGGTGTTGCGGTACTGGTGTCAGCAATCCCCTGCCGACAAGTGCCCGGATAGATTGGGCCTTCTTCGCCAGCGTGTGGTGCGGAAGCGGCTTGCTCGACATCTTTACGACTGCAGACGCAGGGATAAGCACGCTGCATGGATTCAAGCTGTTGTAAGGCTTGGTGATAGAGGTCCAAACGTTCACTTTGACGCACCACTTCACCGTCCCAATCAAGACCCAACCACTGTAGGTCCTCAAGTGCGGCCTGCTCTGCACCGGCTCGAATGCGTGGACCATCCAAGTCTTCGATGCGCATCAAGATGGTGCCAGCCTGGGCACGAATATCCAACCACGCAAGCAGAAAACTGCGCGCATTGCCCAGATGCAGCACGCCGGTTGGGCTTGGAGCTAGGCGACCGACAGGAGCCTTCATTTCAGTTTGACTGCAGGCGCTCCAGCAGTTCTCGCGGTGAAAGACCTAACTCCGCAGCTCGTTGACGGAGAGCTTCGAATTCTGGCTTGGCAGCGGACTGGCCCGACGGCAGTTCGCGTGTCTTCCAACTCAATCGGCCATGCTCATCTTCACGATGCTCGACGTCGCGCGGCAAGGTGGTGCGCTGCAATGGCGTGACACGCAAACCCAAAGTTCCGAGTAGGCGGAACAAGCGCTCCTCGAAGAACTGTTGCCGAGGAACATCACACAACAAGACCACCTCAAAAGCAGGGCGACCTTTCTTGGTGGTTGCAGCATTGGCGTAGACCTCAAGTGCACCATCAGTGCGCAACTGCTCCATGGCATCGCCGATGATCTCGCCGCTTTGGTCATCGATCAGACAACGCAACTCGACCAACCATTCATTTGCATTGGCAGCTTCTTCGAGTTCCACGCGCAACAGATTGGCACGGTCCTCAGGGTCGCGCGTACCCAAACCGAAACCAGATTGGCGGCATACTGCCGCGCCGCGATTACCGAACTTGACCTGCCAAGCCTTCAACAAGGCCACACCTGTTGGAGTGGCGCATTCCCCTTGCAACTCAAACCCACAGGTGGGCATCCCTTCCAAAAGGAACAGAGTCGCTGGAGCAGGAACAGGCATATGGCCATGCGCGCATTGCACCACACCACTTCCGACCGTGACTGCCGAAGCGAAAATTGCACTCGGCTGCAGGCTGTCCATCAGTGCACATGCGACGGCAATATCGACGATGGCATCGATGGCGCCGACTTCATGAAAATGTACTTCCTCAATGGTGCAATCATGAGCGCGCGCTTCTGCAGTTGCCAAGACGTGAAAGGCGCTGGTCGCCCACTGCGCCGCTTGTTCCGTTAGCGGCATCTGTTCAAGGATGTGCATGACATCCGACAAATGACGATGGCTACACCCTTCCTGAGCCTCTACCAGGAAGCGGTTGCCGGCAATGCCATGACGCTTCTCTCGATTGATCCGGACTTGGACTTCGCCTGCTGGTAGACAAGCCAGCAAAGGGTCGACCAGGTCAGCGTTGGCGCCTGCATCGAGCAGGCCTGCAACCAGCATGTCCCCAGCAACGCCGCCGAAAAGGTTCAAGAAAACGCGCATGAATCCAGATTCTAGCAGGCCTCACCAGTGCCAACTTGGCAACAGCCTTCCGACGGTATTCTCGCCCCCGGCTTGCCATGCATTCAAGGCACCACCGCCACACTGATCGCATGGATCTCCTCCACACCATTTGCGCGCAAGGCGCTTGCTGCTTCCATCAGGGTTGCACCTGTGGTTGAGACATCATCAAACAAAATCACCTCCTTGGGCATGCGGCGGCCCTGCAAACCACGTTTCAAGCAGAAGGCCCCCTGTAAGTTTGCACGCCGAGCCGCCCCATCAAGGTCGGCCTGATCCTTGGTCTGATGCAGGCGGCGTAGCAGCTGTTGATGCTGATACAGATTCTGCTTGCAGATTTGCTTGACGAGAAACTCCGGCAAATACCAATCTCGCCATTGGCGTTTTCTAGATGGCGGCGGCGTGGTCCAAACGGCCTGTTGCGAGATGGACAGACTTGCCACCTGCTCCAGAACTGCATAGGCCAAAGCCCAGGCCTGCGCGCCATGCGACATATCCTTGGCCTGCACTAAAAGGCGTCGCACGCTGCCAGAGTAGACCCAAAGAGCGGTGCGCGACTGCAAGCCCAACGGCGGCTGTGGACCTGCCGATTCAGGCCAGGTCGTTTGGCAATCTCTGCACATTAAGTTACGCAAGACTCCGTAAGGAGCACCATGTGCACTCAACTCACCACAAACGCAACATCCAGGCAGAAGCCAAGCCTGAGTCAATAAGGCAAGGATTGGCTTCCACTTTGCTGCCACACGCTCCACGCATGGATGACATGTGCAAGCGTATTCGGCACGCGAAACCTTGGCGTGCCCTGGCCCGATTAGGCGCGACTGTGCGGGCTGCGCCGGCCGAACAGTTTGGATTGCGCTTCCTTCAGGCCGAGGCGCTCACGCAATTGGCGCACATAACTTTCCAAGGTGTCTTCATGCGAACCGGACACGCCGAACAACTCGCCGATCTCACGCGTCAAGGCTAGATTGTCCTCGAAGCTGAATGGGAACTCGCGCAAGTGCGCCAACAGATAACGGCGCATGGCATTCTCGACATAGCCAGCCTGCAACACGATCAGCAGCACCGACAAGCCGGCCAGGCCAGCAAGGATCGAATAAAACACCACGCTATTGATGTTCAGATGCATGATCTCGCCGACGCAGATCGTGGCAGCTCCCGCCACCAACAGGAAGGCCGCGACTTGCCCGCGCGACTTGGACTGCATGGCACCGCGCAATGGCTCCAAGGAGGTCATCTGTGCACCCAGCAACAGGGTAAGGCGGTATTTGGCACTATCCCGCCCGACCGACGACAATTGGAACATGCCCGCTAATAGCAGACAGAAGGCTCCGATGGCGGCAAGGGTGGGTTCCATTGCCGCCAATCTTAGCGTGCACAGCTGTCTGGCTCCAGCGTGGCGTTGATGCAGCGCGAGGAGCCACCGAATTCGTGATCAAATAGGTCGAATTGAAGAACTTTGGAGTCAAAAAAGAACGGCTCCCTAAAAAGGGAGCCGTTCATGGCAACTTTCAATGCAGAGGAGGTTCGTTTATAGAACGACTTCTGCCAAAGAGTTGGTCAAGGTAGCCGTGGCCAAGTCCGCAGCTTGCGTGTAAACGGTGAGGCCAGATGCGCGTCCTGGGACACCAAGGCTCAATGCAGCAACACCTGCGCCATCAGCCGTCAAGACTGGCAGTTGGGTGATTGGTGCACTCATATCGACTGGGCCGAATGGAGTCATGGTTGGGCCTGCGCCGGTCAGCGAGTAACCGATCAAGACACCACCGCCGGCAGTCGCGCCAGAGACGGTCAAGGTTGCGGTCGAACCACCAACCAAACCAGTGGTGGCGTAGTTCAAGCCACCGCTTCCGCAGCCATCGTTGATGGAAACGTTATCGAAGAAAGCAGGACCGTAAGTACCAATACCGTATCCCGTTCCAAGGCTACCAGCGATTGCCAGTAGGTTGTCACCGGTGAAGGTCTCAGTAAGACCACTGGCATCGTTCTCTACGTTCAAGATCGCGATATCGCCACCTGGATCGAAGGACAAGGTCATCGAACCGCTCACGGTTGGCGTGGCGAGATCGTAGTAGTAGGTGCTGGATCCCCAGGTACCGCCACTGTTGCCGTTGTAGAAGAAGACGCGGTCGTACATGCCATCACTGTCGTTATCCTGAATCTTCACAAATACGCAGCTGGTCAGCGAAGAGTAACCAGCAACAACTGCAACGTAGTTCAAACCACCACCGTGGTCGAAGTCAGTCGCGACGGTGGAACCAATGTAAGGACCACTTGTAGGAACATGCGTCATCAACGAGAAGTTGATTAGACCGTGACCTTGGTTACCGAGAATCTCGATATCGCCAGTCTGCTCAATCCAATCAGGACCCATCGATGGGCTGTCAGCGCGGTTGAAGTCGTCGCAACCTGCAGCTGCACGACTGGAGTTAGTAATGATTTGGCCTGCTTCTGGCTGCCTGTTTGGATCCATCGTTACGTCGATGGGGTTCTGGACAGCAAAGGGCGCAAGCGCAAGAGTGGAAATCAAAAGCATGAGGTTACCTAAGTAGGGGTAAGGAGAGTGAGAGTTCATCCGAGGGGTTGAACTCCAGGTAATTTTTCATCACCCTGACTATAACAGGAATTCCTAGTTGAGCCCTGTATTTCGGGCTTTCACTGTCTTTCTGGACCCAATCGTGTTTTTTTCAAGGGGTTGGGGTTTCTGGCCCCTGCAACAAGGCTGAAACATTCGGGCACCATGATTTGGGCAACAGGCGAACCCCGTCTGCTTCAAACCCGGAATAACAACATGATTCTATTTGGGACACCATTGCGCCAACTCCTGTTGGCTTCGCTCCTCATATTCCTGACCGCTCCGATGTTGAGCGCTGCAGCCCCACAAGACATGGACCTGGAAAGCGAAATGTACTTGGAGGAGGGCGATGAGTATGTCGAGATGATGCTCGAGATTCTTGAGGTGGTCGCTTTTGAGATCGGCATCGAGGAGGAACTCCTTTTTGATGCTCTTGCCCACGGATTGTCTTGCGCACAAGTTGCCATTGCACACCAATCGCGCCCAAGTGACCTGATTGCCAGCCTCGCAACCTACGAGGAATCTCTAATCCTGGACATGCTACTCGGAGAAGAAATCAGTCGCGAGGAAGCGATGAAGTGGCGTGATGAGAATTGGATCGACACCACCTTGTTCCTTCATGAAGAGGACCCATTCGGTCTTGGCGATCTCACATGGTTGTTGGATGCAAGCTGCGATTACTTTGACATGGAGATGCTCGAGCTCTTGGCATGGATGGACGAGGGCTCGTCGATCGCCAACGTGGCGGAGTACATGGAAGTCGATTTAGAAGAAGTCAGCATCTTTGCCGAAGAGTTATTGGAAGCTGAGTTGGAAATACTTGTCATCCTTGGGGAAGTCGAAGAGGACGATGCCAACGAATGGTTTGAGTGGCTCAGTGAAGACATGAGTGAGATGCTCCATGATGATGCACTGCTCGAACACCTTGCCGAAGAGATCTGGTTCGAGGAATCGATGAGCTTCCTGGCCGAGTTGTTGGAGATGGAAGAAGACGAGCTTTGGCAAGCGCTTGAAGAGGAAAATCTCGAGCAGATCATCGAAGATGCCAAGATTGACCTTAGCGACCTGCTTGAGGAGTTCGGTGCAGAAGAGCTGGAGGAGTTGTTCGGCTATCTCTACTACGATGAGGAAGAGGACTTCGATGACGACTTCTCCGACGAGAACGAGGATTTCTAAACCAAGCCAAGCCCTTACAATCCATCGCCGTGAAGAAACGCCGCATCCTGATCATCGAAGATGAAGAACGCATCGCGTTCTGGGTGCGGTCGTTTTTTGTCAAGGCCGGCTACGAAGCTGAAGCCATCGGTGACGGTCAGGCAGGCTTGAACGCGATCATGGACTCCCCTCCTGATTTGGTGATCCTGGATCGCATGCTGCCTGGCTTGGATGGCATTGCAGTGCTGCAGAAACTGCGCAAGTTCTCGACCGTACCGGTCATTCTTTTGACCGCCCTTGGTGCAGAGGAGCAGCGTGTCGAAGGGTTGCGTGCCGGCGCTGATGACTACTTAGTCAAGCCCTTTAGTCCCGAGGAACTATTGGCTCGCAGCGAGGCTGTCCTGCGCAGGGTCTACGACGGTGGTCATAAGGAGATCACCATCGGTGCGATCCACCTGAATCTGGAAACACGCTCCTGCGCGGTGCGCAAGCAGCCAGTCGAACTCAGCCGCACGCAGTTCGACCTGCTCGCAACCATGATGCAACAACCGGACCGCGTCTTCCGTCGCAATGAACTTCTCGAAGCCGCCTTTGATCGCGATTTCGATGGCTATGACCGTGCGGTCGATGTACAGATGCGGCGATTGAGGGAACGGCTAGAAGTGAATCCGGCCGACCCACTGTTGATTGTGACGGTGCATGGCGTGGGTTATCGCTTTCAAGGAGAACAAGCATGAACTTCAGCAGCTTGGGCTCACGTCTATTCCTTGGTTCCGCCATGTTGGTGCTGCTCACCTTATTGCTCGGTGCGCATTTCAGTGGCAAGGCGGTACGCGAGAATTTTGCCGACTACTCACAGGGCGAAGCCGAAGAGCAGGCCTATGAATTGGCAATCTACCTCGAGGCCTGGTTGAACATTAGCGATCTGACGCAGGAACCTGGACCGGCCTTGCAACGCCTGTTCTCCGGTGAGGTCGAAATGCTTAGTGGGCAGCTCGAACAGGCACAAGGCGAGGACCCTGCTGAATCCATGTGGGAACAATGGGACGTGATCGCCGCATCGAACCCCGGCATGGACGGCATGCAATTGGCTGGCTTGATCATGGAGGCGGAAGCTGCGCGCCTGCGCCAAGAGCCCGACCTCTCCCCTGCTGATCAGGTGGATTGGTTGGCCAGCACTCTCTTCGTGGTCCATGAGTATTTGATGTGGCATGAAGACGGCGACCCGGACCCGGAGCAGGAGGCTGAGCCATTCCCAGAACGGCTGCAATGGTTCTTGGAGACCGTGGTCGAAGATGCGCAGATCTGGGCAACAGATCCGCTGGGCCGAACCATCTTTGATTCCAGCCATGCCGACTTGGGTGCTGCCCTCAACGAAGATTTGCTCGAAAGCGGTTCTACGATCCATTCCTGGAAGAGTGGCAAGGAAATCGCCACCATCGTGGTTGCCGCCGGTGAAGGCCATTACCGCGGCTTGGCAACGAATTTCCTGCAAAGCGTGCGCGAAGCTTTGTTGCAAGGCGCGGCGCTGACCTTCGTCATCGCCTTATTGCTCGCATGGTGGTTTGCACGCCGCCTACTCGCCCCAGTACGAGCCCTAACTACAGCAAGTCAGGAGATGGCTCGCGGCGAGGCGTCGGAAGCGTTGCCAGTGAAGTCCAATGATGAAGTCGGACGCATGAGCACCGCCTTCAATGACATGAGGAATGCCCTCGAAGGTCAACATGAGCAACGTCGGCAGATGGTTGCGGACTTGGCGCATGAGATCAATACGCCGTTAAGCGTAATCCAACTGGAGCTCGCTGGTTTGAAGGCGGGTATGCAAGCGCCTGAAGATTGTGCCCAGCAGATCGAACAAGAACTAAAAGTGTTGAATCGTTTGGCTGCCGACGTAGCCCTGTTGGCTGGCGCGGACCGTGGTGCATTGACCTTGGATCGACAACCGCAGGACTTGAGTCCCATCTGCCAACAAGCGGCTTCCCGTTGGCAAAGCCGTGCGCAAGCTGCAGGGATTTCGTTGAGCTACAAGGGCGCGGACCAACTGCCGCCCGTTCACGCCGACGCCCTGCGCATCAGCCAAGTCTTGGGCAACCTCATCGCCAACGCGATTCGTCATACTCCAAGCGGCGGCAAGATTGAGGTGAATGCTCAGGCTAGCGCTTCCCCTGCGGTGGAATCCAATTCCACCGCCGCCGTCATGCTTTCGGTCAGCGATAGCGGCGAAGGCATAGCGGCCAAAGATTTGACCAAAGTCTTCGAGCGATTCACGCGCTTGGATTCCTCGCGCGGGCGCCAAAGTGGCGGAAGCGGCCTTGGTTTGGCGATTGTGGCCGACATCGTCGAACGCCACGGCGGCAAGGTGTGGGCGGAAAGCTCAGCTGGTCAAGGCTGCGCGATCCGCTTGACTTTGCCTCATGAAGACAATCAATCCACCACGAGGAAACCGTCTTCAGAATCGTAGATGACTTCGGATCCAGCCCAATCTGGCCAGCCACGCGCCTCGACGAAGGCCTGCTCTGGTGCCTGCTTCGCTCGCTTGCTGAGCGCATAGTCTTGCAAACCGAAACGGATCTCAGGAATGGTCACGGCGATCAGGTAAAGGCCCAACGTCCAACGCCACAGCAGCTTGCCACGCTTACCCTAGAGGAAAGCCCCAACCACTATCGGCAGGAACCACAGGACCAACAATGAGAAGACCTCGAGGAAGTCTCCGAAAAAGGAATGCGGCCATAGAGTGACTCGAGATGCCAACCGAAAACCTCAACCCGGTAGAACATGGCGCTGAGGAAGGCTCCCCACAAGACTCCGCCAACCATCAACACGATCGCTAGGGACCTCTGGATTGGAGATGGCTTGGGCATGAGATAGCACAATAGGGCGGAACGGTCCCCCCTTCAGGAGACCGTTCCGCAAATAGGGTCAGAGTACAACCACGGCGTGGGAGTTACTCAATGAATTGGCGACGATGTCGGCAGCTTGGGTATAGACCATGCGGCCGCTTGCGCGCAGAGGAACCGAAACCGTGAGGTTTGCAGCACCGGTCCAGTCGGCCAAAACCATCGGCAGCTGGGTAATTGGAGGACTCATGTCGACAGGACCGAACGGCGTCATGGTTGGGCCAGGGCCGGTCAGGGAGTATGCGAACAAGACGCCTCCACTTGGAGTGGCATTGACGACAGACAGCGTGGTGGACTGGCCACCGACTGGCTGGGTCAAGGTGTAGGTAAAGCCAGTGCCGCATCCATCATTGATCGAAACGTTATCGAAGAATGCTGGACCGTAAGTACCGACACCGAATTCAACGCCTAGGTTAGGCGCCAAGGGCAACACGCCTGGCACCGAGTACAACTCGAGTAAGCCACTGGCGTCGTTTTGGATTTCGAGCATGGCTACGTCTCCAGTCAGGTCAAAGGACAGGGTCATATATCCGCTGACTGTTGGAGTCGCCAAGTCGTAGTAGTAGGTTGAGCCTCCCCAAGGACCACCATTGTTGCCGTAGTAGAAGAACACAAGGTCGTACATGCCGTCCGAATCGTTGTCTTGTACCTTGACAAAGATGTTGTCGGTGAGGGTGTTGAAACCGGCCACCATGGCCACGTACACCAAGCCACCGCCATGATCGAAACGACTCGAAATGGTGGAAGTTGCGTAGGTGCCAGAAACGCCAGTGTGAGTCATCAAGGACATGGGAAGCATGCCTAGCCCTTGGTTCGCGAAGACGTCGATGTCTCCGGTTAGTTCAGCTCAGTCAGGTCCCATGTTGGGACTGTCTGGCCTGTTGAAACCATCACACGCGGATGTCGCGCGTCCCATCGTGCTCGTGGTGATCTGACTTGGCTGTAGCTCAAATCCTGACACCTTGGTCGCATCAATAGGGGTCTGCGCCGCGAATGGCGCACATGCAAGAATGCTTACTAAAAGCATGGAACTCCTCAAAACGGGGACAGTGGGAAATCGAGTGTCCGTTTCACCGGACATCCGGTGATTTGGAGTACGCGCCGAATATAATGCGCAAAGCTGTATTCTTTCTTGCTATTTCCAGAGATATCGGCGGCCAACCAAAATGCAAAAAGGTGTGCAACCAGTCTTACTGATTACACACCCCTATTCCTGTCTACCGCCACGCTGAAGCAGCGGTTGTTCGCGCTCGGCTGGTCGTGGAACCTACTCCCACTCGATAGTTCCCGGCGGCTTGGATGTGATATCCAAGACCACCCGGTTGATGCCCGGGGCGGAGTTGATGATCCGATTGGAGATTGCCTGCAGACACTCCCGGGTTGGGTAAACCCAATCAGCAGTCATGCCATCATTCGATTGCACGGCGCGGATTGCACAAGCCTCTTCATAGGTGCGCTGGTCACCCATCACACCGACGGATTGCGCGCCGGTCAGAACCGCGAAGTACTGCCAAACACCGACGTGTTCATCACGTGCTTCGAACTCTTCACGCACCACACGATCGGCTTCACGCAATAGGCCGATGCGTTTCGGCGTGCATTCGCCGACGCAACGCACCGCCAAGCCGGGTCCAGGGAATGGCTGACGTGCAACCATCGCTTCCGGGAGTCCAAGCACGCGACCGAGTTCACGGACTTCATCCTTGAACAAAAGGCGCAGTGGTTCGACCAGGTCCATCTCCAAGTCATCTGGCAGTCCACCAACATTGTGGTGCGATTTAATCACTGCGGTGGGTCCACCATGAGCTGCGACCGACTCGATGACATCAGGGTACAAGGTGCCCTGACCGAGGAAGTTCGCGTTCTTGAAACGCTTGGCCTGTTCGCGGAAGATCTCGACGAACTCGTAACCGATCACTTTGCGTTTGGTTTCCGGATCGGTGACGCCAGCCAACTTATCGAGGAAGCGCTTCTCGGCATCGACCGTGGTTAGGTCAAGTTCAAAGTGCTCGCGGAAGGCAGTATCGACCAATTCACGCTCACCAGCGCGCAACAGCCCGTTGTCGACGAAGATCGCGTGACAACGCTTACCAATGGCGCGTTCGCAGATGGCCCCCACTACGGAGCTATCTACACCACCCGATAGACCGAGCACGATCTCGCCTTCTTCGCCGACCTGCTCGCGGACCTTTTCGATCAGCTCTTCCGCTAGATCGCGCGGAGTCCAGTCACCGGTGCATTGGCAGATGCCGCGCAAGAAGTTCTCGAGCATGCGCTCGCCTTCTTGGGTATGCCCCACCTCGGGGTGGAACTGCAGCGCGTAGATCCGCTTGTCGTCGTTACCGATTGCGCCTTCTGGGCAGTCGTCGGAATGGGCCAAGTTCTTGAAACCGCTGGGCAACTTCTCGACGCGATCACCATGACTCATCCATACGACCGTATCGGCGGCAACACCTTGGAACAACGGGCCATGATCATCAACGACCAAGCGCGTGAAACCGTATTCGCGTGATTCACCTGGAACCACTTTGCCGTCCAGCGCTTCACAGATCCATTGCATGCCGTAGCAGATGCCCAACACCGGCACACCAGCATTGAGGATCTCGGTCGGCAAGGTCGGTGCGCCTTTGGCATAGGCCGACGCCGGTCCACCTGACAGGATGATGCCTTTGAGGCCATCCTGCTTGCTGGCATCTAAGGCCTTGTGCGGCGGGACGACTTCCGAGAAGACTTGATGCTCGCGCACGCGCCGTGCGATGAGCTGTGTGTATTGCGACCCGAAGTCGACAATGAGAATGCGTTCGTGCATGGGGATGTTGTTGTAGTGGTGAGAAGCCCTGGTCTTCCTTAAGTGCCTTGCCAGTAGTTCGGCGCTTCCTTGGTCACGCGCACATCATGCGGGTGACTTTCTGACATGCCGGCGCCAGTGATGCGCACGAAGCGTGCCTTGGCGCGGAAGATCTCAAGATCTTCTGCACCGATGTAACCGAGTCCGGCGCGAATGCCGCCGACGAACTGGTAAACGAATGGAGCCAGCGGGCCACGGTGTGGGACCATGCCTTCGATGCCTTCCGGCACCAGCTTTTGCTGTTCGCTGACGTTGGCTTGGCCATAACGGGCTTTGCCGCCATCGACCATCGCGGCCAAGGAACCCATGCCGCGCACGGCTTTGAAGGAGCGTCCTTGGTAAAGGAAGATCTCGCCGGGGGACTCATCAACACCAGCGAACAAGGAGCCAAGCATGATGCTTTCCGCACCCGCACCGAGTGCCTTGACAGCATCGCCGGAGTGACGAATGCCACCATCCGCGATCACAGGGATATCCGCCGAAGCACACAGTTGGCTGACGTTATAGACCGCAGTGAACTGCGGTACACCGACACCGGCGACAACACGCGTGGTGCAGATCGAGCCTGGGCCGATACCAACTTTGACGCCATCCACTCCGGCGTCAATCAAACCTTCGGCAGCTTCTTGACTTGCGATGTTGCCCGCAACGACATCGACCAAATCACGCTTCTTCAACTCACGGACGGTATCCATGACGTTAGCGCTATGACCATGAGCGGTATCAACAACCAGCACATCAACACCAGCAGAGACTAGGGCTTCGGCGCGATCGTAATCGTGCACTCCAACCGCAGCACCCGCGATCAAGCAGCCATCTCGGTCTTTGGCGGCATCGGGGAACTCCTTGGCCAGACGAATATCACGCATGGTGATCAGACCGGCCAGACTGCCATCGGCATTGGCCAGGATCAGCTTCTCGACCTTGGCGCGGTAAAGGATCTTCTTGGCTTCTGCGAGGCTGGTTTCCGGCGGCGCTGTGACCAGGTTCTTGGACATCACATCCTTGGCCAGTTGATCATCGCCACCCTGATATTTCAGGTCGCGGCGGGTCAGGATGCCAACCACCTTGCCGTCATCGACGACCGGCAGGCCTGAGATGTTGTGCTCGGCCATCATCTGGCGCGCCGTGCCGACATTATCATCCGGCTCCAGGGTCAGCGGATCATGAATAATGCCGTGCGCGCTGCGCTTGACGATATCGACTTCCCGCACCTGATCATCGATTGACAAGTTGCGGTGGATGATGCCAATCCCGCCCTGCTGGGCAAGCCCAATCGCCAGACGCGATTCGGTGACGGTGTCCATCGCCGCCGAGGTGACGGGGATTACGAGCTTGACGTTACGCGAGAAACGCGTGCGTGTCTGAACTTCGGTGGGCAAGACATCAGACTCCTGGGGTACCAGAAGGACGTCGTCAAAAGTGAGGGCCAGCGGGAGGTCCATAAGCCATTGTAGCTATTCCCCCGCCCCCGAAGCTAGCCCCCCAATCGCCTCTATTTTGAAAACTATTCGGGGCTGACCGACTCACTGCCCGCAATCGGCTCCACGCCACCGCCATTGCCGCCTCTATTGCCTTTGCCGCGCTTGCCGATGGCAATGACGACGCTGATGGCGAATAGGACCAGGCAGGCCGGCAGCCAAATTGTGGCGATCGACTCCAGCGGCTGCAGCAGCTTCTCGGAGACCTCTGGCAGTTCTCCGCGAGGAATGGCGTCTTCTTCGCCTTTGCCGAGGTGGGCCTGCTCCATCAAACCGAGCACCACCACCGATGCGATGACCACCTTCACCCCTAGGATGGCCCAAATCACCGAACGCATCGAATTGCCGACATTGCCGATACGAACCCAGCCAAAGGTGGTCAGCAGACTGGCAAAGACGGTCGAGATGCCGACCAGCAGCACCGACATGGCGCGCCGGAACCACACTTCAATCTCCGAGACCAGCGGTTCGGGAAGATGACGCATGGCATCGATCTGGTCCCAAAGGGTGAGGCACAACCAAGCAAGCAAGCCTAACTGCAGAAAGAGTGCAACCGACTGTTTGCGCAGATAGCCGACCTGGGCCTTGCCGGTCGAGAACAGACTCAAGCCGACCAGAATGCAGGTCAGGAAAATGAACAGCACCGCGGCGATGCCAGCGTAGAAAAATGGGTCGGAGAAGTTGTCCAAAACGGGCTCCTAATCCTGGCTGTCGTCGAGCAAGCGTTGCACCGGAAGACGCAGCTGGCTGACGTCGTAATCGCTGATGGTGTAGATATACGGAATGCCATTCACGCGGAAGAAGCGTTGACCGGTGGTTGGCGCTGGCTTGCCTAGCTCGAATTCGAAAGGCAGATCGCCAATGCTGACGATGAAACGGTCCTGTGGAAAACCATAGCGAGCGTCATCGGCGCCATCACTGTTCATGGTGCCGACGACGTCGGCAGCGCGCAGACCGGTGATACTGAAGGCCAAGGATTCACCGGCATAGCTCATGGCCGGCCGCTCGGTTGGCTTGGTCAGATTCCAAGCATCGGTGGCGACTTGCGGCACGCGTTCGATACGCCAACTATCACTGGTGGTGAAATCGAATCTCTCAACCGCGGTAACGGAGGCATCTTCGACCTGTGCCAGGAAGTGCGTGTCACACCAAGTGGTTGGGGTGGCCGGCGGATGGATGGCTTCGCCGCTGAGATAGACCACATCGGAGCGGCCATCGCGCATATAGAACTCCATCACAGGTTTCTGACCAGCGCCGATCTCTTGATGACGCAGGCTGCCGGCGATCCAATCCGCAAGCACCATGTCGTTCTCGCCAAAGACCTGCACGCGCGTGCCTTGGCCCTCGGCAACTCCATAGACACTGTGCTTCTCTGGATTCACCGACACCACATCGATGGTGTTGATCTCCGAGAGGTTCTGGACCACCATCATCAAGCGCCCCATGTCCATAGGGTGTTGTTTCTCGACCACGCGCCAGCGCCCACTTTCCGAGAGCTGCAGTGTGACCGATTCGGTGCCGTCGCTGACAGCAACGCGGCGGATCTGCTCAGTCTGGTATTGGAGTTTTGGAAACAACAGGCCGACGTGTGCAGCAGTTCGTTGATGTGCATCACCCTTCCATGGCTTCTCAACCATCAAGAATGCTGCCCAAAACAACAACACCAAAACCAACAGCAGATTATTGCGCTTGGTCATGACTTGCTCCCCGCTTGAAAGGTTTTGCGCGCGCGGCGGCGGTGAAAGGCGCGATGCAACATGCCGAGCACAAAGACCACGATGACTGGTACCAACACGTTCGCCCATGCGATTAGGCGCTGGCGGCTGCGTCGGAAGCTGATTGCTGCACGATCTAGCTGCTCATTGCTGCTGTCATCTTCGGTCCAGCCGCCGTGGGAGTTGACATAGCTGCTGGCGAAGTCGAGCAGCGGACGGTTCTTCTTGCCGCGCGAACGCAACTCGATCAAACCAGCATCTTGCGCCATCCAGTCCGCAAGGTTCGACGCGAAATCGGCATTGCCACTGGAACTAGCACCAAGGGTGACGTTGTGGAACAACTCCGAGTTGGAGATCACCACCATCAAGCCTTCGGCTGGTTCTAAATCAGCATGATCAAAGTTTGGCGGGAACACACCACGCACTGAAGCGGCCAAGGCATAAGGTTTGCCAGGACCGGTTGCAAAGGCTTCTTCACGCAAAGCCTTGATGTTGGCCTCACTCATTTCGAGCGGTGAATCGCCCGGCAACAGCCAAGACTGTGCACTGCTGGAGATCATGGTTTCGGCTTCAAGCCCAGCCGGCAAGGCACCTAACCACAGCGGATGCGCCCAGAACATGGCAACCTGCTCCAACTGCGAGGTGACTATGTGATCCTTGACCAGACTCTGGCCACTGGCCAACAGTCCAAAGCCGTAAGGCGCACGCACGCCGACCAGTTCGCCGTTCACCACTTGTTGGCGTACGGTAATCTGCACACATTCCTCGTCGAAGACATACTCACTGCCGACGGCCACCCCATAAGAAGCCAACCACGACTCCAAACCGGTTGGGCGTAGTTCCGTCGCTTGCGTTGCCGGATCGACGTAGTCCGAATCTTGCATGACCAACACATGGCCACCTTCGGCAAGATATCGGTCCAGGGCCTCGAGCTTGGCTTGTGACAGATTATGCGGACTGGCCACGATGATGGCGACGATGTCGCTAGCAATGGCGCCCTCTTCTGAAAGATCGATATCACGCACGGCATAACGTTGACCAAGAGTCACGCGCAGTTGCTCATAGATGCGCCCTTCCGGAACTTGGCGCGGTGCACCCGGCATTTGCGGTGGCAGCAAAGGTTCATCCGACACCATGCCGATCACCGGACGTTGCGCGCGCTGCAGTTCGGCCAAACGCACCGTGAAGGCAAACTCAAACTCATTTGGAGTCAGGAATGGGATCACCTCAGAACGATTCTGGTAGCGCAGCTCCAAGCCCTGATAAAGCAAGGATGCGCTGAAACCGCCGACATCTTGCGATTGCAGTTCGACCGGTTGCACGCCGACATGTTCGGCATCTCTTTGTGCAGCCAAATCCGTGGTTGGATCGACTGTCTCTACCGAGACCCAAGGTGCGCCACGGCGCTCGATCTCGTTGAGCAAATCTTCGATGACCAAACGTGCGGGCAAAAGCGTTTCTGCACCTTCAATGTCGCGGTTGAAATACAGCTTGACCTGCAGGCGGTCGTCCAGATCTTCGAGCATTTGGACGGTGGCCGGCGACAAGGAGTAAGCGTGTTCTTCGGTGAAGTCGACGCGCCAATGCAGCTGGTTGATCAGCGCCACGATTGGCACCACCAGCAGCAGGACCAAAAGCATGGTCCAACGCGATTGGCGCCGAGCTTTGCTTGCCGGAGCCAAACTCATGACCAACGCCTCCGCTCAATCACCAAACCGTTGGCACATAGGAACACAGCCATCACACCGAAGTAGAAGGCGACACTGCCAAAGTCAATCACGCCGCGCGTGATCGAATGGAAATGCTCGCCGAAATCAAGCGACAGCAGGATGCGTCCAACACTAGGTGGCATTGCACTGGTGGTAGCTGCACCGCCGATTAAGTTGAAGAACATCAACACCACCACCCCAAGTAGCCAGGCCACGATCTGATTGGAAGTGCAAGCGGACAGGTACAGGCCAATCGCTAGGCTTGCACCACCGAGCAACATGGCGCTGACATAACCGCCAAGCACCGGGCCCCAATCCAAATCGCCGAGTAGCTCAAGCGTGAGTGGTACACCTGCAGTGAAGAGCAGGGCCACGCCGAGAATGGCCCAGGCGCCAAAGAACTTACCGAGCACCAAATGACCCAGTTGGAACGGGAAAGTCAGCAAGAGCTCTTCGGTTCCAGAGCGACGTTCCTCTGCCCAGATCCGCATCGCGATGGCCGGTGCGAGCACCACCAACAACCATGGAATCCAGCTGAAAAAATCGCGCATGCTGGTTTCGCCAACCAGGAACAACGGTCCGAGCACGAAGAACAAGGCCGAAGCAAGTGCTGGGAACAGAGCCAACACCACATAGCCGACCGGCGAATCGAAGGCAGTAAAGAACTCGCGCTTGGCGATAAGCAAGGATCTCATGTTTGCCCTCCGGAGCGCAAACTCTGGAATAGGGATTCCAGCGAACCTCCCATTGGAGTGAGTTCCAAGATGGGATAGCCCTTGGCCGCTGCAGTCTTTGCCAAAGCAGCCAGCCCCTCTGGGCCATCCACTTCGACCATAGCCGATTGCACCTGCTCGAAGGCTGACGCGAAGGAAGCGTGACGCTGATCGAGGAAGGTCGCTTGG
Organism: Planctomycetota bacterium; assembly: GCA_024229395.1. GTDB lineage: Bacteria > Planctomycetota > UBA1135 > UBA1135 > UBA1135. Next base: position 17,890 of record JAAESM010000004.1, on the reverse strand, counting down.
CAATCCTTCAACAACTCTTGCAGCTGTTCTTCGCTACAAGCGATTGTGCAACGTGCCGGCAGACGTCCGCCATGCTCTGCAGCAATGGTCTCTAAAGGGCCATCGGCAACTTTTTCGCCTTGATGGATCAGCACCACATTATCCGCAAGTGCTTCGATCTCCGGCAACACGTGGCTGGTGATCATGACAGTCTTGGTCTGGCCAAGTTCACGGATCAACGCTCGCATCTCCACCACTTGCAGAGGATCCAAACCGTTGGTCGGTTCATCCAACACCAGCAACTCTGGATCATGAATCAACGCTTGGGCTAAACCCACACGTTGGCGGAAACCTTTCGAGCATTGACCGACACTACGTCGGTAGACTTCGGCAAGGCCGGTCTGCACCACCACGCGATCGATACCCTGTTGCACAGCCTTGCCGCGCAGGCGGCGGGCGCGTGCAGCAAAACGCAGGAAGTCCTCCACGCGCATATCGGTATAGACCGGATTGTTCTCCGGCAGATAGCCAATGCGTTGCTTGACCTGCAAGGCATGGCTGGCGACATTCAAACCACAAACCGTGACCGTGCCAGCATCAGCGGCCAGATAACCGCAGAGGATCTTGATGGCGGTGGTCTTACCCGCACCATTGGGGCCAAGAAAGCCGAGCACCGATCCGGCGGGTACGTCGAAATCGACGCCGCGCAGGGCTTGGACCTCGCCGTAGTTCTTGACTAGGCCGCGCACCGAAACCACCGGAGCTGCAGAACTGGCTGCAGGAACCCCCGAGGCGGCGTTTGAGGCTGGAGCGGAACTACTGGACATCATCCATAGAGAACGCTGAAAGGAACTCTTGGTTCGATGGATATCGATCCAAACGGTCTACCAGCATTTCCATCGCTTCGCGTGGACGCAAGCGACTCAAGACCCGACGCAGGATGTTGACCTTGCGTAGAGTGAGCCGTGACAGCAACTTCTCTTCCTTGCGAGTTGCCGTGTGTTCGATCGAGACCGCTGGGTAAATGCGGCGATCGGCAAGGCGTCGGTCCAAGGTCAGCTCCATGTTGCCAGTGCCTTTGAACTCCTCGAAGATCACCTCATCCATACGCGAACCGGTCTGCACAAGTGCTGTGGCGAGGATCGTTAACGAACCACCGTTTTCGGTATTGCGCGCAGCTCCGAAGAAGTGCTTCGGGCGTTGGAAGACACGTGCATCCAAACCGCCAGACATGGTGCGCGAATCCTTACCCCCCAACACGTTGTTGAAGGCGCGGGTCATTCGCGTGATCGAGTCGAGCAGGATCATGACCTCTTTGCCGGACTCTACCAATCGTTCGGCGCGGAACTGGACCATCTCGGAAAGACGCGCGTGGTTCTTCGGTGATTGGTCCATGGTGCTGACGAAGACCTCGCCGTTCTTGATCGAACGACGCCAGTAGGTGGCCTCTTCAGGACGCTCATCGACCAACAACACGATCAGATGGACATCGGGGTACAGGGCCTCCATGGCCGCGGCGACGTTCATCATGATGGTGGTCTTGCCGGTGCGCGGTGGCGCCACCAACAATCCACGTTGGCCACGCCCGATTGGGCACAGCAAATCAACGATGCGCATGGACAGCTGATTCTCTTGCTCAAAACCACCCAACTCATAATGGAAGTCAGGGTCGATGACAGTGAGGTTCTTGAACTTGCGCGCTTGGCGAGTCTCAGCCAAGGTCAGGCCGTCGATGGTGTCGATGGTCGACAAACGACCGTTGCGCTTGCCGGAACCTTCCACGCCTTGGCCAACGATCATGGAACCGTTCTTCAATCCATTGCGACGCACCATCTGCTGCGGCACCATCGGATCACTGGGGTTCTCGGCTAAATCATCTGCTAAAGAGCGCAAGAAGCCAGTGCCGTCTTTTCGCAACTCGAGGATGCCTGACAGCTCTACCTTCGGACCGGAAGGAGCGGCTTGACCGCCGCCACCCTTGGGGCCACCCGACTTACGCCTGGAGCCCTGTTGGCCCTTTTGACGCTGGCCCTGTTGAGCCTCGCCTTGAGGTTGTTTGTTCTCCGAGGAGCCGGCATCGGGCATACCGCCACGTCGGCGCCGACGCCGCTTACGCGGAGCCACGGTGGAATCGCCAGCGTCTTTGGATGGCTCAGTCTTCTCGTTGGTTTCGCCGCCCTCTACAGGTGTAGGTTGCGAAGAATCCGTAATCGGACTGCGACGTCTACGTCGACGCCTACGCTTGGCCGGTGGTTGGGCCTGATCTTCAGTCATGCGGACTACCAGTTAGGCTGTAAAACCAGCCAGGGTCCTAAACGGGAGTTTGGTTGGAGCGAGAGAATCTATGCCTCTGGCCTCTGCGCCCGTGCGCAGTACTCAACTAGGCTTAGCAACGCCCCCGATAAGGGCCACACTGTCTGCCTCAGTTGAGCCGTTGTTCAGTATAGACGCACGGGACCGACAGTGACCAGTTCCAGAGCGAAAAATCCTCTTCAGGGTGGATTAACGGCCCAGATCCACGAACACCCCTCCGTTTTCATCGGCCAAGGCCTTGATGAAGTTACTCGGGACATCGCCAATCGCAATGGTGTGAATCACGACCTTGCGGAAGCGATTGATTTCAGCGATGGCTTTCTTGATGTCTTCGGTATCGACCAGCTCACCCACCGTGGGCTTACCGTCGGAAAGGAAGAACATGGTGTCGGCGATCTTGTCGATTTCTTCAGCCGCAGTTTCGGTCAACGGACCGCGCTTCTTCGGATCAGCACTCACGCCCAAACCAGCCAACAGACCGGCATAGGTATTGGTGCGGCCTTTCTCCATGTCGGAGGAACCAGCCAAACCAGCCGATGCACGTTGGCCGGCAGCAGCACCGCCGATGGGCTTCAACTTCTTCACCCATGCGATCGCACTGCGCTTATTCAGCGCATTCGCAGGCACCGGCTTCTTACGCCAAGGCTCCACTTCAGTTGCAAAACTGTAGATGTTGAACACCACGTTGTCGCCGAGTTGGTCAACCGAACGCGCCAACTCTTCCTGCACGATGGCCAACTTGGTGAAGCGCGTGAAACCACGTTCGCGGAAACCTTCACGATCCACCACTTCTTCTTCCATCGATCCGGAGACATCGATCACGAACACGATCTGACGACTGGAAGTCTTCACTCCCATGAAATCCGCTTCGGCTTTTGGCGCCACGTACAAGGCCGACGTAGCCGCGCGTGCAGCACGACGCTCGGCGATCTTGGCCTCGGTTGGGATCACGTAGGTCTCTTGCACCTGGTTCCACCACTTACGCCAAATAAGCGGGTCATCGTTGTACTGGTTATCGGTAATCTCCACCAAGGTGGGCCAGATCTCCTCTAGCACACGGCCCTCACCACTTTCCAGCAAAGTAATCAGAGGGTCGATGGCGATCTTGGTACGGATGGTGCGTAAACCCACGCATGCCGCCACGCTGACCGAGATGTTCTCATCATTCAGGGCAGCCACCAACGGAGGGCCTGCGATCGCCTCCTGGCCTTTACCCAGATGGACCACGGTCTCGACCGCGGCAGCTCGCACCAAGGTGTGCGGGTCATTCAGCACCAACGCACATGCTGGCGCCAGGGCATCTTTGTCTCTTAACGAACCGGCCGCAGTGACCGCCCACAGGCGCACGGTGGCATCTTTATTCTCCAAGTAGACGCGGCTGGCTTCGGCGAACTCGGTCCATTTGCCGTCGGCGGTGGCGCGCAGGATTGAAGGCAGCAGGTCCTTGGACTTGCCCTCGACCAGCAGATTCAACAGCGGCGCCCGCGATTCCGCGGATGGCAACTGAATCACGACCTTCAGGGCAGCAGCGGCCAGATCGGGGTTCTTATCGGTGAGAATCGGGATCATCACCTTGGCAACACCGGCGTCATCGATGTCTTCAAGCGAGTAGATCAGCTCAATCTTGTTGAGCGGATCCTTTTCCTTCTTGTAGAAGCGCTTGAAGTCCTTGACGGTTTCATCCGCCTGCATGAACATCGGAGCGGCGAGCAGGAGTGCAGTGGCCAGCATGGTTTCCTAGGATACCCGCAACGATGGAGTTCACACTCTCCACCCATCTTCTTGTTTACGAAGAACTCGGGGCCACCGCTCTAGAGGCTTTGGCGGCCAGCGGTTACCCGAAACTCGAGCTGTGGCTGGCAGAGCCGCATGTACCGTGGCGAGATGCCGCAGCACTGGCCCAATTCCGTTCCCGTCTGGGTGATTACGGGCTGTCTGCCCCTAGCGTGCACCTGCCCTTCTATCCGTCGGTGCCGGAATTGTTGGAGCAGAATGCACGTTGGTCGCTGATCGACGGCGCCAAACATGCCCGCAAGGAGGCTCTTGCAGCCAGCGCCGACGGCCTCCATGCTGCCGCCGCCCTTGGCGCTGAGTGCGGTGTTTTGCACCTTGGTTGGCAGGGCGACGCCTGGGATTCTTCTTCCGACGGATGGGCGCGCGAGGCTGTTGCGGAGTTAGTGCCGGTGGCGCGTGAAGCCGGCGTGAAGTTGTTGCTGGAGAACATTATCTCCAGCGGCACGCGAGTCTCGAAGTTGATCGAGTTGCTGGATGAGATTGATCCCGCCGGTGATGTGGGCTTGTGCGTTGACCTTGGTCACGCCCATGTCGAAGGCAATGTGCTCGAGGAACTAACCGCAGCCTTGCCACGCTTGGATCACCTGCATGTACATGACAACGATGGCAGCTCCGATAGTCATCTACCGCCGGGCAAAGGCACGATCCCATGGCAGCAAGTGGTCGAGCAATTACGCAGCATTGATTTTGATGGCTATGCCGCATTAGAGTTACGGGACTACTCGCGCGGTTGCGCAGGATGCACCGAAACCTTGCAGCAGAACATGGCCGAGGTTGCCGCCTTCCGCAAGAGCGTGGGAGTTGCAAAGTCATGACCGAAACCGATTCCACCTTGTCCCCTGCCGACGCCGCCCTGGCTTTGCTTGGTGAGGGTTGTGCATTGCAGGCATTGACGCCGGAGGTGAGTCCGCGACGTTACTTCCGCGTGGCGTCTGTAGCATCTGATGTTGATGTTGATGTTGCTGGTGTTACTGGTGCTGGCGAATCCACATCCTGGCTGGTGGTGCTCTCACCAACACCCGCGCCACAAGCGACCACTGGCTTTCTTGCGGACTTGGACATTCGTGTACCGCAAATCGGCAAGGTAATCGACGGCGCGTATTTAGTGGAAGACCTAGGCGATCGTCATCTGGTGCATGAGCCGACTGCGGTGAATTACCAAGAGTTGCTCAAACAATGGCGTGTGCTCAGCACGGCACAGTTGCCGGCCGCACACCCGAACTTGGCGCTCGCTCTCGATCACAAACTATTCGACTTCGAGTTGGGCATGTTCCGCGATTGCTATCTGCTCGACTACCGCGCTCTTTCGTTGAGCGCCGCAGAACTTGGCGCGGTCAACGACGCGATCAAAGAACTGGCGCAACTGGCCAGTGCTGGTCCACTTTGCCTACAACACCGCGATTTCCATTCGCGCAACATTCTGCTTCCGGAACACGGCGATGGTGCATGGATCGATCACCAAGACCTACGCATCGGCCCATTGTTCTATGACTTGGCTTCGCTCTACACCGACGCCTACGCAGATCTACCCGATGACGTCTATGCCCTGTTGCGTGATCAAGTCGCACCACTGGGTGCGAGTTTCGGCTTGGATCCTGGAGCTGCAGAAGAACGCTTCTTGTTGACCGCGCTGCAACGCATCTTGAAAGCACTGGGCACCTTCGGCAAAGTCCTTGCCAATGGGCGCAATGATTTCCAGCCAGCAGAAACACAAGCGCGCCTCTTGGCGTTGGCATTGCTGGACCAACTCGCCATCTATCCGGAACTGCGCAAGCTCATCAGTCAAACATGAGTTCTGCCCTGATCCTTGCTGCCGGTAAAGCCACGCGTTTGGAAGGCATTCGTGATTCCTACGCCAAGGCCAATGTGCCAGTCGGCGACACAACACCACTACGCTTCATGCTCGAACGGCTCGATGCCGCTGGCGTGACTGAGGTCTGGATCAACCTGCATTACTTGGGCGAGCAGGTACGCAATGAGGCTAAACGTTGGGCGTCGACGGCAATGAAGCTGCACTTCATTGAGGAAGATCCACTGCTCGGCACTGGCGGAACCCTGCTGGAGATGTGGCGGCGTGCGGGGTACCTGCCGAACATCGTGGTGAATGCGAAGATGTTCACCGACTTTGATTTCAAGATGTTGGCTGAGTCCGCCGCAAACAGCGCTAAGCAGGAGCAGCTCCAACCGGCATGTCTAGTCTTGCACCCACCAACTCCCTTGGCGAATTTTGGGGGCCTGGCGTTCGACGCGGATCGCAAGATCCTTGCTTTGCATCCGCGCGATCAACTCGCGCCCAAAGCCCCTGAAGGCGCAGCCGTATTCACCGGAATTTCACGTCCGGATTACGCCTGGCTGCCCTTCCTGGAACAAGCCGCACAGCAATACCCTTGCGAAACGATCTGTTCGATCCGCCATGGACTCTTGCCGGCGATCGCAGCCGGTACTTCGACCGCGCAGGCCCTGCTCTTCGAAGGCTACTGGCGCGAAATCTCCACGCCGCAAAGAGTCGCTGAGATCCGGCAAGAAATGCCTGATTTACTTGGATAGGATGCACTCTCCTGGGTTACCCACTCAACTATGACGAACACCACCCCCCAAAGCGGCCGACTCTGGTTGGTCAGCAACCGCCTTCCCGTCACCATCAGTGAAACCGAGGATGGTATCGACGTCAAACTTTCCTCGGGCGGTCTTGCCACCGGGCTGGTCGGCCTGCATAAGGAAAGCGGGGGTGGTTGGATTGGTTGGCCGGGATTGGCCACCGATAGTGGTGAGCTTGATCAAGAGATCGTCGATGCGCTCGCCGCGCGTGATCTGATCGGAGTTGGCTTGTCGGTCGAAGAACACCGCAAGTATTACCAAAACCTTTCCAACCAAACGATTTGGCCGCTGTTTCATTACTTCAATGAACGCATGCACTTCAGCGATGAGGATTGGGAGTGTTATGTGCAGATCAATCGGCGCTTCGCCGATGCAGTGTTGGCCCAAGTCGGCGAAGGCGACACCGTCTTCGTGCAGGATTTTCACCTGATGTTGCTGCCGCAAATGCTGCGCGAAGCGCGCCCGGACCTACGCATTGGTTTCTTCCTGCACATCCCCTTCCCGTCGTCGGAGTTGTATCGGATCTTTCCGAAACGAGAAGAACTGCTGCGTGGCGTGTTAGGTGCCGATCTGCTTGCCTTCCACACGGTGGGTTATGTGCGTCACTTCCGCTCGGCCGCATGTAACGCGCTGGGTTTGGAGACTCGTACTTCCGAAGTCCATGTCGATGGCCGCAAGGTGCAACTGATGGCGCAGCCGTTGGCGATCGATGCAGATACTTGGGGTGTGGGCAGCGAAGAAGACGAGGCCGAGATCGCGGAGTATATGGAGTACCTCAAGCACATGGCCGCAGGGCGCAAAATCGTGCTTGGCGTCGAGCGCATGGATTACACCAAAGGCATTCCCGAGCGTTTGCGCGCCTTCAAGGAGCTACTTGCCGAGGACCCCTCGCGCGTCGACCGCGTGATGATGATCCAAGTCGCGGTGCCTTCGCGCGCCGAGGTTCACGATTACATGAAGTTGAAAGACGAAGTCGACCGCCTGGCCGGTTCGATCAATGCAGAGTTCGGTCGCCCAGGCCTGCAGCCACTGCACTACATGTATCAGTCAGTTTCGCCGCAACGGTTGCGAGCCTTGTACCGCGCCGCCGACATCGGCCTGGTCACGCCATTGCGCGATGGCCTCAACCTGGTCGCCAAGGAGTTCATTGCCTCGCGCCACCAAGATGATGGCGTGTTGGTGCTCGGCGAATCCACCGGTGCTTCATGGGAATTGGGTGAAGCGGTTCGCGTGAATCCATTCGACACCCATGACATCGTGCGCAACCTGGTTTATGCCTTGAACATGCCGCTCGAGGAACAGCAACGTCGCATGACGCCGATGCGCGCACGCATCCAAGGCAGCAGCGTCGAGAAATGGGCGCGCGCTTGCCTCGATGCAATCAAGGCTTCGCATTCCACCGACGTCCGCCCTGCCCCCATGTTAGGCAAGGCCGTGGATCACCTGATGGATCAGTTGGTCAACTGCGGCGATGGACAGTGCCATCTGTTTCTCGATTACGACGGCACTCTACGTGAGTTCACCGGCAAGCCGTTGGACGCCACGCCAACCCCAGAGATCCTTGAGTTGCTGGCCAACCTCAGTGCTCACCCGAAGATCTCGCCATGGGTAGTCTCCGGTCGTCCTGCAGACTTGCTGCATGAATGGGTTGGCAAGACCGGCGTCGGCTTGGTCGCCGAGCATGGGGCCTTCGTACGTCCGGCTGCAGAAACCAACTTCCGCCCGCTGTTCGATTTCGTTTCCGATGATTGGCGCGATGAAGTGCGTGAAATCTTCGAACACTTCACCGCCAGTGTTCCCGGCGCGCGCATCGAAGAGAAAGACGTTGGTATCGCGTGGCACTACCGCCAGGCCGACCCGATCTTGGGTGCCTGGCAGGCCAAGGAACTGTTCCAGCACCTGATTGAGGTGCTACAGGATCAAGGTGTGCAGGTGATGCGCGGCAACAAGGTCCTCGAGGTACGTCCGGCCGGCATCAATAAGGGCAACGCGCTGCGCAAGATCCTCCGCGATGGTTCCAACAACAACGATCTGGTGATCGCAGCAGGCGACGACCATACCGATGAATCCATGTTCCAAGCGCTGGAATCCCACGCGTACGGCATTCTGGTCGGCAACCGTCCGTCGGCGGCCGCGTTCCGGGTAGATTCCCCTGCGGCGATGCGCGAATTATTGACCGCCCTTGGGGCATCAAGTTGCACCGCAAAGAACACCGATAATCAGTAGGACCAGTACCTTACATGCGACTTGACCACGGCATCATTGGCAACGGGCGAGCCATCGCCCTTGTTCACCCAGACAGCTCTGTTGACTGGATGTGCATGCCGCGTTTCGACTCCCCTTCCCTGTTCGGGCGGCTGCTCGATCAAGAGGTTGGTGGTAGTTGGCAATTCCTGACCGACGGCAAGTTGATCGAAGGCAAGATGCGCTATGTCAGCAATACCAATGTGCTGCGTACTGTTTTCGAAGGGGAAAGTGGCAGCTGGGAGCTGTTCGATTTCCTGTCGCGCATCCCTGATGGCCTGCGTCATCAGACTCCGCTGCGCTTGATCCGCATGTTGCGACCGCTGAGTGGCCGGCCGCGCGTCAAGGTCAACTTCGATCCGCGCCCTGATTATGGTCGCGAGACTCCGGAGTTGCTGCCCGGTGGTCGTGGCATCACCTTCACCGGTTGTGGTCAACCGTATTGCTTGCAGACCAACTTGCCGATCGACTATGTGTTGAATCAGCAGGAGTTCACGTTGGATGCGCCGCGTTTCTTCATGCTCGATCACGGCTTACCGCCCACGCCGCAGCATATCGACGACATCCATCGCACCATGGACCTAACCATTGCCGGTTGGCGCAAGTGGGCAACCAATAGTTTCCTTCCAGGCTTTGCCGACGACATGGTGCTGCGTTCGGCGCTGTGCTTGAGTTTGCACGCCTACGAGGACACCGGCGCCATCATTGCCGCCACCACCACCAGCATTCCTGAGATGATCGGCGAGCCGCGCACTTGGGATTACCGCTATTGCTGGTTGCGTGATTCGGTCTTCACCGTGGAAGCCTTGCGTCGCTTGGCGCACTTCCATGAAGGAAAGCAGTTCCTGCGTTTCCTGCTCGATGTGACCGAAGCCGGTCCGCTGCAGCCTTTGTATGGAATCGGCGGCGAACGCGATCTGGAAGAGTTCGAGCTAGAGCATTTGGCCGGCTATGAAGGCACCAAGCCGGTGCGCATCGGCAACGCTGCTGCTTCGCAATACCAGGCCGACCTGATGGGCGAAGTGATCCTGTGCATCCGCTCGATGCTGGTCGATCAACGCTCCTCGTTCCGCGATCCCGAACAATGGTTTCCGTTGGTGGAACGCTTGGTCGGTGAGGCCATCGAAGGCTTCGATCGCGAGGATATGGGCATCTGGGAATACCGCGGTAAGCCCATGAACCACACCTTCTCGCGCGCCATGTGCTGGGCAGCCGTGCACCATGGCGCCTACATCGCCGAGTTCTTCGGCCACAGTGATGAGTTCACCAAATGGAGCGATGTGGCCAATGGCATGCGCGATCGTTTGCTCGACGAAGGTTACGACAAGGAACTAGGCATGTTCATCCAAGCTACGGGTGAACCCAACGCTGACGCCGCGCTGTTGCTGCTGCCGTCGATTGGCTTCATCAAAGCCGATGATGAGCGTTTCACCTCTACGTTGGATGCCTACCGCAACTTGCTGGTTCGCGATGGCGGCGTGATGCGTTATGTACACGAAGACGACTTCGGCACGCCGACCAGTACCTTCACGATCTGCAGCTTCTGGTGGGTCGAAGCACTGGCATTGGCCGGGCGCTTGGATGAAGCCGTGGAGATGTTCCACAAAGTCAGCGCCAAAGCTAATGGCCTAGGCCTGTTCAGTGAAGACTACGACCTTGAGGAGAAACGCATGCTGGGTAACTTCCCGCAGGCGTACACGCACGTTGGCTTGATCAACGCGGCAATGACCATCGGCAACTTGCTGCGCGCGAGGGATGGGCATTTCCACGCGTGGAGTTAGAGCATCCGTCGCGCGAAGCCAGGAGCGCACCTGCCCCGTGGAGCTAGGAGCGCATCCGCTATCTGGAACTAGAACTCAACTCACCGACGCACGTGCCATGCGACGGCAGAAGTAATAAACGCGCTTGAGGTTCTCGAGAATGTCCATCTCCGTGGTGTAGGCAGCCAGGCGGTTTGGTTCCTTGACCACCAGGCGCTGCGCCTCGTGCTTGGCGGCGGTCCCGGACAAGCGATTGATCTCGGCCTTCATCATGATCACGCGGTCGGCGGCGCCGGCGTTGACTTGGATCACAGCCATGAAGGCCGAATCCAGAGCAGTGCCAATGGCGGCGTGGAAATCGGTGATGACCTTGACGGTGGGCTCACTGATAGTCACCCCTTTCGCCAAGCGTTCGCGGCCGAGCATGACAAGGTTGGTCTCGATGATGTCGCCGATGTTCTCAAGATCGTTGGCGGTCTCCATCAAACGCATCATTTCATCGGTCTGCTCTTCACTCAACTCGCGGCGACTGATGCGGCCGAGGTACGTCACGATGAAACCATGCAAGGCATCGACTCGGTCATCCATGGCCTCAATGCGACTCAACTCTTGCGCGGTACCAGTCAAAGCTGCAGGAATGATGGCCGCGTACATGTCGCGCACGCTGTCGCCCATGTGGACCAGCTCCAAGCGCGACCGATCCAAGGCCAACGACGGCGTATCCAGCAACTCCGAATCCAAGTACTTGGCTTTGACCTTCTCTGCTTCCGCCAACGGACGGTCGGGAACCATCCATTGCACCACGCGCGCGAACAATGGCGCGAACCAGATGAAGATGAAGGTATTGGCGACATTGAAGACCGTATGCGCGTTGGCGATCTGACGCGGCGTCTCCATGGCTAGGCGATCGGCGGAAGGCCGGTCCGCGAAGGCCGGTGAGACCCCACGCACGAATTCGGCAAGTTCAGGAATGAAGGCGATCCATACCAATACACCGAGCACGTTGAACAACACATGCACCACCGCCGCACGAAGGCCTTCGCGCGGCTTACCGATCGCAGCCAATAGTGCCGTCACACAAGTGCCGATGTTAGCGCCAAAACTCAAAGCGATACCGGCGGGCAAACTGATCAAGCCCTGCGACGCCATCACGATGACCACACCGGTGGTCGCCGACGACGACTGCACTAAGGCGGTAAAAGCCGCACCGAACAGGATGCCCTTGAGGGGCTGCTCCATCATCACCATCATGTCGATGAATGGCGCATAAGTGCGCAAAGGGGCCATCGCCTCGCCCATCACCGCCATGCCAAGGAAGATCAAACCCAGACCGAGCAGACCCTGACCATTGTGCTTGACCGTTGGATTCTTGGAGATGAACGACAAGCCAAAACCAAAAGCCACCAACAACAAGGAATACTTGGTGACCTTGAAGGCGATGATTTGCGCGGTGACCGTGGTACCGATGTTGGCACCCATGATCACGCCGACGGATTGCGCCATCGACATCAAGTCGGCTGAGATAAAGCCAACCACCAGCACTGTGGTCACCGAAGACGACTGGATCACCGTGGTCACGAATGCACCGGTCAACACGCCCATGAAGCGGTTGGTGGTCAAACGCGCCAGGACCTTCTTCATGCGCGCGCCAGCAACCACTTTCAGCGCCGTCGCCATCTGTTCCATGCCGAACAGGAACAAGGCCAAGCCACCGAACAATCCCATCAGCAATGGGAAGGTCTCGATCGAGTCATTCGCTACGGAGGCGGTCGCTAGGTTCGCAAGCATGGATGCGGTTCTGGCTACTCTTCTGTATCGGCCAAAGCCTTGATCAAGGTGACGGGGATCTGTGCTTCTTGGATGACCTTATTGGCGGTCGAGCCGGTCAAGATGCGACTGATGCTGCCTTGGCCGGTGTTGCCGATCACGATCATCTGCGCATTGATCTTTTCAGCAACTTCAAGGATGCGCGTGGCTGGAATACCGGAGGTCAGCTTGAAGTCCACCTGCAATCCCACCAAAGCATGCGGGTAATCGGCCATCAGGCGCTTTTGGAATTCCTCGAGCAAGATGCGCGCTGCTTCCTTGAGTGGCAACAAGCCGCCGCTGCCATCTTCCATGCGGTAGACGCCGGGTGCTTCTTCAGCATCGTGCATCACATGCAGGATCAAGATCGGGGCGGTAAAATTACGCCCATAGTCCGCCGCGAAAAGGAACGCTTGTTCAGATTGCGGCGAGAAATCGACCGGCACTAACACCGGACCCTTAACTTGGCCATCGTCCATCATGATCTTGCTGATAGCCATAGCATGCCACTACCGCCCCACAGAAGAAAGCCTTTTCAGCGCAGGAAAAGCTGGGCCAAGATGGTCGCAGCAGGCTTGAGTTGGCACCTACAGAAGGCTTGCGTTGGTGACTACAGAAGACTCGCGTTGGCGTCACGCAGCAAACGGTTCGGTCCGCGGCGCTCGGTGACGCCGCAATCATCGAGGTATTCGAGCAGCGGCATGACGAATTTGCGCGTGGTCTGAAATTGATCGCGTAAAGCTGGAATATCCATGCCCCCGCTCTCCAATTGCGCCACAACCGCTTCGCGAAAGGCGTTTACCTTGGCGAAAGCGAACAACAAACCCTCGATCGGCTGCACGGCCTGACCGGAATCGACCAGATAACCGCGTGCGCTGTCGGCCATATCGGCATCCAAGCCGCTGGTGGCGACGACCTCCGACCAGTCCGGGGGCGTCAAACCATGTTGATCGACCACCGCCAAAAGGGACTGACCGGCCGCGATGATTTCTTCAGGCACTTCAACTCCAAGCAACTCCCAGTGAGTTCCACGACGCCGCTTAACGCCCATGGTCTCGAGTTGTTCATCTGCGAGTTTCTCCAAGGTCTTCCAACCTTGCTTGCCGAGCCGGTCGCGGAAACGCTGAATCGGAATCAACAATCGCCCCGGGAATTTGCCGCGGAAGTTATCGACCACGCCGAGCACTTCTCCAAGCATGGCTTGAGCGCTGCCAGCTGCGATGTAGGCCGCACCGATTTGTTGCACGCGTTTGGCCTTAACCAAACCATCCAGCATTGCGGTAGTTCCAGCGACGGTCCAACCCATGGCGCTGGCCAAATCGTTGGGCTTCTTGGGAGATCCTTGATCAGTTTCCAGCAACAACAACAGAAGCGCTTCACGATCATCAATCGCCGCGGCCATCTGTTGCCACCACTTGCGCTCTTCGGCATCGCGCTTTTTCAGGCGATACTTACCGAAACCAAGGAAGCGAGCTACGCCGAAGTTCTTCGCTGGAGATGGGCGTCGCAATAAGCAGCGCTGGCCAGGGACTAAGCAGATTTCTTCTTCTGCCTCGATATCGACGAACAACTCAGTTCCCGACTGATCGCCACCGAAGAAGATGCGTGCTTCCACAGCGGAAGTACCGGCAAGGATCTGTACTGCCGAATCATGCTTCAGCACCGGTGCGTCGGGCAACAGGCTGACGGTCATGCGCAGCAGCTTGCCGCTCTTGGTACTACCCGGAGCGACCAACACCACGCCACGATCACAATCGACCTTGGTCAGGTCTGGCAAGTTCAATGCGGTGCGCAAGCCAGGTTCGGCAACGCCAGCACTACGACCATGTACCTGCACGCGGCGCACGCGACTGCTCTTGCCGGATGGCATGGCAACGACTTCTTGGCCTTCATCCAGGGTGCCGCTGGCGCACACTCCCGTAGCTACGGTGCCGGCTCCTTGAATCGCGAAGCTGCGTTGCACAGGCATGCGGAAGGCAAGCAATGGATCAGCTTTAGAACGCGCATCCAGAGCGAGCGTGCGCAGCGCCTCGCGCAGCTCTTCCAAACCCGTGCCGGCATGCGAAGAGACCGCCACCACTTGAGCGTTCTCCCAGCTGCTGCCTTCGATCAACTCGTGGACTTCTTCCTCCACCAAAAGCATGGTGTCCTCATCAGCCAAATCCGCCTTGCTGATGACCACGATTCCACGATCCACCCCCAGCAAAGTAAGTACCTCGAAGTGCTCGCGGGTCTGGGTCATCACGCCGTCATCCGAGGCGACCACCAACATGGCAGCACCCATACCGGTGGCACCAGCGACCATCTTGCGCACCAGCTTCTCGTGGCCGGGCACGTCGACGAAGCCGATCTCAAGGCCATCAGCGTAGGTCAGCTGCGCATAACCAAGATCAATGGTGATGCCGCGTTCCTGCTCCTCTTGCCAACGGTCAGGATGGGTACCGCAGAGTGCCTCGACCAAGGCAGACTTGCCGTGGTCGATATGCCCAGCAGTACCGATGACTACCGGTACGGGCTGGGCTTCAGTCACAGTTACAATGAAGAGTCATGGATTTCACGCAGGCACCTGTCCACACGTTAGGTCGTAGTTTAAAGAAGCGCTACGGTCGGCGCTTGCGTCGAGTGATGCTCGACTTGGGATTGACCTGTCCTAATCGTGACGGCGTGAGCGGTTACGGAGGTTGTATCTATTGCGACTTGTCCGGCAGTGGAACCGGGGCCGCAAAACGGCGCGAAGGCTTGAACGAGCAATGGCAAAGTGGTCTGCAACGCGCGCGCAAAGTCAATCCCGAAGGCCAGGCCGCGATTATCTACTTCCAGTCCTACTCCAACACCTACCCCGACTTGCAGCCTTTGGCCAACGCCCTGCAGCAGATGAAGGAGTGGACTCCAGTCGCCCCCATCTTGGCGGTGGGCACGCGCCCGGATTGCTTCAGTGAAGAAGCCGCCGACTTGCTTGCCGAGCAGACCCAGTACTTTGATGAAGTGTGGGTGGAGTTTGGTTTGGAAACTGCCGACGACAAGGTGCAGGAAATCATTGGCCGGCACGATAGCTTGGCCAACTTTCACACCGCTTGTGAACGCGCCGGCGCACGAAACCTCCATCGTATTGCGCATTGCATTGCTGGTCTGCCTGGCGAAAAGGATGATGGCCTTTTGCGCCAAGTCGAAGAAGTGTCGAAAGCCCAATGTGAAGGCATCAAGTTCCATCAGATGATGGTCTTGAACAAGACCAAGCTGGCCAAGATGTGGTTGGATGGCGGCATCGAGCTGCTGAATGCCGAGCAGTACATCAAAATGGTTGCCGACGCCGTCGAGATGCTGCCGCCGGAGGTCATCGTCCATCGCTTGGTGGCGGAAGCTCCGGAGGATAGTTATCTTGCGCCGAAGCCATGGCCAGGTCGCGCCAAGGTGCATAGTTCGATCGAGCAGGAATTGCAGCGGCGCGGCAGCCATCAGGGTTCGCGCCTGACGTGAGTGGTCGCCCCGCCACCGCCATTGACTTGAATCCATGCCTCATTGGCCCCAGGATGTCCTATTCATGAGACGAATCGCCGCGCTCTTCCTATCCATTCTTGCCGCATGCACCGGTCCGGTCCCGGCCGAGATCCCCACCGAATATGATCACCTCGTGGTGGTCAAGACCATCCGGCTGCCTGATTACATGGATTGGTATACGCGCTTCGCCGAGCATTCATGGATCGACCTGAAGGATGGCAATGAGAATGCTTGGACGCGCATCGAGATCGACGGAGTGATGTCAGGTGTGGTGATCGAGGAACTCAGTGCCGAAGACGCACGCGCCAATGAACGTTGGGACAACCCGGTGTTCGTGCTCGAGTCCTTTCACGGCGTCGAAGCGCAGGACCTCATTCCACGAGTCCTGGAATCGGCCAACGCAGTCACCGACTTCGGCTACCGCGAGATGTTCAGGAATGAAGACACTTGGGCGATGAAGTTCATCCCACCCACAGATGGCCGTCTCTACGACGCTTGGCCAGGCCCGAACAGCAACACCTTGATCGCGCAGATCATCGACCGCACCGCCGGCCTGCATGCCGAGTTGCATCACAACGGTGTCGGCAAGGATTATCCCGACGTCTTCCGCGCCGGCATCACCGCCAGCGGCTTGGGAGTCGAGGCTGACTTCGGCCAGCTTGGTTTAGGCTTGGGCTTCCGCCAAGGAGTGGAATTGCATCTGGCTGGGCTGACTGCAGGGTTGAGCCTATGGCCCCCCGCATTGAAGCTGCCGTTCCTGCCACGGATCGGCGTGCATCAGGGCTGGGTGGGCAAGTCGTACTGAGTTCGCTGAGCGTGATTCCTGCAGGATTCCGCAACGGCGCTTACTGCACCGCTTCGGCCTGGATGATCAAGCGCAGGTTGGATGAGGAGAACTTCTTCAGGTCACTGGACACGTCGTATGCGAATTCGCCCGTCAGCGGCAAAGTGATCTTTTCACCGACCTTCAGTTCCAATGGATGTGAGCTCTCGCGGCCAAGGGGCCATGCATAGGACTTGATGGCTCGGGATTCCGCCTCTTCGTTCTTCAGCTGAAGGTAATGCACATCCGGCTTCCACTCGTTCGGCTTGCCTTGCATCAGGGATTCCGTCAGGCCGCGCTGCATGATGAAGGAATAGCTGCCATCGATGGGCAGATAAATCGTTCGGCGTCCACCAAGGCGAATGCTACCGACAGGGCCGTTGAAACTGTTGTGCTTCACTTGGATCAGTTTCTCTTCACCGCTGGGATTGTGCACCTTCAGGAAGGACGGTCCCCCCATCTGCTGATAGCTATGGTTCGGGCCGACCGGTGCCACCCCTCCTGGCGAAGCATCAACACTGGACCATGGAAGGAAAAGTAACGCCGCAGCGCAAAGGCCGACTCCTGCAAAGAATGATTTCATGACATCAGTACCGTAAGAACAAAAAAACAACGTGTTGTTGCAGCTACAGACTACGTCAAAACCAACCGTGGCGCAAAACCGTCCACTCCTTCCACGAACCCACGAACAAATTCACAGAAGACGCTCCCTTCGCCACCCGTTACCTTTCGGCGGCGGCACCAGATCGGTGTACGGACGCAGGCGCTGGGCGCGCGACTTGCTAGTCGGTACCCCGACGTTGCCGGAGCACGCCGGCGCTCTGCGCCGTGCACACATTTACGAATCAACACACACACCTTCATCCACACCAACCACAAAAAAAAACGCGCACCCGAAGGTACGCGTTTTAAGAATGGTGAGGGCACCAGGACTTGAACCTGGGACAAATTGGTTAAAAGCCCACTACTCTACCAACTGCGTTATTGCCCCGACCTGGATGAACCAGGAGCTAGACTTCCATGATTTCGGTCGATTTTCGCTTGAGCGCTTCATCCACCTTCGACTCATGCTCCT
>JAAESM010000003.1 GCA_024229395.1 Planctomycetota bacterium | reverse complement strand
TTCCTTGAACTGGCCCATGTATGCGAACAAGCGTCGGTTCATGCCAGCAGACAAAACCACCGAACCGTTCACCTTGCTGTTCATGAAACCGCGCAACGAAGTCAAGGCATCGGAGCAGTTCTCGGCATACTTGCGGCCGCGGCGATCATGGTCACGATCCAGCTTGGTCATGATGTTGACATCGATCGGACCAGGCTTAACGAACTCGCGCAGCTTCTCTTGCAGCTTGTGACGACCATCTTGATCGACGGTGGCTTTCATGCGCTCGTACATCTCGCGCACGGGCGACTTCGGCATTAGCTCGAAGTAACGAACGATCTCGCTACCTGCTTCGAACACGGCATTGCGCACGCGCTCCACTTGTTTGCTGATTAACTTATCCAGCAAGTCGAGGTAGGCGGTGATGCGACGCGCACGTGCATCTTCTTCATGGACCTCGATCGGTGCGTAGTCTTCACCATGCTCGGTACACAAGCGCTGACGCACTTGTTCGATCAAGACATCGTCGACGATCGACACCACCGAAGCGATGCCATAACGCGCCACCTTAAGCGGCGTGTCGACAGTGAACCCAGTTCCCATGACGGGAATATGGAAGGTATGCGCGGAGGCGAGTGACGCGTGACCCATTTTGGCTGTGTTCTCAGAGGTTCCCCAGTGGCCAAAGGGCCATTCTAGGTAGACTGGTAAGCACGCAGTATAGGTCAGAAATGCGCCGGGTACCAGTATCGGATAGCGGCTTGAAGGAAAAGCAACTTTGTAGACTTGTCCGCCATCTCTCCTCTTTCATTAGCCCGAGGCCGTGCGCCCGGTGCAAAGGGGTCAATCCCAGATGAAATAAGACCAATTCGGGAGAAATCCCGACAAGGCTGCGCCGGTACCGACCATGGCAACGGCGGTCGTCCAGTAGACTCGCTTTTTCTTCAGATCCCATAGGGCAATGCAGGCCAGCAGGAAGCCCACGACACAAGCCAACGGCCAATGGTGCCCGTGAATCTGAAGGTCACTCAAGAAGATGTTGCAAGGGACATAGACCCACAAAAGCACCGAAAGCAGGGTGGTGCTGATGACAGGGATTTCGGTAATCCAATCCTCCCAATGGTGGAGAAGATCGACGCTAAGCGACGCCGCCAGGAACAGGGCTGCCAGTCGCATCAACAAGCGAGAGGTCATGGATGGCTTGGCGGTCTCAGCCTTCAACACCAGGATACATAGCGCGGGAATCATGAAGGCACTCAAGAACGGCGGAGCCAGATACTTATGGCGCAGCCAGCCACGCGGCTTGACTTGATCGAAATACCAAACCTCAAAAGCCAACAGCAGCAGCAAACCCAAAGTTGCAAGGATCTGAATCCTCGAGCTCAGCGGACGCGCACACCAGCTTCGGACCTTCCAGCGCCACAGCAAAAAGAGGGCCGGCGCAAACAAGAGGAAGGCCGGGAAGCCGTAAACCATCTTGCCCCCTTCCTGATACCCACGCGGAATCCCTGGCCACAGCCAAAGAATCAAAGACCAGGTGAGATCAAGAAAGATAATCAATCCAAAAGCCCCCAACAAGACCGTGCGCATAGCAGGCCAGCGTTGCAGCCAAAGCGGCAATATCGGAATGGATTGGTCGCTCATCTATTAGGAAATTGGATTATAGTAAAGAAGCCACCATGTTGCTTGCTTCCATCGTACTGCTTTGCGCTCAAGTCCCAGCGATTGAATTCCTCGAATCTCCGGCCGACGGTCAGCTCTACCCCCGCAATGCCGCCAACATGGCCGATGTAACCGTATCTGGCCTAGTCCACGAAGCTGGTTGGCACGGCGTCATGTTGTTGGTCGAGCGCGCCGGTGCCCCCTTCGCCCTGCGCACCGAACCGTTGACCTACAACGGTGGCTCTGCATCCTTCGACCTGAGCGTGCCGATTCATGCCGAGTTGAAGAGCTACTCCTTCCGCTTCTGGCTGACCAAGACCAATTCGCGCACTAAGATCGCGCGGGTCGACGATGTGGTCGCCGGCGATGTGCTGTTGATCCAAGGTCAAAGCAACGCAGGTGCCGCCGATGGTTTCAAAGAAGGCTTGGCCAACCATGAACAGAGTCGTTGGATTCGCTCCTTTGGCACGCAAAGTTTGAATGGCAATCACGCCGATCAAAACCGCAACTGGTATCTGGCCGATGGCGAAGGACGGCAGACGATCGGTTGCATTGGTGCATGGGGTTTACGTATGGCGCGGCAATTGGTGGACCAGACCAACGTACCTCTTGCAGTAATCAACGGTGCAGTTGGTGCCACTCCGATCAAGATGCATATGCGCAATGACAACAACCCGGGCGACACCTCCAACATCTACGGTCGCTTGCTGACACGTACCCGCAACGCTGGCCTGGAGGATCATGTGCGCGCAATCATGTGGTACCAAGGTGAGTCTGATAGTGGTCGCCACTTGAACTACATCCAGAAGTTCCCGGACCTGCATGCCGACTGGATGGAAGACTATCCGAATGTGGAGCAGGTCTACATCTTCCAAGTGCGCAGCGGTTGCGGTGGCCCAACCCCTGAACTGCGCGAGGTGCAACGACGCCTAGCCGATTTCCTGCCGAACACGCAGGTCATGTCCACAACCGCCGTACCGGCGCATGACAGTTGCCACTATTGGTACGCCGGCTACAAGGAGTTGGGCGACCGCATGGCGCGCCTGCTCGCGCGCGACCTTTACGGTTCTGGCGACACGCATGAGATCGATGCGCCGAATATCGATTCGGCCGCCGTCACCGGTTTCCTTGGCAATAAGGTACTCCTGACCTTCCGCGATCCCGACGACAGCCTGTTCTTCAATCCTGCCGCGGCGCAAGACTTCGTATTGGAAGATGGCGTGACCGTGCAGAGTGCCACGGTAACCGGCAACACCATTACCTTGACCCTGTCGGGGCCGACCACTTCACGCACGATCGCCTATGTGGGTCACCCCCTAGATGGCGCATGGATTACCAACGGCCGCGGCATTGGCGCCTTGGCTTTCAAGGTATTGCTGCGACCGTAGGCCTTTCGCTACTGGATCCGCCCCGCGCCTAATCGCTCACGCGCTTAAACAGGATTCCATCAAAGCCTGTCCCGTGGATGCCCACTTCTGGGTCAATCTCCAGCGTTAGATAGTAGCAAATATTTCTTCCCTGGGGAAGTCTCTGGGGATGCCTTTGGATTTCTAGGAAATCACCTTGCGCAGGGCTTATCCTTATACTGCCCCACCACTTACCATGCCTTCTGAGACCACGCTTTCCTTCCAAGAGGACTACCACGGCTGCATCGACGGCCTCCGTAATGTCCTGACTGAGCTCCTCAACGGAGCTGGGGTTCTGCATGCTCGCCCTCAGGAGCTGGCCCGTGAGTTCAAGTTGAACAAGAACCTGGCCTGGAAGATCTCCAAGCTGGTACATGAAACGCCCAACCACGAGACCCTATCGTTCATTCCGGGCTCCTCGGGCTTCCAGATCGTCTTGACCGCTTTTGCCAAGCACGGATTGGATTCCGCCACGCTGGCCAAAGCCGAGGCCGCCTTCCAATCCTTCCAGGACATGGTCGAGCGCCACGCGGACGACCGCACCACCCTGCAGTTGCTGATTGATAGCTTGGCCGCGCAAGGTGGCGATGGCAAACGCTTAGAAGAAAGCCGACGTCTCGCCTACCAGGGCAACAGTGGCATCTTAGGCATTCAAGCGCGGGTGCGTTTCGCGTCTTTCTTTGTTGCGCCGAACCCAGAAAATCCAGACATGTTGGATACCGCCTTCCTTGGCGGTCTACTCGGTGTGCGTCGCTTTCGCCCCAACGCATCTTGGCCACTGAACCGCCATACCTCGTTCAACGACGACGGCAGCCCGTGCCCAATGCCGAACATTATCCCGCTGGATCCGTTGTATCCAGGTCCGGGTCCAACCTTGATCGGCGATTTCTGCAGCAAGCCCACGCCTGAAGTGCGCGTGCGCAACCTGCCGCGGATGGAAATCTATGAACTCGCTCCGGGACCGATCGGGAACAGTGGCGTTGCGGATATCTGCATTGGTCATTACACCCTTGGTGAAGTCCCGCGCTACCGCGATGAGCACAACCATTTCGGTGAGTTCCACCTGTTCTTGTCCAGCCCGATTGAGACCCTGCAGTTCGACCTAGTCTTGCACAAGGATCTCGATGTCGAGGAACTGCTGGATCCGATCCTGGCGCTGAACTTCAATCAAGCCGAAGCGCACCCGCAGGAACGCAACAAGGATGAACAGCTGCCCATGCCTGAGAAGCCACGCTTGCTGTTCGGTGCCAAGCCAGCCTTCTCCACGCCACTGGTCGAACGCTACAACGAGATGACCGACACCGTGTTCGATCGTCTGCATTGGAAACCCGAAGACTTCCGGGCTTGGCGGTTGGAGTTGAGCTACCCACCACTGCCTGCGACCCTGGCCATGAGCTTTCCGCTGCATGATCCACCCAAGGAATAGGCCGGCCTAGCTGAGCTGTTCAGCCAGTAAGCCTTCCAGTCTTGGGTGACGGAAGCTGTAGCCGGCTTTTTGCAAGGCTGTCGGTTGCACATGCACACCGGCGAGCAGGAGTTCCTGCCCCATCTCGCCGAACAGCAGGCGCACGATGGCGGCCGGCAGCGGCATGAACGCTGGTCTATGCAAGGCACTTGCCAAACTCCTAGTCAGCTGCTGATTGGTCACGGCATGCGGCGCCACCAGATTGATCGCGCCTTTCAATTGCGCTGTGTCCAATAGGAATTGGATGCTGGCGACGACGTCGGCAAGACTGATCCAACTCATCCATTGCTGGCCGCTGCCGAGCCTGCCGCCGGCTCCAAAGCGGAACGGAGGCAGCAGCTTGCTCAAGGCTCCGCCATTGCGATCCAGGATCACGCCGATGCGCGCATGCACAACGCGGATGCCAGCCTGTTCGGCAATTGCGGTGGAAGCCTCCCATTGTTGGCAGACGTTGGCCAGGAAGCCCTCCCCCAAGGTGCTTTGCTCATCGATCAACTCAGGACCGCGATCGCCATAGATGCCAATCGCCGATGCCGAGATCATGACTTGAGGTTTGTTCTTGCAGGCCGCGAAGTGTTGGGCCAACAAACGCGTGCCTTGAACACGACTATCGACAATGCTGGCCTTCTTGCTGGCAGTCCAGCGGCCGGCGGAGATGTTGTCGCCGGCAAGATGAATCACAGCATCTACTTGACCGATGGCACTGAGGTCGATTTCGCCGCGACTTGGATCCCATGTGGCCACACCTTCTTGAGCCGCGCTCCTCTTCAACGCGAAGACTTCGTGACCTTGTTCCCGCAAGACTACTTGCAAGGCGCCACCGACGAGACCACTCGCGCCACTGATGAGGATGCGCTTGGCTTGTTGCTGGTTCATGGTTGTCTTAGATTTGGTCGCCGCACTCTTGGCAGAACTTCGAATCCTCTTCGTTCAACTTACGGCAGGATTGGCAGCGCACCATGACCACAGGCTCATCCGATCCACCGGAACGTTCGGCGCCACTGCGCCCGCTGAGATTGATGTCCGCTTCATCAAGGACATCCTTGACCACCCCTCCCGCCATGCGGCTGAATGGCTCGATTTCCTCACGGGCGCGCTCGGGATCCAGAACGACTCCCGAACCGGCCAAGCCCATCGCTCCCACGCCACGAATGATTCCCCCGAGGACCAAAAGGACCATGCCGAACACTGCGTACTTGAAGGCACCAAAACCGGCCTCGACGCCGTTGCTGTCGCCGAAGGCCATAAAAAAGCCAACGAAGGTATAGAGAAAACTCAGCAGGCCGATGAACATCATCAGGCTGCCAAGGTAGTAGAGGAACTTTCGTCCACCAGAAATCTGTCTTGCCATTGCAGGGCGTATGTAGGGGTGATGAGGAACCAGCGAGGGCTAAGCGCTCATTCGCTATCGAAGAGTCTATCAGCAAAGTAAGTGCCGACCCCGCGGTCGAAATCGTGGTTTAGCTCGTTTTCCAGAACAACCAATCTGGATCGGCGCAGGAACTCTTCCAGCTGCTGGCAAGCAGTGAGGGCGTCAACCTCTGCATTGATATTCACTGCTGGGAGTGCAGTGCCGTCGGAATCTTGCAAGTGCTTAGACAATTCCTCGTAACGTTGGTGCGTGAGTTCCAAGCGCTGCAGACACCCCTCGTGATCGGAACCGTGCGCTTCCATGCTTAGCTGTTGCTCCACGAAGCTGCCGTAATCGCCCAACAACAACACGCGGCGCTGATAACCACGCGTGGCGTAGCCTTCCTTCCATTCGCTGTAATCCAGCAACAGCAACCAGCCGAACAGGCAAGCCAACAAAAGCGTAAAGCCACGCCAACTGCGCAGCTTTTGGGCAGTCGCTTGAGGGCGCCCCCAGCAAAGAATCAGGCTCAAGGTCAGCTGCACTACTGCAATCAATAAAGCGGCCATGATCGGCAAGGTGAGGGTTGGCATAGCTAGACCTTGCGTGCCCTTTTCTTGCGTTCGTCATCGGCCCACCACCATGCGGTGAGCGGAGGCACGGCCAACGACACCACCACTGCAATGAAAAGTGCGACCGGAAGTTTTGCGGCAAGGAAGGCCATGGCACCAGAAGCTCCTAACCCGGCCACGAATCCACCATGTCCAGGAGTCTTGCCGACCTTATCAATGACCTTGATCTTGGCCAAAGTCTCGCGTGCGGAATAACGAAACACGACGGTCGGGACCAAGCTCAAGAACATGCCGAGCATGAAGTTGCCGAGCAGCTTGATCACCCAATAGTTAAGGTAGACCTCAAGCTCATTGGGGTTGTTATTGAGAATCCGTAACATAAAAACGAAGCCGACACTACCCGCGCAATAACCGAAGGCATAACCAAAATAATGTGCGCGCGTGGCGTGTGTTAACACTGCGGTCGGCGCACGCATTCTCTTCAACTGACCGCGCGAGGAATCCTTCAAGCGCTTCGGCCGCTTCTTTTTAGGCGCCTTCGGCGGCGGCCGTCGAACCATCAAAAGGCTCCCGTCTTTCGAATGATCTCAAGGATCTGCACTTCGAAAGATTCATACCACTTGCTGCGGCCAAGGTCCTGCGCGACCAGATGCTCGACATCTTGGCGCCACACTTCAATCTGCGCCAAGCTTGGCCAATAGGAGATGGCGACCTCGGTGCCCTCTTCGGAAATAGACAGGAAATCGGTGCAGCCGTACTTCTTCAATGCCAGATCCTGCATACGGCTGGCCATATCATAATACTCACTGTCGAGCTGGCGGACTTTGGCTTTGAAGATGACGACGTACATGGCTTCCCTCAAGGGTGTACTCATTCTAGGGATTCATGCTTAAGTAACCAGTGCTTGCGCCATAAGCCGCCGCCATAGCCGGTCAAGGAGCCATCGGGCCGAGCCGTGAGGAGATGCGAGTCAGGTAGACCACCGTGGCATCGCGTGCTTGCCCAGGCGCTCCCCCACAGATCCGTTTGACCGCATCATGAAAACCGCTGACCGATTCGTAGCCACTGGCGAATGCGGTTTGGGAAATGTCTTCGCCCAACGACAACTGCCCCAATGCCAACCCCAAACGGCGCGCTCGTTGATAGGCATGGAAGGTCATGTCGTGATGGCGCTTGAACCATCTGCGTACGCGTGTTGGCTCAAGGCCGAAGTCGCGCAAGTCCTGGTCCTGCCAGCGCCGACTAGGATCTGATTCCAGCGCCTTAATCAGCCCGCGGAGCCAATCAGGAACGGCGCCGGCTGGTTCCATGGGATAGCAACGCTTGCATGGACGGAAGCCTGCAAACAGCGCGTCGGCGGTAATCGCAAAGAAGGTCACATTTTCACGTGCTGACTTGCGAGCAGGACATGTTGCACGGCAAAATATGCCCGTAGTTCGGACCCCGAAGATGAATAAACCTTCATAGCTGATATCGCGATTCAGCACAGCTGAGAACATCTCATCGGGGGGAGGCAAAGCTTCGTAAGGCATGGCAGCCACCATCGGAAGCGCTCAGTTGGCTGTCCACCGCAGAATGAACATGGAAGTCTGCCCCTGAATCCTCAGGGTGCACGACTCCTTTCATCGATGTGTGAAATACAGCCAAAAAGGAGACAAATCACTCGCCATTCCACTAGAGCGGAAATATCCTGTGTCCAAATTCCAAAAGTCCCATGACATCAACCTGTCCAGTCAAGCTCCCCCCCTTCCTATTGGGTTGTTTTTCGAGCGCAGCAATCTTGCTGCTGAGCACCAGCTGCGGGGAAACCGAAGCTGCCACTCAGGCTCAAACAACGGAAAGGATTTCTAGCCAAGACGACGTCCGTGCCACGGAAGCCACTCTTTGGGAAACCACCGCGGAACGAGCCAATGCCGTAGGTTGCATCAGCTGCCACGAAGGCATCGAACCCATCCGCGACGAGAAAAGCGCGATGATGCTGGCCATCAAGGCCATCGGTGGCATCAACGGTGACCCGGAAGGATGTGTGGTTTGCCACGGCGGTAATCCAGCCGGCACGACTTACGAAGAAGCCCACATCGGCTCCCCTGAGAAAGTCTCCGTGTTAGGTCCACAGGCCTACTATCCAGACCCAGGCTCGATTCACGTTTCTGATCGGTCATGCGGTCAGTGTCACCCGAACTACACCTACCGCCTGGAACGCAGTTTGATGAACACCGAGGCAGGCAAGATTCAAGGTAACTTGCACACCTGGGGCATCGAGGAAGTTCAAGAGCACAATGTGCCTTGGGGCAACTACGACGTAGATGACCCTGATGGCCAGGTGCCAAGCATCGGTACTCCTGAGTACAAGGAATACATGGCCGACATGATTGCCATGCACCCCAAGCAGTACCCAACTAGCTTGACTCAGGTGCCTTTGCCTTCGGTCGAAGAGATCGAAGCAGATCCAAAGCTCGCCGGCTTTACTTACCAGCGCCAGCAGTGCCAGCGTTGTCACGTTGGCGTGCGCGGTCGCGAGAAGCGCGGTGACTACCGCGGCATGGGTTGCTCGGCATGTCACGTGCTTTACAGCAACGAGGGTTACTACGAAGGTAATGACCCGACCATCGACAAGAACGAACACGGTCATATGTTGACCCACGAGATTCGCGGAACCCGCGAGGCTGGCAACGGCATTCCTGTCGAGACCTGCAACTCTTGCCACAACCGCGGCAAGCGTATTGGTGTGACTTACCAAGGCCTGATGGAGTTCCCATACGGTTCGCCATACGACGAGGCAGGTAACAAGCAGCCTAAGCTGCACACCAAGAACTACTTGTTCATCTCGGATGACCTGCACCACCAGATCGCCAGCCGCGACGGCAACCCATCCGGCGGCTTGTTGTGCCAAGACTGTCACACCACCATCGATATGCATGGTGACGGCAACATCTTCGGTACCACGCTGGCGCAGGTCGAGATCGAATGTCAGGACTGCCACGGCACGCCTACCGATTACCCTTGGGATCTGCCGATCGGCTTCTCCGAAGAGTTCGGTCGCGACCTATCCGGCGTTCCTGCACGCGGCTTGGCTGACAAGCAACTTCCAGAAACCATCGGTTTCGCAACGAAATACCCCAAGCAGGATGGATTCCTGAAGACTGCACGCGGCAACCCCTTCGGTAACGTTGTGAAATCCGGCGACAAGGTGATCCTGCACTCTGCAACCGGCAACGACTTTGAGGTCCCAGTTCTGAAGACCATCAATGAGAACGATACTTGGAAGTCGCCCGACGCCAAGGTCGCGATGCACGATGTCGAGAAGCACGCCGAGGGTTTGGAATGTTACGCATGTCACGCCAGCTGGGTGCCTCAGTGTTACGGCTGTCACGTTCAGGTGAACTACGGCACCGACAAAGATGGCAAGGCCTACAGCGACGTTGATTGGATCGCGTCGGCGAGTGTGGTCACTGAAGACGGGCAGACCGCTGAATCTCGCCTCGGCACCCCTGGCATCAAGGGTCCTGGCAAGGTGTTCGAAACTCGTTCTTACCTGCGTTGGGAAGAGCCGGTACTCGGTATCAACGGTGAAGGTCGTGTCACTCCTCTGATGCCTGGATGCCAAGTGGTGTTCACGGTGATTGGTCGTGACAATGTTGCGCGTACGGTCAACGAAGTGGCTTACTCGCAAGATGAGGCGGATGAACTTGGCCAGGATCGTGTCCCCATGGGTTACGACATGGCTCCCGTGCAGCCCCACTCCGCACAGCGCAAGGCTCGTACTTGTGAAAGCTGCCACAACAACCCGAAGGCACAGGGTTATGGCATCAGCGGTGGCGTCTTCCAGACGCGCTACACCGAGGACATCATCGAAGACCTGATGGACCAGCGCACCGGCGAGCCGATCGCCAAGCGCTACCAGATTCAGGTGCAGAAGATTCCTGGCATGGACTTCGACTGGTCGACCATCGTCAACAAGGATGGTGATCAGGTGCAGACCGTGGGTACGCACTGGCCAAGGTCACGCTCCCTCACCAAGGAGATGCGTGATGGCATGAACCGCGTTGGTTTGTGCATGGGCTGTCACCAGAACATGTCGAATGCCGAGCTGTGGGCCAAGGTCTCTACCGAGGGTACGATGACCGATGTGGAACACACCGCCCTGATGAACGATATGTTCAAGGCTTTCGCGGAATCCAAGGACAAGTAATGAGCTCAATACCTTCGCTTCAAGCGATTGTGATTGGCCTCGGTTTATGCATCGCCTCCACTGCTTGCAGTGGGGGCGATTCTCAAGACCAGGGTCAAGAAGAATCGCAACAACAGACTGCAATCAAGCAGCCACCGAAGACCGACGGCTTTAAGGAAGGCGATTCGGAGCCTCATGGGCAGCTTGATGCCGTAACGAACTATGAGATTGGTCTGCGCCATCTGCGTGAAGGCCACCCTGAAGCTGCGGTCGAGCATCTTGACCTTGCCTTGGCCTTGGAGAAGAGCAACCCACGCATTTACGACGCAAGGTCGTCGGCCTTATTTGCATTGGGCAAGCTCACCGAAGCACTCGCTTCTTCGGAGGCTGCCGTGAAACTGTTGCCTGCCGATGCAGGTCTGCGCGTCAACCGTGGCCTGTTGTATGTGGAGTTCGGTCGCAAGAAGGAAGCCTTCGCTGATTACGATGAGGCCCTGCGCTTGTCACCTGGCTTTGCACCTGCGCACTACAACCGCGGCGTGCTTTTCTATATGCAGGCCGAAAATGAAAAGGCTTTGGCCGAGTTCAGTGCGGCGATCAACTCGCAGCCCGAGTTGGCCAACCCATACTTCAACCGCGCCATGGCGCACGAGACTTTGGGCAACCTCGATGCGGCGAAGGTTGACATGACCGCCTTCCTGGAACGCACCAACAACCAGGCCCATCAAGACTTGGCGCACACCCTGTTGAAGCGTTGGACCGATGGCGCCGAGGAAGTCGAGCTCGATCCAAGTGAGCTCCCCGAGTCTCCGCACATCGCTCCGCCAGTCGCTGAAACCGAGGAAGAATAATGCGCTGTACCTTCTTGTTGTCCGGCGCCTTGGCCTTGGCTTCTTGCCAAAAGGCGGAAGACTCGGTCGTGGAGCCTGAGACGCCCAATCAAGAAGCGGAAGTCCAGGCCCAAGATGAGCTGGCGAATACGCGTAGTGAAGAAGCTTTTCTCACCTTGGTGAAGCGCTGCCAAATGGAGTTCAACACTCCGGGGGGCTTCACTTTCGCGCCAGGCGAATCCACACCACAACTTGATTACGAAGGCAAGCTGGTCACCGAAGACGGCAAATTGGAAGTGCGCTTAGCCTTGCGTTGTCTTGCTGATGCAGAAGTCGATTACGAGGATCCGCATTCCTCCAAGCCAGCGCCGGAGCACATCTACCCATTGATGTACACCGCCATCGTGCAGGAAATCTCCACCGATCCACACGCACCAAGCGGCGGTTTCGGCGAGGCCGCATTGTCCGAGTTCCACTCTGACTGGGGACAGATGTCGTTGCTGACTCCTAAACCTGAGTTCGGTGGCGACTACAGTTCGATGATCTTTTTGGCCATCCACCGACGCGCTGCTGCAGACGCCTACATGGTGCTCCTATTTGATGATTACGAAGAGGTTAAGGATCAGGTCAAATCGGCCATGGGCAGTCTGAGTTTCTTGGACATGCCAGAGCAAAGCGAAGGCAAAAGCGCAAAACAGGAACCTACCGAGGTTCCCCTGCATGTACGCTAAGTGCATGCTGCCAAGCACCCGGGCGATCTCTTTTTTTTACTTGTTGACCGCTGCGATTCTTGCAGCACCAAGTCTTTCCGCACAAAGCGACACACTGCAAGTCGCGCTCTTCGATGAACTCGAAGAACTCTACTCCGATTCCTCCCCCGCCGACGGCAGTGCTTCGCTGACCATCGCTAGTCCACGCGGCGTGCCGACGGCAGTGCATTTGTTGCTCACCGGAACGCCCGATCAACCGATTTCAATTGGAATTTCTGGGCAGGAAAAGTGGTCTGTCTATCGCCTGATCGATGTGCCAGTAGAAGAGAACACGGGAACCTCCAGTCGCACCGAACGTTTTGACGGTGAGAAAAACCCCTATGTGATTCGACGTGCACCGTTCCGGATCTATGAAGCGATGCAACCAGCGAAGCGGAGGCCTGATGAATTATTGGAGCTGCACCTGCTTGACGGACGATTGGCCTTGCGGATGGAAATCATGGTCGGAGCTACAGAAGCCGTCGGCGAGAAGAGGTTGGAGATCCAAGTGCAGCAAGGGAATCGATTACATGCGCTGAACTGGACCTTGGATATCCATTCCGCAGTAGTTCCCGACGTCGGCGCGAAAACGCTGGCGTACACCAATTGGTTTGACCCGATCGATATGGCAACGCGTCATGGAGCCAAGCCATGGAGTGAAGAACATTGGAGCGTGATGGCCAAGTACGCAGCGCTGATGGCGCGAGGCCGGCAGAATACCTTTTGGGTGCGCTGGCAAGATATGTTCGACCGTCAAGACGATGGCGCTTATGCGTTGAACAAAGATCGCTTGAAGCGTTACATCCGCTGCTTCCGAGATGCCGGTCTTTGGTGGATCGAAGGTGCCCCCATTTGCTATCGGCCGAAGGGTGATTGGGGTAAGGAATGGTTGGAGTTCCGATTGGGCGCAGTACCCGCCAGTGAAAAAGAAGGTGCGGCCTTGTTACACAGTTACGCAAGTGAACTGCATGCCTTGTTGGTCGAGGAGGGTTGGAGTGAGGCCTGGTTGCAACACATTGCCGATGAACCTACCGACACCAACGCCGCAGACTATTCCAAAGTTGCGGGGCTATTGCGCAAGGCTATGCCGGGCATTCCGATCGTCGAGGCCACGATGACGCGCGCTTTGGTCGACAGCGTCGATATCTGGTGCCCGC
This sequence comes from Planctomycetota bacterium, assembly GCA_024229395.1. Taxonomy (GTDB): domain Bacteria; phylum Planctomycetota; class UBA1135; order UBA1135; family UBA1135. Next base: position 88,058 of record JAAESM010000003.1, on the reverse strand, counting down.
AGGTGCAAAAGTTTCAAGGCCATCAGGAGTTCTTCGCCGAGCGTCGTCAAGCGGGCGATCGGGTTTGGGTCTACACCTGTTTGATCCCAGGCGGCCCGTGGCTTAATCGCTTGCTCGATCAAGAGCGCCTGCGCCAAGTCTGGATCGGATGGGGTGCGGCCAAATATGGCTGGGATGGCTTCCTGCATTGGGGCCTGAATCATTACAAGGCAGATCCTTTTGCGCAGAGTGTTGTGGAGCACCCTGCCGCGCCGGGCACCAACAACTGCTTGCCTGCGGGTGACACCCACATCGTCTATCCAGGGCCGAAAGAGCCTTGGTCCAGCCAGCGCTTTGAGGCCACACGTATTGGCATGGAAGATCGCGAGCTGCTGATGATGCTGGCCGCCAAGAATCCGCAGGCCGCTGAGCGCATCATCGCCAGCGTTTTCCGCGCTAACGATGATTACGAGACCGAGGTTGCGGCCTATCGCAAGGCGCGGGAAGCTGTGCTGAAAGCGCTGGATTGACCTATCGACGGCTATTTCGTAATTTAACGAAATGCTAAATGCCGAATCCCCCGAGGCCGCTTGTTGTGCGTCGCCAGCCCTGGCCCCGCCGCTTGTCCAGCCACAGCAGGAGGCTGAGTTAGCCAGCCTTGCCAAAGCACTCGGTCACCCGGCGCGCATCCGCATCATGCGTGCTCTGCTCGCCCAAGATTCCTGCATCGCCGGCGACCTGCAGACCGAAGTCGGCCTGGCCGCCTCAACCGTCAGCCAGCACCTGAAATCGCTGAAGGACGCTGGTTGGGTCCAAGGCGAGGTGGATGGTCCACGTCGCTGTTACTGCATCAATCCAAACACACGCGAACGCTTCCAAAGCCTGCTCGGAGAACTACTGTGAGTTCCGAAAACCCTCACCTCTCTTTCCTCGATCGCTGGCTCACGCTGTGGATCTTTTTGGCCATGGCAGTCGGCGTTGCGATCGGGCATTTCATTCCCGACAGCGGCGAGTTCCTGCACCGCTTTGACGTAGGCACCACCAATGTGCCGCTGGCCATCGGTCTGATCCTGATGATGTGGCCGCCCCTAGCCAAGGTGCGTTATGAAGAACTTGGCGAGGTGTTTCGCGACCGACGTATCCTCGGTTTGAGTCTTCTGCAGAACTGGGTGGTCGGGCCACTGCTGATGTTCGTGTTGGCGCTAATCTTCCTGCGTGATCAACCGGAATACATGACTGGCCTGATTTTGGTCGGATTGGCGCGCTGCATCGCCATGGTGTTGGTGTGGAACGATCTTGCCAAAGGAAGTCGTGAATATTGTGCCGGTCTGGTCGCCTTCAACTCGATCTTCCAGGTCTTCACCTACAGCGTGTATGCGTGGATCTTCCTGTCCGTGGTGCCACCATGGTTCGGCCTAGAAGCCGCCGTCGTCGACGTCTCGATCATGGACATCTTCAAGAGCGTGTTGCTCTATCTGGGTGTGCCCTTCGCCGGCGGATATTTGACCCGCAAGATCCTGCGCGCGCGCAAAGGCGAGGATTGGTACACCAACAAGTTCCTGCCGCGCATCTCCCCCATCACGCTGATCGCACTGCTGTTCACCATCGTGGTGATGTTCAGCCTGAAAGGTCAGATGATCGTGCAGATTCCTTTCGACGTACTGCTGATCGCGGTGCCATTGAGCATCTACTTCGTGATCATGTTCTTCGCCAGCTTCTGGATGGCGAAACGCGCCGGCGCTGATTACGAACGCGCCACCACCTTGTCCTTCACGGCATCGGGCAACAACTTTGAATTGGCCATCGCGGTCGCCATCGCAGTCTTCGGCATCGATTCGGGAGTCGCCTTCGCGGCAGTGGTCGGTCCATTGGTGGAAGTTCCGGTGCTGATCCTGATGGTGCGCGCATCCTTCGCACTGAAGCGTCGTTGGTATCCATCAGCGACATAGCACACTAAGCGACGCAGGATGGCTACCATTGCCGAATGCCCCTAGCCGTCCTGCTGCTACTCGTTGCCCAATCCACTTCGCCTCCGCCGCAAGAGGCGCCCGGTCCGCAGGACTTGACCGACCTGTTTGAGATCGAAGAAGGCCTGAAGGTCACGTTGACCGTGAATGGAACCGTGCAGAATTCAGCGACGTGGGCGGCCCGATGGAGTGGCCCCATCGCACTGCAATCCGAAGGTGCAGTGATTGAGTTCCGCAACATCGTGTTGCGCCCGATCCTCAACGATTAAGGCTGCTCCTACTGGAACAGGACTTCGTCTTTCATGCTGTAAAGGATTGCCAACACTTCACCGCGCTCAGCGGCACCGACGTTGTGCTGGTCCATGGCTTTCAGTGCATCATCGAGCACGGCGACGCACTCCTTCTCGTTGATGTTCATGCCTTTATGAGCCGTGACCACATCGGTACCTTCGTAGTTGTTGGGGCCACCCGTACCCATGGTGAAGAAATCCACCACCAGTTTCTTGATGGTTGCCTCATCGGTCTCGGCGAAACGGGCGTTGATGTCGCCGTTGGTCATGTGGTTATCGACGATGCTGCAAGCGATTGCGGCAACGCGGATTCGGCGCCACCAAGGCGATCGAAAAGACTGGGAGTAGAAGTCATCTAGGGTATTTTTTTGGGGGAAAAGCCTGTTTGAACACAGGATAGTGGCTTTGGAGGGCACGAGAGCCTTTTGGCTTTGTAAATGCCCCAACAATGCCACGGCAAGATTGCTGTATTCATATTGCTTACCCGGTGCGCGGCGCAGTTGATGCACCCTCAGAAAAGCATAAAGATGCTCAAAACTGTAATCGGCATAAGGACTCGCAGGGTCCTTCGGCAAAAAGTTACCCGGCATGCGCGGCAGCCCGGAGCAATGGGCGGCCAAATGCCAAAGCTGAATCGGTTGCTCTTTAAACTGCTGCACCTCAAAACGATCGCCAATGACTTCTTGTAGGGGATCCTCCAAGGCCACCACTCCACGCCCGACGGCAACGGCGAGCAGGATACTGGTGAACACCTTGCTGACCGAACCGATCTCGAAAACCGTGTTCTTGTCGGGTAGCTGCCCATTGCCCAACTCGGTCTCGCCGTAGCTGCGGATCAAGATCTCATTGCCCTGAATCACGCCGACGACCATCGCTACCGCCAGTCCATCGTCAATCAGCTGCTGCGCCATTCCATCGATCTGCTCCCCGAGCTTGGGGAGCTTGGACAAACCTTGATCGGCATCGAACGATTCTGCAGTGGGCTCGCTGGGCGCTGCAGTCTGGGCGGTCTCTTGCGCTGGCAAGACTGCACATAGGAATGTGGCGGAGAAGACCAGGCAGAGCTTTTGAAGGAAGGTGACACGATGTGTTGAAGAATCAAGCAAGCAGCACTGCACTCTTCACTTGCGCAAACACCTGCTTGCCTGGTTTAACGTCCAGCTCGGCAGAGGATTTCTGCGTGATGCGTGACAGCAGTGCGTCGGAGCCGACTTGCAAGCGAACCGTGACTTGAGCATCTCCCTCGGCGGTGGTCTCGTCGATGACGGCCGGGAAGATGTTCTGGATACTGGTGCTGGCTTGGCGCTCAAGAGTCAGGCTGACGTCGCGCGCGGCAATGCGTACGCGCACGGTTTGGCCAAGCTGCAAGGACATACCTGGTGCCGAGAAACGCCCGCCGGCAAAATCCAGGTGAGTGAGGTGGTAGGTCTCGTCGAAGCCGGAGACGGTGGCTTCGAAAATGGCACTGGCGTCACTGCCATGAGCCAACGGTTGATCAAGGCGCGTGAGCATGCTGTTGATAGGACCGCTAGCGATGATCTTCCCTTTCTCGAACAGCACAAGGTGATCGGCCAAACGTGCGATCTCTTCCATGGTATGGCTAACGTAGAAGATCGGGATCTTCAGAGTGTTGTGCAGGCTCTCCAAGTACGGCAGGATCTCCTGCTTGCTGGCTTGATCCAACGCCGCCAGCGGTTCATCCATCAATAGGAACTGCGGGCTTACGCACAACGCGCGTGCGATCGCCACGCGCTGTCGTTCGCCACCTGAAAGGTTATGTGGTTTACGCTTGAGCAGATCCTGAATGCCCAGGAGTTCGGTCGCTTGCTCCAAGGAGATGCGTCGCTGATCATTCGCAACACGTTTGTAGCCATACTCCAAGTTGCGTTGCACATTCAAGTGCGGAAACAAGCTCGCTTCCTGGAAGACATAAGCGAAGGGTCGCTCATGGGGCGCTGTGAATTGATCGCCTTGTTGCCAGGTGGACTCCCCGACCTTCAGGTAACCTCCTGCGTGGTGCTCCAACCCAGCGATCGCGCGCAACAGCGAAGACTTGCCGCAGCCGGATGGGCCGTAAAGCGCAGTGACACCGTTGGCTGGCACATCAAGGTCGACATCCAAGGTGAAATCGCCGCGTTGAATCGCGAACTTAGCTTGGATACTCATGGTTGCACCATCCTGAAGCGTTTGTTGATCGCATAAACCGTAGCCAACAGCACGAAGGACAACAGGATCAGAGCAGCGGATAGCCAATGGGCATTGGCGTACTCCATGCTTTCGACGTGATCATAGATCGCGATTGAGACTACTTGAGTCTCGCCGGGGATGTTGCCACCGATCATCAAGACCACGCCGAACTCACCGATGGTATGCGCGAAACCAAGCACTGCGGCAGTCAGAAATCCCGGGCCCGCCAATGGCACGGCGACACTGAAGAAGCGATCCCAAGGTGAGGCGCGCAAGGTGGAGGCGACCTCGAGTGGTCGACTGCCCACGGCAGCGAAAGCACTCTGCAATGGCTGTACCACGAAGGGCATGGAATAGATCACTGAACCGATCACAAGACCTGTGAAAGTGAATGCTGGTGGACTTCCACCAAGCCATTCCATCAAACGGCCGATCGGTCCTTGCGAGCCCAGGGCTACCAGCAAATAGAAGCCCAACACCGTGGGTGGCAACATCAAGGGCATGGCAACGACCGCTTCGACCAGGAACTTAAAGCGCCATCGTGTGCGCGCCAACCACCAAGCCAAAGGGGTGCCGATCAACAACAGCACCACCGTGGTGACGGCGGCGAGTTGAAAGGTGATGCCTAAGGCAGTCAGGTCCTCTTGACTGAACATCAGGACTTCCCGTCGGCCGCCCCATAGCCGTATCCGCCCAAGACCTCGCGCGCGGATTCGCTGCGCAAGTATTCCACGAAAGACAATGCTGCCGCAGTCTCGGTGAGCAGCACAGCTTGTTGTTCAATCGGCGAATAAAGCTCCTGCGGAACCAGCCAGAAGGAACCCGCGATCTCTTGGCCCGGCCTCTTCACTTGCGCATAAGCCACGAAGCCTAACTCTGCATTCTGACTATCCACGAATTGAAAAACCTGCCCTACATTCTCGCCGCGCACGAAGCGGTCGCTCAAGGACTCCCACATGCCACGCGCCTCCAAGACCTCTTGGGCGGCACGACCATAAGGCGCCAGCTTGGGGTTAGCGATCGCAAAGTACTTGCAGTCCCGTGGCAAGATTGGCTCACCGTTCGCCTCGACATAGCCTTCCATCGGGCTCCACAAAACCAGCTTGCCTACGGCATAGGTGAAGCGACTGTCTGGCACGATCTCCCCTTCTTGCTCCAGCGCCTGCGGCCGAAGTTCATCCGCTGCCAAGTAGACATCGAATGGCGCGCCGTTCTTGATCTGGGCATAGAGTTTGCCGGTCGAACCGGAAACGATCACGACCTTGACGCCATTCTGCTGCTCGAAACGTTTGGCCAAATCCGTGAGCGCTGGAGTGAAGTTACTGGCCACTGCCACGCGCACTTCCTGGCCCTTGCTGGCGGGATCACTACAGGCTACCAACGCCGCACACACCAACAGGAAACCTGCAGCGCAACGCTGGGGCCATCTTGGCATGCTCATTGGCACAGGATAACGAGGCCCAGCTGGAGCCCCACGGCGATTTTTCCCTGGAATCCCCACATGCGGTTCCTTCTGCCCAGGACCCTCCTTGCCACTGCCGCGAACGCAGGCGCAACGCCTTGGCTCATGAACTCTGACATTGATGACCCGATTGCTGCCGCCATCGCGCACCCTGAGCGCCTGCAGAGCGACCTTGCGCGCGATGAGAACCGTCAACTCGCACGCATTCTTGATTTCTTCGACATCAAGCGAGGCATGAAGGTCTCGGACTTGATGGCTGGAGATGGTTACTACACCGAGATTCTGTCACGAGCCGTCGGCACCAAAGGCCACGTTGCCGCCGACGTGATCGCCATGCCAATGCGTGTTGATGACATATTGCGGATTGCCGTCGGTGATGCCCTTGATGGCCTTGCGGATTTGCTCCTCGAAGCGAGCGAACTGGGTATCGATCATCAGCACGCCATCACTACCCACCATCACGCCGATGTTGCCTCCCACGCCTGTCAACACCGAAACCTGTCCAGAGACCTTGGCCAGAGACCTTGGCCAACTTGAACTCGGGATCCTGCTCGGGCAATGCGGATGAGATGGCGCCCAGTCCCAGCGCGGCTGCAATCAGTAGAGGCAATTTCATGTCTCGATCCTAGCCGATAAGCGGCGGACAGCTAATGCCTCAGGATTGTTCCAACATCTTTGCTGCAAAGGCGTATATGAGTCTCTGCGGCACGCGGAAGGTTAAGGAATCCCAAAAAGCCTGGATACCTTCTGAACGATAGATTCTATAGGCGGCCTGCTTGCTGGATTTCATTCTGACAGTTGCGACTCCTCCTCCCATGAAAGCCACCCTCTTCCATGCCCTACTGAGTGTTCTCACATTCTGTGCACCTTGTTTTTCCCAAAACTGGGATAAGTTCGCAAATGGAACGCCGGAACAGGCAATGCAAGAGATGGAGCTGTTGCGAGCCAGCGAGAAAGGCCTCGATGGCGTCAATGAGATGGGCCAGACAGCCCTAATCGTGGCTGCAGAAACGAACTCGAATCCTGCCGTCGTACAAGCGTTGATTAATGCGGGCTTTGATCTTGAGGCCAAAGATTCCGTTGGCTGGACCGCCCTCACAGCAGCGGCCGCAAGTTACGCCAGCCCTGAAATGCTCACCACCTTGTTGGCCGCTGGCGCCAACGTGAATGCCCGCGACCACGAGGATTCCACTCCGCTGATCTGGGCAGCGCGCATGAGCTCCAACCCTCAAGTCATTGAGCTGTTGATCAAGGCAGGCGCTGATTTGAAGGCCCGCGACAGCAACGGCTTCAGTCCTCTTCTCGCTGCCGCGACCTACAACGTGAACAGCAGCATTTCTGCCGCCCTACTGAAAGCCGGTGCCCAAATGACTGGTTGCGATGACATGCATCGCACCGCATTGCTGACGGCTGCGCGCTACAACCAGAATGCAGATGTCATTCGCGTATTGCTGAAGGCTGGCGCTGATTTAGAAACTCGCGACATCTGCAACAACACCGCATTGATGATTGCCGCGCGTCGCTATGACAGCGACGCCACTCTGATCCAGATCCTGGTCGACGCTGGTGCGGAAGTGCAGGCACGCGATGAGCTTGGTCAGACCTCATTGATGATCGCCGCCCGCCATAACTCCACGGCCGTGGTCACATCGTTGCTGAGTGCCAGCGGCAAGCTGGAAACTCGCAACAGCATCAAGCGCAACCCAGCCATGTACTGGGCAGCTCAAGGCCTCAGTCTGTTGTTCTTCGAGGGCTGCCGCGCTGACGAGATCAACGCTTCCTGAGTTCGCCTTAAGCCTGAGCCTGAAGCAGATAGATCGCCCATGGTGCGATCGACGTTTCGCTGACCCACTCGAAGGCTTCGTTTGGCTTACCGAATGGCTCAAAGTAATTGGCGACTACAAAGCCTGCCTGTGTGAAGACCTTCCGGTAGCTGCGATCGGTGAACAGGATGTCCTCGACCGGACGTACATCTTCAACGTCGAGCATCACGATGCGCACCGCATCACCACTCTCAGCGGCGTGATTTTCAGGAAAGTCTTTGGTCGTGAACGATGCCCATTCATGGCGGTAGATCTCAGGCCGCGAGACCAGGACTAACACAAAACCTTGCTCATCCAAGTACAGCTTTAACGCTTGCAAGCACGTTAGCTTTTGGCTTGCTGGGATATTGTCGAAAGTGAAGATTGCGCTGATGAGGTCGAATTTCTGATCACCCAGAGGGCTAAGATCACCCGGCTCAATCAGCGAATACTGGCTGTCTGGGTCACTCTGCTCCGCACGCTGAATCATCTGCGCCGAGATATCCACGCCTACGGTGGGCTCGAAGCCCATGCGATTCAAGAAGCGCGTGGAACGGCCAGTGCCGCAGCCGAAGTCCAAAGCGCAACCGCCAGCAACGACCTCGCCGATGATGGCAGGCAGGTCACGGTAAGCCAGGAAGTAAGTGCCGGGGAACTCCAGTTTGGCATATGCGTCGGCACGCTCCATGTCATCGTAGACGTTGTAGAAATCGGCACTCATCGCGGAGTCGGCAGTAGTGCTTAACTATCAGCGTCTTCGCGCTCGCCGAGCTCCACCCGGATGGTGCGGAAGGCACGATTACTCAGAAGCTTGACTTTGGCCTTATAGCCAGGTGCCAAGGCCGCGATGCGCGTCTTGACCTGCTTGGGGCTGGTGATCTCCCGGCCTTCGATCGCAACGATGACGTCGTTGATCTTGATGCCAGCCAAGTCTGCCGGACCACCCTTCACGACTCCAACCACGGTCACACCATAGACGTGATCCAAGCCGAGCAAGTCAGCGCGTTGTGCATCGATTTCTTTGGCGCTAATGCCGAGCCAACCGCGACGCACTTCACCGAGTTTGGTGAGGTCGTCGACGTAACGCTTGGCGATTGCGGTCGGGATGGCATAACCAATTCCGCGCCAAGCTGGATCGGAGCGACTGCCACCGCCTCCAATCGCGGTGTTAATGCCGATCACCTGCCCAGCCATGTTGACCAGAGGTCCACCGGAGCTACCCTGATCGATGAAGGCGTCGAACTGGATGAAGTCTTCGTAGGAATCCTTGACCAACTCGAGGCTGCGACCGAGAGCGCTGACCACGCCAAGACTGGTGGTGCCTTCCAGGCCAAGTGGACTACCGACAGCCATAACCAGGTTGCCGGGGCGAAGAACATCGCTGTTGCCCCACTCCAACTGGTAGCGCGCCGCACCGGCAGGAATGCTCATGACGGCAAGGTCGGTCTTCTCATCGACACCAAGAAGAGTGGCACTGACCTCGCGGCCGTCGCCGAATTGCACTGTTGCCGTTTGGGCATGTTCCACCACGTGAGCATTGGTGACCACGATTCCCTTGACCGAATCCACCACAAAACCAGTTCCGCGACCATATCCCGTACTGCGGCCGTCATTGCGGCGAACAGTCAAGAAGACCGTTCCCTTCGAGACTTTCTCAGCGAGGTTGGCGATGTCATCCGACATCTCCAACAAGTTCACGTCGTTATCTTCTGGGCCAGAAAGGGCTGGACGTGTCACGAAAAGAGTTGCCACGCCTGAAAGCGCCGCAACTACGAACAATTCTTTTAGAGTAATGGTCATTGGTGTCGTTTCTCTATTACGCTGGAGAACAGCTTTAACCCATGAAATCTTGGCCACTTTTTTTGCTTCTGGCTGCGCTCCTCGGAGGCGCCGCCTGGTTCGTTCTGAGCTCGGGTCCCGCCCAGCCTGATGATCCTTCTTCTGCCCTATCTAGTACCGATGGCGAAAATTCCGCCACCATTGGCTTGAGCGAGTCTAACAATCCAGACTCTCTGAACAATACTTCCTCGGCGGTTGACCGACGTGACCTTGAAAATCGGCCGGCAAACGCCTCAATGAACCCGGGTGAGATGCCCGTGTTGGCATTCGAGGGCCCTGCCGCCCTGGTGAAGATGAATCTGGTCGATGGCAGCGGCGCTCCAATCAGCGACGCCACCGTAACTTTCAACCTGAATGAGTGGACCAATAACCTCGATGAGCTGGACATGGAAGCATGGGACAACGCCAAGGTCCTACCCGTCGATCAGCAAGGCCAACTGGTTGCCAACGTGCCAACCGGCAAGACCTTCCAGATCGAAGTCGGCGGTGCCTTCTGGCGCAGTCAAAGCCGCATCGTGCAACCCTTGCAAGGCGAGGAGGTCGTTGACCTTGGTGAGATTGCGCTGACACCCGCCAACCGCGTGGCTGGGATCGTGCGCAATGAAGATGGAGAGGTAATCGCCAAGGCCGACGTCAACGTGAGTGAGACCAACGGTTCGATGTGGGGCAATGGCATGAACCAAGGGACCGTAACCAACGACGAAGGGCAGTTCTCTTTTGACGGTATTCGCAGTGGTCGTTTCAAGTTCCGTGTAAGCGCCCAAGGTTATGTGACCACCGTGTTGCAAGCTGAACATATCCAACAGCGTCAAGGCGAGTTCCCGCTTGAGATCACTTTGGAGCGCGGTTCCATGACCAAGGGCCGGGTGCTTGATGAAGATGGCTCACCGGTTGCCGGCGCAGAGGTCTACACCATCCAGACCGATCCGCAGAACTATTGGTGGGGTGATTGGGATCCGCCACTACCTACAGATAAGGAACCCGGCGCAATCAGCGACAATAATGGTGACTTCATGGTCTACGGATTGAGTGACGAAGAGACCACCAAGCTCGGCGCGAAGGCCGAAGGTTATGGCAGCGGTTACGCCGATGAGGTCAAGACTGACGGCAACGCAATCATCAAGTTGCCACGCCATTTCCTATTGTCCGGCAAGATCGTAGCCGGCGGTGAAAAGGTCGAGTTCGCGTCGGTGAACCTGCAACGTTATCGCGACGACGGCGAGATGGATTGGGGCGGTCAAGCCGTCAGCGACAAAGATGGACAATTCGAATTCGAGCCCGTCGCACCCGGTTCCTACACGCTGACTGCCAGCTCTTCACTTGGCAAGATCGAGGAGCAGGCCATCGAGATCAAGGCGGACCGTGATGACCTAGTCCTTGAGCTGCCACTTGAGAACCTGTTGACCATCTTCGTCACGGATGCCGACGGAAACCCCGTTTCTGGTGCCAAAGTCGGCCTTTCCGCAGAGGATGGTGGCCAACATGGTGGCCTGCATGAACTGGGCTACAGCGGCGAACTCTTCCTCAATGACCTGAGCTTCTCGAACTTCGGGCCGATGGGCTACGGCTCGATGTATAGCACCAAGACCGACACCGATGGCCTAGCAAGATTCGGCGGCGTGGAGCCTTCCAAATATCAGCTCGACGTGACTGCCCAGGGCTATGCAACTTCCAACGATCCACTGGAAGTCACCGGCGTCACCCAAGACGAAACAATTGAGTTGGGCACCGGCGGCAACCTGCGCGTGCACGTGACTGATGACAGCGGGCAGCCAGTAGTTGGAATCCAAGTTGCACTACGCACCCCTGATTCAGCCAATGACATGAAGACCTTAGCCACCGACGCCGCCGGCCGTGCTGTTTGGAGCGACCTGAAAGCTGGTGAATATCAGATCTCCTACAAGGCCAGCGCTGCCGAAGGTTGGTGGTGGGATCGCGATGATGACCAACAGACTCCGGTCGATCGCAGTACCGTCAAGGTGAAGGTTGGTGAGACCACCGACTTCGAGATGCAGGTGCACGACCTCGCTTTGGTCACGGTGCATGTCACCCGCCAAGGTGCCAACGCCGAAGACGTCAAGGTAAGTCTCACCGAGATTAAAGACGAGAATCAAAGCAACTACTTCTACGGCGGCTGGGAAGGCAATGGCAGTCCTACCGATGGCCGCGGTGAAGTGGAGCTTCAACCAGTCACCGCTGGTGAATATGAGATCGTAGTCAAGGGCGGCAAGTCGTCGCCGGCAACCAAGGTCCGGGTCAACCTTCATGTCGGTCCACAACGTGTAGAGGTGCAACTCGAAGGCACCCTGGTTCAAGGCAAGTTGACCGGCAACGGTGGTCCGGTTTCCACCGCCACCGTGGCTCTAGTCGAGATCAAGCCCGATGGCGATGCCAACTCCAATAGCCGCGATGGCGGGGTTGTCAGCTATAACTTCAATGGTTCCTACCAGATGACCAGCGGCGATGAGCAGAGCACCAACACCCGCACCGACCAATACGGCAACTACGGTTTCAGCGATGTGCCGGAAGGTCAGTGGCAGATCGTGGCTCGCGCCGAAGGCTATGCAACTTGGAAGTCGGAGCCCTTCACCGTGCGCGGTGGTTCCTCGGTGGAGATGGGCAGCCATCACATGTACCCAGGCGCGGTCATCCATGGCCGCGATGCCAATTACATGCCCTCTGACGAGAATCGCAACAACCCTTGGGGGCGTGGCCCGCAAATCAGCCTGATGGACGCAGATGGCCAGACCATGTCGATGACCAATGTCGACGAGAACGGCGACTACAGCTTCGGTGACCTGCCGAGTGGCACTTACACCATCCAAAGGCGTCGTTTCAGCTCCGATCCGATCGCCGCATCGGAGGGTGGAGATTACCGCGTGGACATCCCGTTGGAAGAGCAAAAAGACAACCGCTAATCGGGCGAATGCTGCATTTCGGACCCGGCTCACAGAAAGCCGAGTCAATCGTCGCCAAATGGCTCAAAAGTAAGTAGAATCTGCGCGTTTTCCTGGCTTCTTCACACCGTTGTGCGGACCAGGATTGTCTCGTTGATTCCTCGAACCCAGCGGCTGAAAAGGCCGGTCCGATGGCAGTCATTAACATCAAAAGAGGGCTGGATTTACCGATCCACGGTGCCCTCGCATCAACATCCATGGTCGATGGCCCTGCTATCGACCGCGTCGCGCTGCTGCCACAGGAATCCTGGGGCATCAAGGTCAAAATGCTGGTCGAAGCAGGCCAGGAAGTGCAGATTGGCACTCCTATCTTCTGCGACCGACGTGATCCAGACGTCCTCTTCACTTCTCCAGCGGCCGGTACTGTGCAAGCAGTCAACCGCGGTGAGCGTCGTGCTGTGCTGTCGGTTGTCATCGACGTCGCCCAGAACGAAGAACAGGTCGCCTTTGACACTTCTGACCTCACCAATGCAGATCGCGAATCCCTGGTGACCGCCTTGAGCAAGTCTGGTCTTTGGCCATGCTTGCGTCAGCGCCCCTTCAATAAGGTGGCGCAGTCGGGCGACACGCCGCGCAGCATCTTCGTGACCGCTATGGACACGGCGCCTTTGGCTCCGTCCCCTCTGGCTATGCTCGAAGGCCGCGAAGCCGCGTTCAAGGCTGGCTTGAAAGCGCTGACCACCCTGTCAGGAGGTGCCACTTACTTGTGCACCGCCGCTGGCGAGGAATGGGGCAGCATGCTGGCCGATGGCGTCACCCACCAAGCCTTCCAAGGCAAGCACCCTGCTGGCAATGCTGGTGTGCATATCAACTCGCTGGATCCAGTCGGAACCGAGCGATTGGTGTGGCACATCGATTACCAGAGTGTCGCTGACCTCGGCGAGTTCGTTTCGGAAGGCAAGCTTGCCACCGAACGACGCGTTGCGGTGGTCGGCCCTGCTGCTTTGAAGACTGGCATCGTCAAGACCCGCCGAGGTGCATCCACCGCTTGCTTCAAGTCCTTCGCGAAGGATGGCACAGTGCGTTTCGTCTCTGGTTCGGTCCTGGATGGTTCAATCGCCAACCCGCAGTGCCAAAAGGGTTTCGCTGGCCGCTACGCCCACCAGTTGACCTTGATCGACGATTCGCCTGAGCGCGAGTTGCTGAACTGGGTCGCTCCGGTCGGCAAGCGCTGGTCGCTGACCAATGCCTACTTGGCCAAGTTCTTCCGCAAGTCCTACAAGGTAGATACTGACCTCAATGGTGCTTTGCGCGCCATCGTGCCGATCGGCAACTACGAGAAGGTCATGCCGATGGACATCCTGCCAACGCAGCTGATCAAGGCTCTGGCTTCTGACGATCTTGAGGGTGCCGAGAAACTCGGTGTGCTCGAGCTCGCTGAAGAAGACCTGGCGCTGTGCCAATACGTATGCCCGTCAAAGGTGTCGATCACCGACTTGCTACGTGCCATGCTGACTCGCATCGAAAAGGAGGGCTAGATGTCATTCCTACGTAAGAAACTCGATCAAATCGAGCCGCTGTTCCATAAGGGTGGCAAGTTCGAGAAGTGGTACCCAGTCTTCGAGATGGGCGACAGCTTCCTCTACTCCCCCGGCGCCAAGACCAAGTCCGGTCCGCATGTTCGTGATGCGATCGACTTGAAGCGCATGATGACGATGGTCGTCATTGCGCTGATGCCTTGCATCTTGTGGTCGTTCTTCAACAACGGCTATCAAGAGATGCTCGCTGATTCGAGCTACGGTCTGACCGCCGCGGATTCAATCAGTATGAGCGTGATCACCAAGGCGTCGTGGTTGGGCTTACTGTCCTTCCTGCCGATCTACATCGTGACCTTGGTTGCAGGTGGTGTGATTGAGGCTGCTTTCGCGGTGATTCGTAAACACGAAATCAACGAAGGCTTCCTGGTCACCTCCATGTTGTTCCCGCTGATCGTGCCAGCTGATATCCCGCTGTGGCAGGTCGCCCTCGGCATCATGTTCGGTACCTTGATCGGTAAGGAAATCTTCGGCGGCACGGGCATGAACATTCTGAACCCGGCATTGACTGGGCGTCTGTTCTTGTTCATGGCTTACCCGGCTCAGATCTCCGGTGAGGTCTGGACCAAGTTGCCAGCGGATGCAAGCTTGGCTGTAGATGGTCACACCGGTGCGACTGCACTGGCGCACTTCTACAACGACGGCGCTGCTGCTCTGAGCAACATGAGCTGGTGGGATGCCTTCATCGGCCTCCAGCCTGGTTCCTTCGCGGAAACTTCCACCTTGGCTTGTTTGATCGGCGCCGTGATCCTGATCGGTTCCGGCATCGGTAGCTGGCGCATCATGCTCAGTACCTTCTTGGGGATGGCCGGCATGAGCTTCCTGCTCAACGCCTTGGCTCCGTCGCCTGAACATTACATGGCGATCGATTGGAGCTGGCACCTGGTGGTCGGCGGTTTCGCCTTCGGTACGGTCTTCATGGCCACTGACCCGGTCTCCGCTTCGCAAACCGACACCGGCAAATGGATTTACGGTGCTCTCATCGGAATCCTCACTGTTCTCGTGCGTGTGCTAAACCCGGCGTATCCAGAAGGCATGATGCTCGCCATCATCTTCATGAACGTCTTCGCACCGACCATCGACTACTACGTAGTCAAGGCCAACATTAAGCGTAGGGAGAAGCGTCTTGGACTTCAGTAACCGTTACATCGTGGGCTTTGCCTTAGCGCTTTGCCTAGTCTGTTCGCTGGCCGTCTCCTCCACTGCCGTGGCATTGAAGGACCGCCAAGAAGCGAACAAGAAACTCGACATGCAGACGCAGATCCTGCGCGTGGCCGGCCTGCTCGAGGCCGACGCATCGCCAACGGCGGAAGAGGCGGAAGCCATGTTTGCCGACGTCGAGACTCTGCTCATCGATACCAAGACCGGCGACGTCATCGGCCCAGCTGAAGACATCGACCCGGGGCCAGTGATCAAGGCTGCCAAGAACAGCAGCGTGAGCACCGAGACCACCAGCACTTTCGCGAAGGGCGCGCGCCTCGGCCGCATCCCGAACGAGCTGAAGGTCATGAAGATCACCTCCCCTGGCAATGAGTGCTATGTGTTCTTGATCTGGGGCAACGGCCTTTGGTCAACCATGTACGGCTACATCGCTTTGGAGCCTGACCTGCAGACCGTGAAGGGCATCACCTTCTACGAGCATGGTGAGACTCCTGGCCTAGGTGGCGAGATCGATAACCCGCGCTGGAAGGAGCGTTGGAACGGCAAGCTGGTCTACAACTCTGCTGGCGAGCCTGCCTTGAACGTGACCAAAGGCGGCATGGCCAAGGATGCGAACCATGATGTCGACGGCATCTCTGGTGCCACCATCACGTCGGTCGCTGTGGGTTACACGGTGCAGACCTGGCTTGGCGAAGAAGGCTTCGGTGCCTTCATCAAGAAGGAGGCAAAGTAATGGACAAGGAAACCAAAGAAGTCCTTCTTGGACCCATCCACTTCCAGAACCCGATTACCTTGCATGTGCTGGGTATCTGTTCTGCGCTGGCAGTGACCACCAAGCTGGAGACGGCCTTGGTGATGAGCGCTGCGCTGACCTTCGTGTTGGTCGGATCAAACGTGGTGATCTCACTGCTGCGTAACAAGATCCCGGGCAGCATTCGTGTGATCACGCAGCTGGCAATCATCGCATCGTTGGTGATCGTGGCTGACCAAGTGATGAAGGCTTACCTCTTCGGAGTCAGCAAGCAGTTGTCCGTATTCGTCGGCTTGATCATCACCAACTGTATCGTGATGGGCCGCGCGGAAGCCTTCGCAATGGCCAACCCGCCATTCAAGTCCTTCCTCGATGGCCTCGGCAACTCCATGGGTTATGCCGCCATCCTGATTATCGTTGCGGGCCTGCGCGAGTTGCTCGGTAGCGGCAAGCTGCTGGGTTACGAGTTGATGCCCACCATCACCAACGGTGGCTGGTACAACCCCAACGGCCTAATGGTGCTTTCGCCTGGTGCGTTCTTCATCATCGGCTTGATCATCTGGGTACAGCGCAGCGCCTCTAAGGGGCTGCAGGAGGAGAGCAACTAATGGAACTTCTCAACCTGTTCTTGAAGTCCTTGTTCATCGAGAACATGGCACTGGCGTTCTTCCTTGGCATGTGCTCTTTCTTGGCCGTGTCGAAGAAGGTCGATACCGCACTCGGTTTGGGTGTGGCAGTCGTCTTCGTGTTGGCGATCACCACGCCACTGAACAACTTGATCCACAAGTACCTGCTTCAGAAGGGTGCCTTGGTCTGGTTGCTCGGTGAAGATGCTCTGACCATCGATTTGTCCTTCCTCAACTTCATCGCCTTCATCGCCACCATCGCAGCGGCGGTGCAAATCGTGGAGATGGCGATCGACAAGTACTCCCCCGCCCTCTACGGGGCGCTGGGTGTGTTCCTGCCACTGATCGCGGTGAACTGCGCCATCTTGGGCGGCTCCTTGCTGATGGTGCAACGCGAATACAACACTGTCGAAAGCACCGTCTTCGGTGTCGGCGCTGGTGTCGGCTTCGCCCTGGCGATTGTGGCCCTTGCAGCGATTCGCGAAAAGATGAAGTACTCCAATGTTCCTGGCGGCTTGCGCGGTCTGGGCATCACCTTCATCACCACCGGCTTGATGGCCATGGGCTTCACGATCTTCGGAGGCATCCAGCTCTAAGCAGCGGATAACGAACGATGGATTTCACAACAATCTTCCTGGGTGTCGGCGGCTTCTCAGTCGTCGTGATCGCCCTCGTGTTCATTCTGCTCGCGGCCAAATCGAAGTTGGTGTCGAGCGGCAATGTCAGTCTGGTCATCAATGGCAAAGATGCCGACGCCATGTCGATTCCGGCTGGCGATACCGTGTTGAACTCACTGTCGTCGCAGAAGATCTTCATCCCATCCGCTTGTGGTGGTGGTGGAACCTGCGGTCAGTGCCTGGTGCAGATCGATGAAGGTGGCGGCACTCTGCTTCCTACTGAAGAAACGCACATCAACCGCGGCATGGCCAAGGAAAACTGGCGGCTTGGTTGTCAGGTCAAGATCAAGCAAGACATGAAGTTGCGGGTCGACGAATCGGTCTTCAACGTGCAGAAGTGGGAATGCGAAGTGGTCTCGAACCGCAACGTGGCCACCTTCATCAAGGAGTTCGTGGTGCAGTTGCCGGAAGGCGAGGAAATCAACTACGAGTCTGGTGGCTACATCCAGATCGAGATTCCACCGCACAACATCGACTACACCGGCTTCGAGGTCGAAAACGAGTACCGCGAGGACTGGGACACCTTCAAGTTGTGGAACATCAACTCCACGACCACGGATACCGTTGAGCGTGCTTACTCCATGGCTTCGTACCCAGCCGAAGGCAACCGCATCATGTTGAATGTGCGGATCGCGACTCCCCCGCCACGCACCGAAGGCTTGCCTACCGGTAAAGGTTCCAGCTACATCTTCAACCAGAAGCCTGGCGACAAGGTCATCATCTCCGGCCCTTACGGTGAGTTCTTCCTGAAGGACAATGATCGTGAGATGGTCTTCGTGGGTGGTGGTGCTGGCATGGCTCCCATGCGTTCGCACTTGTTGCACTTGTTCAAGACCTTGAAGACCGACAAGAAGGTGACCTTCTGGTACGGCGCACGTTCACTGCGTGAGGCCTTCTACGTCGAAGAGTTCGATGAGATCGCCAAGGATTTCCCGAACTTCGAATGGCACTTGGCCTTGAGTGATCCTCTTCCAGAGGACAATTGGAAGGGCAAGACTGGTTTCATTCACCAGGTGTTGCTCGATAGCTACTTGGCTAACCACGAGGCTCCGGAGGAATGTCAGTACTACATGTGTGGTCCACCAATGATGAACTCGGCGGTGATCAACATGCTCGGTGACTTGGGCGTTGAGCCTGAAGACATCTTCCTGGATGACTTCGGCGGCTAAGACCTCCTGAGTTCCTCAACAAAAATGGCCCGCGCTCTACAAGGAGCGCGGGCCTTTTTTGTTTGCTCTGTGGATTAAAGCGGAACGACGTTGCTAACCATATTGGTGGACAGATCCACGGCCTGCACGTGCACGAGGAGGAATCATTCGGGTTTCCAGATAGGCACCTGCAACATTGGCGGTGAACAGCTGGGTCGTACCGAAGCCGACGGAGCTCAAGTCAAAGTAGACGTATTCCGCCGTGAAGATGTTGAAGACACCATGAACACCGGTACCAAAGGCGTAGGCATAAGCCACTGGTCCACTTGGAGTAGCACCATTGATCTGGGAACTCATCACCGTGCCAGGCACTCCAAGCACGTAAAGGTCGACTGTGGTTTCCACTGCCCAGGTACGGAAGGCCAAGTCGTGACTGGTGTAGGGCGTGTAGTTGTTGGCGTAGCAATGGCCGCCTGGATATGGGTCCGGGTGATGTCCGTCGATCCACATGTCGTAATCACCGCATGTGATATCCAAGTAATAGGTTTGCCCCGGAGTCACGAACACCGGAGGCTAACTGATGTCGACCCAGGCGTTCGGCATGGCATTGCTGGCTCCAGTATCACCAGAAGCGATCATGACACCGCCTTGGGTTGGCAGGTCTGTCCACTGCTCGATGGCTAATTGCCCGCCGGTACCAAAGTTGCCCATGCGCACTCCAGCGCCGGAACATGTGTATTCGGTTGGAATGAAGGTCTGGCCAACGCCAGTGGAATCCATCTGAGCCACTGCCATGGTCGACAAGGGCTGATTCACATCAATGAATTGAGCGAAACTTGAAGACGCGCATCCGAAAACAAGTAACGAGGAAAGGAAAAGGGTCTTCATGAGATGTACAAAGGGTGGAGGGGTCGAGGGGAAATCAACATGAAGAGTGCAATTTCTACTATAGGGGCGAATCCAACTTCCTTCACGATTGCTCCCATTCCTCCCCTCTGGGGCAACGAAAAAAGGCCCACGTCCCGTTAAGAACGTGGGCCTTCCTTTTTCCGGCTAGGGATGGATCAATAAAAACCTTTGTCCAGGTAAGACGGATTGCGTCAAGACTGGACCCAAGCCGGATTGAAAAGGAAAAAGTATGATCCACCTCCCCTGTTTCATATCGGCCTAGACGGCGGCAACGCAACCCGCTTGATATATAGGTGCCGCCGCGGCCAGTTACCCTCAAATATTCTTCGACAGGCTCAACGGTAGCTCGACCTGCGTCGGTGGGAAGCACATGTGCTCGTCACAGACTTGGTAGTCGACGTAGGCCTTAATCGTGGAGGCATCCAGCGGGCTGGTGGCCGTGATACGGTGACTGAAGATGAGGTCGTTGCTCCAGTAGAGTATCTTCGAGCCGGGTTTCTTAGGCATGCCGGCTGGCAGCACCCAATCGCCGTCCGCCGTAACTCCGCTTGGCAAAGTCAAGCTGAGTTCGGTGAGCTGGTAAGGCGAGTCCTCTGGCAAGCCAGCGTAGAGATGCCAGTCCGCGGCCACCTTTCCACGCACCAAGATCAAACCAGCATTGGGGTTGTTTTCATCCACCACCAGCACGGCATTGAAGGCTGCTGGCTCTTGATCACTGACTTGCGGCTCAGGGTTATGCATCTCCTGACGCAACCCACCTCGGTTCACAGCAGCTGCCGCCTGCGCTGTGCTCGAATCAGGCTGACGCAGCAACACATAAACCTTGCTGCTGGTGCGCTCCTCCTCATCGGTGAAGCAGTTGCCGATCAAGAGGTCCAGGTGGCCGTCTTCATTCCAATCACTCACGCCAATGCGCAGGCGGTAGCCGAAGTCGAAACCCTCTTCCTTCAGCGCAGCGTTGACTTCTCGGTGGCTGGTGCTGCGCGCCTTACCCGACAGTGCGGATACCGGCGTAGCGAAGCCACCATCAGCTAAGCGACGGAAGAAGAAGACGTCACCGGCCTCGGTGCCAGCGAGGATATCGAGCAAGCCATCGCCATCCCAGTCGACCGCCATCGGATCACTCTTACCGGCGCACCTCATTGGCTTATCACCGATTTTTAGAGAAGTGCGTTTGCCGAACTTAGGTTCGGTGGCGCTGCCTTCATTGATCGCAAGGCTGACGCCGCCTCGTACATCGCCGACGATCATGTCGTAATCACCATCACCATCCCAATCGGCGAAGTTGGTGGTAGCCATCATTTGCGGCTGCGTTTGGCCCGATAGTTTCGGGATGTCTTCGATCGAAGTGGAGAAACCAAAGGCGACCTCAGGAATCATGCTGCCTTTGCCAAAGCCATCCTTACTGCCCATCCAAACATTGACGACTGCCGGGCTGTACTGACCAGAAATCACGTCATCGATGTCATCACCGTTGAGATCCACGAACTGTGGATCGAAACCGATGCATCATGAGCTTGGCACGCTGGCGAAATTGCCTGCCGCCTTCAGATAAGTGAACTCCTTGAAGGAAGGCTTAAGGTTGCTGCCTTTGTTCAAGTAGATGCGCGCGCGACCTTTCTCTTCGCCGCTGCCGTATTCCCCTACGATCAAATCCTTCACGCCATCCTTGTCATAGTCATAGACCAACGGTGCGGCATGCCCGGTGATGACACCGATCGACGAACCGTTGGCAAGGATCTCGGTTGCTGGACCGAGCTTTGGAGTTGCAGTCACCGGCGGCAGTGCCTCTAACCCGCTTTGTGGAAGGTTCTCTGCGCCGGCCTGCGGAAGGACCAAAAGGAATGCGAGGTGGAAAGAAAGCATGCTGCGATTATTCCGAGCGAATCAGAAGCGGTCAAGAAGATGCGCCTCCGTCTCTCCAAGAAGCCGCAGAACGGCGTAAGGCCGGCGCTCCGTATTGAGCGCCGGCCTTTCTCTTGCTAGCTTCTCGGCTGATCCCCCCGAATCAACCGAATCCATCTCTTCTCTGAGGGCTCCGATCCACACTGCAAGTGGACCAGACTCCCCTAATGGGCCAACTCCTCCGGCACTCTGACCGGTAGAGCTTCAAACCGCCCTTGGAAGAAGCGCAACTTTTCTGGCTCGTAGACACAGTTCAGACCACCGATGGTCTCGCGCTTCTTGTACAGATTGATGATGCCATCGGCAACCGCACGCATGTGGTCACGCGTGTAGACCCGACGTGGAATGGTCAGGCGCACCAACTCCAACTCAGGGCGATAGTTCTCGCCCGTCTGTGGATTGCGCCCCTTCGAAACATTGCCGCGCTCCATCGGACGCACACCAGTCTCAACATAGATCTCGGCAGCCAAACGCTGCGCGGGATATTCATCTTGATCGACATGTGGCAGGAACTGCTTTACGTCAATGAAGATCGCATGACTTCCCGGAGGTGTGACGATTGGCACGTCGGCATCAATCAGCATCTGCCCCAGTGCCGCGGTCTGCCGTACGCGCGCGCGAATGTAGGCGTCATCCAACATCTCGTTGACTCCCACCGCAATCGCGGCAAGATCGCCGGTCGACAAACCACCATCAGTGATGTTGCCTTCATAAACGCGCAGGCGTTCTTGCGCATACTTCGCCCAAGATTTGTTGTCCTTGAAGGCCAACAGACCACCTATGTTGATCAAGAAATCCTTCTTTCCGGAAACGGTGCAACCGTCGCCGTACAACAACATCTCGAGCAGGATCTCGCGCACTTTGGTGTTGGCGTAATGCGGATCGCGCGTCTGGATCATGTAAGCATTCTCGACCATACGTGTGGCATCGAAGAACACCGGAATGTTCAGCGCACTGCAATAGCCATAGACCTCACGCATATTGTCCATCGATACAGGCTGACCACCGGCCATGTTGACCGAATGCTCGAAACTGATGTAAGCAATCTTGTCGGCGCCATGTTTTTCGACCAGCGCCTTAAGCTTGTCGAGGTCAATGTTGCCCTTCCACAAGAAATCACTCTGCGGATGGTGCGCCTCATCGACGATCACGTCGGCGAACACGCCACCGACGATTTCCTGGTGCAGCTTGGTGGTCGTGAAGTACATATTGCCAGGCACTAACTGACCTGGCTTGATCATAATCTCGGAAAGGATCTGTTCCGCCGCACGACCTTGGTGGGTTGGAATGATGTGCTCATAACCGGTGGCTTCCTGCAATGCTGCGACCAACTCCAAGTAGGCATCGGAGGTAGCGGGTGTGGCCTTGGCGGCGGCGTATGCGGCCCATTGATTGGTGCTCATGGCGGAAGTGCCGGAGTCGGTCAGCAAGTCAATGGTCACATCAGCGGAGCGCAGCAGGAAGGTGTTGTAACCCGCTTCCTCGATGGCTTTCCTGCGTTGCTCCTTACTCAAAGTGGCGATCCGTTCCACCGTGTGGATGGTGAAAGGATAGGTATCGAACTCGAAGTAGTTGAGGTCCGGGAACAAACCGCGGTAACTCATTTGATCGCGCCAGTTGCCGCTCTCGATGACTTCCAAAGGCGAGACCAACTCGCGCTGCTGGTAGAGACGAATGATGGAGTTGCCAACTTGATCGAGCTGCCGCGAAGTCATGGCCAGGCGCGGAATCTGCACCGGCACATAGTTATCACGCCCTACCCAACCATGGGCCAAGGCGCGTACGCCGCTGATCAAGTACAACGCCGACGAGAAGGCATCCTGTTGATGCTGTTTCAAGTGCGGCAGGAACTCATCGGCCTTGATGTAAGCGCCATCGCAACCGCGCTCCAGTGGAACGCCGCCGTCGATCATGCGCGCACAGAAACGTTCGGTCTCCTGCATCACCCACTGCACTTCTTCTTCGATGCACATCTCGCGCAATCCGCGCGCGAACATCTCCATGGTGCGTCCGGCCATTCCGCCGTAGGTATGCAAGCCTTCATAGACCACGACCTCGTTGCGGAAGGCCTCGTGGTCTTGCGGGTTATCGGTTGCGAGCAAGCCACCGGATGGGCATTTCGGATCCTGTGCTGCATCGAGCTGCAGGATGTGCGTGTTCTTGGCAATATCTTTGACAATCTGCGCAATGCTCAAGTTGGCCATGCCGGCCTCGTGGCGCTGGATGTACCAAGCGTTCTCGATCACGCGCGAAAGATCCAAGACCACGCGCTTGCCGAAGCGATCAGCCAACAAACGCACCGAACGCAAGTTGTCCATCGAAATCGGATGCTGGCCGTCGGCAAACATCTGCAAGCCAATGATCGCAGCTTGCCCAGTCTGCAAGACACTTTCCAAACGCTGAAGGTCAACGTTACCGGTGAAGACCTCTTCACGCTTATCACGCACATCGACCACATTCACATTCTGCGGCGTGAGGATATCGGTGCGGGTGCGCGCGTTGGATGGAATCTCCGTTCCGGCCGGCACCATGGTGGCCACCACTAACTTCACGCATCCGAGGATATTGTGCGTTGGGCAGATGTAACTGTGGCCAAAGACCTCTTGCACAGCGGCTTCCAGGTTCTCGAAGTTACGCGCACCGGCATAAGCTTCATCCCCTACGAACTGGCCCGACAATTGCTCCTGCGTCATCGCCGATGTGCCCAAAGAGCACATATCGAAAGCGATTTGGGAGGGTGTCAGGTTGAAGACGTTGAAGTGCGCCTTGGCCAGATTGCGGCGCCGCTCTTCGACACTGGGGAATAAGACCCGACGTACCGTCTTGATCTTGTGAGGCTCATGGGGAAGCGATGGCAACATGGTTTGTCCTCGGAGAGCATTGTATACCTTTTGGTCGCTTATTCGAGTTGCTTCTATGGAATTTGGTGCTGAAAATGCGCGTCGGCCTCTTCGCAACAGGCCGTTAGAATTCCCCCATGCCGCGCGTCTTTGCCCGCTCGTTTTCGTGCCTGCTCCTGATCGCAGTCAGCCTGCTCGCTGGCGCCTGTACGCACTCCTCCTCGGAACATGACGGCGGCAGCAGCAGCTCTGATCCAGCACAAGAGCGCCCCAAACTTGCTTTCAGCGGCAAGACCATGGGGGTCACCTGGAACGCAACGATCGCAGTCGTGTCCAACGCCAATGGCACCGACGCCGCGGAAACTCTGGCAGCGATCCAAGATGCACTGGATCGCGTCGACCAACGTATGTCGACCTACAAGCCGGAGTCTGAGATCAGTCGTTTCGCTTTGGCCACCGCCGGCACCGCCTTTAAGGTCAGTGCTGAGACCGCCATGGTGGTACGGGAAGCGCAACGCATTGCGGCACTGTCGCATGGTGCCTTCGATGCGACCGTGATGCCTCTGGTGGACCTATGGGGATTCGGGCCGGCAACTCCAAGCGGCACCGCCCCCACAGAGGATGAACTGCAAGCCACATTGGAAATCTGCGGTTGGAAAAAGCTCACCGTTGGTGATCGCCACACTTTGCGAAAGACGGTCGATGGTCTGAAGATTGACCTATCCGCCATTGCCAAGGGTTATGGCGTCGATGCCGTCTGCGAAGCACTGAAGGAACAAGGCTGGACGGACTATATGGTCGAAGTCGGTGGCGAACTACGCACCGCAGGCAAATCGCCGAGTGGTGGCGCATGGCGCATTGGCATTGATGCTCCGCGCGACATGTCGAATGCCGGTCAAGACCTGCAGGCCGTCTTGCAACTTGGCACGGTGGCTGTGGCAACCAGCGGCGACTATCGCAACTTCCGTTACGTTGATGGCGAACGTATTTCACATACCATCGATCCGCGTTATGGAGTGCCGGTCAAACATGACTTGGCATCGGTCACGGTTCTTGCCCCCAACTGCATGCTTGCCGACGCACTGGCCACGACTTGCATGGTGCTCGGACCGGAAGAAGGCATGAAGTTGATCCGCGGGATCAATCATGTGGAGTGTTACATGATCATCCGTGATGGTGACACCCTTATGACCGACCGGAGTCCTGGTTTCCCAGAACTGCAGGACTAAACGTTGAACTCATCGAGGCGCTGGGCCGCGCCGCCGTCGCCACCGTTCTCACGGCTCGAACGGAAGTAGTCCTTACGCTTGGGGTTGCCCAACTCAGCGAGCAGCACCATCTCGTTGCCTTCATCCGAGGCGCAGATATCGGCGTCCTTGCGTGAACAAACGCAATCGCCACCAAGCAAATCGCCTTCCACGGCATCGGCTAGGCCACCGCAGGATTTAGCCAGCTTGCGACCGGACAGCAGCACACCGATGGCCATTGCAGTCAGTGCAATGACGAAAACGACGAAGGCGGCCAGCATGGTGGGCATGGCCCTATTGTAGGCCATAACGCACCACTTTGGGCGTGAGATCAGTCGTTCAGGAACTGGTCATCGAGGTCGAGGGCGTAATAAGTTCCGCCATCCACCATCGGCTCAGCACGCACGAGGCGGCCGCGGTATTCCTTACCGTCGATTTTGACGACTACTGAGATCCGGCCGGTGGCGCGGATCAGCAAGCCGTGGGAAGAAGCGTTGACCGTTTCGCCTTCCAGCGATCCGGCGGCCAGGATCATGGCAGTTGGCGCTTGATGCTCCTTGCGCTCACTACGACGTCTTTCGCGATCAGTCATGTTTTTACCTAGACGGGTGTCTACTTAGCCTTTTCGACCATTTTCACCATGCCCTTGTAGATATTCTCGCGGCCATCTTCATCGACCGGGTCGAAACCTACGAAAACATCGAACAATGCATAGCACAAGTGAATGTTGGCAATCTTGCCGAGCTTGCGGCCATTGAGATAGGTGTGCATCTTGCCACCAGTCTCCCAAAGGAAAATCAGCTCGTCTTCTTCCTCGAGTTCACCAGATGCGAAGTAAGCGCGCATTTCACGCATGGCTTTCAAGCCAGCGCGCAGCTCCTTGTCGGAGCCGGCAATGTCGCGGATACCTGGCTCAAGGAACTCATCAAAGGCTTCGGCGACATCTTCACCGTCGACGTCGCGAGCCATGACCCAGCGCATCGACTTGTTGTAGGTGTCAGCCATGACCGCCTTGTGGAAGGTCTTGTCCTTCAGCAATTTTTTGAAGGAGATCCCGGACTTGTGCGCCTTCTTCAGTGCGGGCACGGCTTTCGCCTTCTCCACGTAGTAAGCGAATCCGTAGACATCAACGCCAATGAAGTACTTCTCACGCACACCAGTGCCGCAGATGTAGTGGCGTTCTTGCTTATCCTTGTCGCCGACTTTCTCGCCGACGAACATGTCCATCCAGATCGGGAAAGGAATATCAGTCTCTTCCTCGATAACGGTTGGAGCGACCTCTTTGCTCTTAACCGGATCCTGGGTAGGAAGAAGGTAAGCGCAAGGCAGGAGGGCGATGAGTGCGAAGGCAGAGTACTTAGTCATGGAGTTACCTCAATGGCAGTATACCCATCGGACAGGGGGCCCCGTCAACTCAACGAATGCCCTAAAAGCTTATTGTGCGCTGATTAACAGCCGAATCGCCAAGAGCACGAAAACCACCCCTGCGAAGCGATTCATGCGTATCTGCGCCTTCTCCGAATTGCGCAGCCACGTTCCAACTTTGCCCGCAGCGAGTGCGATTCCACCGAATACGCAAAACGTAACAGCCATAAAAATTGCGCCCAGCAGGAGCATTTGAGCGATCATCGAACCATGCTCTGGTTTGGCGAATTGCGGCAAGAAGGCCAAAAAGAAAATAGCCACTTTGGGGTTGGTGACGTTGAGGATCACGCCACGTCGGTAGAGCTGGAAGGAGCTCGGGATCGCTTGGGGCTTGTCGTCGAACTTGGCGCTGCCAGCGCGAAAGACCACATAGGCCAGATAAAGCAGATAGCTGGCGCCAACGATCTTGAGAATGTTGAAGGCCGTGGTCGATGCCTCGAGCAAGGCGGCCACCCCCAGAGCCACTGCCGCCGTGTGCACCAACAAACCAGTGCACAAACCCAAGGTCACCAAGATACCGCGCGAAGGGCCATAGAGTGCCGATTGCATCAACACGAAGATGTTGTCCGGCCCAGGCGCGAACGCGAGGGCGATCGACGCGAAGGCGAACAAGGCAAGTTCTTCGATGGGGATCATGACTGGAGAGGCGCTTGCGACGGACACTCCTGCAGGCCGTCTTGACCGAGGGTGAAGAAGCGCGCATCGACGGGTTGGCAAGCGCTATGCGTAGCCATAATCACAGCACCGCCTTGACGTCGGAATCGGTCTAAGGTTTGAATGACTTGTTCGGCGTTGTCGGGATCGAGGTTGCCAGTGGGTTCATCGGCCAACACGATCTTGGGCGCGTGGACCAAGGCGCGTGCCAAAGCGCCGCGCTGGCGTTCGCCTACGGAAAGCTGAGCTGGGCGATGTGCCAAGCGATGGCTAAGTCCGAGCTCTTCCAAGAGGGTCAACGCGTTGATTTCCGAACCGCCACCTAACTTGACGTTCTCGAGCAAGCTCAAGTACGGCAGCAGATGCATGGACTGGAAGACGAAACCGACATGAGTGGAGCGGAAGGCGGCTCTCTGTGCAGCGGACATTGCGAGTAGGTCTTGACCTGAAATGCGCAAGGAACCAGCACTTGGAGTGAGCATGCCACCAAGGATGGTCAGCAGCGTGGTCTTGCCGGCACCACTTGGTCCACGGATTACTAGCAGTTCTTTCGCCTCCACTTGCAGCTTGGAACTTGCCAGTGCCTGAACCAGTTGCCCGCGAACGTGATAACTCTTCTCGACGCCATCCATCTGGATCAAACTCATGAGCTCTCCCCCAACACGGTGACCGGATCCTCACTGACGGCCATGGCAGCGGGCACCAAGGCTGCAATGGCTGCGAAAAAGGGCGTCATCCACAAGCTCATTATGGTCAGTGAGAAATCGAAGGAGACCGTGGCGGCTTGGGTTTGGAAGAGTTCCGGGCCAATGGCGTTGGCGATCAAGAAACCAACCAAGCTGCCCAAGGCTCCGCCCACGATTCCTAACAGAATCGCGCGGGACAGGAACAACATAGCGATCCAGACGCTGGTCTTACCGAGCGCGCGCAACACGCCGATCTCGGGGCGGCGTTCGCGCACATTCAACATGGAGAGAGCCGCAATCAGGATTGCACAAAGGCCCACTAACACCGGAAAGCCGAAGTTCAGGAACTGTTCAGCAAGGTGGCGTTGGGAGCGGCGAGCATTGGCCAGGGAATCGCGACGGATGATTTGTACGCCGGGCATCAACGGCTCCAAGTCGGAGCGGATGGCGGCTAAGGGATCGCTGACGTCTTCCCCGCAATGACATTCCAATGCTTGGATCTCCGAGATGCGCCCTTCCAGCTGCAGCAATCGTTGTGCATCTTGCAGCGATACGAAGATTTGCACGTCTTGCTCATCTCCTTGAGTGCTGAGGATGCGCTCCACCCTAAAGTCTTCGCCGAGCAGGTTTGCGGCCTGCCCCTCCTGCAGGGAAAGTGCGTTTGCGATTACACGCCCCACCGCCATGGTGCCGGATTCAATGCTGCGTCCGAAGACCGCCTTCATCTTCATACCCTGCTTGAAGGTTTCTTGGCCGATGCCGGTCAACATGGCGTCTCTTCCTTGCCATTGAATACGCCGCTTCACCATTGGAACTAAGCGATTGGCCACATTCTGTTCCTCGAGATGATTCAAGAAGGAGTCCGGCATGGACCCCTCGGCGTAACCAAGCGACCAATAGCGATCCACCGAAGTGCCAGGCGGCAAAATCAAAAGATTCAATCCGATGTCGCGCTGGATCACGCGCGTTTCTTGCGCGCTGGAACTCGCCAACAGCGAGAAGAAATGAAAAGCACCCACTGTCACGACCAGAGCCAGCAAAGCCAGCAGGGCGGACCAACGTCGGGCGAACAACTCAGCGCAGACCAAGCGATAGAGACTCAAAAGGAACGCCCCCGCTTCAGCAAGACCCATGAAGCACCTGCAATCGAAAGCACCGCCAAGCCCAGCAGATAAAGCCAGCTCTGAGCACCACCCTTTTCGGTAGTGCCGTAGGCAATCGTTTCGCTCACCGCAGTCTTGCTGCCGACGCCATCCGATTCCTCTTCCACTGCGGTACTTGCTTCCTCATCGGCAAATCCCCAGTCGCCCTCGCCTTGCTCGACAATGATTGGAGCGACGGAATCATTCTTGGGTGCATCTTCGGCCACGAGTTGGTCTGTGCCGGAAGCGACTGCATCTTCGCGGTAGCCCAACACCAAACCGGCCAAGCCCTGGGTGCTTGGTTGCGCCGTGCGGTTCAACGGCCCCCGCATCAGGATGCGATTGATCTCGGCGATCACCATGGGACTTTCAGGATCGAAACCTAAGCTATCAGCAATGCGATCGCGATCGCCCATGGTCCAGCGGTGCGGCAAGGTGGGTTCGGCCGCCCAATCACGATCCGTCTCGCATTCACAAGATTCACCGATCAAGGCAAGCTGCTGCAGGATGCTGTTGGTGCTGACGTATTCGCCACGCAACGGTGGAGCTGCACGTTTCAAGCGACCGTAATAGATCACGACTGCAGTCTCTTGCTCCGGCAAGTCCTTCAGCCCTGCAGCCCAAAGCGAGATTGACTCCGCCGGACGCTGTTGAAATGGCAAGGACACGATGCGCACATCCCCCGCCAACGGCCTTGGCAGTTGCGCTTCGATTTGATGCAGAAGGCTGACCGCTTCTTGCGCAGATTCGTTGGCAACTTGCGCTGGATCTGCATCGGCGTTGGCGCCAAGGGATTCTTCAGTACTTGGGTCTGCCGACTTGCCCTCCACGATCACCACGAAAGCGAAGGCGTCGGCAGCTTCTGTCACCAAGCGTTGACGCAGAGGTGAATCCAACGCTCGTTGCACCGCTTGTTCTCTTGCCGCTTCCTTTTCGGCCTTAGTTAGCTCAGGTTGATTGAGCTCTACTAGTAGGGAATCCTCTGCGGCGACGCCGCGCAGCAACCAAGCAGGCGCTTGCTCAGCATTGACCACCACCTTCATGCTTACATTGCTGTCCCTTAACAAGGGATGCATGGCACGCAATTCATCCTGCCCAGCCTCTTCACTGTCCACCACCAACACCATCGTCCAAGGCGAAGTGTTGAGCTCCACGAAGCCAATGTCGCGCACCGTGAAACGGCACAGCAACAATGTAGGTAGCAAGCAGGCGATCAGGAAAGCCTTCATTGAGCAGCTTTGGGAAGGAAGCCGAGGGATGTCTGCAACCAGTTACCGCAGCTGCAACCGCCACCGCCTTCGGGCGACAACAACATGCCGTTGGCAGGAATGGTGCTGATCCAACAATCTGGGCGCAGTCGATTCCAACGCGTGGCGCCGCCCTTCTGCTGATCCCAAATAGCAAGTTCCCCGGCACGCAAGATCAGGGCTTCGGTGGTGGCGACGTAGGTGCCACATTGGTGGCCTTTGGGGAAAGGCTGGTCGACGATCTTGCCATCCTTCAGCGCCAGCACTGCCGGGCGCAGATAGATGTTGCCGTTAACGATCAGCGGGCGAGACAAGGCCTTGCCATGGTGGTCGACTTCCCAGGCGATCTTCTTGCGCCACACGCTGGAGCCATCCTTCGCATCGAAAACATAGACGCCAAACTCGCCGGCGTTGGAACTTGCCAGCACCAACTTGCCTTCACTTTGAGCCATGAAGATCACCACATTGCCAGGCAGTGGTTTGGCCTCGCGCTCCCACAACAGGTTGCCGGTCTGTAGATCTAGGGAGACCATGTAGAGATCCTGCCACAAGAGATCGGAGCCGACCCGGCGCTCGTTGGTTGAAATCAGCTCCGCGTTGCGATTCTCCAAGAAGGTGACCGCGCCATCGGCGATGGTGATCGTGGAGTGAATGATCAGTCCTTGATGGCGCTCCCATGCCTTGGCACCGGAGTCTCGCTTCAAGGCGAAGATGCCGTCGCCGCAAACCTTCTTGGTGGCCTCGCCGGAAGTGGAATCGAACCAAGCTTCCGAAGTCCACCAGTTGGTGAAGCTGCTGCCAGCACGCACCGGCGTACCGAGGATGATGTCATCTACACATGCGGTAAATCCCCAATCCCACTCAAAGGACTGATCTGGATTCGGCAGCACATCAAGCACGCGCAGGTTTTTACCAGTCCGCGATTCGAATTCATGAAGCTGGCCTTGCGTGGCCAAGAACAACGAATCGCTGTCGGCACACCAGTTGGAACAATCATGCGGAATGTTGAAGCGCGCGAAGTTCGGCATTTCCAAATCCCAACAGACTTGGCCGTTGAAGGCGTCCATGGCAATGACTCGGCCTTTCCCTTGCAGGTACAACATGCCTGCTTCTGCCAGCGGTGCCGGCCGACGATTCTGACGGTCGGTTTGATAACGCGCACCCGGGCGGCCGAGCCATTGCACCTCAAGGTCATCGATGGTGCGCGTGCCAGATAGGGACTCACCGTTGAAAGCTGAGTTGTCGGCACGGCCATACATATGGGTCCAACCACTCGCTCCAGCAAGTGCTGCGCGATGCTCCTTTGCACCGAACATTGCGAACACGCCTCCATCCGGTTTGACGATGCGGCGTGCCTCGGCCATGGCTTTGTTTCCGAGTGGACTTTGGGTTGGGTCGGCAACCACCAGGTTGGCGAAACAAGATGGCAAAGGGTAGCTGTCGAAAGAATCGACAGGCAAGATCGAGATGCGTGTGCCGTAGCCCTGGTCCAAGAGCAAGTCTGCACGCAAGCTTGCAGTGCGCTCTGGGGTGGTGCTCACCAGGAGCAAGCGTAAGCCACTCTGTGCGATAAGGCCTTTGGCAAAGTCTAGATCGGTGCCGGCGCCCAACAGCACCACGATTCCTGCCCCGCCCTGCGTTTCAGGCAACTGCTCGGCACGGAGAGTTTGGCCTTCTTGAAAACGGGCGGAAGCGGCAGCGGCTTCGACATTCAAAGTCGCCAGGTTGTAGTCGAAGTGTGTATCCAGCTCCCAAGCTGGTGTTGCCAGGCTGTCTTCTTCTTGACTGGCGCGCACACGAAAATGGAGCAACTCAAGGTGCGGTAAATCCTGCAGGGTGACTTCATGCACGAGGCGCGAACCTGCAACCACCACTGGATTCCATGTTGACTCTCCCTCCTTCTTCCACTCCAAAACCGTCTCTGCCGATTCGTGACTATGCCACTGGATCCGCGCAGTGCCGGTGAAAGGAAATCGCACGAATGGCCCCGCAGCCAATGCCAAACCGGTCGGCTCCGTGGTAGGCACCGACTGCGTGATCACCACCGGTGCAGGTAGTTGCTCGTGCAGCTGTGCATACTGCTCTTCCACCTCTTTCGTCTTCAAAGCTCGCCCCCAAACAGCGACTTCATGAACCATGCCCTTGATGCGGAAGTGCTCGTCGTCATCGCGATAGGCACCGATCTGATAAATCGCATGCTCGGGATACAGGATGGGGCCTGACTCGGACTTGCCTTCTGCTTCCAGTTTGCCATCGACCCATATGCGCGTGAGCTTGCCGTCGTAACTGGCGGCGACATGGTGCCAAGCGCCGGGCACAAAGGAAGATTCCGACAGCAACCAAGTGGCCCGTTCATCCTTATCCTTGCCAGTCACCACGAATCCGAAACGCTTTTCGCGGAAGCCCAACAACCAGCCGCGTTCGTACTCACCATTGTCTTGCGCCGCACCAATGATGCCGCCCCAACTCTGCGCCTGATCGATACGCACCCACGCAGCCGCAGTCATCGCCTTCTTCGGCAATTTCGCATCCTTCAACTCGGTGGAAACCGTCAAATCATTGGCCACCCCATCGAAGACGTAAGCATGAAAGGCGCCGACATCCTCCAGCTGTACTCGACCATTGGGTTGTGCTGCTTGCCGTCCCCGTGCCTGATTGCGCATCACCTGTTTGGTGCGTGGATCCTCTGGATTGTCGGTGACGCGGACATCCGTCAGGGAATCCGCTTGGAAGGTCCAGTGATCCAGTAGATCACGCTTGGGAACCTGATGCACTGCCCGTGCTGGCCCCAAGTGCGTGACGGCTGTACCGAGGTTGACTTCTTCGGATGCGAGGGGAATCTCCTCTTTGCCGGCGTGAAACACCGTGAGTTCGCCTTGATCGGTCGAGACCAAGAGTTGTTGGTTGGCGACCGCAAGTCCCCACGCCTTGCCGTTGACTGCAGCGCGCCACAGAAGTTTGCCATCGGTGGTTTGACGGGCTTCGACGAATCCGTCGCCACCGAGGAATAAGGTATTGCCGGCTTGGATCAACTCGAATGGAGTATTGGCGGGCATGGTCCACAGCAGGCCACCTTCTTCACGGTCCATTGCCGTGACTGCACGATCCGAAAGCAGGAAAGCGGTCTTTCCAGAGACCACCACAGCGTTGCCTTTGGCATAACTCGCGACCACTTCGCGCGAGTCACGCTCGGAGGCAGTGATCCAGCCATCCTTATTACCCGGGCCATGCAAGACTTGCTCGTCTTCGGTCAATAGAACGAAACTACCGCCGCCTCCTTCCAGGGATCCTTGCGGCTCGCCGGTCTTACGGTCGAACATCAACGGCGAGATCCGCCCTTGCGGCAGCACCAAGCTGCGCTTCGAAACTAGCAAGGCACCTTCCAAGGTCCAGCCTTGGCCAAGGTTTTTGGTGTAGATCTTGCGACCGGTCTTGGCATCGACCGCGAACAAGAAAGAGTCCTTCCAGGGCAACATGGAGGCACCGAAGTAAGCCTTGCCATCCTCGACCACCACCCCGGTGCGAATTGGCCAGAAGGAAATCAAGCGCCCGTCTTGAATGACCAGCCGTTCTCCCTCGGTGGGATGAACACGCCAGAGCTGCTCGCCGCTGCTTGCATCAAGGCAGTAGGCTGCACCATCATCACTGCCGAAATAGATTCGACCATCAACCACAGAAGGTGCAATGCGGATCGGCCCATCGGCGGTGAATGTCCAGCGCAGTGAGCCATTAGCAGCATCCAAACAGCGCAGACTGTCGTCGGCATTGGAGGCAAGGTAGACCGCATCACCCACGGCAACTGGATGAAAGACGGGATCATAATTGCGCATCGAACGCAGCCCTTCCAAACCGGCCCACGCATCCCAACGGGCAGGACCCGGCCAAGCGGGCTGCGGCAAGGCGCTGGATTTCCAGGTCCAATGCGGAATCAGCTTGGTGATCTGAAGTTGCTCCGCCGTTGCACCACTGCGCCTGGAATCGCCGCGGAAGCCTGGCCACTGTTGAGCGTAAGCTTGGGCAGGCAAAGCTGCCAAGAGCAGGAGGATGATGAAACGCCGCATCGACATGGCCATTCTAGGCGGCACTATCAGCTTAGGGCTAGTTGCCTAGGCGGCACTTTCAGCTTGGGCTTAGTGGAGCAGGAATCTCTGTCACGCGGCTTTTTTCACTGGGCTGGGCGATTACTCTACGCGCATGGCAACTATGAAGCCGAATAAGCGCATCATTCTCGTTCACGGCTTGGCGTCGAAGCACCGGAGAAGGACCTCTACAAGCTATGGAGCGATTGCATCATCAACAACGTCAAGGTCGATGCCCCGCAGCTTGCTAGTGAGTTGCGCGCCGACGCCGACCAGGTGTTCCGCTCCGGGTATTGGGCGAATGAAATCCCCCACCACATCGAGGACGACCGTGGCTATGTGAACAAGCTGACCACGCAGGTCAGGCAGACTTGCCGCGAGCGCTCACGCAAGAAGGATAAATTTCACCTTGGTTTTGGCGACCGCGTGGGCGCCTTCTTCAAGAACAAGGGCTTGGATGTGATCAATGTGTTGTCGAGCGCACTGACCATTAAGGACAACGTGGCGGAGCATTATCTGCGCGAGATCGAGTTATATTCGCATGATCAATACATTGCCGACCGCGTGCGCAAGCCACTGGAAGATACCCTGCGCGAAGCTTGGCAAGATGGCGCCGATGTCGCCATTCTCAGTCACAGCATGGGTACCTTCATCGCTTACGACGTGTTGTGGCGCTTCAGTCATCGCAGCACGCCGGAGTTCCGCAAGTGGCGTCGCCGGCAGGTACAGATGCTGGTCACGATGGGTTCTCCGCTTGGCGATCCAATGGTCTAGGACTTATTGTTCGCACGCCATTTCAAAGATTCAGGCAAGCGCGAGTATCCGCGTAACCTGCAACGCTGGTTTAACTTCTCAGCCTTGGGCGATGTAGTCTCGCACGACAGCACCTTGGAAGACGATTTCATGCAGCCGATGGTGAAACTGAACATGCTCAGTGCCTCGCCGCGCCAACGTTATCGCGATTACACCAAGCTCTACAATCCCTTCAAGGTCGTGCCGCACGGTGGCAACAAGGCTTCGGAAAAGCGCAATCCACACAAATCCTATGGCTACTTAGTGCAGCCAAAATTGTCGCAATGGCTGGGCCGTTTCCTGCGTGGTGAACTACGATAGGAGAGGCATGAAAAAGAAACACCCACATGGAGACCCTGCCTCTCTTAGCGGGCAAACGGATACGCGCTTTCATAAGTTGGAAGATCGAGTCGAAGAACTTGAGGAACGAATCGTTGCCTTGGAATCCTCCTTGGAAATCAACGGTAATCGCGTCACCTTGAAGAGCAGCGGCCCAATGTTGATCGAAGCACCAACGGTGCGCGTCGATGCAGGCGCTGCCACCTTCACGGCCCTGGTGCATTGCCAAACCATCACTTGTGATGCCGTCGTCAGTCAGTCATACAGTCCCGGTGAAGGGAACATCCTTTAAGGCAGAGGTCTAGCCGCAACGCGGTTGTTCGATCCGGGCAAGCCGCTGGAGTGGAGGTGTTACCGAGCGTTATTCTCCGACGGGCAGCAGGTCGAGGAAGAAATCGTGCGAACGCACGGAGCCATCTTCGAGCTCAACGGCATTGGCAAAGTTGCCATTAATGACGTGAACCTAGTTGTTGATATAGCCATGGCATTCATCCACGAATTCACGTGCACCATCTGCGCGTAACGGGATGATAACAGCTTTGACCGGGCTCAAATGCAGCATTGCCCGCTCCTCCACTTCGAAGGTCTGGGTGAAGAGTTCCCACGGGATCGAGCTATGCGCGCCATTCGCCGACGCAGTTAACCCTTCCTCATCGGCTTCCATGACATAGTTGCCGAGCAGGTGTTCCGCCTCACCGGCACTGAGTTTCTTGCGCAGTTGCTTGACCACCCTCGCCACGGTGACGCGTGGATACAGAATCAACCAAGCGAAGGCCAACAGGATCATGGCCACGCCCGCGAAGTACATGCCAGTGATCAGCGCGTAGATTCCGAAGGCGATGTAAGCACCGCCGAATCCATAACGGAACATGCGTCCCAAACGAATGCTGGCGGGATCGGTGCGACTGACGTGGATCACGAACAGCGCCCAGTCTTCGAACTCCAATTCAAACTCGATTTTCATGACGTCTTGGGATTCTCTGAATCGCTTTGCTTGGAATCTGGCTGCTCGATTGGATCATCGTCGTGCAGCATGCGATGGGCTGGCGTCTCCAAGTCATCAAACTGGCCACGTTTGGCTGCCCAAGCGAAGGCACCGACTGCCACGGCAGCAATCAACAGCGCTAACGGCAAGACTACGTAGACGACGGACACGAGCGGATGGGTCTAAGTGAAGGTGCGCGAACGCCAAGCCACACTGACCACGGTCAGCGAGGAAACTGGCATCAGCACTGCGGCAAGCAGCGGGTTGAGCACACCGGTCATGGCAAGAGCCACGCCGATGCCATTGTAAGCCAAGGACACCGCCAGGTTACGGCGAATGACGCGCACGGTGCGTTTGGCACCTTCCAATAATCCAGCCACACCGCCAAGACCCGGGGCGGACAGGAAGACGTCGGCGGCGGCGAGGCTCGCTTCGGCAGAACCGTGAACTGCGATACCGACATCGGCTGCGGCCAAGGCTGCAGCATCATTCCAGCCATCCCCTACCATCAACACTGGCAGCGAATGCGAAGCTTGGCTTTGTTGTGCGCGCAGCTCCTCAATGGCGGCAAGCTTCTGTTCGGGGCTCAAGCCACCATGACTGTGCTCCTTTTCCATGCCCAACTTGGCAGCCACCGCGGCGACGACCTGCGGGTGATCGCCGGACATGATCTGCAACTGCCAACCGACCTCCTGCAGTTCGGCAACCACGCGTGGTGCATCGGGCTGGATGGCGTCGCCGATACCAGCCATAGCGATTGCCGTGATTTGACCTCTTGAATCAGTCTGCAAGATGGCAACCGGTGACAAGGCGCGATCAAGGACTTGGGTTATCCATTCCGGTGGCAAGTCGGCGCCTTGCTCGGCGATCCAAGCTGGTGCACCAATGCAGAGCAACTGGCCGTTGACTTTGCCGCGTACGCCTTTGCCAGGAATGGCTTCGACATCTTCGACTTGGATGGGGTGCGTGAGGGCTGCACCCGAGGCGGTGGAGATGCTGGTGGTGTATGACGATTGGGGCTCCGCAACCGCCGCCGATTCCAACGCAGCTGCTTGACTCTGGCCGAATTCCACCAAGGCACCGGCGAATGGATGCGATGCATGTTCTTCTAAAGCCGCGACCGCCGCTTGCAGTTTCGACTCACCATGCCACTGCACCACTGACACCGCACCTTGAGTAAGGGTGCCGGTTTTATCCAAGACCAAGATTCCGGGCGAAGCCAAGCGCTCCAAAGCATCGCCGCCTTTGACCAAGATGCCGGAACGCGCCGCGCGC
The DNA here is from genome assembly GCA_024229395.1 of Planctomycetota bacterium. Taxonomy (GTDB): domain Bacteria; phylum Planctomycetota; class UBA1135; order UBA1135; family UBA1135. The sequence goes on along the minus strand of JAAESM010000003.1, from coordinate 50,152 downwards.
CCCACCGCTGCCACCACCGCCAATGGCGTGGCCAAACCAAGCGCACATGGACAAGCCACGATCAACAAGGCGATGGCATTCTCCAGTGCTTGATCTGGACCCGATTGACTCCACCACAATCCAGTGATTGCTGCCAACAACAGCACCACCACGGTGAAGACTCCGGAAATGCGGTCAGCCACCCGGACGATTGCCGCGGGTCGTTTGGCATGTTGCTCGACCAGCTGCAACAAACGCCCGACGCGACTGTCGGCACCAGTACTGTCGACTTCGAGCACCACGCGCGCACCAAGGTTCAGGGTGCCGGCGAAGACGCGCCCACCTTGCTGCACGGCAATCGGGCGTGTCTCACCACTGAGCACGGCCATGTCGAAACTGCTTTCACCTTCGACCACGGTGCCGTCGGCAGGAGCAGTCTCGGCACCACGCACTTCGACTTGATCGCCTTTCTGCAGCGACAGGATCGGAACTTCCTCGAAGCCGCTACCAGTGTTGCGTCGGGCCGTGCCAGGAGTCAAAGCATGCAGCAACTCCATGGCCTCATAAGCTCGACGCTGCTGCTTGGACTGCACATGGCGCCCGACCAGCAACAGGAACACCAATACGGCAACCGATTCGAAATAGACCTCGCCGGTGCCAGTGATGGTGTGCCAAGCCCCTCCGAAGAAGCCTGCGCCGATGCCGATGGCGATCGGCAGATCCATATGCGGAGTGCGCGTGCGTAACGATGCCCACGCACCGCGGAAAAACACACGCCCTGGCCACAACAGGCTGACCAGTGTTAACAACATGGCCGACCAGCGGAAGAAATCGCGCAGGTTCTGCTCCATGCCTTGCAGGTAGCCGCCGTACAAGGCGAAGGCGATGCCCATCACGTTGCCGGCCAAAGCACCAGCCACACCGATGCGTAATAAGGCAGCACGTGCCTCCTTTCTACGCTGCTGTTGTTCCTCGCCATCTTGCAAGGGGTGCGGCGGATAACCAAGGCGATCCAAGGTGCGCGCGATCACCGACAGGGCAACTTGATCGGTGCGCCATGAAAGCGTGACGATTGCGCGACCGATGTCGAGACGTGCCTCAAGAACTCCGGGCACAATGGTCGGCAACTTCTCGACCAACCAAACGCAAGCGGCACAATGCACGCCCTCCAGATACAAGGTGGCTTGCGAGAAGCCTTCTTCATTGCTGTCGACATAACGCGCCAAGAAGTCCTCGTGATCGAACTCGGTGAAGCCGCGGCCGGACGTGCTGGCTTGGCGCGGCGGCGCATCGTTGGTCTGCTCCGACAGTTCATAGAAGCGTTGCAGCCCCGCGCCCTGCAAGGTCTCGTAGACCGTGCGGCAACCGGCGCAACAGAACTGCTCGTTGGCGCCTTCCTCGATCAGGCCGCGCGGCACCGGCAGGCTGCAATGGGTACAGCTGACTTCCATGAATGTGCAAGCCTACTCGGCCGGACTAGTCGGTTCCGTAGAAACCGCAGAAGGTGGCACCACGTTTGTGGCGTCGCTGGTTTCCGTCGTGGCTGCGTGGCTGACCTCGGCACCATCCTCATGCGTGTCGTCGGACTCGCAACATGCCGGCTCGATGGAGCCAGCTTCGGCGGCAGCTTGGAAGGAAGGAACATCGAGGCGTCCAAAGACTGCCAGCAGGCCGATTACGACCAAGAGCAATGCGGAGAACATAGGGACATGCTTCTGTACCGGACCAGCCAAACGTTGTACGCCGACTCCGATCGCGGCCAACACCGGAACGGTACCAAGCCAGAACACCGCCATGGTTAAAGCACCTAGCCAGACGCTGCCGGTTCCAGCGGCGGTGCCAGCGAACATGTACAACCAACCACAGGGCAACAGCGTGGTCAGCAAGCCGACCATTAGCGCGCGTACCTTCGGCCCTTGGCCCTGTACTTTGCGCATACCGCTACCGAAACTCCGCTCGAAGAACTTCGGCACCGGCAAGTTGATCTTCTTGCCACGCAAGCGCAGCAACATGATCAAGCCATAGCCGACCATCAAACTTCCGGCCACAGCAATCGCCACGCGACCGATACCGACGGCCTCGCCGCCAAGGTCAAGCACCGCACCGATCCCACCGGCCAAAGCGCCGACGGTCACATAACCGAGGAAACGTCCGGCGTGATAAAGGAACTGTGGTCGCCAATCACGATGATCACCTGAAGTACCGCCGACGAAAGCGACGATGCCGCCGCACATGCCAGCGCAATGTCCACTACCGACCAAGCTGGCCACGAAGACCGCCCAGAACATCGTGATCATTGTGCGCCCCCTGCGAACACCAGTTCGCGCTTTTCACCGACCCAAGTCGACGAGCCATGTTGCAGGCGGAACTGCCAACGCCATTGACCGGAATGACGCAGCGGCAGGTCAAAGGAGTAGGAGCCGGGCTTCCCCGCGACCAAGGTCGCTTGGAAGACTTGCTTGGGGTACGCGTTGTGGAAGGCTTGAACTTCACCGGTCAATCCTTCCAGCGCAATGCCATCGGGGCCGACGATCTTCAAGGTGTTGGAGCTTTCACCTTCGGCTTGGGCTGCGCCTGGAATCAGAACCACATCCCAACCGAGCGCTTTCGAAGCAGCCAGTTCCGCTTGCTGAGCATCCCATTGACCGGCCTTTTCGTAGGCATTCGAGACCGCACTGAAATGCGGGTCATCAACCGCCATCATGACGCGCCAGACCGCAAAAATCACGACAGCGCCTAAAAAGACCGCGGGCATCCACTTCCAAGCAGTCGCCTTACTCATTCATTGGCCACCGCCGGGGCGAAGAGTGTAGTGTGAAGATTGGCCGTGAACTCGACGTCGTCGAAAACGCGCATTTCAAGAGTGTAACGACTGTTCTCAAAAACGCTGGCAGCGACGCGCACCGGCAAGTTGATGGTGCGACTGCCATAAGCCTCGAGCTCAAAGGGGAACTGCGCGCCAAGAATCTCGACGCCTTCCACGCTCTCGATGCTGTAGGTATGCGGGATGTCGTCGCGGTTATCGACCCGAACGATCACGGTCTGCACCACGCCATCTGGAGTCGGTACTGCCACGGCTGACTGGTTGCGCAAGAACATGGCTTCGCCCATCTCGCGATTGTTCAGGCCAACGATGAAGTGAGCGAAGATACCGATCAGCACCAAGGGATAGATGATCACGCGCGGGCGCATCATCTTGTGCTTGATGCCGGCGAGGGTGTTCTGGGAGGCGAAACGGATCAGGCCGGTTGGGCGCTTGATCTTGTCCATCACGGTGTCGCAGGCATCGATGCATTGGGTGCAAGCGATGCACTCTAACTGCAGGCCTTCACGAATATCGATGCCAGTCGGGCAAGCCGCCACACACAGACCGCAATCGATGCAGTCGCCTATGTTCTCACCGCGGTCCTTGGCCTTCTTCTTGCCACGGGGTTCGCCGCGTTCCTCGTCGTAACCGACAATCAGCGAATCACGGTCCAACAGTACGGATTGCAAGCGCGCGTAGGGGCACGCCAGGGTGCACATCTGTTCGCGAAAGCTCGAGAAGTCATACATGATCATGGCTGTCACCAGCATCACGATTAGGAAGGCCGTCATATGTTCTTGCGGTGCGCCGAAGGACCATTCCAACACTTGTTGCGGTCCAGCGAAGTAGGCAAGAAAGGTGTTCGCCAAGTGCAAGGAGAACACCAAGTAAAGGGCGTACTTCAACGCCACGCGCCACTTGGCGACTTTGGTGTGTGCCTTACCGGTACCTTTGCCTTCGACGAGGCGTTCGATCGGGCGGTAAAGAAACTCGAGATAAACGGTCTGTGGACATGCCCATCCACACCAACCGCGGCCCAGCAAAGAGGTGATCAAGAAGATGCTGATGAAGATGCCGAGCATCAGCAACATCAGCAACACGACCTCGGTAGGTTGGAAGGTCACGCCGAAGAAGATGAAGTCGCGATGGACCACATCCAACAACATGACTGGCTTGCCGTTGATCGACATCCACGGCACGGCCGTGAACAGGATCATCAACAACCATGCAACCACACGACGTCGCTTCCACCATTTGCCCATCGCGGACTTTGGGCGAATCCAGCGGCGGCTGCCATCGGGATTCATCGTGGAGAGAACGCGCTCTGGAGCCTCGAGTAAGTTATCGGACATGACTGGTATCCAGCTCTATTAGAGCCAAAGCGCCGGGAAGAGTTCCCGGCGCTTTGCTTCTTTAAGACCTATTCCGCGGACCAGGGTGGAATGACTTCACCCTCTGGTTCTTTCGGATTCGCGGGCGTCGTTCCGCGCAGGCTTGCGACATAAGCCGCGACATCGGCCATCTCTCCAGGGTTCAATGCAGCCGCTTGCGAAAGCATTGCCGTTCCAGGGATGCCATCTTCCATGATGGTAAGGATGTCTTCGATCTTCTTGACGTTCTTGAAGTGATCGTCGGTCATGTTTGGACCGAGTCCCACGACTCCACCGCCATCAGCAGCGTGGCAAGCAAGACAGATTGTGCTGTACTTTGCCTTACCGCGTGCCATGTGAGTTGGGTCATCCATCAAGGCCATTAGACCACTGGCGCCTTCGGCTACCGGTCCGCCAGCGCCTTCACGCTCCATCTTGGCGGCGACGGCGGCGTCGTACTCGTCGTACACGCCATTGCCATCCGCGAAGTGGTACCAGTAGGTGTATGGCACGCAGAAGATGATGGTGGCCCAGAAGATGGCTTTCCACCAACCCGGCAAGGGGTTGTCGAATTCCTGGATGCCGTCGTAATTGTGATCCAGCAGGATGTCTTCTGAAGGATCGGTGTTAGGGGTGGGATTCTCAGACATTGCGGTACTCCTCGGCACCCGCCGTGGACGAAGTTCCTACCGGACGGCCTTCATCAAGTGGCAAGCCGGCATCGTGGTTGAATTCACGGGAGCGGTGTGAGGCGAATGCCCACACGACGACCCCGACGAAGAACAAGAAGAACATCAGAAGTGAAATCTGCTTGAGGACAGTGATGTCGAATTCCATTACTGTGCCTCCCCATCACCCTTGGTGATGTCGGTGCCGAGTCGCTGTAGGTAAGCGATCATGGCAGTCACGCGTTTGTTCTCGAAGCCAGTCAGGTTCTCACCATTCAGTTGGCTAGCGACGGCGGCGGATTGAGCGGTAGCGTGTTCCACTGCACCGAGGATTTCCTCTTCGCTGTAAGGAACACCAATGCTCTTCAGCGCGGTCATGCGACGTGGAATGACGTCGTAATCGAGATCCTTCTTCAGCAGGTGCTTGTAGCTCGGCATCATGGTGCCAGGCGAAGTCTCCTGCGGGTTATCGAAGTGACGCAAGTGCCAACCTGCAGTCAGCGGGCGGCTGCCGACGCGGTGCAGGTCTGGACCGATGCGGCGTGAACCCCACTGGAACGGGTGATCGTAGACGAACTCACCAGCCTTCGAGTATTCACCGAAGCGCTCGGTCTCGAAGTGCAGCGGACGCACCATCTGCGAGTGGCAGTTGTAGCAACCTTCGGCGATGTAGATGTCACGGCCGGCCAACTCGAGTGGCGAGTAGGGTTTGACCGAAGCGATGGTCGGTACGTTCTTCTCGATGATGAAGGTCGGGATGATCTCGAACAACGAAGCAGAGACCACACCAATGACGACCCAGACGGTGAACTTGAAAGGCTTGCCTTCCCAGCTGCGGTGCCAGTTCATGGCCATGAAGCCACCCTTTGAAGGAGCGTCTTTGTAACCCTTGGCCAAGGCAGGTGCCTCGTAGACAGGGACCTCGTAAGTAGCCGGACGAGCCTTCCAGGTGAGCAGCAAGTTGATGCCACCGAGCACAGCTCCACCCAAGTAGAGGGCACCACCAACGACACGCAACCAGTACATCGAGTTCAGGTTGGTGACGGTCTGAAGGAAGTCAGGGTACTGCAGGTAACCTTCGGCAGTGAAGGCGCGCCACATAAGGCCTTGGCTCAAACCGGCGATGTAGATCGCAACGATATAGAACACGATGCCGACCGTTGCCAACCAGAAGTGCAGGTTGACCCAACCAGGCTTAGCGACCTTGGTCTGGAACAGCTTAGGCATGAGCCAGTAGACCATGCCGTAGACCATGAAGCCTACCCAGCCGAGGGCACCAGCGTGCACGTGCGCGATGGTCCAGTCGGTGTAGTGACTCAGCGAGTTCACCGCCTTGATCGACAGCAATGGACCTTCGAAAGTCGACATGCCGTAGAAGGTGATGCCGACGACGAAGAACTTCAGGATCGGATCAGTTGCAACGCGGTTCCAAGCACCACGCAGGGTCAACAGACCGTTCAACATACCACCCCAAGATGGCATCCACAGCATGACCGAGAACAACATACCGAGGGTTGAAGCCCATTCCGGTAGTGCGGTGTAATGCAGGTGGTGAGGGCCGGCCCAGATGTAGATGAAGACCAGCGACCAGAAGTGCAAGATGGACAGCTTATAGCTGAACACCGGGCGACCAGCGGCCTTCGGCAAGAAGTAGTACATCAAGCCGAGGAATGGTGTGGTCAGGAAGAAGGCCACCGCGTTGTGGCCATACCACCACTGCATGAAGGCGTCTTCGACACCGGCGTACAGCGAGTAAGACTTCATTACACCAGCTGGAATTGCCAAGCTGTTGAAGATGTGCAAGACAGCGATCGCGATGATGGTCGCAATGTAGAACCAGATCGCCACATAAAGGTGACGCTCGCGACGCTTGGCCAACGTTCCGAAGAAGTTCCAAGCGAAGACCACCCAGATCAAGGTGATGGCGATGTCGATTGGCCATTCGAGTTCGGCGTACTCTTTACCTGTGGTAAACCCAAACGGGAAACTGAGGGCGGCCGAAACAATGATCGCTTGCCATCCCCAGAAGTGAATCTTCGACAAGAGATCGCTGAACAATCTGGCCTTAACGAGTCGCTGGGTCGAGTAGTAGACCGCGGCGAAAATGCCATTGCCGGCGAAAGCGAAAATCACTGCGTTGGTGTGCAGTGGACGCAAGCGACCGAACGATGTCCATTCAAGTCCTAGGTTAAAGCGGGAATCCGCCAACTGGAGAGCGATGATGACGCCCACAAGGAGGCCAACGACCCCCCATCCAATACTTGCGAATACGAATTTGCGGACGATGTCGTCGTTGTAGGAGAATCTCTCCATGACGCCAGGGTCAGCTGACTGGTTGCTGTTTGACATGTCAATCCGGGGTTAATCGGGAGCGATTTTGCCGGGAATGATAGCAGAGGATAAATCGAGTTAATTATATTTCACTTGCAACAGTTGCTTTCCGAATCCCCGACGATCATCCAGGGCTCGATGGGCCTCGGAAATTTGGTCCATTTTGTGTCGTTTTGCCACGATGGGGGTCAGCTTCCCTGAAAAAACAAGTTCTGAGACTTTCTTTAATTCTCCAAGCCCGCCCATGGTGCTGCCGAGAATACTGAGGCTCTTGAAAAAAATTGGTGCAAAATTCAGCTGCATTTCTGCTCCAGAAGTGACGCCACAAGTGACAATTCGCCCGCCTTTCGCCAGCGCCCACACCCCCTTCGGCAGCGTATCCACCCCCACATGATCGACGATGATGTCCAGGCCACGCTTGCCAGTCCAAGTCTTGGCGGCTGCACTCCAGTCATCTTCACGGTAATTTACTGCCGTATCTGCACCATTCTCCAACCCCAAGGCACACTTTTCAGCGCTACCGGCAGTTACCATCACATCCGCGCCGTGCAACTTGGCAATCTGGGTGGCGGCAACAGAAACACCACTGCCTGCGGCATGGATCAAGACCCTGTCGCCAGGCTGCACCTGGCAACGGTCGACCAACATATGCCAGGCGGTGAGGTAGGTCAGCGGGAAGGCGGCGGCCAGATCTAGTGGGTAGTCGTCGGGCACGGCGATGAGGTTCTCCGCATTGACAATGGCGTATTCAGCATTGCCGCCATCGCAGGTCTCGCCATAGATGCCATAGTCGCGGGCCAGATTGTGTTGCCCAGCCGCAGATTCACAACTGTCAGAGGATGTATATCCAGGTGCTACGGTCACACGTTGGCCATTCTGCCATTTTTCTGCTCCCAAACCCGCTTGATCGACCGTACCACTGAAGTCGCACCCCGGTGTGATTGGCAATGGAAACCGATGTCCCGGAACCCCGCGCCGAACCCAAACATCCAAATGATTCAAGGCTGCCCATGCGACCTTGATGCGCACCTGCCCCGGACCTGGCTCCGGAATTGGAATGTCCTCAATCCGCAAGACCTCGTAGCCACCATGCTCATGAACTCTAACTGCCTTCATAATCGAATGATAACTCCGAGCATTGGTCTCAACCTATAATGGCTGTCATGAAGGTTTACTACCTCCTGCACGGTGTCGTATTGGGTGCCTGTTTGGCCGGATGGGCCAGTTTGGTCGAGGCATTCTTCCTCTATTCCGCCTACCCCTACCAAACTGACCCTGTGGTTTGGACCAGTCTGCTGCCAACCTACTTATTGATTGGTGCAGCAATCGGATTCGGCTGCGGCTTGATTCTGCCTTTCGTTTTCCCGAAGCAGGCAGAGCGTCCACAACGACGCACCTTGCTCGGCCTGCTGATCCTGATCTCTGGTTGCACCTTGGTGTTCCTGCTCACAGCCCGCATGACGTGGCTGCCTTCTGCAGTCCGCACCATCTCCCCTGGCGCCCTGTTTCTGTTCGCGCAAATCCTAGTTGGCGGCTTGGTCTGCTTCGTGGTCTTGGCCTTCCTCGGCCGCAAGTTCATCGCTAGGCAAATGAATGCGCTTTTCAGCCAAGCCGCGGCCAACATCAGCATTGTGGCTTTGCTGCTAATGGCCGGCATCTCTTTAGCGCTGCCTACATCGCCGGCAAAGGAATCCATGCCTGATTCCGCGGCAGTTGCCCCAGCTGGTGCCCCCAACGTGCTGCTGATCGTGCTGGATACCGTCGCCGCGGCCCACTTGAGCAGCTACGGCTACGAGCGCGAGACCAGCCCGCGCTTAGATGAACTCGCCAGTGAAGGCGCCTTGTTCGAGAACAACTTCTCGGCTGCACCATGGACCTTGCCTTCACATGCCTCGATCTTCAGTGGCTTGCTGCCGAACAACCACGGCACTGGTTGGGAGCATCCGCGCCTCAGCGATGGCCTGGCAAGCCTGGCAAACCAAGCGCGCTATGACTTCCACACCATGGCGGAGGAAATGAACCGCCTCGGTTATGAGACGGTTGGCGCTTCCCAAAAAGCTTGGCTCACCGCCGAGACCGGATTGGTGCAAGGCTTCGCTTCTTATTTCGACTTCTCTGAGTTGAACCTGCGCGACACATTCCTGGTCAAGCGTTTCTGGGATCGTTACCGCGAGAAGTTCGGCCTAGACCCACATGAGTTCACCGACAAGGGTGGCTCGCGCGTGGTCGATACCGCCTTGGATTGGCTTGATAGCGATCGCAATACCGACAAGCCTTTCTTCATGTTCATGAACTTGAATGAGGCGCACGATCCTTACGAGCCACCGGAAGAGTTCTGGTCGACCTTCCTGCCAGAAGGCATCGATGTCGCAACGACCAAACCTCCCACGCTACGTTCCGACGTGCTCCTGCACCGCGAAGTATTGCAAAGCCTGACCACGCTCACGCCAGAAGAGATGGTTCTTTACGAAGCCCTCTACGACGCCGAGATCCTCTACCAAGATGGGCTGCTCGGTCGCCTCTTCGATGGCCTTGAGCAGATGGGCGTCAAAGAAGACACCCTGATCATCATCACCGCCGACCACGGCGAAGAGTTCGGTGAGATCGATGGCCGCATCGGTCATCAACTTTCACTCTCAGATTACCTGCTGCATGTTCCGTTAATCATGCGTTACCCAGCGCAGATACCATCGAACCGCCGAGTCGAGTCCTTGGCTTCGACGATCGACATATTCCCGACCGTGCTTGACATCCTTGAGCAACACCGCGGTTTCGCAATGCCACCGAGCGTCGAGATCATGGCCCTGGAAGGCGTCAGCCAGCTTGCCACCATGCAAGAGAATGGCCCTGCTGCACGTGACTTGGTGATGGCGCATTACTCAAACCCGGCGGCTTACCTGATGAGCTTCCTCGAGTGGAGCCCGGAAGATCCATACGATTTCGTGTTGGCGGAGTACCTGCGTTCGGTCGACGTCATCCGCACGCCACAAGACAAGCTGTATATGTACAGCGATGGCGATCGTTCCTACATTGACATCCCGAACGACCCAACCGAGCAAGCCAGTATGTTGAATGTCATCCCTGATGACTTCCGCAAGCGCGCCAACTTCCTCGAGAAGCGTTTCGACCAGCAGATCACATCGCATGTGGTCGCACGTGAGTTGCTCACCGGTCACCTCGCTTGGTTGCGTGCCGTGTCTGGCAAAGGTGGCGGCCGCAGCAAGAAACCCATCGATACTGCGGGCATGACCCAGCAAGAGATCGAGGAAACAGGCTATGTCGGCGGCTTCGTCGGCGATGCGACAAAAGCCAAGGAACGCATTGGCCTGCCGCCCTTCGAGGCGGTCAGCGGCAAGCGCTAAGCCAGGTTGCGCGCTTAACGCAGCACCTTACACACGCCTTGATTCTCCCTCGCTAAGCGATTGAGGAAGGCATGGGATTTCGCCGGCGCACGTAAAGCCACCGCACTAACGCGCACGCCGCGCCAACGGTTGTAGCGTTGCACACGCGCAAGAATTTCGATCGGCTCGATCAACTCCCCCATCGATGGTGAGCCATCGGTCAGCAGCACGATTTCCTCCACACCTTCTTGACTGAAGGCGGAATCAAGAGCCGCAAAGATATTGGTGCCGCCATCGGGGAGGTTCTCCAAGCAGAACTCACCAACGGAAGCCTGCACCTCTGGGTCGATCGGGATTAAGCCGTCGGCGAAGGAATGGACCTCGCCATCGAAGAACAACACATTGAACTGTGCCTCTTCGGGTAGACGCGGCAGCAAGTGGATCAGCTCATTGTTGGCGCGGGTCGAACGAGTGTCGCCACTGGTGTCACCCATGCGTTCATTCATGGAACCAGAGGAGTCGATGGCGAATGCAATACGGTCGCTGAAGATCGGCACGCCCATATAAGACAGGCTGGATTCCTCGGTGCTGCCATCACTCTCACGGCGGAACGGTGTGCCGTCGGCCTTGTGCTTGAGATAGAAGTGCTTCCAGGTACGCGGGTCGTTGGCGATGCGATAGCCAGTGATACTTTGCAGCATGGCCACGGCTTCATTGGCGGGTCGACCTGTGGATGTGCTCATCAAGTCGATCAGATAAGGGATCTGATCATCGCTCGGATTGCGGCGCAGAATCGCCAGGCATTCGAACAGCAGGGCGCCGGACTCCATGTCCAAGCGGCGCAAGGCTTCGACCAAGGCGAAAGGTGACTTCAAATCAGCAAGCGCACGCAAGGCGGCAACGCGCACCAAGTCTTTTGCCTTACGATTGCGCAAGGTTGTCAACGCCAGAGAAACACCTTCAGGATCCAACTTGACTCGCGCATAGAGGACCTCGGCGGCTGCGTCTTCATCGCGCTTGACGCGCAGCGACAGCAACTCCGGCAGGGCTTCAGCACCGCACAAGCCCAGGCAGCGTGCGTAATCAGCGAGGTAGATGCCGCGGGCAAGATGATGCACCGAGCTGACATCTTTGAAGTTCAGCGATCGGCTCTTGTAGGCAAGCATGGCCAAGGAGCGCATACGAGTCGCGCCGTCTTGCTTGGGATCGCGTAGCTGGGCAACAAGAGCTTGGTGGCTAGGCTCGGGCACGCGTCGGCCTGTACGCCCGCCTTGTGCCTGCAAAGAGCTAGGCAGCAGGGTGGTGGCCATCAAGGTGGCGGCAACAAGAGCGGATCCGGGCAAAGACATCAACGGGAGGTACACCTACAGTATGCACATGCAGGTCCAGATTAACCTCGAACTTCCTGATTTCCGCCAAGCTTTGGCCAGCTTGATGCCCAAAGGCGTGGAAATCAGCAGTTTAGAGCTCGATCACGAACAGCTTGTCCTGCAGGGACGCGCACCCATGATCGGAGCTGTGACTTTGACCGCAAGGGTCAAGGTAGTGCCGAATCGCCTGACCTTATCGAGTTTCGATTTGAAAGGCGCTGGCTTGATGAAAGCCCTCATCCTATCCCAACTACGGCAAAAGCTGGCGGAACTTGAATATTCCAACGAAAGCGTGCGATTTTGGGGTGATTGCGACGGCTCCTTTGCCTATTTATCATGGTAATGATGAACGCCAAGAACCTCCTCCAGGGTGCTCTCATGGGCGGTTGTTTGGCCGGTTGGGCCAGCCTCTTGGAAGCCTGCGTAGTTTTCGCCGACTTCCCCTACCAAACCGATTCCGCCCTATGGGCCCGTCTGCTTCCTAGCTACCTCGGCGTTGGCGCAGGGCTGGGTTTGCTGTGCGCTTTGGTGCTGCCTTTGCTGTCCACCAAGAAGGCGCGTGAGAGCAACTACAACCTACACCTTGGCATCTTGATCTTAGCCGGTGCGGTCGCGGTGGTCTGTGTGATCGAAGCACGCTTCGGCTGGATGTCCCCAAGCACGCGCACCACCAGCCCTGCCGCCTTGATGACCTTCGGTGCTGTGTTGCTCGGTAGCTTGGTGGTGTATGCCGTCCTGTATTTCTTGGCGCGTACGCGTTTCGGTTGGATGATGTCCTGCGCTTGCAGTGGCGTGGTCGCCGTTGTCGGACTAGTTGGCCTGGCAGTCTTCGCCGTTGGCGCCTTGCTGCGTCCGGTCTCGCCAGCACAACTCGCAGCGGAACAACAGATGGCCGCTCCAGCGGAAGCACCCAACGTATTGTTCGTGGTGCTCGACACCCTGCGCGCCGATCACCTTGGCGCCTACGGATATCACCGCGCCACCAGCCCCAACCTAGATGCCCTGGCAGCAGAAGGCGTGTTGTTCGAGAACGCATTCTCGGCGGCACCATGGACCTTGCCATCGCACGCGTCCATGTTCACTGGTCTGCACGCCACCACCCACGGCACTGGTTGGGAACACCCGCGCCTGTCCGATGGGCGCGCCACCATCGAGGGCAAGATCGCCTATGACTTCCACACCATCTCGGAAGAGCTGGGCGAACGCGGCTACCAAACAGTAGGCGTGTCGGAGAAATCTTGGCTGACTTACGACGTCGGCCTGACGCAAGGCTTCGAGAACTACTTCGATTACTCGATCCCACGCCTGATTGACAACATGTTCGCCAGTCGCTTGAAGCGCTTCGGCCGACGTGGCCCCAAAGGCGGCACTTCCTATCCGAACAACGCCGATAAAGGTGGCGCGCGTGTGGTCGATACTGCGCTACATTGGCTGAAGGATGGGCGCATGCGCGATGAGGATCGCCCCTTCTTCATCTTCATGAACCTGAATGAGGCGCACCACCCATACCTGCCTCCTGCAGAGTATTGGGAGCACTTCATGCCTGAGGGCATTGCGCTCGAGGACACGCTGCCACCAACCTTGCCAGCGGATCCGCTCGACGAACACAACATCATCCTTGGCACCTTGGAGCTCACGCCTGAGCGCGAGGCGATGTACAAGTCGCTTTACGATGCCGAGATCCTCTATCAAGACATGTTGCTCGGTCGCCTCTTCGATGGCATCCGCGAAATGGAGTTGATGGAAGACACCTTGATCGTGGTGGTATCAGACCACGGCGAGGAGTTCGCTGAGATCGGTACGCGCGTTGGTCACCAACTGGCTTTGACCGATACGCTGATTCACGTGCCGATGATCATGCGTTACCCGCAGGCTCTGCCAGCCGGTCAACGTGTGCAGGCTTTGGCTTCCACCGTAGACCTGTTCCCGACCATCCTCAGTGTGATCGAAAGTCAGGAGCCTGAAGGCTTGCCACGGCCGTCGGCCAAGTTGTTGTCCTTGGAAGGTGTCAGCCTATTCGGCGTGATGCAAGATCCGAGCGCCGCCCCGCGCGACATGGTCATGGCACATTACGCCAACCCGATCTCGTACTTGAGTGGTTGGCCGGAATGGAAGGATTACCTGACCGACCCATTCGACTTCCCGTTGGCAAAGTACATCCGCACCATTGATGTGCTGCGCACTGCCGACGAGAAGTTCTTCACTTATGGCGATGGCTCCACGGCTTTCTTGCGCTTGTCGGAAGACCCGACCGAACAGCACAGTGAGTTCACGCCGATCGCGGATGAGGATCTTGGTCGAGCCCGCACCTATGAACTTCGCCTGCAGCAGCAGCTGGGTTCCTACCGCACGCTACATGAGATGTTGGTAGGCCATATGGTGCGCACCCGCAGCATGAAATCCCCCAATCGCGCCCGCGACTCAGTCCAGGATATGGAAAGCCTGGGTTATGTCGGCGAGTCCTCTGGCGATGGCACAGAGGCGGAATCCCCCCTCGTTCTAAAGCCACGCTTCGATTTCTAAAGTTCGACGGCAACACTCCCCGAAATAGACTAGAGCACTTTTCTTGGAAAGGTGACTTTAACGCATGTTGTCGTGAATAATTCCCTCAAACAAACGGCCTTCGGGTGCATAGCAGGTGGCAGTCTTGCCGCTTGGTACTGCTTGTTTGAAGCAATTTGCATTTACAACGCCTTCCCATATCAGGCTGACCCAGCCGCTTGGACCAAGCTGCTGCTGGGCTACGTCGGTGTTGGCATGCTGATCGGAGTGGCCTGTGTGCTGTTTTTGATGGTTATTCGGCGCAAGCGCCCCGCTGAATCCGCCGATTTCCTTATCTGCTTGGGTGTGATGAGCTTTTGCGCCGTCGCTGCGGTGATTTCCTTGATGGAAGCCCACCTATCGCTGCTGGCCCATCAGTTCGGTTGGTCGCTAGCGGTCACGGTCGGCATTTTGGTCCCTGCAGGCCTGCTTCTTTACGCCCTGCTTGTGATCCTGAGCCGCTCGATTCTCCAGCGCCCTCTGGAGTTCTTGTGTCAACCCAAGCGGGGAATCGCGAGCTTGGTGTTCGTGAGCTTGCTAGCCGCTGGTAGTTGGATGATGCCAGTTCGATCGGCCGAGTTGGCGGTGGAAGCACGCATGACCGCGCCGAGTAACTCCCCCAACGTGCTGTTCGTGGTGCTGGATACGGTGCGCCCGGATCACCTTGGTGCTTATGGTTACGAACGTGATACCAGCCCGCGCCTTGATGCCTTCGGTGAACAAGGTGTGGTATTCGAGAATGCCTTCTCGACCGCACCGTGGACCTTGCCGTCACACGCCTCCATGTTCACCGGTGTGCACGCGACCACCCACACGATCGGCTGGGAGAATCATGTGCTGCCGGATAGTCGCAGCCACATCGAGGGCCTAGTGACCTATGACTACCACACGCTGGCCGAGGAACTCAGCTACCGCGGATACCAGACTGTTGGTATCGCCAAGAAACCATGGTTGTCTTATGACCACGGCCTGACGCAAGGCTTCGAGCAGTTTCACGACTACTCGATCCCCACCTTGTCGGAACGGTTGCTCGGCAGTCGCGTGATGAAACGCGCGCAGGAGAAGTTCGGCAAGAAACCGAGCTATACCTTCCCGAACTCTGAGGACAAAGGTGGCGCCTTGGTCGTCGATACCGCCATCGACTGGCTCGACGGCAGCCGCGAACGGGATTCTTCACGGCCGTTCTTCATGTTCATGAACCTCAACGAGGCGCATGATCCTTATCTTCCACCAGAAGATGTCTGGGAGCGTTTCCTGCCGGAAGGCGTGAGCGTGGCGGATACCGTGCCCGATGCTCTGCCATCCACGCAGCCAGATATGCACCAGTTCGTGCTCGGCGATTTGCCACTGACCGACGACATGATCGTCAAGTACAAGGCGCTCTACGACGCCGAGATCTATTACCAGGATCAACTGCTGGGTCGTCTTTTTGATTCTCTCGAGGAGATGGGTCTTGAAGACAACACCTTAGTCATCATCGTCGCTGACCACGGCGAGGAGTTCGCTGAGATCGGTACGCGCATCGGCCATCAACTGTCGAACGTTGATACCTTGCTGCATGTGCCGCTGATCATGCGCTATCCGCCGAGCCTACCGGCTGGGCATCGTGTGCAGAGCTTGGCCTCGACCGTCGACCTCTTCCCCACCATCCTTGAGATCATCGAGGACGCGCAGCAGTTGGAAGAGCCATGGAACACGCCAGAACGCTTGTCGCTGGAAGGCGTCAGCCAGATGGAGGCTCTGCAACCAGGTGGCGCACCCGCGCGCGACATGATCATGGCGCATTACGGCAACCCCACCGGCTACCTGAGTGGTTGGGAGCAATGGGCAGATCACCTGCGCGATCCGCTTGGTTTCCCGCTGGCGCACACCTTGCGTACCATCGATGTGTTGCGCACCGTCGACGAGAAGTTCTACTCCTATAGCGATGGCTCACGTGCCTTCGTGGAGTTGGCAAAAGACCCAACCGAGCAGGGTAGTGAAACGCGCACGGTGGCACCGGGTTTACAAGCGCGCGCGACGCTGTTCGAACGTCGTCTGCAACAGCAGTTGGGCTCCTACCTCAGCCTGCATGAGATGTTGGTCGGCCACATGGTCGCTTCGCGTGGCGTCAAGACCGCACAGCGTGGTGGTGCCTCCAGCCAAGACGTGGAACAGACTGGTTATGTCGGTGAGTCTTCTGGCGACGGCACCGAAGCGGAATCCGCTCTGGTTCTGCCGCCGTTCTTGGCCTTTAAGGAAAGCGAATCAGCACATCTGCTTCGCATCTTCCACCTCTACAAATCCTCACACTTTGTGAAGGTCTACTCGGCCTTATTCTCAGCCGCGTAACGATCCGTCCACGGACGCAAATCCCAGACCTCTGCGGCAGTCGTGCCGAGCTCCAGCACAGGTTCACCGAACATCAGCACCATCAGCGCACGCGCCTGCGTGGAGTTGGCGGCAAGATCCTCGAAGAACTTGTTGGCCGCGACCTTGCGCAACTGCGGCGCCATCTGCACGCCGGGATTGAAGCGATAAGGCATGAAGGCGAACTTCAGTTTCTGCACTGAAGTTGCCGGTGGATTCAAACCTGCCGAAGATGCCGAGAAATCAGCACGTCGGTGGAGCACGGCGAAGCGCACGTCCTTGTCGATGACCAATTCACGACGCCACTCTTCCAGTTGGCCCTCCGTGAGTTCCTCAAGATTGACCGCTAAGTGTTCGGGCAAACCCAAGACATCGGTGTTCGATACGGATGGATGCAAGGCACGCATCAAGTCGGTCTGCAGCGCTGGCAGAGCATCGGGCAGGATGTGTGAGGTATAGCCAGCCAGCAGCTTCTTGCCGTGGATGGTCTGCAGCCACATGGTGTAGCCGTCGCGGTAATCGATCGGCAGCTCCAGCACCGCGTAGTCGGCTGGATCGCTCGCCATCAGGCTGTAAACGGGGGCCTCGCGCAGCGCCACTGGCTTTGGTTGGGGAGGCTGCAGCTCCAGGGCCATGATCGGAATAATCAGGAAGGTGGCGAACTTGCCGCGTTGGATTTGGAACTCACGCAGGCCGTAGCCGATCAGGCCGGTCAATCCCAAGATCATCAAGATCAGGAAGCGATGCGGCACGCGAATCATGTCGAGCACCGGGATGTGCTGGAAGATCGCCATCGGCATTGGAATGTAATCCAAGTGCTGATTGAGGATCACCAAGTACGGACCTTGCAGCAGCAGGAACCCGATTCCGAACAACCACCAGAAACGGCCCACACCTTCTGCGCGCACGCGGAACATCGTGTAAAGCGCGATCAAGCATGTCGACCATCCGACCACAACGGGCCAGAAGAAATGCGCGCGCATGCCGTTGGGGCTCATACCTAGCAGTTGTGTTTCACCGACATAACGAACTGGCTCTTCCAGTTCGCCACTGCCACCAGCAGCACCCATGGCTTCAAACAGCGGCATGGCACCAGGTGCCATCATCACACCAGCTAGGCCACCCATGACGGTGATGCGCGTCCACAACTTGCCATCGCGCACACGCTTGTCCTTCAGCATGCGCACCAGCAGCAACACGCCGCCGGCCATCGCGCAGAAGATTGGTTGGTACCAATCGGTGTATCCAGCGAGCGCCAACATGACCGCAGTGAAGGCGACCGACCACCAACCCTTACGGTCGTACATCAGCATCAAACCGAGCAACACCAACGGCATCCATTGGAACTGCACGTTGTTGAGCTGGGTGATCATCATCGTGTGATACGGGTTGAAGGTGAAGAACACACCCGCTGCGAAGGCGGCGATCGGGGCGCCGGTCAGATAACGCACCAAAGCCCAGCCACCGATGCCGGACAAGACGAAGGCCGACAAGAACAGGACGGTGTGCGTCAGGCCGAGACTCAGCCCCAGACTCTGTTGCAGCAACAGGCCGGGCATCGAGTTGGCGAAGGAGATCGTGTGGAAGGCCAGCGAGGTGCCCGTCGGCGCGAACAGGCGATCGGTCTCGTAATAGGCCTGATTACTTTCGTATGCGGTGTCCACCCACCACAGGTTCCAGGTGTTCTGGAAGAAGTCACGGCCGACTGCCCAGACTTGGTCCGGGTCCATCAGCATGGGCCACCAGTACAAGGCTGTCAGTCCCAGGAATCCGAGTACTACCAAGAGCACTTCGGTTGTTGTTAATCGTTGTCCTTCGGTCATAGGGCTACGGCTGCACCAATCAGGTACACCACATGAGCGGCTCCAAGTACGGCCAAGTCATATGGATTCCACCGCCAACTTTTTCTTCGGCGCTGCATTCCCCACGCAAGTACCGCTGCTTCGAGGTTCCAGAACCACAACCAAGCGGCAGCCATGGCAATCACCCATGCGAGCCAATTACCGTCGAGCTGCGTGTCTGCGGCCCCTAGAGCCCCTGAAGCGACCAAAACATAGCCACCGCCGACGCTGACCACGCGGGCCAAAATCACCAAATACATGGTGGTCGAGAAATTGCGCCCGAGGGTGAACCAAACCACCCACCAGTGCAAAAAAATGACTATCGGGACGAGAAATGGGTTCAGGCAGGCTTGAAACAGTTCTGCGAGTGGACTCACACGACTGCCCCCTTGCACCTGGCCCGTAGATCATCGACCGTAAAAAGGCCGGTGTGGTGACCGTCGTCGAACAGCACGCGGTAGGCGTAATTGCCGACCGGCTGCATGTCCTTCAGGGCGATATCTTCCGGAATCGTGGCCGGATCCAACATGCGCTGCCCGGTCAACTCATTGACACAGAAGGCACATGGGCAAGAGATTCTCAGAGCGCGCACTTCCAAGACTGACTCCAGGCCGTCGGACCATGACAATCGAATGCCATCGTCTTGGCGAGCCAAAGCGGTGAGGTGGGCGCTCATGTTGTTAGGGAGGAGCTAAGGAATGGATTTAGTTTTCCATTTCCTTTTCGGCTTCGTAACGGGCGCGCACATTCTCGCGGCCCATCTCTCGCAGGCGATGCTCCGACTTCTTCAGGCCTAGGTCATGAGCCTTGGAAACCACCGACTTGACCGTACGATTTAGCTGGGTAGCGATCGCGAGGTTGTCTTCATCGGGATAAAGCTTCTTCAGCAACTCGATTTCCTCAGGCCGCCAACGCGGCATGCGAACCGGTGTGCCGGAACCACGGCGCCGTTGATAGCCCTTGTCCTTGGCCAAGCAAAGCTCCAAAGCTTTTGCCTCGATGCGGTCGACGGGACGGCCGAGAATCACCGAGACATCTTTGGAATCACGTGTGCCATAGAAGCGCTTCAACTGTTGGACATCTTTCGATGTCCATGGCCGCTCACAAACCTCGCCTTGGAGTTCCATGATCTTGCGACCCACCTCAATCTGAGAGCGGCGCAAAATCTTGGCGATGACGTCGACGTCAGCGGCACCCAAGTAGTTCTTCAACTCACGGACTTCTTTTGCGGTCCATGGGCCAATCTTCAGTTCACCCTCAAAAACTTTGCCGACCATGCGTCGCACGCTTTGAACCGTGCGGTTCAACTCCTTTGCGATTTGAACATCGGTCTTAAAGCCATACAACCTACGTAACTTCTCGATCTCCGGGAAGGACCAACGTCCTTTCCGTTTCCCGTTGGAAGCGGGTTGTTGTTTTCCGTTGTTGGGTGTCATCGATTCGAGCGGGTGCGGGAGGGAACGCTAGGGGGGAAACAGCGGGAAGGCCTGCAGTTTCCAGTATCGAATAAAATGAGTCGTTCGTGCAATGAAAATTCCATCTAAGTATTGTGGTTTTCTACGCTTTCGATGACTTTTTTCCACGCGGAGCCCACTGATTCTTCAAGAATTGCATATGCTTCGGCGGTTGTATCAGCCCTAGCGGCGGCTGCCGCAGTACTGCGTAAAGACTCAATATCGGCCTGTCTGAGCAGCGCTTTAACCTCTGGAACGAAAAGTGGCGACATGGAGAGGCCTGTGTAGCCACATCCGGTCAAGAAGAAGGCCCCAGCAGCCTGTCCAGCCATCTCTCCGCATACGGTGACCGGTTTACCGGCCGCATTACAAGTTCTTGCGATAAACCGCAATACGCGCAAATGTGCCGGGTGATATGGCTGATACAAGTCCGTAACCCAGGAATTATCACGGTCCACGGCGAACAGATATTGGACCAAATCGTTGGTTCCGACCGAGATGAAATCGACTTCTTCGACGATATCCGGCAAGGCCATAGCGGCCGCCGGCACCTCAATCATTACCCCAAAGCGGATCCCAATATCTTCATCTCCGGCGATGGCCTGGAGCATTTTTTTGGCTCTGCGCACCTCATCGAGGTTGGTGACCATCGGCAACATGACGTTGACTTTGCCCAAATCGCGACATTCGCGCAGGGCTTGCAGCTGCATCAAGAATAAATCTGGCCATTCCAGGCTGAGGCGGATTCCGCGCCATCCCAGAGCCGGATTCTCCTCCTTCGGAGTCTTGAAGTAGCGCAGCTGCTTGTCCCCCCCCACATCCAAGGTGCGGAACACCACAGTCTTATTGGGGAAACGCTCGAGCACGCGCGCGTAAATCTCCGCTTGCTCCTGAGCGCTCGGGAACGACGGGCGTTCCATGTAGACGAACTCGGTGCGGAACAGGCCGACGCCATTGACGGTCTCGATATCGAACATATCCAGATCGCGCGGCGACTCGATGTTGACGCGGATCTTGACCTCGGTGCCGTCGGCGGTACGGCCAGCTTCTTTTGCGCCAGCGAGCATGACATCACGAACGTGGTCGCGATCGGCAACTTGGGCGAGGGCAGCGGCAGTCTCTTCCTGGTCAACCCCGACCAACACTTGGCCGGAGTCACCGAAGATCACACAAGCTTCGCCGGAATGGACCTTCTCATCGATCTGCGGCAGGCCAGTTACGGTTGGAATACCAAAGCTGCGAGCAAGCACGGCGCCGTGGCTATAACGACCACCCCTGGAACAAAGGATTGCCGAGACCTTGTCGCGCGGATAACTCACCACCAGGATCGGCGTGAGTTCTTCGGCAACCAAGACCAGGTTGCCGAGCTCACCACTCTTGGCATGCTCCACATCTTCTTGGCCGAGTTCGCCGAGCACCAAGTTCCATGGATCGCGCAAGTCGGCCGCCCAAGATTTCATGTCGCCGCCTTCCAGCGATTCAAAGAGCGCACCGAACTTATCGAGCAGCGCTTGGATTGCGGATTCCGGTGCGAGTAAGTCTTGGTGAATCCAGGAACGCAACTCGCGCAAGGCTTCTGGATCCTGCAGCACCGCAGCTTGGGCGGCATAGATGGCGGCATCTTGCAGACCCAACTCGCGGGCGGTGGTCTCTTGGATCACCGACAAACGCGTAAGTGCCTTTTGGCGAGCCAGCTCCAAAAACTCCCAGGAGCGTTCCACCTCGGCTTCGAGGATGCGGCGGACTGGGATATTGGCGGTTGAAGTAGCAAGGGCTACGAACACAGCTCCCACTCCGATGCCTGGAGCAACGGAATTGCCGTTCAGTTCGAGCCTAGCCAAAACGCTGTTTAGTTGCTTTCTACGGGTTCAGGACGCTGCCATGCGGCGATTGCGCTGTGCATGACTTCGACCAAGTTGGCGATTGGCACGCGCTGTTGCTCCATCGAATCGCGCTCACGCAGGGTGACGCAACCATCTTCAGCGGTTTCACCATCCACCGTCAGGCAGAACGGAGTTCCGATCTCATCTTGACGACGGTAGCGACGACCAATCGACTGGTTTTCTTCGATGGCGGTGCGGAAGAATGGACGCAACATGGCCTCGATCTCGGCGGCCTTCTCGGGCATGCCTTCCTTCTTCACCAATGGGAAGACAGCGACCGTGACTGGTGCAATCTTCGGGTGGAAGCGCAAGACTACGCGTTGCTCCTTGCCTTCGCCTTCTTCGTCGTAAGCATCGACCAGGAAGGTCATGGCGGTGCGGTCACAACCGGCGGCTGGCTCGATTACATAAGGAGAAACATGCTCGTTGGCCTGCTGGTCGAACCAAGTGAGCGAAGTGCCACTGGCTTCGGAGTGCTTCTTCAGGTCATAGTCGGTGCGGTTCGCCACACCTTCGAGCTCGGACCAACCGAAGGGGAACAAGTACTCGACATCGCCACAGCCAGCGGCGTAATGAGCGAGTTCATCTTGAGCGTGCTCGCGCATGCGCAACTTCTCCGGCGTGACACCCATATCGAGGTACCACTGGAAACGTTGCTCTTGCCAGTAGCTGTACCACTTCGGTGCCTCTTCCGGACGGCAGAAGAATTCCATCTCCATCTGCTCGAACTCACGAGTGCGGAACACGAAGTTGCCCGGCGTAATCTCGTTGCGGAAACTCTTGCCGATCTGAGCAATTCCGAATGGCAACTTCTTGCGCGTGGCGGTGACCACGTTGTTGAAGTTGATGAAGATGCCTTGGGCAGTTTCGGGGCGCAGGTAAGCCACACTGGCGGAATCCTGCACCGCACCGACGTAAGTCTGGAACATCAAGTTGAACTGACGCACATCGGTCCAATCATCGGTGCCGGAGACCGGGCACTTGATCTTCTCGTCCATGATCAACTGACGCAGGCCTTCGTTATCGGAGACCACGGCGTTGAGCTTGTCGGTCAAGACCTGGACGCGATCCATCTTGCCCTTCTTGCGGTACTTCTCGATCTTGTTCTCGACCAAGTGGTCCGCACGATAACGCTGCTTGGAGGTCTTGTTATCGATCAGCGGATCGGAGAAGCCACCGACGTGACCGGAGGCGCGCCATACATCGGGAGACTGGATGATGGCCGAATCAATACCGACGACATCTTGGCGAGCGTAGACCATGGATTCCCACCAGGCCTCTTTAACACGCCGCTTGAGCTCCACCCCAAGAGGGCCCCAATCGTACGTAGATCCCTGTCCACCATAGATTTCGGACGCCGCGAACACGAATCCGCGGCGCTTACATAGGGACACAATCTTGTCCATTACTTGAGGGGCTTTCTTTGCCATTGCGGCATGATTCTACCCGCGCGGAATGAACTCCGTACGTGCACCAGGCTCCTTCGGCGAACAACGCCGCGCGCAGCCGGCCGAGAATCAGCCAGACTTATAGCGTGAAGGCTTCGACATCGCCTGGGGTCCGCAACATCTTGTTGACTTCATCCAGGTGCAACTCCTCAGCGACGATCATTTCACGCGCGTACTCCTCGAGCAGAACCGAGCCTGCCCCCTCAGCGAGCTTCAAGAGCTCGTAGTCGTAGTCCAGGGCAGCCTTTTCATGTTCAAGACTCTCACGCAGGATGTCACCAATATCGTGCTGCCCAGTCTCCAGCAAGGTCCCGTTCTTTAGTGAGGGGTGTCCCCCCCAGAAGCGTGACGAATTCTCCAGCCTTCCGAGCGTGATCCAGCCCTTCCTGAGCGTTCGCCTTCATCCAACTGACGATTGGAATGCGGTTGTATCCGTAGACCATGAGCGAGAAGTGGGTGTAGCGGACAACTCCCGCAAGCTCAACTTCCATGATTTTATTGAGGATGGAGATGGCCGCTGAAGTGTGTTCCTGGTTCATGAGTGTACGGGCCCGGTCGACCAAGTCACTGGGCTGATAACTGGCCGCTTGGGGTTACTGCTTGCTCGACTTTGACAAATTAGTGGAAGAATGGGTTGACAATAACCACGCCTTATTGATAATGAGTCTCATTAGCATTAGGCACTTAGCCTGAAACACATCCCAATGAAAACTTCTCTCATCCTCACCTTTGCCCTGGGCTTGGCCTCAACATTGCCCGCTCAGCAACAATCGAACCAGCATTTGGCCTCATTAGAGGTCCCAAGCCTGGTCCCTGGCAACACCGCTACTTTTCGCATTCGAAGCACTGCTGTAGGTCAGCCCGCTCGAATCATGGTTGGCAAAGCAATATTCCAACCCCTGGCGCCGCCGAATGGCCTTCTGCTTGTGGACACCACGCATGGGACGCGCTTCCAAGGTGTTATCGGAGCAGATGGCCTGTTCTCAGCCACCGTCCCCCTTCCTGTCTCCCTACCAGTCCCAGCGGGGTTCCCTGTAGCCGTCCAAGGAGGCGTGCGCACCAGTTCCGGCGCCGCCGTTTTGACTGACCGAGCATTCAGCGTGGTTTCGCCCTCGACTTCGACTGACTTCACGAACAACTCCGCCTTTCTCCCACCTAGCGCAAATGTCGGAAGTGGGGAAATGATCGCCTTCGATTTGGACCGCGATGGTGACCGCGACTTGGTTCTAAGTGGAGATAGCGGACTACGGTTTTTCATCAACCAAGACGGCACCTTGGTGGACGAAACTAACTCTCGTTTTCCAGCACTCGAAAACGAAATCGCTTTCACCGTATTAAATGCCGACTTCAACCGCGATGGCCATCAAGATCTCCTGATTGCCTCACGCGTTGATTGGCAAGACATGCCAATGGCTGCCGTGATTTACCATAACGATGGCAACGGCTTCTTTGGAAGCGCCATCGGTCGCACCGTTCTACCTCTGGCTCTGGAAGCCCACGCGATTCCCGCTATCGGCGATGTCGATGGCGACGGAGACCTTGACATTCTCATTACCGATGGTGGCTACCACAGCGGTGGTCAAGGTGCGCAAAACCTTACTTTGTTGCGTGATCAAGGAGGCCTTCAAGCAGGCCTTACGGGTGATTACCAAGAAGATTCAGCATTCTCTTCTGCAAGCTTCAACCAAACTGGGGAAACCGCAGCAGGAATCGACTTCGGTGATGCTGACAACGATGGCGACTTAGACATTGCAGTGGCACGCATAACCGCTACTGGAACCAAGAACCTACTCCTGACCAATGATGGCAGTGGCGTGTTCACAGACTCCAGTGCTCAACTCCCTAACTTCCTCGACAAGTCTTCAGACGTCGAGTTCGCGGACCTCGACCAAGACGGCTACCTTGACCTCATTTTCATGAACAGCCATGTCAGCATTGCCCCGTCTGATTCCGGTGATGTGTTATTCAACTCCGGCGCTTCAAACCCCGGCACCTTCGTGGACGCAGGGACACGCTTTCCCGATCAATACGACGAGGATCTTCAGATTCGTCTCTTTTCCCTCACTGCCGACGTTGATGCCGACGGCGACCTGGATGTGATCATGATGCCCCACGAGTTCTTCAGCTCCACTGGATACTTAGTCGGCCAACCAGGTTTGTTCGTGAACCAGGGCGGAGCGCAAGGCGGAATACTGGGATCCTTCCTAAAGGACCTAAACTTCTTCCACAACGGAGCGAATCCGTACGGCACTTTCGTCAGCAGCGGTGGTGCCTTGTTCGACCTTGATAGTGATGGCGACCTGGAGTTCTACGTTGGGAGTTCGGGTGGCATCGTCAATCCATTGGCGACGGGCGATTTCCTCCTGGAGAACGTATTGCTTTAAGTCACTTGGTTTTGGGTGGGCGCCGCGAAATCGTGGTGCTCACTTTTTCCTCTCACCGAATTCCAGTCCATCACGACTCTTTCCATGAACTTCCTTAAGCTTTTTTTGACCTTGGCGGTTACCGCAATTCCACTCATTGGCTGCAGTGAATCCACCAAGACAGCGACAATCGTTGCTGTCGAAAGCTCTTCTCCAACCGCTTCCTCCAAGGTTGGAATCTTACTGGCCAGCCATGGCTCGCATTCTCCTCAATGGCGCAGCATGCTTCATGACCTAGAGGATTCCGTCAGCAATCGCGTGCTCTCGCATGCCCGAATTGATGGCATTAAGACTGCGTTCATGGAATACACCGAACCTTCGATCGCTACCAGGATGCGCGAGTTCGATCAGGAAGGGTTTACCGACGTAATCATTGTGCCGTTATTCTTGACCGTCAGCTCGCACTCTTTTGACGACATCCCGACCATCCTGCACCTCAAAAACGACGCCAGCGCCTTGAAGACCCTGCAGGCAGAAAACATCGAGAGATACCAACCGAAGGCGAAAGTTACGTTGACCAAGGAGTTGGACTTTTCAGGTTTCCTGAAGGACAATATCCAACGTCGAGTTGCCGCGCTCAGCAAATCACCAAACGATGAGGGCGTCGCCTTGATTGCTTACGGAAGCGCCGCCTACAACACGGAATGGGTTGAGTTATTGACCGAAATCGGCTCTGGACTTGAGGATGAACTCGGAATCAACTCCTCATCTTATGGCTGGTGCGGGCACCTAGTTTCTTACAAAGCAGACTCTACGATTGCGGCAATCGATCAAGTACTGACTAACAAGAAGCAGGCCTTGGTCATTCCAGTGCTGGTTGCTTACGACAAGATGTTCCAGACTCAAATCATTGGTGGAGCCATCACATCCCTTCCAGCAGAAACGCAGGCACGGGTCAGCTATATCGCGGATGCAATCCTGCCAGATGCACAGTTAGAGCAGTGGATTGTGGATATCACTGCAAGTACAGCGGAAAGTTTGCCGAAGGCAAGCCACGGCCAAATCGCGGAAGCCTCCCTGCAAGGGAAATGAAGTGGCGCCGCTTGGCAATCGTGCTGCACCGCGACCTCGGATATTTCTTCTCCGGAGTCGCGATCCTGTTTTCAGTATCAGGAATCGCGGTCAATCACATCCATGATTGGGACCCTGATTTCATTGTCTCGCGGCAGGGAGTCACACTGGAGCTACCTGCCGATGCGTCTTCAATCGACGACGTTGCGGTAAAGCTGGCGTTGACTAGCTTGGAAAGTGTCGGTGCCTATCGGACCCATGACTTCCCATCTAGCCATCAACTCAAGATCTATCTTGAGGACGGCAGCATTCTTGCCAGCCTTGCAGACGGACGAGGCAATTACGAGTCCATCCGCCGGCGCCCAGTCTTCTACGAGTTGAATCGCCTGCACTTGGATCCAAAGCGCTGGTGGTTGGTTTTTTCCGATGCCTTCGCAGTGGCGTTGATTGTGATTTCGGTCACTGGATTAATCATTCTCCGAGGCAAGAACGGGTTTAAGAAGCGCGGCAAGTGGCTCGTTGGGGCCGGACTATTGGCCCCAATGTTGGGCATCCTGACAATTAGTTAACAGCGCTCCAATCAACAGGCATCCGGATTCCACGCTGGCATCTTGGCCAGATACTCCTTGGCGGCCACTTCGGCCTCGGCGCGTTCCATCTTTTGCATGCCCATGAAGTAACCCTGGATCGTGCCTTCTAGCACCTCCTCGTAGGACTTCAGCTTGCCAGCATCATCGGTGCAGTAATCGCAGTACACCTGACCGGGCTCGGCATCCGTCAGCGGCATGCCGCAGCTGCCACAGTTCTCCATAACAAGTGGTGAGTAGAACAACAGGCGGTACCCCGATGAATCCTGAATGCCAAAGGAGCGCAAGCCATAGAACTGCGACTTCGGCTCTGTAGCTGGCTTTCCACCGCGCTTTTGGACCTCTTCGTAATAGGCATCCACGTCATCTACCACCACGTAGAAGTAAGCACACACACCAGGAGTATTGCCCTGCCAATCGGTGGCAGCGCCCTTATGTCAAGCCTCTTCCAAAGGCTCGTCTTTGCACATATCACCGACTTTATCGGGCTCCATGGCACACTCCACCATGATGGATTGGCCATTCAAGTCCATATTGGCCCACATCGGATCCGGTCCATCCGACCACGATTCTGACATTTCAAAACCACAGATATCCCGATAGAAAGCGACCGACTCCTTGACGTTGTTGGACGTCAGCATGACGCAGTTGGGATATTGATTGTTGTTGCCCACGCCGGCAGCTTAACAGCGATTTTCGATCTAGAAAGCCAACTTGTTAGACTCTTGTTAGCGTCGGCGCTGTGGAAAGGTTTGCCAACCTAATCCATCATCTGCAACCGTCGCGCCAGCTGCGCTTCATGCAAATTTTGCGGCGACAAGGATTGCGGATCGATGGCTTCCATCCACTTGCCATCCGCCTCTTTCACGCTTTCGCTATTGGTCTGCACACCAATCAGGTTCATCGACTTGGGACCAAAACCGCGCCATGGATACTTTTGCGCCTGCTGAGCGCGGATATTCCAGAAGGTGCCGCGCGCACCGCAGTGCAGACCCAGCTTTTGCCCGCCACCACAGGTCCACATGCGTGTACCTAGGCCAACGTCGATGTTCGTGAACAAGTTCTCATAAGGCCCGCGTCGATGGTGATCGAAGTTCAGGTCCACACCACTGCCGTTCGAGAACACATTGCCAGAATGATTGGCCGACAGTCCTAAATCATGAATGAAGCGCGTGTTGAAACGGAAGTCGGTGAAGACGTTGTCGGTGCCGCCAAGGATCACGCCATGATGACCGGTGTCGCCGCGCTTGGGCTTGCGTTCGGAATCGAAGACTAGTCCAGTCAAAGTGCAGAACTTGGCACCAAGGAATATGCCACTGTCGGAATTGGAAATGCGCACATCCCGCACCCAACAATGCGCCACGTTGACCATGGTGATGGCGTTGTACCCGACCTCCGAGAAATGCCCTTGGTAGTCGCGTACCGGAAAATCAAAACCGAGTTGTTCAATACCAACCTCGGTCACCGTTGGTTCGAATTGGTAAATGGTCGGCTGCCAAGCCAGCTCCACGTCGAAGCGCAGCGGGCGGTCGAAAGTAATGCTGTCTTCCCCCACCTCCAACAACTTGGTGACGAAGGAAGACTTGGCTCCCTTGAAGTTACTGATGTCGCCTGGCTGTCCTGAATATAGAAACTCTGTCAAGGACTTGCTGTCATCATCGACCAGGCGCAACTCCACGACTTGCCCAACTTGCAAGGAGTCCACCGCCGACACCTTCAGCACCTGATCACCACGCTTGGCAGCAGCAGTCACCTTGGCGAGTTGCTTGGATTGAAAACTACCTTGCACGCGCACCAGTCCACCGGACCATGAATAATTACTCGTCGGCTTGCCGCTAGTGGTGTTGCCCCAGTTCGGCTTGATGTCGGTCAAAGACTTCGGAAAGAACAACACGCTCTTATTCGCACCGGCACCACGCAAGACCACCCCGCTCTTTGACAAGGTCAGAATCTGTGTGATCTTGTAACGCCCCTCCGGCACGAGGATCGCGCCGGCATCCACCTTGGCAATCGCATCGAGAAAGGCTTGCGTGTCGTCGGCCTGGCCATCGCCGACGGCACCGAAATTCTTCACGTTGGCCACAACATCTACAAGCGGCGAGGCTATTTCCGAGTGGTGATAACCGGCGAAGGAGAAGTCTGGCAAGCGACTGGTGTTGGACCACTTTTCACCCTCAACGCCCCAAAGCTCGGAATAGGTTTGCGCATGGGCCGGCGCGGCAAGACCGAGGCTCATGCCAAGGAAGGTGCCTACAAACACACCGGCCATGCCCCGCAAAGATAAGAATCGCAACATCGGAACATACTGTAGAGGGTGGGCCTGACGAAAATCAAAAAAGACGGCAAAATGGTGAGCTTCGGGTGAACCCACCCACCTCCTCATCGTTGTTGTTCCATGCTCCTCGAAGTCCTGCTTTTCGCGCTGCCGACGCCTCAAGAATCTTCTGCTCCGCCGCTTGCAGTGGACCTTCCCCAGCAGAGCCAAGATGCGCCCGCCCAATTGGAGGAAATCGTGGTCACAGCATCGGCCTTTGCCGACGACCCGCTCGACCAACCCTTCGCGATTGATTCGCTAAGCCAACAATGGTTGCGCACACGTGCGCGCACGGTTGCGGAATCCTTGGCGCAACGCCCCGGTGTGATGGTGCAAAAGACCGCACCTGGACAATCGTCGCCCTACCTGCGCGGCTTCACTGGATTTCATACACAACTGTTGATCGATGGCGTGCGCTTGAACCATGCCGCCATGCGTTCCGGCCCCAACCAATATTGGAGCACGCTGGACAACCTAAGTGTGGAGCGCTTGGAGTTGGTGCGCGGTCCTGGCAGTGTGCTTTACGGTTCGGACGCGATCGGCGGCACGGTCAACGCCGTGTCGCAACGCGCTGCGATTGGTGGTTCTGAAGTTCAAGTTGACTTCGGTAGCTTCACCCGCTGGGCCAGTGCCGACAATGGCTGGACGCAACGACTGGAGACTGCAATCCATGATGGCACGCAGTGGGGTTTTCTTGGCGGCGTGACCGTTTCGCGTTATGGCGATTTGAGTGCAGGCAGCGGAGAACTTCCGAACACCGGATATAGCCAGATCAATGCCGACATGCGCTTCGATCGTTATTGGGACAACGATGTGGAGTGGACCATTGCTGCGCAAACCGTGCGCCAAAGGAATGTACCACGCACGCATAAGACCGTATTCGCGGTTCCATTCCACGGCACCAGTGTCGGCAAGGAATTGCGCAGGGATCAGGATCAAACACGTGATCTTTATTACTCGCGTTTGCGCTGGAACGATCACAAGGGAATGTTGAGCGACGGCGAGATTACTTTGAGTGCGCAACGTCATGCCGAGGGCCGTGATCGTTTGCGCAGCGGTGCGCGTCGTGACTTGCAGGGATTTGAATTGTGGGATTACGGCTTGACCGCACGCTTTCAGAGTGATTTCACTGACCTTGGCCAATGGTCTTGGGGCGCCGAGATTCACCGCCAGAATGCAGATAGCTATCGCCACAATTTCGTGTCCGGAAGTTACACCGGCTCGGCAATCCAAGGCGCGGTCGGCGATAACAGCACCTATGACAGTGCTGCGATCTATTTGCAGGATGAAGTTGCGGTGCATGAAGACTTCAGTTTGATTCCTGGCGTGCGCGCCAGCTGGTTCAGCCTGCAGTCCAATCGCGTGGCGAACCCCGCCGCCGGCCCTGCCCAAATTCAAGTGGATGAATCTTGGACGGCGTTGACTGGCGGCTTGCGTGGTGTTTGGTATCTGCAAGACAACGCGACTGCATTCGTGGGGCTGTCGCAAGGATTTCGCGCACCGAACCTTTCAGACCTGACGTCGCTGGATGCAACGTCGGCAGTCGAAACGCCATCAACCAACCTGGAGCCAGAGCACTTTCTGCAGTTTGAAGTTGGCACCAAAGGAACGAACGGTCGCTGGGCATGGCAGACGTCGGTCTATCAGACTTGGATCAACGACATGATCGTGCAATCGCCGACCGGCAGCTTGATCGATGGCGTGCCTGAGGTACAGAAGTCCAACGATGGCGACGGCTGGATGCGCGGCTTTGAGTTTGATCTCAGCTACGCATTGGACGATGGCTTCAGCTTGTTCAGCTACGGCGCTTGGATCAACGGCGAAGTGGATCAAGTGACTTTGCCGGCCGGCACCACCTCGCGCGAGCCGATGAGTCGCTTGGCGCCAATGCAAGCCACTGGCGGTCTGCGTTGGACGCGCGACGACCAAGGCGTATGGTGCGAAGCGTGGGTTTGGGCGGTCGACAACCAAGATCGATTGGCTTTACGCGACGTCACTGATTCATCGCGCATTCCCGCTGGAGGCACACCTGGTTACACCATCGTCGGCGTCACTGCTGGAATGAAAGTGAACCAAGACGCAACCTGGACCGTTTCAATTGATAACCTTGGGGATAAGGATTACCGCGTCCATGGCTCTGGCCTCAACGGACCCGGCTTCAATATCATCACGACCTGGGATGTGAATTTCTGAACCCGCTCCAGCCAACTCCGAACCGCAAGCCGCTGCTGAAAGCATTTGGCGGTTCAATTTTTTTGCATGGTGCGATTGGCGTGGCCTTGGTGACCGGCTGGGTGCTTTGGGATGACCCCGAACCCATCCGCGATGCACCAAAGTTTTCGGTGGAGCTGCCACCGCCTGCACAGCCGCCGCAAGAGGAAGACGAAGCTGTGCTGGTGGAACCGCCGGTAGAACTTGAGCCGGAAATCGTTCCAGTCGTAGAAGTCATGCCGATGCTAGTCCCGGAACCTGAGGTACTGCCGCCGCCGGTCGATTACATCACCGATGAACCTTGGAAGCCGCGCCACTTGCGCTTCCGTGACAACCTGCCACCAAAGCAACCGAAGGCACCGGTAGAAGAGAAGCCCGTCGCAGACACTGCGAAGGACCCTACCCCGCCAACTATCGATCCCGCGCCGGCTATAGAAGAGCCGCAAGCCACGGTGGTGATGGCACCGCATATCGATGACGCGCAATGCCCGCCACCCGAGTTCCCGCGACGTGCGCAACGCAATCGTTGGTATGGCCTGACCGAGTTGTTGGTCGACGTCGATGCACTCGGCAATCCGACCAAGATTACCATCCGCACTTCCAGTGGTTTCGACATCCTCGACAACGCTGCGATAAAAGCGGTCGAGAAATGGCACTTCCATCCAGCAACCCGCAACGGCGTGGCTGAAGCAGGGCAACTGCGTGTGCCGATTCGATTCTCGCCGCCGAAGTAGGCGCGCCGTGCGCAGCCGCAGATAGCGTGCAAGAGAGAGTAGGTCTTCGATCCGTGCGCGGCCGCTGCGACGGAACGGTTCATGAAGGCTTTAATCGTGCGCAGCCGGAACTTGCACGACTACTAGATCCTCGATGCGCACCGCAGTCAAGCAGTTGCCATAGACGCAACCGGTATCCAAGCCATAAGCCCACGCGCGCCCCTCATCATCGACATGCGGACCAGCTGCCGATTGCGCATGACCAAAGACGACGAACTCTGGCCCTTGCCAATGCTCATGCCAGAAAGGCTCACCCGGCAAATCCTGGCAACGCCCTTTGCGCACCAACTGCCGAGGCTCCATTTCTTCCGCCACCTTCCCTGGCAACACGCAGCCATGCACTATCAACCACTCAGTAGCAGGATGCCCGGCCCATGCGGGACCCGCTAACGGCCTGCGCTGTACATAGTCACGCTCGGCAATGAAAGCGATCAACTCGTTGGCGACTTCCAAGACACTCTCGTCGATCTTGGCACCACCGTCGCCGCGTAGATCTTCGATATCAATCGCACCCGACACCTGCGCCCGTTGCGCCAACACCAATTCATGATTGCCGTTGACCATATCGAACTGCTTGCCCAAATCTTGCAAGATGCGCAATACGCCGACGGGATCCGGTCCGCGGTGGAACAAGTCCCCCACCGACAACAGCATGTCGCCGTCTTGAAGGTCAATCTCCTTCAACAGTTGCTGTAACTCCACGGCGCAGCCATGGATGTCACCGACCACCCAGGTGGAAGCCATCTCTAGATACCGACTTCCGCGCGCCACGCGCTCTCGACTTCTTGCATCCATTCGCCCAAGCCATCGCCGCGCGGATCGAACTTAATCCCGGCGGCTTCGAAGAGCTGCGGCAAGGATTTCGAACCACCGAGCGACAGGGCCTTCTTGTAATCGGCGACCGTGGCTTGTGGGTCTTGACGGTAACGGATCCACAACTGCAGAGCACCCATCTGCGCGATAGCGTATTCGATGTAGTAGAACGGCACTTGGTAGAGATGCAATTGGCGCTGCCACAAGGCGGCACGCACTTCATCCAAACCATTCCAATCGACGTCGGCACTGAAACGCTGTTGGATCTGTAACCAGTTCTCTTCCCGCGTGGCGCGGCAATGGCGTGGATCAGTGTAGATCCATTGCTGGAAGGCATCGATCGTGGCAACCCATGGGAAAGTGGTGACGATGCCTTGCAAAGAGCCAATCCGTGCACGGCGGGCATCCTCTTCGGGATAGACCTCTGATAGGTGCTCCATGGCTAATGCTTCCAGGCCCATCGAGGCGACCTCGGCGAACTCCAAGGGCGGCATGCGATAGGCCACCGGCTCCAGGTCACGACAGAACAGCGCATTAAAGGCATGGCCACCTTCGTGCACCAAGGTCTCGACATCCGCATGAGTGGTGCCGGAGTTGGCGAAGATCAATGGCACGCGGCGGCGCTCCAAGGTATCCATATAACCACCGGGTGCCTTATGCGGGCGCGTATCCAAGTCGAACAAGCCTTGGCCATACAACCAACGCAGCTCCTCATCGAATTGCGGGTCCACGGCACCGATCAATTTCGCGGTGATGTCGACATGGCCGTCGGCATCCTTGAACGGCTCCAGAGCCGGCGCTTGGTCAAGATCCACATCCAGGTCCCAAGGCCGCAACTGATCCAGACCAAGTTGCTGCTTGCGGTAATCCTGCATGCGCTTCATCACCGGCAAGACAAACTTCTCGACGTTGGCGTGGAAAGCCAAGCAATCTTCCGGCGTGTAATCGAAACGCCCCTTGGCGGTGTGCATGTAGTCGCGGTAGTTGCTGAAATCAGCATTACGCGCTTGCTGCTGACGAAGTCCAGCCAGCGCATCGAACACCGAATCCAACTCATCCTGATCCTTCAGCCGACGCTCGGCAGCGATCCTCCAAGCGGCTTCACGAATCTCACGATCCGGACTCTCGCCATAGGTGCGCAAGCCGGAAAGCGTGCGCTCTTCGCCATCGAACTCGACCGTCATCGCGCCAACCAGTTGCGCATAACGATTGGCAATCTTCTCTTCTTCGGCTTCCAGCGCCACGTTCTCCTTGCGGAATAACTTCACGCCGAGCTCCACGTCGCGATCGAAGATCAACCACTGCTGTTGATCCAACTCCTTGCGGAATGGGCAATCCAAGTACTTGTGGTCGAGACGATCATCAATCGGCTTGATCTCCGGCAGGACTACGGTCTGGTAGTCCATATGGGCAGCCTCGAGCTCCTTGTCATCGGTGTGACAGGAGTTGGCGAACATGCGCGCAAGAGCCACCTCGCTGATGGCGCTGTCCAACTCCGAACGATCGAGCAACCAATCCGCCAAATCCGCAACGCTGTGAATCTCGCGCTCTTCCAATTCCTTCAGCCAAGGCTCAATCTCGGCGAAGGTATTCGGTACGAAAGATTCCGGCAGTTGGCGCGCGGCTGGTACAGGGTGGCGGCTGGTGGTCATTCTGGTTTCGCGGGGCGCTCCATCAAGCGCTTGACGGCTTCTTTAGGATCAACTTCGTCAAACAGGATCTCGTAGATCTGTTGGGTGATCGGCATGTCGACACCGATGTCATGCGCGGCTTCTTGGATCGCCTTGCAGGTCCAAACGCCTTCGGCCACCTTTTCGGTGTTGGCGAGGATGTCCTTCAAGCGCTGGCCACGGCCGATGGCTTCACCCAGCGAACGGTTGCGTGAATGCTGCGAGTAACAAGTCACCATCAAGTCACCGGCGCCAGACAGGCCAAAGAAGGTCTCGCGCTTGGCACCGTAATGGCTGCCTAAACGCGCCATCTCGACCAGGCCGCGGGAGACCAAGGCAGCTTTGGCGTTATCACCCAAGCCGATGCCGTCGGCGATACCTGCCCCCAGTGCGATGATGTTCTTCAGCGCACCGCCAAGTTCCACACCGACCAGATCATCGCTGGTGTAGACGCGCATGCTGGCACTACTGAGGTGGGCTTGGATCTGCTTGGCCAACTTCGGGTCATAGGCAGCGGCAACCACCGAAGTGGCTAGGCCGTGGGCGGTTTCTTCGGCATGCGAAGGTCCGCTGGCAATGCCCAAGCGTTCGGAGCCACCGACGATATCTGCAAGGATCTCGGTTGGACGCTTTAAGGTGGAAAGTTCCAGACCTTTCGACGCCGAGAAGATCGGCAAGTCATCGATGCGCCCTTGGAAGCGCTCCATAGTCGGGCGCAGGAACTGGGTGGGCACCACGCTGAAGATCTCTTCGACGCCATCCAAGGCGGCGCTTACATCCGAAGTCCAAAGGATGTCTTCAGGAATTGCGATGCCGGGCAAGAACTTGCTGTTCTCACGTGTGCGCGCGACTTCGGCAGTGTAATCCGAGTCAAAGCCCCAGACGTGGACACCGCGGCCTGCGCGATACAAGGACATTGCGATCGCCATGCCCCAGCCGCCGTCGCCAATCACCAAACTCTTTTTATCCATTGTTCTTGTCCTTACCGAAAAACAGGCCATGCAGGTTACTGCGGTGGGTGAAAAATAACAGCAGGCCGGCGCCTAAAGAGAAGTACTTAATCTCAGTAGTGGACTCGAGCAGCCAGGCCGAGATCGGCAACATGGAGCCGAATACCAGCGAGCCGATGGCCACGATGCCGGTGATCTTGACTGCCAGCAGCCACACCACTCCAGCCAAGACGAAGCCCAGGGGAAAGAGCGCCAGCATGGCACCGCTGAGGGTGGCCACTCCCTTGCCACCGCGGAAGCGCAGCCAAATCGGCCAAATGTGGCCCAGATAGGCCGCGCTGCCGCCGACAACTCCCGCCTCATGGCTGAAAAGCCAGGAAAACAAGATGGCCGGCAGGAAGCCCTTGGCCATGTCGAGGAAATACACAATCAAACCAGTCTTGCGCCCTAGCGCTCGACCAGCATTTGTTGCACCAAGATTCCCACTCCCGACTGAGCGCAAATCAATCCCCTGGGCTCTTGCGAACAGCAGGGAAAAAGACACAGAGCCGAGTGCATAACCGGCAATTCCGCATCCAACGAGAGTGGCAAGAGGCCCCATTCCGGGCCAGGATAGCGCCGCGCCAAAGAAAACACTTGACCCATAACGCTGAGGCGTTATCAACATGCCCTAGGAGGGGCCTCAACCCCCCGTTGTTGACCCCGAGCCGAATAGAAAATTTCATGACTTACGTCATCGCTGAACCTTGCGTAAATACCAAAGACACCGCCTGCGTGGATGTCTGCCCCGTGGAATGCATCTACGAGTCGGAGCCACAGCCCGGTACTCTGGATCTTCCTATGTTTATTCACCCAGATGAGTGCATCGATTGCGGTGCCTGCGAGCCAGAATGTCCGGTTGATGCAATCTACCCAGAGGAAGACGTGCCAGATAACTGGATCTCGTTCATCCAGGCCAACGCCGATTTGGCTGCCGAGAACGACGCTTAATCGCCAATCAGCGCAGGTCGACCTTGCTCGACCAACGGCATCCTCAGCTTTTGAGGATGCCCAAACCAAAGAAAGAACCGAGTCCATTTCTGGACTCGGTTCTTTTTGTTTTGGAGCGGCTGATGAGATTTGAACTCACGACAGCCACCTTGGCAAGGTGGCGCTCTACCACTGAGCTACAGCCGCTTAACGGGGCGAAAGGATAAGGCAAAGTGCCCCCCTCGTCAACGCCCAGTTGGTCAGGAATTTTCAGGTACGAGGAATTTCGGTTCCACGTCGGCCAAACCAAAAAGTTCTACCACACGACGGCAGACCCTTTCACGAATCTCTTCAACGGATAAATTCGCCAAGGAAATCTGCCCACCGGCCATTCGGCCATGTCCACCGCAAGATCCATCCTTACCGATGATGTAGCGCAGCGCTGGGTAGGCGTCGGCATCGGGCATGTCGCAACGCAGCGAGATCTGGTAGCGGCCATCACAGGCACCGCCGGCGAGCGACCACTGCTGACCCTCGAGGCGCAGGAACCAGTCCGCCACCTCAGCCACTGATTCAGGGCTCTGGACCTCTCCTAGGAGCGTCAGGAGCAGCGTGCCGTAATCCTGGCAGGCCAACATGGCCTCTTGCATCTGGCGGAAATAGCGCCGCGACAGGGGTGGCTGGTCGATGGCGCCAATGATGCGGCGGTCAGCAAGGCCTTCGAGCTCCATGAAGGCTTGCTCATCAAACTCAGTGGCGCCGCGCAGCAGGTTGTTGGTGTCGTAGCGCACGCCGCAGAACAGGGCGGTGGCGGTGCGTTCATCCGGTTCCACGCCGTAATGCTTCATCAGCACGTGAACCATG
The DNA here is from genome assembly GCA_024229395.1 of Planctomycetota bacterium. Taxonomy (GTDB): domain Bacteria; phylum Planctomycetota; class UBA1135; order UBA1135; family UBA1135. The sequence continues at coordinate 12,186 of JAAESM010000003.1, read as the reverse complement.
GTGGAAGTGGCGCCATAATCGGCGTTCACCCAGCGGAACGGGTAATCCGGCGGCTCCTGGCCCTCTTCGCAGCGTGGACCATCATGGTGATCGATCACAGCCAGAATCGGCAATCCGCCCGGCGGATGGGTATGACTGAAGCCAGGCTGCGAGTCCACCACCAGTACGCCGTTGTACTCGGCTGGATCAACCCCGCCCTTAGGCAGAGCTGTAATCTCGAGCAAATTGCGCATGGCGACGTTCTCCGCGCGCCTGATACGGCCCTCCAACACAAGCTCCGAGTTCAGGCCGAACTTCTTCTCAAGCAGATAGCTCAAGCCGACCACCGCGCCGAGCCCATCTGGGTCGGGATGGCGGTGTGTGCACAAGAGCAGGCCTCCGGAAGAAGGTAGCGCCTGGGCGAATCGGTCTAAAAACTCAGAGTTCATGGGTTCAAGCGTGACTCCAAAGCGGAGCGGCACTCCGTCAGGATTTCCCCAGGATAGGACGGCGCAGCCGACAGCACCCGAATTGCTTCCCTCGGTAAGTATTCACGGAGCAGTTGCCAGTCGACTTGACCCAAGCCTGGTGGGAGATGTTCACTTCCGCCAGAAAAATCATGTAAAGTGCTTCCGGACATGATGTTAGAGAATCCGTCTAACCACTCCCCAGGAGCTTCTCCGGTGGCCATGAAGCGCGTTTCTAGGGCCGCAGTGTCATGCCAATAGTGGATTTTTAAAGTGCCAATTTCTTCCTGGAGCATGCTCATGCGTCGCGGATTCAGTAATCCAGCTGGAGAGGCATCGGGCAGCAAGGAAATGCGCAAGCCGGGTGCTCTACGTCGGAGTTGGTAGAGGAAAGCCACCAGCCGCGACAGCTGTTGCTCCCATGCGAGATTGGGCAAGTCGGTGAAAAATTGCAGCGCGGCGCTGTCTCTGGCTTGAATTTGTTCGCCGCCATGGACACGTGCAAGCACCTCTTCTCCCTTTTCAATAGCCTCGGGACGGGCATCAAGCCCTGCTGGCACCAAGATGTGTGCACAACGCAGTTTTTTCAGCCGCGGCAGGAGCAGATCGGCATCTTCTGGCAACCATTGGAAGTCCCCCGCCTTGGGTTCGCGCGCGGACAAGAGCTGATCCGCCGCCACCGCAATCACTTCGCTGGATTTGGTGTGGCTAGGTGCCAGGCCGGCGTCGGCTCCCTTCGACACGCCACCAGACAGCATGCAGACGCCATGGAAACCGATCTCAGCAGCGGTTTGTAGCTGCTCGGCAAGGCTGACGGCGCGTTTTCCGAACCAGAGGTTGGCCAAATACATCTCGGCCATTGTCGCAAAACCCCACATTCGTCTACAATACGGGACCATGCAGCAATCTTTGGGAATAATTCCATGCTGCAGAGGTTCCAATACCCATGATTCGATTCATCCTGCCTGTCCTCCTCTTGCTGGTAGCTTCTTGTGCAGCTCCGCAGGGTTCCGATAGTTGTACCGACTGTCCAACCGCCGCTGAGTGCTCCGGTTGTCCAACTGATTCCGATTGCTCTTCCTGTGAAGAAGCTCCGGTAGACAACGCCACGGCCACCCAAGCTGTACTCCTGCAAGCTCAGGACCTATGCGAAGGCTGCACCGATGCTGGCATGTGTGCTGATTGCGAAGTTGGCCTCAAGGCTATGGTCGACGCCTGCCCTGGCTGTTCCGATAGTGAGTTCTGCGATGGCTGCTTGGATATGGTGCAAACCGCCGTCAACAACGCCGTGACCGCTTCCGCCGATTGTGGCGGCTGTGATTCTGCTGCTGCGGCCACCACCGCCAGCGGTGAGGCTTGCTCCTCCGAGAAGGCCAACGCTGAAGGTTGCTGCTCCGATGAGGCTGCTGCTGCAACCGCCGCTTCCGCTGAAGGTTGCTGCTCCGAAGAGGCTGCTGCCGCTACGACTGTATCGGCCGAGGGCTGCTGCTCCGATGAGGCTGCTGCTGCAACCGCAGCTTCCGCTGAAGGTTGCTGCTCCGAAGAAGCTGCCGCTGCTACGACTGTATCGGCTGAAGGCTGCTGCTCCGATGAGGCTGCTGCTCCTGCTGCAACCCAGGCTTCCCACGAAGGCTGTGTGATGGAAGGAACCGGCGCCTGCGAAGGTGGCGAATGCCCAATGAAGGAAGCTTGCGAAGCTGGCGTCACCGCCTGCAACGATGGCAAGGGTTGCGAGATGGAAGCCAAGCAGGACAACGCAACTGCAACTAAGGCTCTGCTGATCGAAGCTACCGCTGATTGCGAAGGCTGCTCCGACAAGGGCATGTGCTCCGATTGCGACACCGCAGTCAAGGCCATGTGGGCTGCCTGCGAGGGTTGCACCGAAGGCGCATTCTGCAACGAGTGCTTGACCAACATCAAGAAGGCTATGGCTGGCGAATGCGAAGGTAGCTCTTGCGAGTCCACCGAAGCTGGCGCCGAAGCTACCACCGCTTCCAACGAAGCTCCTGGCGGCTGCTGCAAGGAAAGTGGCGCTGCTGCTTCCTGCGAAGAGAAGCCACAAGGCTAGAACCCAGAATCAAATCTTAGAAGGGAGGCTACAACTTCCCCTCAACGCAAAACCGCCGGGCATCACTGCCCGGCGGTTTTCTTTTTGCCCTGCCGAGGGGGCGAAAGCTGGTGGCCGGTGCGCCTAGACCTTGATGCCGCCTTCAGGCACTTGAATGTCCGCGCGTTGAGCCAAGGCAGGCTCCACGACTTCCTTCAGGTATTCCTCGACTTGCTCGGGTGCGCGCCCAATGAAGCGCTTGGCATCGACTAGATCATCGAGTTGATCAACGATCGAAGCAAAGGCCGGGTCGGCTGCGATTCTCTCAAGCAAGTCATTCTGACCATCCCCCGCCTTCAAGCGGTAAGCCGCTTCGTGACTGTGCACGCGGATCGACTCGTGCAACTCCTGACGGTCGCCGCCAGCTTGCACACATGCCATCAAGATGGTTTCCGTTGCCATGAAAGGCAACTCGCGAGAAAGGTTCTGTTCCAACACGTTCGGATAAGGAACCAAGCCACTGGCGACATCGGCGACCAGCAACAGGATCGCATCCGCAGCCAAGAAGGATTCCGGAATCGCAATGCGGCGGTTTGCGGAATCATCGAGTGTGCGCTCCATCCATTGGTTGGAAGCCGTGTCCAGCGCGTTGGGACACAAGTGCAACAGATAACGCGACAGTGCGCCGATCCGCTCCGAGCGCATGGGGTTGCGCTTATACGGCATTGCCGAAGAACCGATCTGCTTCTTGCCGAATGGCTCTTCCAACTCACGTCGGTGTGCCATCAAGCGAATGTCGACGGCGAACTTGGATGCCGAAGCAGCGATACCGGACACGGCATTGAGGACGACACCATCCCACTTCCGTGGATAGGTCTGGCCGCAGACGGAAACGCTGCGCTCAAAGCCCATGCGTTTTGTGATGCGTTCATCCAACTCACGAACCTTGGCGTGATCGCCATCGAAGAGCTGCAGGAAGGATGCTTGGGTGCCGGTAGTTCCCTTCACGCCGCGGAATGGCAAGCGTGCTAACGCATCTTCAACCTCTTCAAGGTCGAGCATGAAATCCTGCAACCACAAGGAAGCGCGCTTGCCCATGGTCGTGGGCTGGGCAGGCTGGAAGTGGGTGAAGCCCAAGACCGGCAACGAAGCTTGGTCGCGCACGAAGCCAGACAATGCGCGGATCACTCCAACCAAGCGTGCCTGCAGCAACTTCAGTCCGCGTTGCATGCAAACCAAGTCGGCGCCATCGGCAACGTAACAGGAGGTGGCGCCGAGGTGGATGATTGGCATGGCGTTAGGAGCCTTCTCGCCGTAAGCATGGACATGCGCCATGACGTCGTGACGTAACTCGCGTTCCAAGTCAGCAACGCGATCGAAATCGATGTCTTCGCGGTTGGCCTTCAGTTCATCGACTTGCCCTTGCTTAATGTCCAAGCCCAACTCACGTTCGCTTTCAGCCAAAGCGATCCACAAGTCGCGCCAGATCAACGAACGGCTGCGATAAGAAAAGTTCTCCTGCATGGCACCGCTGGCATAGCGGGTGGCCAATGGGGATGAGTAAGTATCGTGGGTGTCGGTCATCCGGTGAAGGGCAGTGGGTACTGGTAAGCGAAGGACGGGAGAAAGTTCCACAGCAGACTCAAGACAGCGAGTCCAGCCATGGGCAGCAAGTGAGCGAAGACACCGCCTTTGCGATCGGACCAGATGGCGACGATGACGCCGAAGGTGGCGCCAAGCATGTCACTGCCAAGGTCCCAGATGCAGGAATCGCGGTATTCGATGGTTGCTTGATGGATCTCGTCGTAGATGCCGACGAGCACGACAAAAGTGACGGCCAGCAAAAGTGCTGAGCGCGTGCCGACCTTCTTGCCGAGTGCCAGCAGGAAGGTCAGACCGACCATTGCGTAGAGCGGTTGGTGGGCAAGATTCAGACAATAACCAACGAACAGGTTGGTCCGCTCGGTGGTGGCATGGCCGGCCCGACCGCCGGCATATTCCACCATGGCTAGGATCACCAGCAGGAACAGGATGCGCCATGGGCGCGCTTGAGAAAGCCAGCTGTTGTAGCTGAGAATGTTCATTCGGCTTCCAGCAACAGTGATAGATCGAGGGAACTCACCGAGTGTGTCAGGCTGCCCATGGAAACGCGGTCCACGCCGGTGCCTTCCAGCACGGGCAACTGTGCCACCGTGAAACCACCACTGGCTTCCAGTTCGGCGTTGGGATATTTGCCATGCAAAAATCGAATCGCCGTGCGCAGTTCTTCGCCGCGGAAGTTATCCAACAGCACATAGCTTGCGCCTGCAGCCAAAGCCAAATCGGCCTGATCCAGGGTTTCGGCCTCGATGCCGACCACCTTGCCTTGCGCTTTGGCAACGGCTTTTTCAACGGTGGCTTCATAGCTCAAACCAGACAACGCGAAGTGATTCTCCTTGAGCAGAAGCTCATCGCTCAGATCACGACGTTGGTTGACACCGCCGCCATGCACGACCGCTGCTTTCTGCGCGTCGCGTAGACCCGGCACCGTCTTACGAGTATCCAAGACCTTGACACTGCCAGCGCGGGCGACCGCTTGGGCAGTCAAAGTGGCGACTCCACTGAGCTGTTGCAGGAAGTTCAAGACAACGCGTTCCGCCGCCAAAATTGCGGTGGCGGAACCGGAGCAGGTCATGACCGTTTGCCCAGGCTCAACCTTGCTGCCGTTATGGGCTAACCACGAGAGCTCCAGACTGGGATCGCACAACACGAATGCCATTTCGGCGAACTCGCAGCCCGACAAGACACCAGTCTCACGCGCCAAGATAGTTGCGCGCGCCACAGCACTACTCGGCACCACAGCTTGAGTGGTGGCATCCGCATCAGCGTGGTCTTCGGCCAAAGCCGCTGCCACCAGCTGGCGAATCTGCTCATGGAGGTCCGTGCCCGCAGTCATGCGCATATTCTAGCTGCGCTTCGCCCACCTCATGGAATGTGCTGATGGCGGTCATACCAACGCCTGACTTGCCTGGCGGTGTGCTGCCCTACCCCCGGAATCAAGGCAAGCCGCTCAGGTGTCAACGGCAGTTGCAGCTGCGGCCGCTCGGCCACGATCTGCTCGGCCCGATACTGACCAACACCAGGCAACCAACTCAATCGCAGGCTGTCGTCGGTGGTGAGATCGGGCACCAAGGTGGCTGGCCCCGCTTGCGGTTCGGTCCAGGACTCGAGCCCTTGGGGTTGGTTGAGGCTGAAGGCACGCCAGGCGGCCACCATCACGATCACGGACAGGATGAAATCATGTCGGAAACGATTCACCCTTGGAGGACGAATCAGGCGGCGGGCGACACGCTCTTTCCTTGATGATGCATGAGGACGTCGATGGCGCGATCCACGGCAGAATCGGCCTGCAGTTTCCAGGGTACCGAACTGCCTTGCTCCTGTGCGGAGGCGAACCACAGCTCATTGTTCTCAAAGAACAAGGTGGCGCATGGGCCATGGCTACCGTGGAAGATCAGTGGCCAGCTCGTTCCCTGCACACGCACACGCGGGCGCAGGGCCTTGCATGCACCCAGCAAGCGGTTGGCGAATGGCTGCAGCTCTCCAGGCAACATGGCGGCCAACTGTCGTGGCTCCAAATCTGAATCCAGATGCTCGTGGATCAACTGTGGTGCTGTGTCTTTTTCCAACGGCGGCAACATGGTGAAGGCGCGCAACGGGAAGGCTTTAGCCAGCAACGCTAAGCGCTGACGAACTTCTTGCTCGAAACTCGGTGCCAACAGGAAAATCCGCGGCTCGGTTGGGCGCGGAAACAGCGGCTGAAAGCGCAGCCCCTCGGCGTGCATGCGGGCCACCATCTCGAGCAGCTGATCCAACAAGCGGGCGTCGAAACGATCGCAGTAGAGCACCAAACATGGGTGGCCCAAGGGATCGATTCCCACCAACGGCACCTCTAAACCTTGGCCGAGGTCTAGACCTCGGTCCATCAGGCTGAGGCCTGGTTCAAGCACATCTGGATGTCGAGAAAGCCATTTACGGATTTCTTCAAAACTCCAGTGCGGAGAGGATTCAGGGAGATTCACTGGAAGCTGGCTCCGGGAGGCAGTTTACCGCGCTTTGCAGACCTGTTCCCCACCGATTTCGCCGAATCCAGGGAAGTAGCTTCTGAGTGACGTGGATCCATCAGCACGCTGGCGGCAATTGCCAGGGCGTCGGACTCGTCTGCCGTGGCCACAGCATGGTCTGAAAGACCAAAATGCATGCACACCAAACGCTCGACGTTTTCCTTGCTGGCTGCGCCTGCGCCCGCAACACGGGCTTTGATGGTGGCAGGCGGGATTTCAATCACTGGCACACCGGCCAGTTCCGCCGCGACCAGCACCACGCCACGCGCCTCCCCTAGTTTCAAGGCCGAGCGCGCGTTCTTGCCGAAGAAGGCCGACTCCAAGGCCACCACGGTCGGTTGGGACCTCTGTAACTGCTTCTGCAACTCGTCGAACAAAATCCGCAGGCGCTCCCCCATAGGCTTAGGTGAGCGACCTAAGCGCCACACGCCGGAATCGATGCGGGTGAGTTGCCCACCGCTTTCCTTTTCGCCCACAGCCCAACCAACAAGTTGGGTGCCGGGGTCAATGCCAAGGACGCGGAGCTTTGTCACCCATGCATGCTACTCCTTCGGGATGTTTAAAGTCATCTGCTGGCCGCTGCTAAGTTGCAAGACTTCCGACGTGAAGTCGCCGCGCGAGAGCGTGTAACTTCCCGGTGCCAAGTCCTCGAAGGAGTAACTGCCGTCGGAACCCGCAATCGTCATGCCGGCCGAGGCGCCATCCTCATCACGCAAACGCACCATCGAGCTCATATTAATCATGCCCATTTCCGCGTTCGGATCGGCAGCCAAATCGCGGCCGGAGATGCTCGCTCCAGGCATCAAGGTCTGCGAACCCAAATTGACGTCGGCGCCGGCGCGCACTGCGAAGGCTTCAGACTTCCATTTTTCAAAACCGCTGGCGCGAGAGTTGACCTGCCAGTTGCCGGCAGGAACATCGGTGAAGCGATAGATACCATCGGCATCGGTGACTGCGCTGGCATCGTTGGGGTTTCCGGAGTCCATGCCAAATCCGCCACCACCGGGGCCACCCGACATCACGAAGCCGATCTGCACGCGCTGTTGCTGCCCCTCACCCTCCTCTGAGACTGTGGAGAGAGTCACGCTGGCGCCGACCACCGGTTGACCGTTGGCGAACAAGCTGCCGGTGACTTCGCCGCCAAGCACTTCGATGGTCAGCGTTTCATCACCGCTATGCACTTCAACATCCTGACGCACTTGCGGAGCGTTATTGCCAGCGCGTGCGACCAAGGTGTAGGAACCAGGTTCGCGTGGACTCAGCAACGCCACGCCATCGGAGTCAGTGACGACGGGTTTCTCACCGCCCAAGCTGCCCATCAGGCCAGCCATCGGGCCCTTGCTCTCTAGCCAAACTTGCACGCCACCGGCGGGTGCGCCATTGCGGCTGACTTCCACGCGCGGCAGCGACATGTCATCGACCACGATCTCCATCTTCAGCGCACTGCGACCGATCAAATCAACGCTATCGACCTTGTGATCGCCATCACTTTCTTGATCCTGCTCGAGACCGTTAATCTGGATCATGCCCATCATGTCGGAACCGGACTCGCGATAACCGACCTCATACAAGCCCGGCTTCAAGTCGGTCCACACTGCGCGTCCGGCAGCACCACTCTTTTGGTCGCGCTCTTCGCCATCCGCGAACTGTGGCTTCAAGTAGACCTCGACGCCACTCAGCAAACGTCCGCTGGCGGACTTGACGGTGGCGCGCAGGGTTGCGGCAGGTTGCAGGGTCACTTCCAAGCGCTGCTCACCACTATCGCGCACGAAATCCAAGGTGCCATTGGCATAGCCATCGGCCTCCACCAGCAAGGCGCGCCTGCCTTGTGGTACACCTGGCAGGATCGCGATGCCTTCAAGGTTGGTCTTGGCATCAACCGCTTCATCGCCGCCCATGAAGGATTCGGTGTGGCCGCCATCACTGGACATGCTGATGACCATGCCGCCCATGCCATTGCCATTGCCGGGAGCCTTTGCGGTGACCTTGGCCTCCGCCAAGACCTTGCCGTCGGCGCCCTTGACCTGCACGATTAAGTGCTCGGCAGCTTGCATTACCAAGTTCAGGCCTGTCACGGCTTCGAATACTTGAACCTCCGTTTCATCCAACTGCGCATCGAGGCTAAAGGCCGAGAGCGTGAAGGTGCCGGTGTTGAGATTGGTGAAGGTGAAGTCGCCGTTGGCGTCGGTGGTGACGCGCCGTCCACCCATTGCGAAGGAACCGAAATCTGAGAAATCCATAGTGGAAGCCTCGAGGGTGACCTCCACACCTTCCGCTGGCTTGCCGCTTGGCAGAGCCAAGTTGCCGCTCAAAGACAGGCGTGGAGTCAAGCGCACGAGGATTTCTTCACCAAGGTTTGGGATTCCCTTGCGCATGACGGAATAGCCATCGGCACCAATGACGATATTGACGTCATCGTCTTCCAGGCCACCGAGTTTGAAGTGACCTTCGGCATTGGTGAAGACTGCGCCGGGTAATCCAGGCATTCCGCGGGTGCTTCCTTCCTCAGAATCCTCAACAGCGAAATCGAAGTCCATACTCATGTCGTCGAAACGCATTTGTGGAGCAACCCAAGCGCCTTCAATCGGCTTGCCATCCAGGTCGACTACCGTGCCTTCCACCATCCGTCCTTCGGTCAATCGGAAGTCGGCCTCGACCTTACTACCGCTTCCGGTAACTACGAGCGGATCAACTTCAGCGGCCTTCAAACCGGCTTTCTTTGCACGTACTCGGTACTTGCCGGTCGGCAGGCCATCGAGCAGATAGTTGCCATCAGCATCCGTATAGGCTTTACGTGAAATGTTGGAACCCCGCATCAAGGAGGAGCCGCTCTCCGTTAGCCCGACCACTGCGTTAGCAACCGGCTTTCCTTTAGGATCCAACACGCGACCGACAAGACGATCACCTGAAACCAAAGTCATGGTGCCCAAGTCGACGACCTCACCGGCGGTGAGTGGCGCGATCTGTGTGGTCGTCGGCGCGAAGTATTCTCCATGCGCTTCAATGCCGAAGGTCATCCCTGACCGGACCTCAAGGCTCACCCGACCATCGCGATCGCTTGCACCACTCTTTTTGTAAGTTCGCTCGCCATCCAAGGCCTGTCCAATCACTAAGAAGCCCATGGAATGACTGCTATTGCGTTCGGTGGCGGTCACGGTCGCATTAGGAATTGGATTGCCTTTGCTATCCACCAAGCGCACCTTGATTTGACTTGCAGCAGTAGCGCCATTGGAAGTGGCACCGTTGCTGGCACCATTGCTCAGGTCGGCGCGTTGGATGGCGTTGGCGGCATCACCGTTTTGAAGAGTTGCTTCTTCATCAGCGCCGCTCGCTTGAAGGCCTTCCATAGACTCAGAACTATTCGCTCCTCCAGTGCCTTGGTCACCGGAGTCGGAGGAAGTTGGGTCGTCAAATAGGAAGAAAGCGCCGAGTGCGATAAGCACGACGACGAGCACAAGTGGGAGAAGTCGGTTCATGGTCCTTCAGGGTGTTGGCGAGGTCGCCAGGAACCCTTATAACGACCGAGGTAGTTGAGCGTTTGGGAAATCTCCGGAAAACTGCCCTAAGCCCTGTCTATGCGCCCTGATAGTCTTAGCGGCATGAGTGCGGATACTGCTGCGGTCTTGGTTGCTGCTGGTCTTGGTCGGCGAATGGGCGGGATCAATAAGACCCTGATGCGCTTGGCTGGCAAGCCGGTGTTGGCCCATAGTCTGGCAACCTTCCGCGCCTGTGCTTCCGTCGGTCAGATCGTCGTGGTGATGAAAGACGTGGACCTGGAGCGCCTGGCCGCCGAGTGGCACACCACCCCGCAAGAACTCGGTGCCGACAGGGTGGTCGCTGGTGGTGCGGAGCGCTGGTTGTCGAGTCGTAATGGTTGCGAAGCCGCAAGCTCTGCCATGAAGTACTTATTGGTGCATGATGCCGCGCGTCCGTTGGTGACCGCCACGGATATCGAAGCAGTGATCACTGCAGCACGTAGGTCAGGTGCTGCTATCGCCGCCGAGCCGGTGGCTGATACGCTGAAGATGAGTTGTGCTGAAGATCGTGTGCAAAGCACAATGTCGCGTGACAGCATGTGGCGAGCCTTGACCCCACAAGTGGCGCGCATTGATTGGCTGCTTGATGCCTTCGCCAAATGGGATGTGGAAGCGCATGGACTGCCCACCGACGAAAGCATGATGCTCGAACATTGTGGGCATGCACCGGAGTTGGTCGCTGGGCATAGTCCAAATTTCAAGATCACGGCACCACGCGACCTATTGTTGGCCGAAGCCCTGTTGCACGACCAAGCCTCCGACTCCCCTAGCCAGGAAAATCACCGATGAGTTCCCCTATGGATATGTTGCCTCGCGTTGGATTGGGTTGGGATCGCCACGCACTTGCTGCCGGTGAAAGCTGCACCCTTGCCGGCGTGAACATCGATAGCCCCGTCGGCCCCACCGGCCATTCGGATGCCGACGTCATCCTGCATGCACTTACCGACGCCTTGCTTGGCGCCGGTGGCCTTGATGATCTTGGCACCTTGTTCCCGGACACCGATCCACAATGGAAGGGTGCATCTTCCGATCAGTTTGTTGCTGCCGCAGTGGCTCTATTGGCCGATTCAGGCCTGCGGGTGATTTCCGCCGACATGGTGGTGATCTGCGATCAACCGAGGCTGGCCCCCCATCGTGCCGCTATGCGCGCCAATCTGGCGCAGCTGCTGAACCTGCCGATTGACCGCGTGAATCTGAAGGGCAAGACCACCGAGGGCGGCGGCAGCGCTGCATCTCAAGCGATCGAAGTACATGCCATCGTCATGCTCAAGGGTGTTCCACGCGCTGGCGGCTGCTCTTGATTTCTTCCAGCATTCGCTTCACGTGTTCTTGAACGCTTAGACTCCTTGCGCTTCGCGACCCTCTTCTGCGTAACGTGAACGCGTCAACAACTGACGTCGGCCGCGCAAGCCCTCGCCTCCACCATTTCCGAAGTCCCTGACCATGGCGTGCAATTCTCGCGCGCTGTCACCACGCTCGCTTGCCGCCTTGAATTCATCAGCGAAGACTTCTGCGCTGAGTGCCGTGTGATAACGGAAGGATAAGAACGGGCTGCCGCTCCAGATCGCCTGTTCGACATGGCTGGCGTCGGCATCCCAAATCGTTTGCAGGTATTCGCTGCCATCGACCACGAGATTGAGCCACTGCCCTTTCCAGTTCTCGATCACTTCCTGCCCCATGTCATTGCAGATGAAACTGTGGCCATCGGCTTCGATCCTGGTATAGCTCTTGCGGACGATGCGCACGCCGCGCTGCTCGGCACGTTTCTGCTCAAGTTCGAGGAATAGCCGCAGCACCTCGGTTGCGAGCCCCTTCCCCCAAGTGGAACGCGCGATCCAGTAAGTCACTTCGCGTTGCCCCTCTTGCTTATAGCTAGCGACGTGCCCAATGACTTGCCCTTCCAAGGTCACGGTCTTGACGAATACACCTGGGTGATTGCGCAGCCGCTGCCAGCGTGCATCAAAGGCGCTGCGGTCGCGCGGATCCTTCGAGGTAAAGGCCGCCATCTGATTGGCAACTTCATCGATTTGATGCTCGAAGAAGGTCTCTAGATC
>JAAESM010000002.1 GCA_024229395.1 Planctomycetota bacterium | reverse complement strand
GGTTAGCTCAGCCGAGGCGTTCAAGCATCGAATAGGACAACAGCAAGGTGCGTTCCTCGCCGGTGCGATCGAACTCGACCACGATGCGTGCGTTGGTGCCGTGGCCTTGCAAGCGACTGACGGTGCCTTCTCCGAAGACGGGATGCACGACCAAATCGCCGGCTTCCAGATCTGTTTCTTCTGGCTCGGGCTCGCCACTCTCTTCTGAAGGGCCGAACTCGAAACCCGACTCCATGCCGGTGCTGGTGTAGGACGGATTATCGGCCGAGCGACGTATGCCGGTGGAATCAGAACGACCACCGTAGCCACCTTGCCCACCGTAGCCCCCGCGATCGCCAAAGCTACCGCTGCCGGAGAATCCTCCGTGCCCAGCCCGACGTGGCGAGAGCCTTTCTTCGATCAGTTCCTCAGGAAGCTCATCCAAGAATCGTGATGGCGACGTTGGCCCTGGTGCACCGGTGCGAAAACGCATGCGGCAATGCGACAACAACAGTTCTTCACGGGCGCGGGTCAGTGCCACATAGAACAAGCGGCGCTCTTCTTCGAGTCCTTCCGGTTCCTCGAAGGAACGCGCGTGCGGGAACAGACCTTCTTCAAGACCGACCACGGCCACGCGATCGAACTCCAATCCCTTCGCTGCGTGCACTGTCATCAACGACACGCGCTCGGCGCCTTCCTTCCAACGATCGACATCGGTCAGCAAGGAGATCTCTTCCAAGAAACCGCGCAGTCCGCCGTCTTCACGCGAATCGTATTCCGACGCGAAGGCCAACAGCTCGTCGATGTTCTCGCCGCGGTCGACATCTTCGGTGGTATCGAGTGCTTCTGCGAAATGGCGATAACCACTGCGCTCAATGATGGTGCGCAAGGCAATCTCGGCCTTGTTGGTGCTCTCACGGATCTTCTCGTAGAGCGACAAGAACTTCAGCACACCCTTTTTGCCGGGGCCGCGAATCGAACCGCGCACTTCGTCGCGCTGGATGCTAGTCAGAATCGGCTCTTCATGCTCGTTGCTGTAGGCACGAATGCGATCCATGGTGGTGGCACCAATGCCACGCGGCGGCACATTGATCACGCGCTGACATGCCACGTCATCGCGCGGGTTCACCACCAAGCGCGCGTAAGCGACCAGGTCCTTGATCTCGCGGCGCTCGAAGAAACTCAGGCCGCCAATGATCTGATAAGGAATCTGCAGGCGCGTGAAGGCCGCTTCCAACGATCGCGAACAGGAGTTCGTGCGATAGAAGACTGCCACTTCCTTGGCGGTGGTGCCATTGCGAATCCACTCGGCCACCTTCATGGAAACTTGGTTGGCCTCGTGCTCTTCGTCGTGGCCATCGGTCAAGCCGAGCAGCGGGCCGTCTTCGCGATTGGTGATCAGGTCCTTCTCCTTGCGCGAAGTGTTGTTGGCGATTACATGTTGCGCCGCCTTCAGGATGTTGCCGACCGAGCGATAGTTCTGCTCCAAGCGCACGACCGTTGCATCTGGATAGTCCTTATCGAAACGCAAGATGTTCTCGATATCGGCGCCACGCCAACGGTAGATGGATTGGTCCGGATCACCACAGACTGCCAAATTGCGCGTGGCCTTGGACAGCTTCTTGACCATCTCGTATTGGATTTCGTTGGTGTCTTGATACTCATCCACCACCACATGCTCGAAACGATCGACCCACATACGCGTGCCATTCTCATCGGCTTCCAGTAGTTGCAAACCTTTCCACAGCAGGTCATCGAAGTCCAAGCAATCCTGGCGCGCCATGGCCGATTCGTATTTGCCATAGACAATCGCGCATCGCTCTTCCTCCATGCCATACATGGATGCTTGCTCTTGCGCCGACGCCGGCACCAAACGCCGTTGCTTCCAACCGGAGATCAGTGATTCGAATTTGCGCGGACGGAAAACCTGCGGATCCCAACCTTGATCCTTGATCAACTGACGCAGCAGCTTGCGGCGGTCATCAATATCGATGATGGTGAAGTCACGCGTGCGCCCGACTGGCTCCGGCTGCATGCGCAACATGCGTGCACAGGTGGCGTGGAAAGTGCCGACCCACATGCCGGTGTGCGGCACCCAGGTGGCGATGCGATTGCGCATCTCACCAGCAGCTTTATTGGTGAAAGTGATCGCCAGAATCCGGCCTGGCATCACATCACGAGCGCGCACCAAATGAGCCACACGACGCGTGATGGTGCGGGTCTTGCCCGTGCCGGCACCGGCCAAAATCAACAGCGGACCATCAGCATGCTCGACGGCTTGCTGCTGCGATAAGTTCAGTTCTGAGAGGAGGCCGCTGACGGACATGGCTCCCTATGATGCCGTCGTCTTGGTTTGTTTGCACCCTGTTAGGGAGCTGTGTTCCATCCCGTTATCAGCAAGTTGCTTGGCTCGGTTCACCGACCATTCTGCCTGGCCAACTTCAGCGCTTTGGGTGCCTTCATCTGCTCCAAGGCTTTGGCAATTCGCCGGCCTTCTGCGGTAGGTGCCTCAGCCAAAACGGCCATGCGCCCCTGCAGATCCAACAACTGTTCGCGTGCCAAGCGCAACTCGCGCGCACCAATCAAGGCGCGAAGTTGCAAGTCCAGGGCTTGGACCTCCTCCAACGGCCCCTCGCAGAACTCCAACCAACGTTCCGCCTCTCGCACCGCCGACGTCCATGCCATGGTGGACAAGTGCACCTTCACAATCCATTCCCGTGCATCATTCTGGAAACGCAGGCTCGCTCCTGAGTGTTTCACCGCTTGTTGATAACGAAGCACACAATCGCGCCAGCGTTCCTCGCGACGGTCCATATGCCCCAGCTCCAGCAGCGCACGCACATGTAAATCCGGATTGCTCTTGGTGACTTCTAGGACTTCTTCGAAGGCGCCACGCGCTTCCCCTACTTCATCCAATGCCCGATGAATCTCACCGCGCCGAAAAGCCGCCAGTGCGCATTCAGCATGGGTACTCGGCCAAAGTTGGTTGACCCTTTCATAGGCCTCGATGGCCTCGTGCAGGATCTGTAGGCGCCGCGGTCCCTTCCTCCCCTTGGAAGACTCATAGATCTTCGAAGCCACCGACAGTTGCTCACTGGCGGTTTCCAGTTCCTGCGCATGCAGCTCACCGCCACCTACCAAGCACCAGAGCAACAGCCCAATCAAGATCAAACGCACTAGCTCCATGACGAACCCTCCTCACGCACTTGCTGAACCAGCACCTCCCGCAACCTCCGTCGCGCGCGATACAACCTGCCTTTCACGGTGCTCACCGACGTGCCTTCGCGTTCCGCCAAGCAGGCGAAATCCTCGCCCTCGTGGTAGTAGGACTTCAAGTACAAGCGATCGCGCGAAGGCAAGCTCTGCATGGCGCTTGGCATCAGGCGTAGTAGGTCACTGCGCGGGACTTCCTGATTGGCAACCGGCACCAAAGGTTCCTCGGCTGGCAAGGAATCCGGGTCCACTGCACGTGCGTGCCACTCCATACCGATCGACTGCGGCAAACGCTTGCGCACCTCATCCACCGCCAGGTTGCGCGCCACCCGGAACAACCAACCACGCGGATGCTCCACTGCCTGCCCGCCATCAATGACCCGCAGCAAGCGCGACACCGCTTCTTGCGCCAGTTCGGCCGCCAGATCCCGTCGCCCAAGGCGCGGCATCAGATAGGCCTGAAGCTGCTGCGCCCACTCGGCCAAATCCAGTTCATTGAAACTCATCCCTATTCCTCCGAGGTTGTTCACACTCTGAGGACGGAAATCGCGGCGAAAGTTTTACTTGTTCGCCAAATTGGGAAAACGCGCCCGATTGGACGCGTTTTCCACAAGTCCACACCTGCTCAAGTGTGGATAACCGGACTTACTGCAGGTTCAGTTCCTTGAACAGCTTGCTCTTCCAGCTGGAAGCTGGGAACAACTGGCGCAGACGGTTCGCTACTTGACGAGCGCCACCACTATCACCGACGCGCTTCAGCGAATCCCCGGCGAAGTACATGGCCCGTGGAACCAGGCGCACTTCCTCGCGGTAGACGCTGGCTACGGTCAAGAAGTCGAGAACGGCCTCTTCCAGGTATGGCTTCTGCTCGGCTGGACTGTCCATGGACAGAGCCTGGCGATAGGAGCAATCGCCCTTACCGGAGATTGCTGCGGCCAGAACGGAATCGCCGCCCTTACCTTCCTTGATGATCTCCAGGAAGAAGGTACGTGCTTCGTCGTACTTGCCTTCACCGACCAAAGCGTTGCCAACCTCTACGCGTGCGCGCGCAGCCACCGTTGGGAACTGGGTGAGGTTCTTCTCAGCCAATCCCTGCAGGGCGCGTTGACGATCGTCGCCTTTGAGCTTGTCGTTCAGCAACAACAAACCGAGCTCGGCCTCGCGGCTCCAACGCTGCGGCAAACCCTTGCTGACCACATCGTCTTGCAAGCGCTTGAAGACCTTCTCGGCGCCTTTCTTATCGCCACTATCCATCTTGGTCTGCGCCTTCATCAACAATGCAGGTGCATAAAAGAAAGTATCGGGCACATCGGCGAGCAGCTGGTCGACTGCGGCAGAAACCGCGGCAAAGTCGGCCAAGGAGTTCATGCAACGAATCCGGCGGAACAGGGCATGCTGGCGAACCCACTCATAACCCTTGCGGTTCATCAGCTTCTCGTCTTCCAAGACGGACATGAAGACACCCGCGGCGTCAGCGTACTTCTTGGAGTCCATGACCTCGAGGGCGTAGACGTAGTCTTCGAGGACCGAGGCGCCGACCTTATGACGAACTTCCAGGACTTCTTCCGAGGCCTTGCGGCCCTCAGAACGGCCACGCTTGTAGGTGACTTCCTTGAAAGTTTCGGTCAAGATCTTGTCGACCTCAAGAACAGTGCCGTCAACCAGGACAATGGAATCCTGGGCCTGCGGCATAAGCGCGAGAATGGTAGTAGCGAGGAGGCTGAGCATGGGTGTGCCTTTAGTGGCGAAACAGGATAGCGTCACCCTCTGATTCCGTCAGCTTCGCCCGCCAACGCCGCTGTATTCCAGCTAAATTGCCTAACTACTGCTCCAGCACACCTTGGGCGCGCCCGCTCGCCTAGTCAAGAATGCCCTGCCGACGTAGCCGCACCAGCTCCGCGACCAAGCTGACAGCGATCTCACCGCTGGATTTCGCGCCAATATCGAGGCCCATCGGGGTCTTTACGGCCTGGAGCCAGTCTTCGGGTACGCCGCGGTCGGCCAGAATCTTGTCCAACTGAATCTTCTTGGCCCTTGATCCGATCATTGCGATGTATTTCGGCTGGCAGCCAGATTCCCAGATACGGAACAGCGCTTCTTCGTCATCCTTGTGGCCACGGGTGACAACTACAAGGTAATGGTGTTGTGCGGAGCCGACCTGAGCGACCGATTCCTCCCATGGCATGGCGAAGCAGGCGTCGGCGGCGGGGTGCGAAACAGCGCTGGCATGCTCCTCACGCGGATCACAGACCCACACACGCAGATCGCACTCCTTGGCCACGCGGGCAGAGGCACTGGCCACATGGCCGCCTCCGAATAGCACCAGTACAGGCGGGACCACCGGTTCGGCCAGGATCGTGACTTGACCACCGCAGATGAGCCCAGACTCGGGGACATCGGCTTGGTTGAGGGTGAAGGTGCTGGTCTGAGCTTTATCGCTTTCGATGACCTCGAGAGCCATTTTCTGCACATCGGCTTCCACGCAGCCACCACCGACGGTGCCCAAAGTGCTGCCGTCGGCGCGCACCAGCATCTTCATCGTTTCCTTGCCAGGCGTGCTGCCACGCGCCAGCATCACCGTGCACAAGGCGGCGGGTTCCCCGGTCTTGCGCAAGCGAACGATTTCTTCATAGAGGTCAAAGCTCTGCTGCATGTCCGGGCATTCTACGATTGCCATATGCCAACTCCGCGCTCCCTCCCGCCAAGCTGCCTTGGACTGGCCCTGAAGTTGGCCGCGTTGTTGGTGCTGCTGCTGAGCTGGAGCTGTAGTGAGCAGCGCGGCACCCTGGTCAATTTCGATGACGCTCTGCCGGCCGAGGCGGTTTCCCCCGAGCAACCGGAACTGAAGAAGACCCGCGTGTTCGTGCTCGGCATGTTGCACGATGGCCACCACACATCCGAAACCTGGGGCTTGGAGCAAGTGCGCGAAACCATTCGCCGCATCAACCCCGATGTCATTGGCTTGGAACTCTCCGACGACAACCTAGCCGCAGTACTCGAAACTTGGACTGCCGATCAAACCGTGGAAGATGAACGCGCGTTGCGTTTCCCGGAGTATGTGCAAGTAGTGTTGCCGCTGATGGATGAGATGGGTTTTGATGTTGCGTCGATCGCGATGTGGCATGAAATGCTTGATGGCATGCGACGCGGCAAGATCGCTGAGTTCAATACCAAGCCTGAGTTTGAGCAGCAACGTGCGGACTACGCCGATGCCAAAGCCTGGACCAAGGAATGGTTGGCCGCGCGCGAGTTCACTGCTGATGACCCCTACTACATTCATTCTTGGGATGCCGACATCTACGCGCGTGGGAAATCCGGCGCCTACGATTACTACCTCAATGAGGTGATTGGTCGGCCGAGTGGATGGACCTATGTACATGATGAGCACTACGAAAAGATTATCAATGTGCTGCGCGATTACCCCGGCCAAACCGTGCTGCTGACTTTCGGCACTAACCACATTTATTGGTTCCATGAGTTGTTGCGTTGGCACCCCGACGTGGAGCTTGTCGACGTCCGCCCCTACTTGCCCGGTGGTGATGATTGGCAACTCACCGCTGCCGAACGCGCCATCGAGGAGTTCCATGCTGGCGTGGATTGCTTGCGCATCGTGTGGTCACATTTCCGTGGCGACACGCTCTATGCCTGGCAACGCATCGACGCCATGGTCGAGATTGCTGATGCGGATTGGCACCCATTACGCACCGCGCTGAAGGCTGGCCAAGGTTTACAGCTCAGTGAGTTCAAAGATGGCCCGTGGTTAGGCAAGCCGGAGATTCTTGAGCAAGGTGAGGACTGGTGGCAACTGCAGGTTCCGGTGCGTCGTTATGGCGACAAGGCTGAAGATGCCGAATGGTTGCGCGCGCGTTTGCAGATCGATGCGGAGCGCCCCGGTGGATTCGTCTGGACTTCTTTGGAAGTCCCTGGATGGCTGGTCAATTAGGGGGATACACTTACCGCGATGAATGAGACTCCTTTGGATGTCGTGCTAGCGCTCGGCGGCGGTGCCGCGCGTGGGCTTTCGCACGTGGGCATCATTCGCGTGCTCGAGCAACACAATGTGCGCATTCGCGGTATTGCAGGCACCAGCATCGGCGCGATCGTCGGCGGCATGTATTGCGCCGGCTCGCTCGATGAATACGAGGCTTACTCGCGCAAGATCGATGCCAAACGCATGCTGCGCATGTTGGATCCAGTGATCCCGCGTTCGGGGTTGCTCGGTGGTTCGCGCGTCGTCAATAAGTTGGCAGATTTCGTCGGCGAGAACGTGATCGAAGACTTGCCGTTGCCTTTCTGCGCATTGGCCACCGATCTGAAGACCGGCGAGGAAGTGATCTTGGAGGAAGGCAGTCTGGTCGAAGCGATCCGCGCCAGCTTTGCGATTCCCGGCATCTTCACGCCGACCAAGATCGACGGCCGTTGGCTGGTCGATGGCGGTGTTTCTACACCGGTGCCGATCCGTGCTGCGCGCGCCTTGGTTCCGCATGTGCCGATCATCGCCGTGAACCTGAACAACGCCGACTTGGTGTTCGAAGGCGAGATGATCAACATGCTTGATGCATCCGAAGAGGAACGCGAACTCGGGCGCATTGAACGCTTGATGAACCGCATGCGTTCCAGCGGTGATAGGCGCCCGGGTCTGCTCACATCGATTAGTGATTCGGTCACGCACATGGAGCACCGCATCGCGCGCTTCCAGATCGCCGCCGACAATCCTGACTTACTGCTGGAGCCTGCTGTCTATGGCATTGGCCTATTCGATTTCCATCGCGCCGACGCCATCATCCAAGCTGGTGTGGACTGCGCCGATCGCGCGGTCGAAGATAGCGCACTCGATCACTTAGTTGCGAAAGCGCGCAGGCATAAGTTGCGTCCGCATTGGCCACACAAGAAGGGCAAGAAAGGCAAGCGCTGAGATTCGGCTGCGGTGTGAACTGGGTTAGCTCGGAGCCACCCACGGCACATCATTGGTGCCTTCGGCATGATTGGCGGCACGCGCGAATGCGAACAGCCAATCGGATAAGCGATTGAGGAACTCCAAGTGTGCTAGATCGATACCGGCATTTTCACTGTTGGCGAAATCAGCGAGTGAACGTTCAGCGCGTCGGCAGACGCAACGCGCAACATGTAAACGTGCGGCAAGTTCGCAACCACCAGGAAGAATGAAGGCCTTCAAGGCGCCGGTCTGTTCTTCCCATTGATCGATCTGCGCTTCCAATGCAGCGCTGGATCCTTCAGGGAAGGGCGGCAACATGGAGCGGATCTTCTCAGAGGCTTCTGGTGGTGTGGCCAAGAAGGACCCAAGGGTGAATAACAGCGCCTGCACATGCTGCAAGCGTTCGGCATCTTGTGGACCAGCTACCGCGGCGCACCAACCCAACATGGAGTTGAGTTCATCGACGTCGCCGTAGGTTCCAATGCGTGGATCGCCTTTGCTGACTCGGTCGCCACCGAAAAGACCGGTCTCGCCGCCGTCGCCGCCACGTGTGTAGATGCCCATGAGGCAAATGTTAACGTCGCGGATTGGATTCGCGCCTATGGACTGCGCGCGGGCGGGCGCAAAAAAAGAAGCACCCCGACTTTAACCGGGGTGCTCACAAGGGGAAAAGAAGCAAGCCGCATGGGCTACTCCTCTTACCGTTAGCCTACAGGCTGTCTGCGTTGTCTGCTAGGTAGGATGCAACACCTTCTGCATCTGGGGTCATGCCTGGCTTACCTGGGGCCCAACCTGCAGGGCAAACTTGACCAGCAGTCTCGAGGAACTGGACTGCGTCGATCATGCGCAGCAGCTCATCCATGTCACGACCGAGGCCGAGGTTGTTCACGGTCTGGCTCTGGACTACACCTTCCTTATCGATGATGAAGGTACCGCGCAGCGAGAAGGTGGACTCCTCGTGCAGCAGGTCGAAAGCGTTGGTCATGGAACGATCCTCGTCACAAAGGAGAGGGTAGTTCACAGGGCCGATGCCGCCTTCGTTGATGGCAGTGTTACGCCAGTTGATGTGAGATTCCGCGTCGTCAATGGAGACGCCCAAAACTTGGACGCCGCGCTTCTTGAACTCATCCATACGATGGTCAAAAGCGATCAACTCGGAAGGTCAGACGAAGGTGAAATCTTTTGGGTAGAAGAACAGCGCGACGTGCTGGCCCTTGTAATCCGACAAGGAAACCTGCTTCGTGGAGCCGTCTTCCATGACCGCGGTAGCCGTGAAATCGGGCGCGGGCTTGTTAACGAGAACTGCCATGGTATTTAACTGGGAAAGGGTCGCCGTAGTGGCAACCGTGGGACCGAATTCTAGGGCAGACCTGGAATATCTCAAACAGTTGCGGCCAACAAAGCCGAGCGCAAGACATCGGCTGCAGCTTGGGCATTTGCGGTGGCAGTCTCCAGCACTTCCTCGTGGCTGGGATTGCTTCCCTCGATACCCGCAGCCATGTTGGTCAGTAGCGAAATTGCCATCACTTTTGCACCTAATGCGTGGGCGGCGATCGCCTCAGGAATGGTGCTCATACCCACAGCGTCTCCACCCATCTTGGCAACCATCCGCACTTCTGCTGGAGTCTCGTAGGAAGGCCCTTTCATGCCGACGTACACCCCTTCTTGCAGATGCGGCTGCTGTTCAAGTAATCCCGCCCGCCAAGCTGGGTCGTACATGTCGACCAGATTCACGAACTGCGCGCCATGACCGCAGTTTTCCCCGCAGCGCACTGGGTTTGGTAGTCCGAAATTGATGTGGTCCGAGAACGGCATCAGCGAACCGGCTGGTCGGTCTGTTGTGAGACTGCCCGCTGCGTTGAGCAACAATACATGACTGGCCCCCCAGTTGACCAAGGCGCGCACGCCGCGCACGATCTCAGCCGCTTCATATCCTTCGTAACTGTGCACGCGACCGCTGCAAAGGAGTACGCGCCGAGCTTTGCCTTCGGGTGCATCTTTGAGATCACCGATCAGCAAGTCCGCGCCATGACCTTCGACCTTCGGGCACATCCAGTTATCCAAACCACGCAGGTCCAAGCCTTCCGTGTTCTCCAGTAGGTCACTGGCTAACTCCTTCCAGCCGGAGCCCAACACCACAGCAACCTGCGGTGGTGGCCCGAGACGTCTTCCGAGGATCTCGACCAGCGCATCGACCTTGGTGCATTCTTCAAACATGGAATTATCGTAGCGTCGTGATGGGCTTATCCGCCGTGCTTTTTGTCGCCGGCAGGCTTTTCAGAATCTGCTTCGGGAGTCTCGAACTCGCCGCGCATGGCGCGGGCTTTGCGCGCGTGGGTTTCCTCGAGGATCTCACGTACGGCTGGGTAATCCACGACCGCGAGTGCCGCCTCGAAGTCCGCGATGGCACCATCGAAATCGTTCATCTCCAAGCGCAGTGCACCGCGCTCATAAAGATAGATCACGGTGTTCATGCGGTTCGGCTTGGTGGCCAACATGCGCGTGAAGGCTTCGATCGCACGTTCGTAATCACCAGTCTCCGAAGCTTCGGCGGCAGCCTCATAAAGGGCATCGACGCCTTCCGGCAGCGGTGCGATTTCCTCGCCGGTGCCTTCGAAGATGATCAAGGTGCCGATCGCTGGATTGAGCCATTTCTTGGCCACGCGCTGGACGTCGGCAGCACTCACGGCTGCGACCGCATTACCCCAGTTCGCCAGGGAATCGCTGATTCCGAATACTTCGTGCCAAGCGAGGGTGCCGGCCAACGAGAAGTATGGACGGGCGCGCAGAGGTGCCTCGATATGCGAGGCGACCATCAATTCCTTAACCTCGGTCAGAATGTCGGCCTTGGCTTTGTTGTCAAAGACGCTGCCATCGCGGTAGCTAGCCATCAGCGCAGAAACCTCCTTGGCGGTCTGCTGCGAGCCGGACCAACCGATCTGGAAGATGTCGGCATCGACACGGCCGCCGATACTCACGGTCAAGACTGCACCACCTGGAAGTTCCTCACGACCGAGCATGGTGGCCAAGATGTTCAGCGCGGCTTGATCGGCGTGATCCAAGGATGGAGTTAACCAACAGCCCACATAACGATCACGCGGCAACTGGGATTTGATGCGCTTGGTGCGCGGCGCTTCGGGCGCAACGTCCTTGGCAATCTTGGCGACACCCGCCCGGCCTTTCAGCGGACTGAAGGCAGCTTCAATGCTGTCCAACGCTTTATTGGCATCGACCGGCCCAACCACTACCACGGCAAAACGATCCGGCTGGTAATGCGCTGAGTAGAACTCCTTGATCTGCGCCACACTCAGCTCCGGCCCTTTGGTGTGGCCGGCTTCACTGCGCAATCCATGGCGGTATGGATGCAATTCAAAGAAGGCATTCTCGAGCTGCTCGGCGCGACCTTCGGCGGTGCGATAGGCATGCTTCTCCTCGACCTCAAGGCGATGACGCTCATGCAGTACTGCAAACTCATCGAAGGTCAGGTTGCTGAGGCGGTCGGCCTCCATCTTCAGCACGGTGTCCATGTGCTCGACCGGAAAGCCGTGGTCGTAGTACATGGTGTAGTCGTCGCGGGTGAAAGCGTTCGACTCGCCGCCCCACGCCACGATGGTCTTCTCATGCTGATCCACACCGGTGGTTGGCGTGCCGGTGAACAAGGCATGCTCGGTCAAGTGGGCCAAACCGGTGGTCTCCGCGGTCTCGTTGCGATTACCAGCCGCCACCGCAATGAAGATGCTCAAATCGGCACGGTCGTCGCGCACTGCCACCGCGCGCACGCCATTGGGCAGCAGCCTGCGCTCGAACTGGTGCTTGCCGACTTGGATCGACCCCAAGCTCTGCTGGGGCGGACCGGCCAGCTCGGGATGCATGGGCTGGGCGGAAATGCTGCTTGCCAGCGCCAAGAATGTCACCAATACGGAGAAACGAGCCATGGGGCGACTATTTTAGGGCCTTCTTGGCTGCTGGGATTTTCCCGCCCACGAAATTCGCTCTGCCACGTACTCTCAAGCGCAATGAAGCTCAAACTGACCGCCACACTTCTCCCCCTGCTTTTGCTTGGCTCCTGCTCGATCAGATTCTTTGGTAATGAGAAAGCCAGCCGCGAGGGCTCTATCCAACATACCGCCAGCAACGGCATCACCAATATTCGCATCGAAGGCTTCAACGGCAGTATTTCGCTCGTGCCTGCCGACGGCGGCCTGGAAGTCAGCGGTCTGACCTCCACCTACGCCACCGGCAACACCCAGGAAGAGGCCGCCAAGCGCCTTGGCCAAATGCACTGGAACTTCCGCGAGTCCGGCAGCACGCTCTATCTGGATCTTTCGCGCCCTGATGGCGGCACCGGCAACGCGGGCAGTAGCTTGAAGCAGCTTTCGGTGCCGTCGGCGTGGAAAGTGGATGTAGATACCAGCAACGGCAACGTCAATGTGGATCCTGGCTTTGACACGGTGCTGATCCATACCAGCAATGGCAATGTCGATGCCAACAGCAATGGCAAGGTGCGGATCAAATCCTCGAACGGCAACATCTACTTGAGCGGTGCTACTCAGGATTTCAATGTGCGCAGCTCCAACGGCAAAATTGAGGTGAACTTGGAAGGTGATTGGAGTGGCATGGGCAATGTTGATACTTCCAACGGCAAAATCACGGTACGCTGCACGGGTACTCTGGATTGCAAGTTGCGCACCGACACCAGCAATGGCAAGGTTCGTGTGTACGGCCCCCCGATTGATGGCGGTCAAGGCAGCTTGGTACTTGATTCAAGCAACGCCAACATCAACGTCACCCACAAAGATTCCTAAAGATGCGTAAGCCCGCTTGGCAATTCCTTTCCCTCGCTCTGCTGAGCGCGGCATGCAGTCTCACCTTTGGCGACCTGAAGGAGACCGCCAAGCTGGAGTCCAACGTGAATTTCCAGATGTCCTCGGACATCCATACCTTGAGAGTGGAGACTTTCAATGGTGTGCTGAGTGTGGTGGAAGCCAACGATTCAAATGCCAGTGCGGGTAAGTTGTCTGGCGAGTCCACCGTTTGGGCCAGCGGCAATACCGAAGAGGAAGCAGAGGCGCGAGCAAGTGAGTTCGAGTGGGTCTACTCAGAATCCGGCAATGTGGGTGTGATCTCCATCTCCAAGCCGGCCGGGCTATCGGGCAGGGTCGGTGGCTCTTTGGACAGGCTGAAGGTGCCGAAGCACATCACGGTGGAGCTTGATACCTCCAACGGCAACCTGCAGATCACCGGTGATTTCCAGGATTTCAACCTGGAGACTTCCAACGGCCGCATCACCATGCAATTGCCCGATGGCTGGAGAGGCCGCGGCAAGGCGGAAAGTTCCAACGGGCGCATTGCGGTGCGTTGCGACGGCGAGCTGACCTGCAAGGTGGATATGGAAACCGGCAATGGCTCGACCAAGATTCTCGGTCCGCCATTGAGTCAGAATGCCGGCGATGGATCGCTGTATTTGCGCACTGGCAATGGCCACATCGTGGTGACGCACTTATTCGACAGCAAATAAGGCTCTGCCTGTCCAACCATACTGGTCCTAGAATAGGCGCGGATGCAACTGCTCCTCGCCCTCCCGCTGCCGGAACTGGCAGTCGACTTGGTCACCGACCTGCGCGTGCAGGGTTTGGTGATTCTGTTGGTCGGTTTGGCGGGCGGCCTTCTGCCGCTGCTGACCAAGTGGGATGATCGCAAGCTGCATAATGCGCTGGCGCTCTCTACCGGCATTTTCCTCGGCGCCGTTTTCCTGCATATGCTGCCCGCCTTGTCGGTGGCAGCTCCAGAGTTTGCAGGCGGAACCGCCAACGAAGCAAGCGCCGGCATGCATGCTCACGGCGACCACGGCATGTTGTTCATGTGGAGCTTCGTGCTGGTCGGCGTGCTGGCGGTCTATCTGCTCGAATCGTTGGTCTTCCGCACCCACGACCACGATGACTTGCATCGTCACCGCGCCGTTGGTTATGCATCGTTGGTCGGCTTGTCGGTCCACGCACTGACCACCGGTATCGGACTGGCGGCAGCGAACGCCAGTGGTCACGCCAACCATGCTGGAGATCATGCCGCTGACTTGGCGGGCCCAGTGTTCTTGGCGATCATCGCGCACAAGGCTTTCGAATCCTTCTCGCTGATGTCGGTCTTCCAGCTGGCCAAGTTCCCACTGCGCCGCATCCTGCAACTGTTGATCGTGTTCTCGCTATTCACGCCGCTTGGCGTCTGGGCAGGCACGGCAATGTTCTCCAGCATTGGCCCCACCGGCATGGCCGTGGCTTTGGCACTGGCAGCAGGCACCTTCCTCTTCGTTTGCCTGACCGAGTTGCTGCCGGAAGTCTTCCACCACAAGGAAGACATCGCCGTCAAGATCCTGCTGCTGATTACAGGCATCGCGCTGATGGCCGGCGTTCACTTCCTGGAGAGCTGAGTGGAGTTCCTGCAAGATTGGTGGGTGGCCATTTGGGGCATCTTGGCCGAGTCCGGTCCGTGGCTCATCCTCGGCTTCCTGATCGCAGGCTTCCTGAAGATCTTCATCCCGCAGGACAAGGTCTTCCGTCACTTTGGCGGTAATGACTTCCTGTCGGTGTTCAAGGCGTCGTTATTCGGCGCGCCACTGCCACTATGTTCCTGTTCGGTGATTCCGACGGCCGCCGGCCTGCGTGATTCCGGCGCAAGCAAGGGCGCCACCACTTCCTTTCTGATCGCCACTCCAGAGACTGGCGTGGATTCAATCGGCATCACTTGGGCATTGTTCGATCCGTTGATGACCGTGCTGCGCCCGATCGCCGCGATTCTGACGGCGATCCTATCCGGCACCTTCGTGAATCGCTTGGTGCTGGCCAATGCCGACAACAAAGGCGTTGAAGAAGAGGCCAAGCCAGAGACCGAGCCGGGCTGATGCGCGCATAAGAAAGCCGATGCAGTTGCAGAGGTTGAGGATGGAGAGGAAGCGGCCAATGCCGGTACGGCGCAGGTGGGCCTCAGGCAACGGTTGCTCGCGTCGTTGCGTTTCTCCTTCGGCAAGTTGATGGAGGACCTCACGCCGTGGTTCATGCTTGGCTTCCTGATCAGCGGTTTGATCACGGTGGTGGTGCCGGAAGATTTCTTTGGCGACACCATCCCCGGTGGCTTCGTCGCCATGTTGATGATGCTGGTGCTTTCGATGCCCATGTACATCTGCGCCACTGCAAGTACGCCGGTCGCTGCGGCCTTGGTCCTGAAGGGCTTGGATCCTGGCGCTGCTTTGGTGCTGCTGCTGGCTGGTCCCGCCACCAACATCACCACCATGTTGGTGGTGCGCAACTTCCTCGGCACCGCAGTCCTGCGCGTTTATCTACTGTCTTTGATCGTGGTTTCGTTAGCGCTCGGTTGGTTGGTCAACTTGCTTTACGAAAGCATGGACATTGACCTAGCCAACGCCATTCCACATGTGCATGCCATGGAACACGATTGGCTCGCGACCGCTGGGGGTGTTGTACTCTCGGCGTTGCTGCTGTTCCATGCTTGGCGCCTGTGGATCGCACCACGCTTCCGATGATTAAAGCAACCGCCCCCATCCTCCTTGGCCTGCTGCTGTGCGGCTTACTGTTCAGTTGTAGTATCTTCACCCCGCGAGCGAGCCAAACGCTGACGATTTCCGATTTCCGAATCCAAATCGAGAACGGTCATGTGCTTTCGCTTCAGGATCGGAAATCGAACCGGGAGTTGCTGCTTGGGCAAGAGGCTGTGCCGTTGTTGACCATCGAGGTGGGTGGGCAAAACCATGCACCCTCCAGCATGGAATGGGTTGGCGACGACCTGTTGTTGAGCTTTGATGGTTCTGATGCAAAAGTCACTGTGGCCGTAGAGGCCATGCCGTCGCACTGCTCCTTTGAAGTGGTGGCAGTCAGGTCGGAAGACACGATTGACTTCCTGACATGGGGTCCATACCCACTCAACATCAACGGCGAAGTTGGCGGGTCGCTCGGCGTGGCTTATGACGACGAGTATGCGGTCGGGATCATGGGCTTGAACCTGAAGACCTGTGGTGGTTTGGAGCATGGCAAGCGGGATCGCGTCGGCAATGCTGCGCGACATATGGAAGGTGGTTCGGCGCTGCAGGCTTACACGCGCGACCGCACCAAACCGCGGGTGAGCAGCAATGTCTTGCACAACAATATTCAGGCGATGCCGTTGGCAGGTGAAGATGTCGTCGGGTCGAAGATCGCCCTGTATGGAACTCCTACCTCTTCCTTGATGGATGTGGTCGCGAGGATCGAAAAGGTCGAAGGTCTGCCGCATCCGGAGCATGATGGTGAATGGTTGAAGTTATCGCCTTATGCCACCTCGTCAAAGTTCATCATGAACTTCAATCCGAGCAACATCGACGACTGCCTCACCATTGCCGAGCAAGCCGGGATCACTTGTGTTTATCATCCGGGGATTTTCGAGACCTGGGGGCATTTCCCATTGCGCAAGGATCAATATCCGAACGGCATGCCTGGCTTGATTACATGTGTCGAGAAAGCCAAGGCCCGCGGCCTGAATCTTGGCGCACATGCGTTGAGTAATTTCCTCACCCCCACCGACGCCTTCGTACATGGCACCCCGCACCCGAATCTACAGCTTGCCGGGTTGACTACTTTGGCGCAAGATTTGGATGCATCCTCGACGGACATCCATCTAGCCGACGACGCGCCAATGGAGTCTTACCAGCGTGGCAAAGACGGCCAATGGATGCCGCATTACGCGATCCGAATCGGCGATGAGATCATCAAATACGGCGCGCGTAGTGAACAGAGGCCATGGGTGTTGTCAGGCTGTGAACGCGGCGCATTCGGCACTTCGGCGGTGGCACACTCGAGTGGTGCGCAAGTCGGCAAAATGGTCTCGCATGGTTACAAGGTGTTCTTCGCCGACATGCAGCTGCAGGATGAAGTCGCCACCAATTTGGCGCGTGTGTTCAACCAAAGTGGCATGGAGCGGATCAGCTTCGATGGGATCGAAGGATGCATGGCAACTGGTCATGGTCGTTATGCCTGCGAACGGTTCATCAAGGTCTTTTACGATGCGGCGGACAACAAGAACATCATCAATAATTCCTCGGATCTGATGCATCAGTATTGGCACTACGCCACCAATGAGAGTTGGGGTGAGCCATGGACCGGCAACTTCCGAGAGTCACATCTGGAACATCGACTGCAGAGTCAGGAGTTGCTAAAGAAAGACAAGCTGCCGACCAAGCTCGGACAGTTCCTGATGCGTACCAACACCACAGTGGAAGATATCGATTGGATCATGGGTTTATGCGCCGGGCTGGACTCGGGCGTAGACTTCTACATCGAACCGGCCACGGTTGCCGACAATCCGCAGGGCGCGGAGATTCTTGAGACCATCCGCCGCTGGGAATCCGCGCGTTTGAACGGCTACTTCACCGAAGAGCAGAAGCAGCAGCTACGTGATCCCAAGAACGTCTTTGAGATGACCGAGTCCGACGGCAAGCTGGAGCTCACTTTCGTCAGCCGCTGGGAACCATCGGATAAAAACGCGGATTAGTTTCAACTTTTGGGAGTGAACTTTTACTCCAGCTGGCCGAAAAGGAGAGTATGGCTGTAATTTTTCGCCCCTTCGGCCGGTGGGCTTGGTCAACATCTTTGCCCACCCTGGCCCTGCTGAGCATGGTCTCTTGCGGAAGCGGTTCCGGCGGATCTGCCGAAAATGTGGTCAACAGCTTGTCCCTAGATGCACTGCTGACCTCGCAGCTGATCCAAGCTGGCCTTGATGGCGACCCAATCGACGGCCGTATCATTCCTGAAATCACCGAACCGCTTGCTGAGTTAGGCAAGCGGCTTTTCTTTACCAAGTCACTCAGCGGCGATTTTGATGCCGCCTGCGCCAGCTGCCATCACCCGCGCCTTGCCGGTGGCGACGCCATGGCTTTGCCGATCGGCACCGATGCCGTCGACCCGGACTTGCTTGGTCCTTTACGTGCACATCATTCCGCCGCCGAAGATTATGACGGCGGACCGACCGTACCGCGCAACTCCCCCACGACCTTCAATGTGGCCCTGTGGGATGAGAGTCTGTTTTGGGATGGTCGAGTCCAGAATTTGGAAAGTGGAATCGCCACCCCTGACAGCTCTTCTTCGGGAACTGCCGACCCGCTCGCTGGCAACACTTTGGCTGCGGCCCAAGCGCGCTTCCCCGTGACTAATGAAGAGGAAATGCGCGGCTTCACATTTGAGTACGGGCTCAACAACACTGCTGTTCGTGATCACCTTGCCGCACGCTTAGGCAACTTCGGTGTTGGTGCTGGCGAGATTACCGAGGACTGGGTCAGCCTGTTCCGCACGGCATTCGAGGAACCGACCATGCCCGTACAGGACTTGATCACCTTCGAGAATGTAGTCGCCGCGATCGGCGCCTATGAAGACTCGCAGGTGTTCGTGGACACTCCTTGGAAGCAATATGTGGAAGGCAACCAAAACGCCATCAGCAATGCTGCCAAACGCGGTGCCTTGCTGTTCTTGCGCGAACCGAATGAAGGAGGTGCTGCGTGCGACCGATGCCACTCGGGTGATTTCTTCACCGATGGCGATTATCACTTGACCGCCTTCCCACAGATCGGCCGCGGCAAGGGCGTGCCGAACCTGATTGGTGACATGGATGCAGATTATGGTCGCTCAATGTTTGTCGGCGGCATGATCGAACGCTTCTCCTTCCGCACACCTGCATTGATCAACGTGACCGAGACTGGTCCGTGGGGACATGCCGGCAGCTTCTCTGACTTGGAAACGCTGTTGCGTTATCACGTCGACCCGGTGAGTGGTTTCGCCAACTTCAACTTGGCTGCTCTTCCGGCAGGAATGCAGACCGCGGGCTTCGTGCAGAACACCGGCGAAGTTGTTGATCAACTGCTGCTGAAACGCGGCGCAGGCACATCGCGATTGCCGGCGAACTTAAGTTTGAGTGATCGTGACTATGCCGACCTGATCGCCTTCCTGGAGAGCTTGACCGATCCGCGTATCTTGGATCCGAACTTCCTGGAGGATTGGATCGCGCGTAATGATGCGGGCTTCACCGATTCGCAACTGCTACTGGCACACGATGGCCAGGGCGAAGTTTACTGAGATCGGGTAGCTGCGCACCACGGCATATGTGGAAGCGAATGTTTTCTGTAGGCTGCGCGAAGCTCGGCTCGCGTTAGTTGGTCACATGTCTCGCGGATTAGCCCAAGAACATGGCCGCAGTCGCTGCCGTGCAATAGGTTGCCAAACTACCGGCGCACATGGCGCGCAATCCTAGTTGCGCCAACTCCTTGCGACGCCCCGGCGCGATCGTGCCAAGACCGCCAATCTGGATGGCGATACTCGAGAAGTTCGAGAAGCCACACAGGGCATAGGATGCGATTACGCGCGAACGATCGCTGAGTCCGCCTGCTTCCATCTTCTCCATCTCCAAGAAAGCCACGTATTCATTGACGGCCATCTTGGTACCGAGCAGCTTGCCCACATGCGCGGTTTCCGCAGCAGGTACGCCGAGCAACCATGCGATCGGCGAGAACAGTGCACCAAGAATGTTCTGCAAGGACAGATTGGAGCTGCCTTGACTGAGGAACCAGTTCACCACGCCAAGTAGACCAACAAAGGCGATCAACATGGCCAAGATGTTCAGCGCTAACTTGAGGCCGTCGGCGGCACCAGAGCTGGCGGCATCGATGGTGTTGGCATACTCGGATTTCGGTTGGGCGATATCCTTGCCCATCGTTTCGGATTCATCGACCTCTGGGAACACGACCTTGGCAATCGCCAACCCCATAGGCGCCGACATCACCGATGCTGCAAGCAAGTGCCCGGCGACATTGGGCACGATGTCGGTCATCATCTCCACATAAATCGCGAACACACCGCCGGCCACAGTGGCGAATCCCACGGTCATGACTGCACCAAGCTCACTGCGCGTCATGTTGGCCAGATATGGGCGTATGAGCAGGGGCGCTTCGGTCTGGCCGACGAAGATGTTGGCGGCGGCAACGGTGGATTCCGAACCGGAAGTGCCCATCAACTTGGCCATCACACGCGCCATGGATCCCACGATCACGCGCACAAAGCCAACATGGTGCAGCACCGAGAACATCGAGCTGAAGAAGATTACCGTGACCAAGACGATGGCACCGAACACGGCTGGCTCTTCGGTCAATCCGAGCGCACTATCCCCCAACACGGTGCGGCCCGCCTCCTTGCTCATATCGATAAGACCGCGGAAGAATCGCTGTGCGCCATTGAAGAACACCGAACCGAAATCGGTCTTCAACACCAAGAAGGCCAAGATCCATTGCAAGGCCAGGCCCACCATCACTGGTCGCCAACGCACGGCTTTGCGCTTGGTGCTCAGGGCATAAGCCAAGCCAATCAAGACGGCGATTCCGAACAGGGGTTGAAACATGATGATTGGCCGTCAAGCGGGATTGGCAGCCGCGCCCATAGTAGCGGCAGGCCGCCTTGGCATACTATCGCCGATGTTGCACGTGACCCCAGACTCCGACGCCGCCGCGCTCTTCGTCGCGGATCAGCTGGATGAAATCTTGGCCAAAGTGGCCAAGCCTGTGCTGATGTTGCCGACCGGATCCACACCCAAGGCCCTCTATGCCTTATGGCGCACGTGCTTCCAGGCCGGCTCCTTCAGCATGGCCAACTGCCGTACCTTCAACCTTGATGAGTACTGGCCATGCCGCGCGGATAACCCGATTTCCTTCCGCGCCTTCATGGATGAGGAATTGTTCTCGCGCGTGGATCTGCCTGCCAAAGCGATCGGTTTCCTGGATGGCACGGTGGATGAAAGTCATTTTGAATCCCACTGCGCCGCTTATGAACAAGCGATCATTGAGGCCGGTGGTCTCGATGTCTGCCTATTGGGTGTAGGCGTGAACGGCCACATCGCCTTCAACGAGCCCGGCGCACCTGCGGATTCGCGCACGCGTTTGGTGCAGTTGGCGGAGTCCACGCGCAAGCGCCCGGGATTTCCGCAAGGCGTAGATGCCCCCACTGCGGGGATTAGCGTCGGCATTCAAACGATCATGGATGCGCGCAAGATCATCCTGATGGCTTTTGGTGCAGACAAGGCGTCCGCCGTTAAACGGGCGTTGGAAGGGCCGATCTCGATTGATACGCCAGCGTCGTTGTTGCGTGAACATCAAGATGTGACCTGGGTCATGGATGAAGCGGCGGCATCGGCTCTGCAAAGTCGATAGTTCACGCTATCCTGGCGACATGTCTTCTTCGCGTCGCAACTTTCTTCGCACCGCAGCCGGTGCCATCGCAGCAGGAACCGCTTTGCCCGGTGGACTTGCAGCAAACGCATTGATTCCATCGCGGGATCCAAACGCCGCAGTTGCCAACCCGCTGAACTTGGGCCAAGACCCGAGCGGCGAGGACTTGGCTAAGTTGCATGAGGCATGCCAAACCGATTTGGCATTGAACCTAGAGATGTGGCTCGGCGGCCCGCTGGAAGACAAGATCCGTAAGGCATCGAAACTCGGCTACAAGTACTTCGAGTTCTGGCCATGGCGCAATAAGAATTTGGATGCCGTGCTTGAGGCCATGAAAGAGACCGGCATGAAGGCTGTGCAGTTCACCGCATGGGGCTTTAACCCCGGCATGAACGATCCGAAAAACCACGAGGCCTTTGTAAAGGAAGTGAAGGCTTCTTGCGAGTTCGCCTTGAAGTTGGATTGCCCCATGATGACCATCGTCGGCGGCAATGATCAAAAGGGTATGACCCAGCGCGAGATGCACGACAACATCATCACCGGTTTGAAGTTGGCCGCACCGATCGCCGAGGACCACAACGTGATGATGATTCTCGAGCCCATGAACATTCGTCGCGACCACAAGGGTCACTGTCTTTACGGTTCCCCCGATGCCGTACGCATCTGCCGCGAGGTCGATAGCCCCATGGCCAAGATTAACTGGGATCTCTATCACATGCAGATCTCCGAAGGCGACTTGTGCGGACGTATGCGCGAAGGCTTCGATCAGATCGGTTATCTGCAACTCGCCGACCACCCCGGCCGACGTGAACCAGGCACCGGCGAGATCAACTACTCTCGCGTGATGCGCGAAGCCTATGACTTGGGTTATCGCAAGCCAGTGGGCGCGGAATGCTCGCCGTCGGAAGGCGCTGCCGCTGCGACTGCAAGAATGTTGAAGGCTTGTACTTGGGAATAGGCGAGAGGGTCGCTGCATAATTTTGGAATACGCGCGCGGGTAGTCCTGTCCCACTTGGACTGCCTGCGACGAAACGCTGCGCCCATTTGTTCGCTTTTCAAGATACTGATTCCCTTTACGCTTCTGACCGGATGCGCTCAAGCACAATCGCCGACGTCGGCCAAGCCTGAATATATTCAGAAGCTGCTCGAAGCGGAGCAAGCAATGAGTGCCCAGACTCAAGAAAGGATCGCCTCGGTTCGTGCTGCGAATGGCATTCTATGCGGTTTTTTGGCAAAAAGCGGAGAGCTCTGGATTGGCACGAATCAAGGCGCTTATCGCTACGAAGGAGAATCGTTCACACCATTCACCAACGAAGAGAGTCAAGCGCTTGAACCAATCCAGTTCTTCGTGGAAGATGCCAATGGCAAACTCTGGCTCGGCGGAAGCAAGGGATCGCTATTCCAATATGATGGTGAGAGGCTTGTCGACCATTCGCTTCAAGTCAACAAGCCAAGCCGCTTCGCCAAGTGATGCAGGTTGCTGCGGTGCATTCCTAGATCGCGCGCCGCGGATGCCCATACGCCATCGTTGCGTTGGAGCGCATCTTGAATCAGTTCACGCTGAAAGAGATCAACGGCGTCGCGTAACGGCATGTCGCATGCAGCACCCAGGCCGAATACCGCCCCCCCCTCGATGTCTTTCGCAGCATCTTTCTTGCCTTGATAAGTGGCCAAGTAATCGGCGCCGACATCTTGCGCGGTAATCAACACCAAGGTGTTATTGGGGCTTCGCCTTGAAGCACGTAAGGCGGCGCGCGAAATCACGTTCTCCAACTCACGCACATTACCTGGCCAATCGAAGCTGCGCAAGATCTGCTGCGCTTCCGGGTGCAGACGAATCGCACCCAGGCCAAGCTGTCGGCGTGCGCGGTCGCAGAACTGACCAGCCAGGACCAAGATATCTTCAGGACGCTCGCGCAACGGCGGAACCGTTAGGCGACAGACATCCAACCGATGCAGGAGGTCCGAACGGAATCGCCCAGCTTCCACTTCATGATGGAGGTTGCGGTTGGTGGCAGCGAATACCCGCACGTTGACGGAGTTGGTGGCGTCGGAACCGACGCGCTGAATCTCCCCGGATTGCAAGACGCGCAAGAGTTTCGGCTGCACCGCCAATGGTAGTTCACCAATCTCATCAAGGAATAGGCAACCGCCGTCGGCAACTTGGAACTTTCCAAGCCGACGCTCGTGCGCGCCGGTGAAAGATCCAGCTTCATGGCCGAAGAGTTCGCTCTCCACCACCGATTCCGGAAGTGCTGCGCAATTCACATAGACCATCGGTTTATGGCTGAGGGCAGATTGGCGGTGCAGCATGCCAGCCACGATCTCCTTGCCGGTGCCGGTCTCGCCGCTGATCAAGACCGGAAAGTTGGAGCCGGCGAATAACGAGATCTCTTCCTTCAACATCGAGATCGAACTGCTGGTGCCGTTCAATCCGTGGGCCCGACGCTTGAGCATGTCACCAACCAAGGTCTGCGCGATCTGGCGTTGATGGTTGGCCGCATCCTCCAGAGTGTCGGCCAGATAAGAGGTGTGCAGGGTTGCAGCCGCCAAGGCACCAAGAGCCTTCAAGAAGGAGGGCCGTGTGTTCTCGAAGGCATGCGGGTTGATGGCGTCGAGGGCCAAGACCCCGACCAACTCCCCCTTCACGCGCAACGGCAACCCCAGACATGCGTGCACACAGGTCGTGAAGTCTTCAACGCCTTCGATCAAGCCATCGAAAGGGTCCGGCAGGTTGGAATCGACTGGGAATTGGATTGGCTCCGTCGAAGAACACACTCTCTCCAAACGCGGGTGATCGGCCAAACTGAAGACATGGCCGAGCGCTTCATCTCTGAGACCTGTGGCAGCCAAAGGCTGAAGTTCGTCGCCCTCTAACCGCAATAGCGTGACGGCATCTGCTGGAAGCACGCTCGGCACCGCGGACACCAAACGCTGATAGCGCTCCTTGCTGACCAAAGTGAGGTTCAAGTCGAGAGCAATCCCGACCAGAAGCTCGAACTCACGCTCTGTTGTCGAATGCACAACTGTTGATTTTTCTACAACGTCGTCTGATGTCATTTCTACAACAGTCTAGCACGAAACTCGCCCAGAAGCCCCAAAAAGGATAATTGGAACTCTTTTTATCCTGGCACACTTCTTGCTCTAGTGCGCGCGAGTCATACCTCATTCACCCACAAAACCAGTCTCCCAAACCCAAAAAACAACATGCTGACCAAATCAGCTGCCAAAGCCTTTTTTCTAGGCGGGACCGCACTGTGCAGTATTGCCTTCGTGTTACTCACGATGGACACGCTGAAACAGATGCCGGACCGCTCCAACCAAGACCAGATGTCGGAGTCCGTCGTGCGCGGCCACCATATCTGGAACCAAAACAACTGCATGGGTTGCCACACCATCATGGGTGAGGGCGCTTACTACGCTCCTGAGCTCACCAAAGTGATGGAACGCCGCAGCCACGAATGGATCGCCGAGTTCCTCAAGGATCCAGAGCGTATGTACCCAGGTCGCCGCAAGATGACCAAGTATGCGATGTTCGATCCTGAAGAAGTTGGTGCAGAAGTTGCCGCCGGCAACGTTGCCGACGTCGTCGCCTTCTTCACGTGGGTCGGCGAGATCGACCTCAACGGCTTCCCGTCGGAACCGGACATGAGCTTCGGTGCCAACGCCAGCACGACTTCCTTGATCGATACTTCGGTCGACAGTTCGCTCGCTAGTGCACCGGAATACTTCAAGACCATCTGCATGAGCTGCCACAGCGTTGGCCTGCAGGGAGGCAATGTCGGTCCCGCCCTCGATGGCGTTGCCGATCGTTACGACGCTGATTACCTCAGCAAGTGGGTTTCCGATCCGCAGTCGATCAAGGCCGACACCACCATGCCTAACTTCGGACTCAAGGGTGAACAGCTCGAAGAGATCCTGACCTTCCTCGCAACCCTGACGGAGAAGGAGTAGATCCATGTACGCAAAGAGTCAAAAAATCGCTTGGGCGTTCTTCGCCTCCTGCATGGGCCTGTTTGCCCTACAACTTGCATACGGTTTCATTCTCGGTTTCGACCGCATGGGAATGGACGGATTGCATGACCTGATTCCCTTCAACACCGCACGCGCAACGCACACCAACCTACTGGTAGTGTGGATGCTCGCCGGCTTTATGGGATCGGCTTACTACATCATCCCGCGCGAATCTGAGCGCGAGTTGTGGAGTACCAAGCTTGCCTGGATTCAATGGGCATCACTGCTACTCGTTGGTGTGGTTGCTGTCATCGGTTATCACTTCAACTACTGGGAAGGACGTAAGTTCCTCGAGATCCCACGCCCGCTAGATTACTTGGTAGTCGTGAACGTGCTGGCTTTCTTGTTCAACTTGCTGATGACCATTTGGACCGGACGCACCAAGAGCACGACCGCAATGGTGCTGTTCTTCGGCCTGCTGATGGCTGCATTGTTGTATCTGCCTGGCATGTACACCTTCGACAACCTAGTGCACGACTCCTACTTCCGTTGGTGGGTTGTCCACCTTTGGGTAGAGGGCGTTTGGGAACTGATCATGGGCGCGATCCTGTCGTTCTTGTTGATTAAACTCACCGGCATTGACCGCGAGGTGATCGAGAAGTGGCTGTACATCATCGTCGGCTTCACTTTCCTCTCCGGCATTCTCGGTACGGGTCACCACTACTACTACACCGGCGCTCCTGGCTACTGGTTGATGGTCGGTGGAATCTTCTCGGCACTGGAGCCACTCGCCTTCTTGGGCATGGCGATGTACGCGATCGTGATGGCACGCCGCGGCGGACGTAATCACCCCAACAAGGTGGCCCTGCAATGGACCATCGGTTGTGCAGTGATGAGTTTCATCGGCGCAGGCTTCCTCGGTTTCGCACACACGCTGCCTTCGGTGAACATGTGGACGCACGGCACGCTGGTCACGGCGATGCACGGACACATGGCTTTCTGGGGTGCATACGCAATGCTGATTCTGGCGATGATCACTTACGCCATGCCTGAAATGACTGGCCGCAAGTTGTTCAAGGGTTGGATGCCGGAATGGGCATTCTGGCTGACCAACATCGGCATGGTCGCAATGACTGGCGCATTCGCAGTGATGGGAATCGCGCAGGTCTACATGGAGCGCAAATCTGGAATGGACTTCCTGGAAGTTCAGGAAAGCCTTGAGATTCATGCGGCAGGACTGGTTTGTGCAGCAGCAATGTTCACTGTCGGCGTGATTTTCTTCATCAAGAACTTCATCGCTTACGGAATGCCACAAGACAACGTCTCTGAATCCAGCGAGGGCTAGAAAATGAAAGGGATTACCGAATTGAACGAGGGAGTGATCCCTTTCTATCAATCCGTCGCGCATGAGACCGCGTTGTTCCAACACTGCTGGCAGCAGAAACTGCCATTGATGTTGAAGGGCCCGACGGGGTGCGGTAAATCGCGCTTCGTCGAGCACATGGCTGCCAAGCTTGGCCGGCCATTGGTCACCGTCGCCTGTCACGACGACACCTCTGCAGCCGACTTGCTCGGTCGCTGGTTGGTGCGTGGCGGCGATACGGTGTGGCAAGATGGCCCCGCAACGCGTGCAGTGCGCGAAGGGGCCATCCTCTACCTCGATGAAGTGGCCGAGGCGCGCCCCGATGTGGTTGTTGCCGTCCATCCTCTTACCGACCACCGACGTCGTCTGTATCTCGAACGCCATAGCGAGGAGTTGCAGGCCAGCGATGAATTCATGTTGGTGGTGAGCTTCAACCCCGGCTACCAAAAAGGCTGGAAGGAATTGAAGCCGTCGACGCGGCAACGCTTCGCCGCGATCTCCTTTGATTACCCAGAACCTGAGCTGGAAGCTAGCATCCTGATCGGCGAGACCGATTGTGCTGACAAGCTGGCCAAACGCCTGGTCAAGCTCGCCGGCAAATTGCGCGGCCTCGAAGAACTTGGCTTGGCCGAAAAAGCTTCCACTCGATTGTTGGTCGACGCCGTGCGCTTGATCCAATCGGGCATGAACCCGCGCGTGGCATGCATCGCCGCGATCTGCGAACCGCTTTCGGATGAGAGCGACGTGCTTGAGGCCCTTCACGAAGTCGTCTCCCTAGCCTTCTGAACCGTTGGCCAAACGCAAAGCTCCGCCGGAACTCCACCTGGATTTCGCCGAAGAATTCTTTGGTGCATTCTGGAAGCGGTGGC
Organism: Planctomycetota bacterium; assembly: GCA_024229395.1. Classification (GTDB taxonomy): domain Bacteria; phylum Planctomycetota; class UBA1135; order UBA1135; family UBA1135. Next base: position 267,707 of record JAAESM010000002.1, on the reverse strand, counting down.
GTGGTGGAGAACGTCCACGCTTCGAGGAGTTCGCCGCCAACTTCGATGAGATGGCGAATCCACTCGGCGCAGTCGCCCAAGCATTCGCCGGACGCCTGGTTTCAGTGCGTCAGGCCGAAGCATCTGGCGGTGTGGTCAAGAACGTGGTGTTGTTGCCACGCATGATCGCCTTGTCGAATGAAGTGGAAGTCAATCGCCGCTTCATGTTCGCGCGCGCGGCATTGGCTGGCGCGATGATCGCCATTGGCCGCGAAGTGCCGCAAGAAGACTTGGCCTACCTGGAGTTCACCGCGTGTATCGCGATTGAACTTGGCAAGATCCATTCTGGTTTCCGCAAGCGCATCATGAGCGCGGCGTGGTTGGAACTGGATAGCCGCCCCACCCCTAGCGAAATGTCTGGGCCCGAAGAAGCGATGGAGTGCCATCGCCAAGATGCTTTGCGCGCGGTCATCGATGGACGCTGGCAAGGCTTCCCCGAAGGCTCGCAGAAATCTTTGAAGGGTCGCCGTAAGCGTGGCATGGCTTCCCCGCCGCTGCTGCTGTTCGGCGGACCGCTACCTCCTTCGGAGCTTGCTGCTGCATTAGAAGCAGCCGAGGTCATGGAGGAAAAGAATGGCGTCGCTTCGGATGCGACCGAAGTCGATGCGCCAGCCAAGGATCACGTCAAACGACTCTTGCTCGAAGAAGATGAATACCGCGCCGCAATGCCGGAGAGCGCTTTCGAGAAGGTCATGTTCGCCGAGAAGTATGAAGGTGGTCTGCGCAAGACCGATGGCGAAGACGACATGGATGAGCAACAGGATTCGCTCGACGCGGTCGACTTGCGTGAGTTGATCCGCGGCGGACCGGAAGTACATTCGGTCTACAAGGCTGACATCGGCGACGCCGAAGGCATTCCAGATGTGGCCAATGCCGCGCCTGGCGAACGCAGCCTTCGCTATGACGAATGGGATCACAGCCAACGCGCCTATCGCAAGGATTGGGTTACGCTGTATCCATCGGAGTTGCCTGGTTGCGCGATTGATTACGCGAATGAACTGCGCACACGCTTGGGCGGCACGATCACGCGCAGCTTGCGACACCTGGAAAGGCGTCGCACCGAGCGGCGTTCGCTGAATCGTCAGCTCGATGGCAATCACATCGACATTGCCGCAGTAGTTGATGACCACGCCTTGTTGAAGTCCGGGCATTCCCCGAGCGGTCGCATCTACACGCACCAACCGCGCCTCGATCGCGATCAAGCCACCACCGTGTTGCTTGACCTGAGCCTGTCGGCCGACAGTTGGATCGGTGACCGCCGCGTTCTTGATGTGGAACGCGAAGCCGCTTACGTGCTTGGCGAGATCGCTGATCGCCTTGGCGATTCCTTGCAGATCCTTGCCTACGCCAGCAACACGCGCAACCTCTGTCGCGTTTGGGAAATCAAAGGCTGGGAGGAACCGTGGCGACTCGGCCGACGTCGGCTAGGTCTGCTCAAACCGCAAGGCTACACGCGAATCGGTCCGGCGATTCGACATGCGACCGCCGAGTTAATGAATCACTCCGCGCGGCGCAAACACATGATCCTCGTTACCGATGCCAAACCGACGGACTTCGATCGTTACGAAGGCAACCACGGTGTGCATGACGTACGCCAAGCCGTACGTGAGTCCACCAACAGTGGCATCGGCGTGCACGCGCTCGGGATCGATCCCAAATGCGCGGGCATTCTCCCAGTGATGTTTGGCGTGCGCGGTTGGAAACTCCTGCGCAGCCTAGCTGATCTTCCTGAAGCCCTCGTTTCCGCTTACGGCGAGCTTGGGTAATCATTCCTAACCCGAAAAATAATGTACCAGTTCAAGAAACTTCCAGTCACCCTGCTAGGTCTAGCAGTGATGGCGACTTCGTTGATGGCTCTCCCCCCGGGCCACGGCGAGCCGGTCAAATCCGGCGATCCCGTCCCTTCCGTTAGTCTTACCGCCTCGAACGATGGCTCAGCGATTCAACCGCTGATTACCACCGGCTACGACGCGCGCTTCGGCGAGGTCATTGGCGAAGAGAAAGCAGTCCTGACTGCCCCACCACTGGTTCCGGCCCCAATCACACGGAACCACCCGACCAAGTTGATCGTCGACTTGGAAGTACTCGAGTTCGTCAGCCCGATTGCTGACGGCGTGGACTACACCTTCTGGACATTCGGTGGCACCGTACCTGGTAGCTTTATCCGCACGCGCGTTGGCGACGTTGTCGAGTTCAACCTCCACAACGATCCAAGCAGCAAGATGCCTCACAACATTGACCTTCACGCCGTTACGGGTCCAGGTGGTGGTGCTGCTTCTTCCTTCACTGCTCCAGGCCACACTTCGCAGTTCTCCTTCCAGGTCACCAACCCTGGCTTGTACGTGTACCACTGCGCCACCGCGCCAGTCGGTATGCACATCGCCAACGGTATGTACGGCCTGATCCTTGTGGAGCCAGCCAAAGGCATGACTCCAGTCGATAAGGAGTACTACATCATGCAAGGCGACTTCTACACCGAAGGCGCATACGGTGAAGCAGGTCTTCAGCCATTCAGCATGAAGAAGGCTCTGCAGGAAATCCCTGACTACGTCTTGTTCAACGGTTCGGTCGGCGCAATGGTTGGCGACAAGGCCATCACCGCAGAAGTCGGCGAGACCGTACGTTTGTACGTCGGTAACGGTGGACCAAACCTGGTGAGTTCCTTCCACGTGATCGGTGAGATCTTCGACAACCTCTATGTAGAGGGCGGCGATCTGATCAACCACAACGTGCAGACTACTTTGGTGCCTGCTGGCGGCTCGGCGATCGCCGAGTTCAAGGTTGAAGTTCCTGGAACTTACATCATTGTGGACCACAGCATCTTCCGTACCTTCAACAAGGGTTCGCTCGGCATGTTGAAAGTCAGCGGCCCTGAGGACCTGACCGTTTACTCCGGCAAGCAGGATGACCGCATCTACCAGCCTGAAGGTGGTGCCATCCAAGAAGTGCCGAAGGGCGTAACCAACGAGGTCCCACGCGACCGCACCATGGAGAAGCGTATGGAACTCGGCAAACGTGCTTACGATGCTAACTGCATGGCTTGTCACCAAGCCAACGGTGCAGGTATCGCTGGAGCATTCCCACCACTGGCAAAGTCTGACTACCTGATGGATGACCGCGACCGCGCTGTCGACATCATGCTCGAAGGCTTGATCGGCAAGATCACCGTCAACGGTGTCGATTACGACAGCATCATGCCGAAGCTTTCCATGTCCGATGACGACGCAGCCAACACCTTGACCTACGTGCTCAACTCGTGGGGCAACAAAGGCGCCGTCGTCACGCGCGACGAGATCGATGCTGGCAAGGCTCGCATCGCTAAGAAGTCCGCTCCTAAGGAGCAAGGCGGTCACTAGGAATCCTTCATGAACCTCGGCCTTCTGCGAACCATGCGCCCTGTTCTTGCGCTCGTGATTACCGCCTTGCTGTGCGGATGTGCCGAGCCCAATTCACAGGTGCATCCGCAGGAGGCTGCGGCTCTGTCGGAACATCCTACGCAGCAACAAGCTGCTGAACTCACGCGATTGATTCCGGTTCCGGCCGGAATCCATCGCCCCCTCTACCCTGGCAAGGATGAGCCAAAGGAGTTATCGGTTGCTGCCTTCTCGATGGAGGAACATGCCGTCACCAACGCGCAATACCTTGACTTCGTCGCTGCCAACCCTGAGTGGCAACGCTCCAAAGTGCGCGCCCTCTTTGCCGACGAGAACTACCTCGTCCACTGGGAATCCGATCTCGGCTTCCCATCCGAAGGTGCGGATTCGCCCGTCACCAATGTCTCATGGTTCGCCGCGCGCGCTTACGCCGGCTGGATCGGCCGACGCCTTCCGACACTCGCCGAATGGGAGTACGTCGGGGTGGCAAGCGAAGGCTCCGCGTTCGGACGGGATGAGGAAGGTTACAACCAGAAGATCCTCAACTGGTATGGACGCCCCACTCCACTGATGCCAGGAAGCGTCATGAGTTATTCACCAAACGTCTATGGTGTGAGTGATATGCACGGCCTGGTTTGGGAATGGGTCGATGACTTCAATACCGCGCTCGTCACTGGCGAATCGCGCGGCGACTCGGGCCTCGAGCGCAATCTCTTTTGCGGTTCCGGATCCATCGGCGCGGCTGACCCGAGCGACTACGCGGCCTTCATGCGCTTCGCTTTCCGAAGCAGCCTGCAGGCTCATTACACCGTCCGCAATCAAGGCTTTCGCTGTGCGGCAGACAACGATCAAAACTCCAAGCAAGCGGCACATTAAGAATGAAACAAGTCCTCATCGCAACTCTTCTTCTGGTCAGCATTGACCTGATGATTCTTTCCTGCAGCAACCAGCCTGAAGAGACTGCGCCTTGCTGCACAATGGAAGAGCCGGCTGCCGCAACGCCAACCACCCTTCCGGACACCTCGCTCTACCTGTTGGACTCCGAGTGGCAAGATCAAAGTGCTGCTTCACGCCAACTGGATGACTTCCGCGGTGAAGTCGTAGTCGCGGCCATGGTCTTTACCCATTGCGCCTACGCGTGCCCAAGAATCCTGGTCGACCTACAAGCAATCGAAGATCAGATTCCTGCTGAGCAGCGTGACCAAGTGCGTTGGCTGTTGGTCTCGATGGATTCCGATCGCGACACTCCAGAGGTCTTGAACACCTACGCCGAAGATAACTCCCTCGACACCAGTCGTTGGACCTTGTTGCACGGCGACGACTTTGCAGTGCGTGGCATTGCTGCAGCTCTGGGCGTTCGTTACAAGAAAGATGTCAACGGCAACTTCGCGCATTCCAACGTGATTACAGTGTTGGATCGTGAAGGACGCATCGCTCATCAGCTACAAGGTCTTGGCACCGAGCCAACGCCTTCGATTGAAGCGATTCAAGCTGCGGTCGCTGAATAAGACGAGTGTCTTCCATGTCCCAAACGACTTCCAAGCGTAGGTCACTACCCGGCGACGCCGCGTGGTGGATGTTCCTGACTGCGGAATTCCTGACCCTTGGAATCTTCTTCGTAGCCTACGCATTCTCGCGCGCCGGCAACGTGGAAGCCTTCCAAGCATCGCAAGCGGAACTGCATCCACAACTCGCATTCGCCAATACGCTGATCCTGATCACCAGTGGTTTCTTCGCCGCGCGCGGAGTGCTGGCTATGCAAGCTGGAAAGGCCGCGGCATGTTCCAAGTGGTATGCCCTCAGCGTGATCCTGGGCGTGGCCTTCCTGGTGATTAAAACTGTCGAATACGCCGATCGACTCGGCGCCGGCGTCACGCTCAGCACCAGCACCTTCTACTTCTTTTACTTCTTCCTGACCGGCTTTCACTACTTGCACGTGATCCTCGGTGTGGGTTTCCTGAGTTGGATGGCGGCCAAGACCTATCGCCAATCCTTAATGAAAGAAGATCCAGAAGTCGCCACCAAGAACCTCGCCAATGTCGAATCCTGTGCCGCCTTCTGGCACATGCTTGATTTGGTTTGGATCGTGCTCTTCCCACTGTTGTACTTGGCATGAACGCGCGCACCATCAATATCGTTTGGCTCCTGCTGGTTGCCTTGACCACCGGCAGTTGGCTGCTCGCCGACGGCGGCCATGTCGCTTGGCTCATCGGCCTCGCCGCCATCAAGTTGGTCATGGTGCAGGCTTGGTTCATGGAGTTGTTGCACTGCCGCCCATTGTTTATCCGCATTGCGGTAGCCGCCGATGCGCTCATCCTGGGATTGGTGTTGATCGCGCTGGTTTAAGCCACTGTCCTCTTTCCTTTGCGCGCGTTTCGCGTAAGGTTGGCGCTTCATGAAATCGCGCGCCGCCGTCGTACTTCCCTTGCTCGCCGCCCTGCCACTGGCATGCGTGGCTCCCGCGAATCCCGATGAAGGTTGGGTGAATCTCTACAACGGCAAGGACCTCACCGGATGGGTGAACGTGAACTGCGCCGACGACACCTTCACGCCAACCGAAGGCGGCATGCTGTTTTGCAATGGCTTGCCCACCGGCGTGATGCGCACCGAGAAGATGTACCGCAACTTCATCGCCGAGTTCGAGTACAAGCATATGGTCACTGGTGGCAACGCCGGTTTCTTCGTGTGGGCCGACGCACTCACCTCCAAGGGTGTTCCATTCTCGCGCTCGATCGAAGTGCAGATTATCGATGGCTGGGAGTCGGATAACTGGACCAGCCACGGCGACGTCTTCGCGATTCACGGCGCACGCATGACTCCGGACCGTCCGCACCCGGCAGGTTGGGAGCGCTGCTTGCCTAGTGAGCGTCGCGCCAACGGCACCGGTGAGTGGAACAAGTTCCAGATCACCGCGATCGATGGCACCATCAAGTTGGCGGTCAACGGCAAGGAAGTCGCTGGCGGTTATGACATCCAGCCACGTCAGGGTTACCTATGCCTGGAGTCTGAAGGCGGCGAGGTCTACTTCCGCAACTTGCGCATCAAGGAACTACCGTCGGAGAATCCGATCGATGCAACCTTGGTCGCCACCGAAGACGTCGGCTTCAAGTCGATCTATAACGGCCGCGATTTCGAAGGTTGGGATCTCAAGCCGGAGCATGAGGGTCATTGGACAGTCAAAGACTGGCGCATGGACTACGACGGCAAGTCCAGCGACCTTTGGTCACTGGCAGAGTACGGCGATATCGAGATGATCGTCGATTGGCGTTGGTCAGGTCCATCACACAAGGCCATGCTGCCTGTCGTGCTGCTTGATGGATCCGAGGACAAGAACGCCGACGGCACTCCGAAACGCGTCGAGGTTGATGAATGTGGCGATAGCGGTATCTACTTGCGCGGCTCTTCCAAGAGCCAAGTCAACATCTGGTGTTGGCCAGTTGGTTCCGGCGAGGTCTACGGTTATCGCACCGACCGCCGCATGAGCCCTGAAGTGCGCGCCGGGGTGACTCCGAGCGTCAACGCCGATGCCCCACTCGGTGAGTGGAACCGCTTCTACATCAAGATGGTTGGCGATCGTCTCAGCGTGGCACTCAACGGCCAGGTGGTCATTGAAAACGCCCAGCTACCAGGAGTAGCTGAGCGTGGTCGGATTGCCTTGCAGAACCATGGCAGCCCGCTGCAGTTCGCGAACATCTACATTCGCGAGTTGTAGTTGTAGACCAAAGGAGCCCGGCGGGCGCTGCCCGACGAAACTCAACTAGCCCTACTACAGGGAGTTTGCCTTTTCCTGCAGTTCCGTGTTATTAGGATACTGCGCCAAACCCGAGGCCCAAGCCTCTTGTGCCTTCTCGGCTTGGCCGGTCTGGTAGTACATGTTGCCAAGGAAAACGTGGGTCTGCGCGAACTTAGGATCGGCGTTCTGGCGAGACTGCTGATCGACCAAGATCTCGAAGTGATCGATGGCGGATTGTTGCTTACCGTAAGCAGCTGGCCAGAAGGTGTAGCTCATAGCCTTGATGAAACGTGCATCCCAGTTCTCGGGATTGGCCTCCAACACGCGATCGAAAGTGCTGTCCGCCTTGATCGCCCACTGTCCGGCTTCCATGGGAGGGACATTACCAGCGTTCATCGGCTGCAGATAAGCAAGTCCTAGCTGCACCTGAAGATCTTCGTTCTCAGGATAAGCTGCGGCTTGGTCCTCGAGCATCGCGATGGCTTCTTCGAGCAAGCCGGCCTCGGCGAGGTCCTTCCATAGTTTCTCGAACCCTCCCTCGGTGAGGTTTGGGTTCAGCAACTTGGCCAAGGCATCGTCTAACTTTGCCTGTTTGGCGAGTTCTTCCTGCTCTGGAGTCAGCACTCCATCGGCGGCAACGTCGCCGCCATTGATTTGCGGGCCAAGGCGCGCGACGGCGTCGGCGACCATACGATCGATCTGCACTTGTGAAATTTCGCGGCGCACACCGGCATTCGCCATGGAACCTGCTGCTTGAGCGGCCTGCATCTGTGCGGTCATAGAGGACATCTGCTCCTTCATGCTGCCGACTTGATTGGCCAAGTCTTCAACCGTGGATTGCAGCGCCACGGTTTCCGCGGAGGGTTCCGGATTGCTATCGCCTTTAACCAAGGCAAAAACGGTAGTTGCGGCCATGACCAGCACAGCAACAACGAGGGGGAGTGAGTTGTTCTTTTCCATGAGGGAGTCTTCTGCTTACGGCCAATCTTACCAATCCTCTTACCAATCCTCAGGGATCTTGACCGCAACTCGGCCTGGGGCAAGAAAGAGATGGTGCGTCAGTGGCCGACGCTCAAGTAGGCATTGCCAAGGCGATCTCTTCTGCCCCTTCCAGGGCAGCACGCCCACGGGCGGCGATGCCCAGGGTGGGGTATTCGCTGCCAGCCACCTCCAGGTAGCCGCCATCCAGCAACTCCTGGGCGAAAGACTCGAGCTGCGCGACCCGCACTTTGGCCAAGGCGCCGTAGGAATCCGGCCAATCGGGTACTCCCTTAGCCTTGCTGCCTTTGAGGATCTTGACGATGCGCGTGCGACCAAAGCGACCATCCAATTGCTGCACGCAGGTGAGCAAAGCTTTGCATTGCTCCAGCTCCACACCATCCAAAACGCGAATCTCACGCGTTGGACTAACACAGGAAGCACATGCATTGCAGCCACGATCCAACTCGGCCACATCCGGATCACCGAAATACTCCAGGATGCGTTTCCACATGCAATGGGTACTGCGCAGTGCGTCGTACATTCGGTTCAGCCTGCGCATGGCGGCCTCGCGGTAACGACTATCCGGTTGCTGATCGATCAGGAAACTCTGGGTGCGATAGTCTGCCCCCCGCCACAAAGTTGCGACTTGAGAATCCAGGCCATCGCGACCGGCACGGCCAACCTCTTGGTAGTAGTCCTCGAAACTGCGCGGCAAGCTCAAGTGCACCAATAGACGCAGGTCAGGTTTATCAATGCCCATGCCGAAGGCGTTGGTGGCGACCAGCGCATCCAGTTCATCATTGACGAACTCATCTTGCGCCTGGGTACGGTACTCAGGATCGCAACCTCCGTGGTAATAGCTGGCGTTCAAGCCCGCTCGGCACAACATGGCCGCAGCATCTTCGGTGGCTTGACGGGTGGCGGCATAGATCAGCGCTGGGGCATCGCCTTCGCGGTTGGCCACAAGCTCCAACAGCTTCTTATGCCGCGCATCTTCCGAATCCATCTTCTCTTGTTCCAGATTCAGGTTCGGGCGGAAGAAACCACGCACATAAACATCTGGATCTTCCAAACCCAAGGTCTCGGCCAACTCCGAACGCAGCTGCGGCGTGGCGGTGGCAGTGAAGGCACCGACATGGCGCGGCTTCAAGTGCTCGAGAAACGGGCGGATGCCCAAGTACGCCTCGCGGAACTCGTGGCCCCAACGCAATACGCAGTGCGCTTCATCGACCGCCACGAAAGGCACCTCGACCAAATTCAGCATATCCAGAAAGCGCTGCGTGGCCAGCCGCTCGGGCGACACATACAACAGCTTCAGCTTGCCCTCGACGAAGGCCTGCTCGACGGCTTCACGCTCCGCATAATCTTGGGTGCTATCGATACTGGCGGCAGGAATACCACGCTGACGCAGCGCCATGACCTGATCGCGCATCAAGGCAATCAGCGGACTAATCACCAGACTGGTGCCGGGCATGAGGATGGCCGGCAGCTGATAACACAGGGACTTGCCCCCACCAGTTGGCAACACCGCAATGGCCTCGCGGCCGCCCAGGACCGAACGGATCACATCCGCCTGGCCAAGACGAAAATCATCAAAGCCAAAGTAGCGCTTCAGGTAGCCGTAGACCTGCTGGCGCCCATAGGTTGGGGTTGTCGCGGACATGGTCCTTACGAAGACGGCTTGGCTGGGGATTTATCGCCCTTTTTCGCAGCAGGCTTCTTCTTGCCTTTATTCTTGCCGCCCAATTTGGGCATGCCGACCGCACAGATCACACCGAATACGAACAGCGGCCGCGCGAACATTTGGATCCACGCCATGGCATCGATCCCTTCTGGTTTGGTCTTCGACTCCATGTACTCCAACACGATCCGGATTGGCTCCTGGAGGTCGGTGTACAGCAGCAAAACGCCGCCTAGCCAGATGAACAACATGCCGATGAATCTCATGAGCTCACAGGTTACGTTGTTTCTTCACCCGAGACCAGGCATCGTTGATGGCGGTCATCTTTTCGTGCGCAAACTCGGTGAAATCCTCTGACAAGCCTTTGGAGGCGAGCACATCTGGGTGGTACTCACGCACCAGTCTGCGGTGAGCTGCACGCACTTCGGCATCGGTGGCCGACGACGACACTCCGAGGACTTCATAGGGAGAAGTTTCCGGCTCGCCGTGCGACATCTTATAGGTTGCGCGACAAGATTGATAATCCCGCTCGCTGAGACCAAGGTCGCGCGCGATCTGCTGAATCAGTCTCTCTTCTTTTGGATGCAGGTGACCATCTGCCAAGGCGATTGCCAGCAAGATGGTGACGATATCGCGCAGCCGGTCCGGCTGATTGCGGAAGATCGAACGCACCTGATCGGTGAACTCGTGGGTGGTCGCCGTGCTGTTACGAGCTTGGTTGAAGACCTCGGCGGCGAGCTTGCGCTCTTCCAAGGAGAGGTGCAGCGAGTGCTTCAGGAAGTGATCGAAGGCTTCGATCTCGTCTTGAGTTACCCTGCCGTCGGCTTTGGCGACCTTGGCGGCAAGGCTGGTCAGGGCCATGGCAAAAGCCAGTTGCAAGTCGCGCTGCGCTTGACGTGGATTCACTCGACCAACACGTTCGTAGCCGGATCTAGCGGTGCCACCCCCACTGTATGGAGAGCCACCGAAATCTGATTGTGCGCTATCGGAGCCGATTTGACCGCCAATCACGCTGCCGAGCACCATGCCCAACGGACCACCGGCTAGCATCCCGAGGGTGCCACCAATGATGGAACCGAAAATACCCATCGAAGCTTATGCCTAGTAAGGCCGGGTTGCCCTCATGCGCGCGATCGTTGCCGAACCGAGTGCGACGAAGATGCCGAGTAGGAAACCACCGAGCCCCGTGAACATGATCAGGCCGGTCGTGGTGGGCAATGCGATGGCGCGACTGGCTTGAGCTCTAGCGCTTGGATCGATCATCGAGAAACTCAGGCCGTGCTCGATATGCAGCTCCATCTCATTCTTACGCGCGGTGATGCGTTCGGCCAGATCACGACGCTGACGATACTCCGCCTGCAAGGTCTCGATCTTCTGCATGTAACCGGGTACGTCAGCGAGCTTGGCATCAAGCTCAGCCTTGCGTGCATCAAAGGCATCGCGCTGCGGGACATACGCTGCTTCGAGGATGTCCATGTCGACCAACTTACTGGCAAGCTCGGCGTACTTGCGATCCTGCGTAGTGGTCACCGAAGACAACACCAAATCACCCTGAGCCTCGGCACGTGCACGGGCCGCTTCGACCTCTCCAATCAAGCGGATGGTCTCGGGGTGCTCGTCGGTGAACTTCATGCGCGCAACTGCCAACTCCGACGACAATCGGGTGACATGTTCAAGGGCCTCGTTGTAAGTTCCAGGCAACGCCATCTGCCGCTGACTTTCGACATACTCCGGGCGACCTTCCAAGGCACGTTCGATTACCGGGCGTTGTACCAAAGCCTCTTGGTAACGAACCTCAAGTTGGAAACGCGAAGTCTCAATACGTGCGCGCTCGTCAAGCCAACCTTCGACTTCACCGGTGAAATCGGCAGTGCCTAGACCGAGCAGATACTCGGTAAGTTCGGTGGACTTTTCCTCGACCAGTTCCCAAGCCGGACCTTCGTTCGCCGTGAAGGTATCCAAGTTGGCTTGCATGGTCTGCAAGGCCATTTCCTCGAGCACTTCGGCGAAAGCCTTGACGGCCTCGTTGGCAAGGCGCGCAGCTTCTTCAGGAGTGCGGCCATAACCCTTGTACTCCACCACGCCATCTTTGGTGACGTCGCCACGCAAGTTCTTCTTCAGCTGACGTGGGTTGATACCCGGCACGTTCTCCGCGACCCTGTTCATCACCGCACGGCTACGCAGGTTCGCGACGATACCGATCAAGTCGCCTTCGTTCTGCTCCGGCAGCATTGGGCCGGTCGGCACGTTACCGCCCTCGGAGGCGATCGAAATGCCAACGGGCGTGTTTGGGACCAAGATCTCTGCCGCGGCAACATAGTCCTTGGGCAGGCGAGCGCTTTGGAACAGCCCCACGCCAATCGAACCGGCCATGACGAGAAGAACGACATGCTTACGTCGGTAGAGGGCGCCGAAAATCGAGGTGGCTTGATTCATGGTTATGCGGCGACTGCCTGTTTAGGTTCCGGAAGCTGAACGAGACTGCGACGCCTCGCGAGGTCTTCACGGTTGATGACGTACAGACAGCCGAGTACGCCGATGTAAGCCCAAAGGAACTTGAGCCAGATCATCTCGCCAAACATTCCTTGAATGATCGTAACGATACTTGCGATTCCCATGCCGATGGCGAGGTCGCGAATACGAGGGTCTTTAGCGGTGGTGATCACCTTGTAGACCATCCAGATGACGGTGCCGAACAGGGAGCCGAAGGCCAGAACGCCCACGATGCCCATACCGGCGAACACTTGCAGCATGGCGTTGTGAATACCAAGCTCATAAGCGTTGAAGAAGCCCTTCTCACCGTTCACGCCAAGCCCCAACCATGGGTGCTCGAAGAAGGCTTGCAGGGCGATGTGGTCGATGTGCCAACGGAAGTCCGAGGACGATCGGTTGAGGTCGCGGACGATTTCGTAGGCCTGTTGGATGACCCCGGTGGACAAGCCCAGGAAGATGATGGCACCTCCCCCTGCGATGAAGAACGGAGACAAGTACGGCCAACGCACAAACGGCACGATCATCATCACGATGACGAAGGACAGCCAACCGGAACGTGACCAGCTGAACAAGATGCCGATGCTGATCAGGACGAACAGCGCCATCAACATGGCGCGTCTTTGCGGCGTGATCATCTGCTTGGGTCGCGTGATCATCCACAGCACGAGGATGCCGATGGTCGAGGCCACGTTGGAGTGACGGTTCGGGTGGGACATCAGGCCAGTTAAACGACCCATCACACCCCATGGCGTATCAAACTTGGAACTCTCCGGTGGACCGAAGGTGATAATCAAGCCGGTGGCACTACCGGCCAATCCCTGGATCAGTTCCACGACCAACGAGACCATCAAGGCCATGATCATGAAATCGATCAAGGACTCCAAACGCTTGCGGCTGTTCACCACCAGCGGCAGGAACACACCCAGCACCATGTATGGACCGCGCAGCATGAACTGCGCAAACGACGACATGGGTTTCTCGACCTGTAGGAAGGTCGTGAAGTAGGCGATGCAAACCAACAGGATTGGGAACACCACCGGACTCAAAGGCCAATGGATGTCGCCGGTGCGCAACACCTGCTGGAAGATCTTGAAGATTAACAGGACACCCATCGCACTCGAGAGCGCGGGCACCACATCTGCAACCATCAAGAAGGCGCAGAAGATCATCACCATGTTGTCGAGCGACCAGGTGCGCCACACCGCAATCTGCACGAAGCAGAAGATGGCGATCACGCAACTCAGGGTGACAGTTGCCAGATACGGCAGCTCACCAAGGAAGAGGGATAACGGATTTTCCGTATCGTTACGGAAGCCGTCGGCGCCATCGTTGAACACGAACCAGCCCATGCCAGCGCCAGCCAACACGCAGAAAAGCGCGAAAATGACCGACCCGGCTCGCCCATAATCTGAGGGCTCTTGGGTAGGGGCAACGGGCAACATCAATCTTGAAATCCTACTTCCTTACCAAGCGAACTCGACGAGAACCGAGGTTTCGGGCGGCAGGCGGAGGTCAAGTATACCATTCTCTAATGAGCACCAAGCCGCTTTGCCGACCACCTGGGCCTTGGCTGCGACATGCTCAGCGAGGGTTTCCGGCACACTAGAGGCAAGCTCGGCAAGTTTCTGATCGAACAGCTGGCGAGCACGACGCTGGGTGGCTTGGTCGACACCTGCAATTCGGGCTTGCTTCTGACGCATGCCTGCTTGCAGCTTGTCGAGGGTTGCCTGGTCGGTGCCCTCGGATTTGAGCTGCTCCAGGGTCATGTTTCCGGCAGCGGTGTTCAGTCCTTTCGCGAAGGGGCGGTACGCACGCAGGAAATCGGTGTCAACGATGGGGTTGCCATGCTTCTCGCTAAGCAGTTGCACCGAAACGATGCGGCGTGGGCCATCTTGCAGCTTGATGCGCACGCGACGATCACGCTTACCCATCTCTTTCTGCTGTTTGACAGTCTCTTCGCGAACCGTATCCAGCGCATTGAGGATCTTATCGGTGAACCCGAGGCGCTCCACGGTGGAGCGATTGGACTTGCCCGAAACATAGGCCTTGATGGTCTTGGTTTCGCGCTTTAGTTCGTTCAAGTGCACGCCAGCAGCACGCATCATGATGCTTCCGTGGCGCTCTAGCCCCCCACCAAAGGTGTTGACAGCCAGCAAATAGCCGCGATCACCCTCGCGGGAGCCGAAGATGTTGATGTTGGAGGTGCCACCGGTACGCTCCATAGGGACCATAGGCAGGTCTGCGGCCGTAGCCATCATGCGCATGCCAGAAAGCACGGCCTTAGGGGCACCCGCAAGCGAGAACACGCCAACCGATTCACCCGCGAATTCTTTGTGCGTATCCCAAGGCGCATCCTGCAGGAAGAAGAATTGCGCATCGGTACCAGGAGTCTGCGCCAAGGCCATTACGGTGGACATGTAATAGTTGGCAGCACGGTGGTCATCGAGGCCTGGGTAGTTCGGCTTAGGCAAGCCAATGTTCCATTCGGACAGAATCACCTCGATGGGCTCGAGGCCTGCGGCGACAGCTTTGCGGATCAGGGTTTCTGGCACATCGAGCATGTCGTGCTCGGTGGGATAACTGCCATAACGATGCCAGGAGTAGAAGTCTGGCTGGAAGCCTTCGCGCTTGCAGTTGCGGAACATGGCGGTCACCCATTCCATCTTGTCGCCCAAAGTGCCGGCCATGCCGGGACCCCCAATCTTCAGGGTGTGACCGAGCTTTTCACGCAAGCGTTTGCCGGCCAAGGCGAAGAACTTGCCGAAGCTGTCCGGAGTGCCTGGCCAAGCCTCGCCAAGGTTTGGCTCGTTCCAGATCTCGATGTGCGTAACAGGAATGTTCTCTGCGCGTAAACTCTGTACGTTACTGACGACACCGTCGGCCCATGCAACCGGGTTGGATGGTGCTTCGAGCACATAACGCTCACCCTTGACGTTGTCTTCGGCCTGACCAGAAGTACCAACAGCGGTGACCATGACCGTAAGGCCGGCATCGACCGCCCGCCTTGCGGCCACGATGTGGTCTTGCTCAAAGCCCTTCATCTCGTAGCGCACCCACAAGCGCAGCACACCGCCGCGCGGGGTGACTGCCTTCGACCATGCGCGCCAGGCTCCATCCGAGGAGTGACGCAGGTCGTTCATGCCATGCAGAAGACCGCCTGGAATCAGGTGGCTAGGGCCGCCGTAGTTGACCGTGAACTCGGTGTCCGAGTTGGGGATTTCGTAGGCGTAGAGCGGATTTTCTGGAGCCGGGCCGACGCCAGCTGGAGGCGTGTAACCAGGGTCTTCAGGGCCGGAATTCCCTCCGGTATGAGAGGATTCGCTTGGGCCGGTATTTTCTTGGTTTTCAACCCCAGGATTCTCGCCTGGATTGCGCTTGTTGGCCCAACGGCCATCACGTCGGCCGCCGCTCGAGCAGGCCGTCACTAGAGTTAAGAGGATGAGAAGGAATTTCATGGCACGCAGCGGCAATCTCCGCAGGGTCAAGATACACGGCTCTTGAGAGGGTGCATAGCTGTCGAGTTCTTATACTGGCGTTTTCTTAGGGAGGTCACTCCCCTAGCCGGACTCGTGTAATCAACAAGGACAAAGGCCCGTTCCTGCTCTTCTACGAGCACATCTACGTCATCGCAGTGGTTACTGTGGTTGCGCTCGTAGCTGCATATTTCGTCACCGGCTCGATGGAGCCTGCGTACCGCTCCCAGGCTCGTTGTTTCATGCCAGCACAAACCAATACGGTTTCGCTGAGCACTGAAGAGGGCAACGTTCCGAACAGCCCATTGTTGCCAACGGCAAACGCAGACTTCCAGGATTCGTTGCTGGGCATCCTTCAGGGTGCAGATACGCGCGCCTTGGTCGCTACCCGCATCGAGGGTCGCGACAGTGAGTGGCTGAAGAAGAACGTGGAGTTCGGGATTGACCGCTTCAACCTGATTACCATTTCGGCTTTCGACCCAGATCCGAAGATGGCTCTGCAGATGGCCAACCAGTACCTGCTCGCTTTCCAGCGCAAGCTGGATGACACGACCAAAGCGCAGGCTCAAACGCGTCTAGAGACCTTCAGCACAGGAATCACCAACTCCGCCTTGGAGCTGAATACCCTGCAGAAGAAGCGTCTCAAGTTCATGCGCGACAACGGCGCGATTGATTTCGAGGCTGAGCTCACGGAAGTTGGCACACGCCAAATCTCGCTGGAAGGAGATGTGGTGCGTTACACCACCAGCATCGCCACTGCTGAAGTCCAGCTGATCGAAGTCCAGAAGCAGATCGGTGAACGTCCAGAGCGCGTTGAGAGTGCTTCGACCACCGTCAACAACCCTGCAGTCGAGCAACTCGATCGCAACATTCTGGAAGCCAAGCGCGAACTAGCCAAGCTACGTCAGGCTTACACCGACGAGCACCCGCAGGTCGTTGCCAAGCTGCAAGATGTGGATTTGCTGGAGAAAGAGAAGGCTGCTGAAGAGGCTCGCATTCTTGGCGCCTCCACCAACACGCCTGACTCGCTGACTGACACGCTCACCATTCAGCGGAATGGTTTGCAAGTGCGTCACGCTGGCGACATCCGCAGCAAAGAGATTGTTGAAGGAGAACTCGAGAAGACCAAGGAGCGCCGCATTGAGTTGAGCGTGCTGAAGGCCGAGCTCGAAACGATCGATGCGGATATCCGCAACGTTCGCACCAACCTCACCAACTACCGCGAGCGCGAGGCCGAACTGAAGGTCTACATGTCGCGGAACTCGACCTTCCTGGTTATCCCGGAATATCCTGCGGAACCAAGCGAGCCGTACTTCCCGATCATGTGGATCAACCTGCTGGTCGCTGCGATCCTCGGCATCACGGTCGGTGTTGGACTGGTCATCGTGATTACGAACATCCGTACCTACCGGGAGGCAGCACTGTGGTAAACGTTGATGCCCGTCCCGAGTTCTTCGAGATCCCTGCAGACGTCCGCGCGGACATCCGCGCGGAAGTTCGTTTGACGACTTTCCAGACCTTGCATGCTGAAGCTGTTGCGCGCAAGGACATCGCTGCCGCACCAACCACACACTTCGATGGAATCGCTGGCCGCATCGTCAGCCTGCTGTTGTTCATCGCTGTCGGTGGCACGATCGGCACACTTACCTGCGTGTTGGTGGTTTACATCATGCGTCTCCTCGTAACGGTGATTCCTTAAGCCATGGGTTCTGTCAAAGACATTGCGGATCGCAAGCGTGCGCTGCTGGATCGTTACCGCACCGCGTTGCTCGATGAAATGATCGAGGAATGCCGCGAAGAGGCTGCCGCAGAGGCCGAGAACGATCACTTCGCTTGGAATGGTGAGTTCCGCAGCCGTGATGAGATCATGGAGCTGTACAAGGAAGGTAAGCGTTGGGACCGACGCTTCCTGATCGATACCGCTGTCATCGCGATCTTGCTGTTCGTGATTGTGTTCTCGTCGTCGCAGATCGTGGCGCTTGTCGCTCCGCGCACCAGCTGGCTAAGAGGCCAGGACTATGTGCGTCAGGGCAAGCCGATCCCAGAAATGAGCACAGAGGGCGAAAGCACTCCGGGCGATAACGCTGCAGCCGAAGGCGCTGGTGAAGGTGATGCTGAAACGGCAGACACCAACACCGACGTCGATTCGGTCGAGTAGTTCTGAACTACGGAATGTCCACGCCGCGATCCTGGCGACAGGTCTCGGCTTCTTGGTAGCCGGCATCGACGTGACGCACCACACCCATTCCTGGGTCATTGGTCATCACCGCGCGAATGCGTTCATCCATTTCGGCGGAGCCATCGCAGACCACGACCTGGCCAGAGTGCTGGCTGTAACCAATGCCAACTCCGCCACCGTGGTGCATCGATACCCAGCTGGCCCCACCCGCCACGGCCAACATGCCGTTGAGCAAAGGCCAATCGGCAACGGCGTCGGTGCCATCCTTCATGCCTTCGGTCTCGCGGTTCGGGCTAGCGACCGATCCACAATCTAAGTGGTCGCGGCCGACGGCAACCGGTGCGCTCAGCTCGCCATCGCGAACCATGCGGTTGAACTCCAGTCCGGCGATATGGCGCTCGCCATAACCGAGCCAACAGATGCGGCATGGTAGACCTTGGAACTCGACGCGCTCCTGCGCCATCTTGATCCAACGTGCGAGTGCCTTCTTCTCTGGGAAGAGACGCAGGATGGCTTCGTCGGTTTTGCGGATGTCCTCAGGGTCACCGCTCAAGGCAGCCCAACGGAATGGGCCTTGGCCTTCGCAGAACAGCGGACGAATGTACGCCGGCACGAAACCGGGGAAGTCGAAGGCGTTGTCCACACCGGCCTCTTCCTTGGCGAAGGCGCGCAAGTTGTTGCCGTAATCGAAGGTCTCAGCACCATGCGATTGGTGCTCGAGCATGAGCTCGACATGACGGCCCATGGTGCGGAAGGATTCACGCTGGTAGGCGGCGGGGTCGGCGGCGCGCAGGTCCACAGCTTTCTCGAAACTCATGCCATCGGGCACATAACCGTTGAGTGGGTCATGCGCGGAAGTCTGGTCGGTGAGAATGTCCGGGGTGACATCGCGCTCGAGCAAACGTTGCAACAGCTCGGTGGCATTGCAGCACACACCGATCGACACTGCTTCGCCGTTTTCCTTGGCCTCCAGAGCGCGGTCGATGGCATCATCGATCGACGGCGCGCACTCATCCAAGTAACGCGTGCGCAGACGGAAGTCGATGCGCGACTGTTCTACATCGGCGATCAGGCAAGTGCCTTCATTCATGACCACGGCGAGTGGTTGCGCACCACCCATGCCACCCACACCACCAGTCACGGTCAGCGTGTTCTTCAAAGTACCCTTGAAGGAGCGGTCGGCGATGGCGGCCAAGGTTTCATAAGTACCTTGCAGGATTCCTTGCGTACCAATGTAAATCCACGAGCCGGCAGTCATCTGACCGTACATCATTAGGCCACGATCCTCCAACTCACGGAAGTGCTCCCAGTTGGCCCACTTGCCTACCAAGTTGGAGTTGGCGATCAGCACCTTGGGTGCCCACTTATGGGTGCGGAACACGGCGACCGGTTTGCCCGACTGCACAATCATGGTCTCATCAAGCTCCAGGCGTTGCAGCGTATCGACGATTTTCTGCGCCGACTCCCAATCACGCGCGGCCTTGCCAGTACCACCATAGACCACCAGGTCTTCGGGGCGCTCGGCGACGTCGCCATCGAGGTTGTTCAGGAACATGCGCAGCGCCGCTTCGGCTTGCCAATCCTTGCAGTTCAAGGTGGTGCCGGTGGGAGCTTGCTGCGGTCCTGGAGTCAGGACCAATCGCGGACGAGTTTCAGAGGAGGGCGCCGATGCCATGGTGCGCCGATTTTAGGCAATCCGCGATTTCCTCGCGCGCGAAACACCTACCGCTTGCCGAGCGGGTTCAGGCAACGCTGCGAATCAGCCATGCGGCTGGTAAGTGACTGGCATTGCAATGCGGAAGTTCAGGAGTCACTGCCGCAAGCGATGCGGTGCAGCAGATCAGTCGCAGCCCACACTTGGTAGCGGAAGCGCTTCACCTGCGCGGCCTGTAAGCACTCGGTGACGACCGACGGACTGACCTTAAAGGCTGCAGCGATCTCTCGGCGCTTGCGTTCTGCCACGAAGCGCAGCTGGTCGGGCGCTTTTTCATCGACTGCGACCACTCCTTCGCGCAGCAAGGCGCGCACGAACTGGGATTGGCGCTCGGTCCAGCCCCACAACAAAACGCCGATGCCCGCAAAGGCGCCGGTGACGCTGTGATCATCCAAGCCCCCGAAGCCGTTGCCGACCAGGAATAGGCGCTCGTGACGTGCCTCTTTGAAGGCGGCCTCAAAGTCGAAGGCCTCGCCGGGCAACATGGCGAAGTGGCAACGCACTGGAGTCAGGCGCAGCGTGAGTTCGCAAATCATTTCGACCAGGCGTGCAGAGCCATCGAGGCTACCGGCTGGTGCTTCTGCCAAGTTCACGCCGAAATCAAAACTGCCACCTTCCTTCACGGTCAGTGATCCGGTCAGGATGCTGGCGTAACGCTCGCTGACAGCCTCGGCGACCAACTCGAGGCGGCGCTGCAGGACCGCTGGCGTCGTACCGCCTGGATTCACGACTCTTGCCTGAAGGGAGAGGAGGCCCGTGGCTGTGGCGATTGCGCTCATGACTTGATTATTCTGAATTACAGGCCGTTTGCAAGTTTGATGTCACAACTTGCTGAACTCAGCGAAAACAGTGCAGGGAAAGAGAAATGAGCACTTCCAAGCACAGCAAAATCCTTTGGGCCGCACAGATCGTCGCGGCCGTGATCCTCGGCCAAACCCTGTTCTTCAAGTTCAGTGCGGCTGAGGAAACGATCTACATCTTTGAGACCCTCGGCGCCGAACCGTGGGGACGAATCAGCAGCGGTGTGGTGGAAGCGGTCGCCGTGATCCTGCTGCTGACGTCGCTCTTGGCGGGCTGCTGACGATGGGCGTCATGGCGCTGGTCACTTTCGCCGCAGGAACTTTTGTGACCTGGAGCCGGCGTCGTGAGTTGCCGCCGATCGGCGGCAGGTTCTGAGCGCCTAAGTCCGAGCTGTAGGTCTACTGCTCTTCGCTCGCCATCTTGCGCCATTAGCGCGGCGAGCAGCCATTCTGCAAATGAGAGGGGCTTATTCTTCCAATGCCGCGGATGGGCGCACCCACGATTCCGCTTCAATAAAGACGCGCTTCACCCACGGGAAATCCTTGCGGATGCGCTGATCCATTCCGGCCACTGCGTTCTCCAACTCATGGGCGGTCAGGTTGTCGCGGAAGTCCACGCTCAAGTTAGCGAGCACGAAGTCCGGGCCCATGTGCATGGTCAACACTTCGTTGACCATCGTTACCTCAGGGCTGGTGGCAACCAAAGTGCGGATGCCCTGCACCAACTCCGGATCGGCAGCCTCACCGATCAACAAGCTCTTGGTCTCAAACGCGAGCCAGATGGCAGTACCGGCAAGGATCACACCAATCAGCACCGACGCTAAGCCGTCGGCCCAAGTGATGCCGAAGAGATGACCGGCCATCACGCCGGCAAGCGCCACCACCAGGCCGAGCATGGCAGCGGAGTCTTCGAAGACAACCACGAAGATTGATGGGTCTTTGCTCTTCTTGACCGCCTCGACAAAACCCCACTTGCCTTTGGCGCGGGTGAACTCGCGCAAGGCCAACACCCAGCACACGCCTTCGAACACGATCGCAAGGCCAAGCACGATGTAGTTGACCATCACATTGGTGATTTCACCCGGATGGCGCAAGCGCTCGAAACCTTCGTAGAGTGACACGCCAGCGCCGACTGCGAAGATCAAGATGGCCACGACGAAACTCCAGAAGTAAACCTCCTTGCCGTGGCCGAAGGGGAACTCCTCATCGGCGGGCTTGGCGGCGCGCTTCATGCCGTAGAGCAGCAGGCCTTGGTTACCGCAGTCGACCAAGGAGTGGATGCCTTCCGAAAGCATGGCCGAACTACCCGTGATCATGGCAGCGATGAACTTGGTGACAGCGATCAGGGAATTGCCGATTAACGCGGCAATGATCACCAACTTGGATCCGGAGGCGGACATTCTTGTCTAGGAAGTCAGGTCGTAGGACTCCCAATCTTCATGCCCCAGATTCAGAGGGCTGTTGGGATCATCGAACTGGCGGGCTACGCGCAGTTGGCGTTCACCACCGCGAGGGAATTCAAATGCGGAATCGCGTGTTGGATTTGCATCGACTCCGAAAAGCGCGAAGGCATTCTCGGCATTGAGCTTGAGGCCGGCGACATTCAAGGGTTGTGCTGGCTGGCCGTTGGCAGTGGGCGCCTCGAGCACAAGTCTGTTCCACAAGTCGATGCGTTGGTTCTCCCAGTAGAGCAGCCGATCGCGATCGATCTTCAGAAGCCACATGTAGAAAGAACTCCAATCCTGAAAGCTGCGACCGTAATGCTCGGTGGCTATGGTGAGGATCTTCTCTCGAGCAGTCTCGAATAATTGCGCGCGCTGTTCCATGGGGGCTTCGGGGGTGAAAACCAATCCTGGGCAGCCTAACACATACGTTATTGAGATTCGTCGGAGTCAGGCCGACGCTATCTCAATTCGTCGAAGTCCGGCATCCACGCCTCGAGTTCATCCAGACGCGCATCCTTCAGCGAGCTGTCATTGAGCGGCCAGCCCCACTTCAGATGGAAGGGGCGCAGATCACGCCCGGTGGCGAGTGACATGCGCACCACCCACTGGTTGATCTTTTGCGCATCGTTCTTGGGGCGTTCAGATTTCGAAAGCGCACGATATTCCGCGAAGACCTTGGTGAAGACCTCCCAGCCGAACTCCTTCTGGATCTGCGCGTAACAGATCAGAGCCACGCCTGCCTTGGACTTCCATTGCTTG
The DNA here is from genome assembly GCA_024229395.1 of Planctomycetota bacterium. Taxonomy (GTDB): domain Bacteria; phylum Planctomycetota; class UBA1135; order UBA1135; family UBA1135. Next base: position 245,036 of record JAAESM010000002.1, on the reverse strand, counting down.
AAGTCAGCACCGTTCTCTAAATACTTCAGGCCGGCCTTCTTTTGATTCTGCAGCCATGGGTTTTCCCACGGCACGATGCCGCTCATGACCTCGCCACCGTGCATCGAGAACAAGTTGCAGGTGACCTCACCAGTGCCGCCGAAACTCCAATCGCCTTTCTGACGATTGTGGCCAAGCTCATGGAAGCAACCCCAGTTGCCCTTGGTGCGCAGTTCCTCAAGATCGAGCAACACCGGCAGCTGGCCTTCGCGCGGTTGCACGACATCCAACCACATCATGATTGGATAACCGGAATGCATATAACCGGCGCTGATTTGTGCGTCGGAAACGAAACGCTCGGGGCGCGTGGGCAGTGGTTCGGCAGCGAGCTCGAAGTGCGAAGCGACTAAGTCATCCCAGAAGGTGATGAGCTCCATCGGGTTGTCGAGGTCTTGGATCGAGTACGTTGGCACCGACAGGATCAAGTAGTTGCCGACCAGTTCCGCCCACGGACCAGGCGCCTTCTTCATCTTCTGCCAAGCTTCGTTGCTGATCGGGTTGTTGCGATCGAAGATTGGTGCCTGCACCGCGCCATCGACCTGCACTTCTAGGTCACCCGCCCCTGCCGACGGCACCAAGTAGACCAATCCGCCGAATGAGTTGGCGTATTTGCCGCCATCCATCAACGGCTCCTGCAGGGTGATTTCAGGCCAACGCTGCCACACATCCTTATGCCAAACAAGGTCCTTATGGCAACCAATGCGCACCGACCAACCATCGGCACTGCCGCCCGTCACAGTCATGGTCAAGGTGTCGGCAGCGGCCAAGTACAAGCCAGTGGATTGCCAACCTTCGGCGTTGGCGCTGAAACTCTCTTCCGCAACCAAGCGCTGGGCGAATTCATCAACAGCACCAGGAAAGTGTTCGGAGCCAGGTGCGGGCAACAAGAAGCCCGGACCATGGTCTTCCCAAAGGCGGGAAGCCAATACGACACCTAGGCGCTGAAGGCCGTGGCGCTTGGTGCTCAACTTGTTGCCTGGGTGCGGTGCAGTGTTTTCATCAGGCAGTGGTACCGCGTGGAACAGAGGCCACAAGAAGGACATGTCGCCATCGGGCAAACTATTGACCGTGTGCTCCAAACCATGGGTGGGCACATTCCTTTCACCTGCAAGCATTCCATCCAAGGCAGCACTTGCATGCACCGTCACAACGGATTCCTCGTTCACTGGGAAGGTCTTGCCCGACGCATAGCCGTCGGCGAAACACAGGCCCATTGGCACAAGCACCTTGTTGTCGCCGAGGTCATTCTCAAGCAACCAGCCGCGCTTGCGATTGACCTGCTGCCAACCCCAGGGGCACAGCGCGGTCATCAAGGACCCACCGCGTCCGACGTACTCACGGATTAACTTGGCTTCATCATCGGTGAACTGACGCCCGCCGCTAATGATCAGCAAGTCATGCTCGGCCAACTCGGTCAACTTGACCTTGCTCTTGACCTTGAAGCCGTAGGAGTCGAGGGTCTCGGCGGCGAAGGCTTGATCCAGGAATGCAATGCTGCGCTCCCCTGCCTTTGGGGTTAGCCACACCAAGGCATTGCGCATCAACCTGCCGGCGTCGCTCTCCAGATCAGAGAAGACCTTGTCACTGAGGTAGGAGTTATGGGTGATCGCGAAAGCGCGGCCTTTGCCGTAGTGAGCTCCTGCCGCCACCGCTTGGGCGTTCTTCTTGTTGCCATTCAGCACGGAGAAGGCGCTGCGCCCGAAGACCGCAATCGTTCCTGGGGTACCCATTGCCGGCACGCTTTCGACACCAGCCAATAATTGCGCGCGACTAATCGCGACTTCATTTTCACCACCCAAGTTGCGCACACGTGCATTACGCCAACGGATGTCGGTCGTCCCTCCGTTATGAACTTGAAGGGCGAAGTTGCCAGCCGAATCCATGTCGTCGAACATGTCGGCGCAAGGCACGCCATTGACCCAAGTACGCAACCATGGTCCGCGCGCTTCGATGCGGTAATGATTCCACTCGCCGCGCTTGAAGGCCGCACGACCTTCCGGGTTGTCCTCAAGATTTCCGATCCAGCCACGTCGACCTTCGTCATAGATTCCGCCAGACCAGGAACGGTCGCTGGGATCGACTTCCATCTGATAGCCGAACACCGATCCGTTGGTGCCGAGGTGGCTGCGGAACTGAACACCCGAGTTACCCTCGTTGTTGATCTTCAGCTCGATCTCGAAAATGAAGTCGGACCAATCCGCTTTGGTCTTCAAGAAAGTGTTGCGCCCTGTGGCGCCCCAACCGCGCAACTCGTTGGTCTCATGGTCCCATTCGAACTTGCCGTCGCCGCCTTCGATGGTGAAGGCATCGAGCGATCCGTTCGGGAACAAATCAACGAAATCGGTGTTTTGCTGCGCCGGCGCGAAGGCGGGCACGAGAATCAAGGAAAGTAGGGCAGTAAGCATGGTGGATGGAGACGACGCGGCTAGCATTTCCATCATGGGACCAGCCGCCCTTCCTCTTGCCCTTGCATTATTGGCTCCTCTTGTTGGAACCGCCAGTACAGCCCCCCTAAACCCGCAAAACGGCGACAAGGCCGGCGAGGAACAAGTCGAGAACTGGCAGCAATGGAAGCTGCCGTCGAACGCGCCGTTGTCGGCCGCAGAGGAGCTCGCCACTTTCAAGGTGCCGGAAGGATTTCGCGTGGAATTGGTCGCCGCCGAACCGCTGGTGCGCGAACCCGTCGCCATGCAATGGGATGAACACGGCCGCTTGTGGGTCGTAGAAATGAGCAGCTTCATGGAAGACGTGCTCGGCACCGGTGAAGATGCGCCGGATGGATTTATCGTGGTGCTCGAAGACACCGACGGCGACGGCGTGTTGGATAAGCGCAATGAATTCGCCAGTGAGTTGTTGTTGCCACGCGCCCTGAGTGTGGTCAAAGGCGGAGCGCTAGTAATGTCACCGCCGCATATTCTCTACTGCGAAGACCTCGATGGGGATTTGATCGCTGATCGTCAGACTGTAGTCGCCAGCGGATTCGAAGTCGGCTTGAGCAGTCCAGAACACGCGCCAAACGGTTTGATGTGGGGTTTGGATAACTGGATGTACAACGCCAAGGATGGCACGCGTTATCGTTTCCTCAACGGCAAGCTCGAGAAATCGAAGACCAGCTTCAATGGTCAATGGGGAATCACTCAAGATGACTTTGGGCGCATCTACTACAACACCAATAGTTATCCGCTCTATGGCAATATGCTTCCTGCGGAGTATCTTCAGCGCAATCCGCACCTGAAGAGCAAGAAAGGGATCGCCGTCGGCCTGCGTGATACCAATGAGGTGTGGCCTTCGCGCCCAACGCCTGGTGTGAACCGTGGCTATCGTTCTAGTACTCTGCGTGATGATGGAACTCTGAGTCATTGGACCGGTGCATGTGGTCCGCATATCTATCGCAGCTCGTGGTTGGGTGAAGAGTTCCGCAATAATGCTTTCGTTTGTGAGCCTTGCGCCAACTTCGTGCGCTACACCGAGCTGAATGAAAGTGATGGCTGGTTGACTGGGGTGAATCCAGCGCCTGGCGATGAGTTCTTCACTTCTACCGATGAGCGCTTCCGTCCCGTCAACATTTGCGACGGCCCTGACGGCGGCATCTATGTCGCTGACATGTATCGTGGTCTGCTGCAGCACCGCCTTTTCCTGACCACTTATCTGCGTAAACAGATCGAGGAACGTGAGCTGGATGGCCCGGAAAGCCTCGGCCGCATTTGGCGCATCGTGCCGGACACTGCCCCCGCCGCACATTCGGCTACCGATGACTCATTAGGCAAAGCGACTCAACTGGAGCTGGTCGCTGCCTTGAGCCATAACGATGGTTGGTGGCGCCAGACCGCGCAACGCTTGTTGGTGGAGAATGAGTTGGAGTCGCAGACCGCGCGAGCACTGCAAGTGCTCGCGCAGGAATCGAATAACCCACTCGCACGTATGCATGCTTTGCACACTTTGGAAACCAAGGGTGAAGCATTCGGCCCCACCCTGATGAGCGCACTGCAAGCCGAGGATCCCAAACTGCTCGCTCATGCAATCCGCTTGAGTGAAGCGCACGCCGACTATGTCAACACGATCTGGCAACGTTGGTTGGAGTTGGCGGAATCGGATTCGATGATCGTGCGTCGGCAACTTTGCTTGAGCTTGGGGCAACTCGAACGCCCCGCCGCCTTGGAGTTGCTTGGCACCATGCTGCGCAGCAATGCCAACGACCGCTTGATCCCGAGTGCAGTCCTGAGTGGCGTGAAGGATCGTGAAGTGGCCTTGTTGAAGGCGACTGCCGCGGCCAAGACTGATTGGCCGAATTCCGAAAGCATGGTCAAGACCTACACCTTGATTGCCGAATGCGTGGCGCGTAGCAACAACGATCAAGCCGTCAGTGCCGCGGCCGAGTTCGCTGGCAAGCAACCCGCCATCGCACGTGATGCCATCTTGGTCGGCCTTGGCAAGGGCAGTGGCAAGAAGCTGCCCACTGCCGCCGAGATGGATTCGCTACCGCAAGCGCATCAGGATTCGATCGAACGTGGTGCCACGGTCTATCGCAACTTGTGTTCCGCTTGTCACGCTGCCGACGGCGCCGGCGCACCTGGCTTGGCCCCACCTCTGGCCGGTTCCGATTGGCTCGGTCGCGATCCAAGCGAGTTGTCCGCCATCGTGCTCGACGGCTTGAATGGCCCGATCAAGGTCTCCGGCCAGGACTACAACTTAGACATGCCGCCCCTGGCAACGCTTAGCGACAACCAGATCTCCGACGTACTCAACTGGGTGCGCTGGCAGTGGTCCGAGACCACCACCTACATCGACCCGAAGGTCGTGACGGAAACCCGCAAGCCTTAATCAAGTTGCAGCCGCGTTCGCGTTGCGTGCGAACGCGGTGCACAGCCTGAGCGAATCACACGCGCAACTTGCCGCAAGCCTTCTCGACGGCTTTGCGGATCGCGCCGCTGCCAACCAACTCCGTCATCTGGTCCAACTCATCTGCCATGAAGCGATCATGCTTCAACGGTTTGATGTGCTTGCGAATGAACTCGTAAGCAGCTTGAGCGCCAACACCGGCCTTCAACTCCTTGTTGAACTCACGACCTTGCGCGGCGGTGTACAACTCGATGCCCAAGACCCGTTCGGCGTTGAGGGTAGCTTGACGTAACTTGCGCGCCGCGAAGTTGGCCATGGAAACATGATCCTCTTGGTCAGCCGAGGTGGTCACGGTATCCGAACTGGCGGGGTGCGCATGGGTCTTGTTCTCACTGACCAAGGCGGCAGCAACCACTTGCGGGATCATCAAACCGGAACTCAGTCCTGGCTTCGGCGTGAGGAAGGCCGGCAGCTCCGACATGCTCGGATGAATCAAGGTGCTCACGCGGCGCTCGGAGATGTTGCCCCAAGAGCACAAGGCGTTGGCGGCGAAATCCATCGGCAAGGCGATTGGTTGGCCATGGAAGTTACCGGCTGAAATCGAATCACCACGTGCCGGAAAGACCAGTGGGTTATCGGTAGCGGAGTTGGCTTCACGCACCAGCGCCTCACCAACGAAAGTCAGCGCGTCTTTGGCAGCGCCATGTACCTGCGGCATGCAGCGGAAGGAATATGGATCCTGCACGCGCTCGCAAGCGGAATGCGCCTTGCGCACACCAGAGTTCTTCAGCAACTGACGCAAGTTCGCGGAAGTACGTTGCGCACCTGGATGAGGGCGTACATCGGTAACGCGCTTATCGAATGGCGAATGACTGCCCATTAAGGCCTCGACCGACAAGGCGCCGGCGATATCCGCTGTCACCGATAGATCCAACAGGCGTGCCCATGCCACCAAGCCGATGGCGTTGGAAACCTGCACACCATTGATTAAGCCAATGCCTTCCTTGGCCGCGAGTTCCATCGGCTCCATGCCGAGCTTCTTCAACGCAGCGCGCGTGGACATGACCTTGCCTTTAGGCGAAACCAATTTGCCAGCACCAATCACAGGCAGCGCTTGATGCGCGAGTGGTGCAAGATCTCCACAAGCTCCGACGCTTCCTTGTTCCGGCATATGGGGCAACCAACCGGAGTGGAAAAGGTCCACGAACCAGCGCACCATTTGCGGGCGCACGCCACTGACCCCGCGGCACAGCGAGTGAATGCGCAACATCAACGACAAGCGCTTCTCCACGGCCGGCATATCCGGGCCAACGCCGACGGCATGCGACAGTAGTAAGTTGCTCTGCAAGGTGCCGGTATCCTCCGGCGAAATCCGCTCCTTGGCGAGCGCGCCGAATCCCGTGTTCACGCCATAGACCGGAGCACCACGTTTGACGATGGCATCCACCGTGGCCCGCGCGCGTTTGACGCGCTGTTGTGCCTCGCGGCCGAAAATCAACTTCACTTGCTCACCGCGGGCGACCGCAGCAAGCGTTTCGGCAGAAAGGTCTTCACCCAATTGAACTCGCAACATGGGCGGAATTCTAGCAGTGCCTTTGGCGCTGGCGAGACGCAGGAAACCGGGAGCGGTGATTTAGGCGGGCCGGCCTAACGCGCCAGGTCAATCGCAGTACCGCGATTGATAAAGAAGCTATCGCGTGCCCAAAGGCGGGTTGCACCGCGCGAGACCTTGACCCGATAGAATCCTTCCTGCAGGTCGCCGAGCGTCAGCGAACTCTCCTGAAGGTCCTCGCCATTCAAACTCCAGCGCGCCGACGGCGGCAGCGGACCTTCATCCAGGCGCGCGAGATTCAACGAAGCATTGGTATCCAGCGCTTTCAGATGGACCTCAATATCTTGACCGACCGTCTGCACCTCATGACGCGCGGTGCGGTTGCCTGGAGCGCTTGCCAACAACACCATCGAACCGGTGCCGGAGACATGATCTCCCACTGCGAACTCGAAGGAACCATCGACGTCGGAAGTGGTGATGCGTTGCATCTGTGCTGGCACCGGCAGGCGCACGCCAACTGGGGAGCTATCCAGACCTGGATAAAGTGCGGCCAAAACCTTGTCGGGATTCAGCGCGAGCAAGCTCAGCTCCACCCCACGCTGAGGGCGACCGTCGGTGCCGTAGACCTTGCCGGTGACCTTGGCCTTTGATTCGCGAATCACGAATTCGATATTGGCGGCAGTGAACGGGCTTGGCGTGACCGCACGCATACGCGGATCGCACACACCCCAAGGATGGAAAGCACGAATATCCAGCAAGTGCGTGGTGGGGACATTCTCGATTGTGAATCGACCTTCGCGATCGGTCTCGATGTCCTGCCAGATTTCCCACGCCACCAAAGCGGATCCCGGCTGCGTGGCGCGCGGCACCAAAGTAACCCGTGGCAGCGCTCCGCCTGGCCATGACTTGACGCGCCCGCGCACGGTGCCGCCTTGCATCATCGCGGGCAACTCTGTTGGGCCTGGACTACCCTTCTCTGCGAACAGGTTTAACTCATAACGCACCGGCACATAGCCCTCGGCACGAACATCGACCAGAACCCTACGCCCGCCGACGACATTACCGATCAACACCACACCTTCTTCATCGGTGACGCCTTCCTGCAATCCTGCATTCACCAACACCCGAGCGTTCTCGAGCGGCTTGTTCTTGTGGTCGCGAATCAGCAACTCCATATCCAAGGCCGTGCCAAGGAAGAAATCGCGCTTTGTGGGTTTCAGCGAAACCACGCGCTGCATGCGCACGACCGAGAAGTGCTGCGACGAATCAATGCGGAAGAAATGCGTGCCAGGAATCAAGCCGGGCAACTCGAACTTGCCTTCGAAATCGGTGCGCGTGCTGAGCCCATCTTGCGGACCACCGAACACGCTGATGATGGCATCATCAAGCGGAGCACCATTACCGGCGGCGCCATAGATCACGCCTTCCAAGGTGCCTTGGCGTTGCACGCGTAGGTGTTGATCGGCTTCGGTGCCAAGGTATTCCAACTCCACCATTAGCTCGCCGCTGCCAGGCAGATCGCGCAACGGCCCGGGCTCCAACACCGCCTCTTGCGGATTCGGAATAGCAGGCTCCTGTGTATCGATTTGCTGTGGATCCTCGGGGATCGGCTCAACCGGACTCCCACTAAGGAGGACCCAAGCTACGGCCCCGGCCAGGATCAGCCCCGCCAACACCAGCACACCACTGCCCACCGCGCCGCGTTGAGCGAGCTGGCGATGGAGCGATCGGGTGGTCAACGGCAACATGGGCATGATTCTCCTATATAGATAGGCTTCGGACAGGTTATCTTCCTGGGAATGGAGCTGCCAACTTCTGACCTACACGGCAAACGTCGTTCGTCGACCGCCAAGACCTCGGTGAAGGTCGCGATTGGGCTCGTGCTGATGAAAGGTGCCACTTATGCGGTCACCTCTTCCACCGGCGTGCTGGGCTCCGCGCTCGATTCGCTGTTCGACATGTTGGCCTCGCTGTTGGTGCTGTGGGCGATTTTAGCCGCCGAGCGTCCGGCCAACGCCAAGTATCAATGGGGTCATGGCAAGGCTGAGGGCCTGGCCGCCCTGTTCCAGTCACTTTTCATCCTGCTGTCTGGTCTGGGCCTAGCGGTCCACACGGTCAACCGCTTCGTCAAGCAAGATGATTACGAGCTGAAAATGCCTTGGCTCGGCATTGGCGTGATGGTGGTTTCCAGCGTGGTCACACTGTGGCTAGTCGGCCGCCTGCGCAAGGTGGCGCTCGAGACCGGTTCGCCAGCGCTGAAGGCGGATTCCCATCACTACACCAGCGACTTGCTGATGAACCTCAGCGTGGTCGTGGGTCTGGTGCTGGCGTGGCTTTTGAACGGCGCACTATGGCCCGACCTGGTGGTGGGTCTTGGAATCTCCCTGTTGATTCTCAACACCGCTCGTGAAGTCTTCGTGCAATCGATCGAAGGATTGATGGACCGTGGCCTGCGCCCACGTGAATCGGCCGCGATCATGCGCGCGGTATCGAACTTCACTCCCAAGGTTTCCGGTTTCCACGATCTGCGTTCGCGCCGTTCCGGTGCCGACATCTTCCTGGAACTGCACCTGGATCTGGACCGCCAGATGAGCTTCGTGGAAGCACATGACTTATCGGAAGACGTGGGCTTTGCGATTGAAAACGCCTTGCCAAACAGCACGGTAACCGTGCACGCCGACCCGCTTTAGGATCCGGGAATCCCGGATCCTAAAAGCCAGGATTTATTCGTTCTCGAAGGTCGCGGCGAAACTGAACTCCTTGAAGCCGAGCGGCAGGACCAAGTCGATCAACGGGACGACGTCGCCGTAAACAGTTCCCTTACGAGCATCAATGCTGACTGGGATCTCACCGCGATCCGGGAAGGAGCGCAGGAAAGTGGTCAGCTCTGGCAACGGGTTCGTGCCATCGGTACGGTCCACGGTTGGATCGAAACGGAACTGGCGCTTACCGATTTCGACGCGAATCTGGCGGCCTTCATAGACCTTGACGCCACGCGAGGACTTGCCAACTGGGACCAGCTCGCCGGGATCCGCCACATAGACGAGCATGTCGATTTTCTCGATCTGTTCGGTCTTCGGGCCTACGCCGCGATCTTTAGGGAGGGCGGAATCGAAGGCGCCTTCGATGGTTGCGAACTTCAACGTGACGATGAAGAAGATCAGCAGCAGGAAGGTCACGTCGATCATCGGCGTGAAATCGGGTTTCTTGGATTCTGGGATTCTGCGGGCCATATTCAACCCTAGAGGGCTCAATCTACCCAGTAACTCCATTCATGCTTGTCACTGTCGTATTCCCAACCGGCCCAGAAGTCGGTCGGATCGTCGATATTGAAGGTATAAGTCTTGACGCCGTAGCTGTAATAGGCGAATTGCTCGCGGAGCCGTTTAGGAATGCGCGGGCCATCGAGATCCTGTAGGCGTTCGGGGTAGGCCCCATGTTCCTGATAGAAGGCCTCCATGGGTTGCCTGACCTTTTCCACGTAGGCCTTGGCCTCATAGATCCGGTATTCATTCACCCCCACGCCGATGAAACAGGAAAGGATGAACCCAGCCAGCAGGACAAAGATGACATAGGGGAAGTCATAAGCTCTTGCCCATTTCTTGCTGGGGAAAATCTTCTCCAGCACCACAGCAATCATGGTGAGAACGGCGGCAGGAATGGCAAAGGTCATGAAGGCAGCAAAGCCGAGCATCTGATGCCCCCAATCCCCCTCCGTGAACCAACCAAGGACGAAGGCAAGCGCGAGCACGATGACGGGGAACTGCCAACGGAAACCCTGGTGCTCGGATTTAGCCATGCCTTCCTCTACCATAGCCTTTCGCATGGAACCCGAAACACGCATTCTCTACGTCACCGACCCGATGTGTTCCTGGTGCTGGGGATTCGCGCCGGTGTTGGATGCGCTGCAGAAAGCGTATCCACACGTTCCACTGCAGATCGTGCTTGGTGGTTTGGCGCCGGACTCCTCCGAACCGATGGAGGAATCCATGCGCAACTATGTACAGCAAGCTTGGTGCGACGTCGCTGCGCGTTGCGGCGTGACCTTCAATCATGACTTCTGGAGTCAGTGCCAACCGCGTCGTTCGACCTGGCCATCATGCCGTGCAGTAGTGATCGCGCGCGCGCGTGGTTTGGAGTACGAAATGTTCACCGCAATCCAAAAGGCTTATTACTTGGAAGCGCGCAACCCTTCGGATGATGACACGCTGGCGGATGCGGCGGAAGGTTTAGGCATGAACCGACACGCTTTTCTTGCAGCTCTTCATAGTGAAGTAACCCAAGCTGCGTTGAATGAAGATTTCGAAATCCGCAGGGCGATCGGCGCGAACAGTTTCCCGAGCTTGGCTATCGAACGTGATGGTCAGCGGCAACTGGTGCACAGCGGTTGGGGCAATGATGAGATGATCCTGCAGCTGTTCGCAAAGCTTCTCTAAAGGAGGCCCGACCGTATGCCGGAGCAGTCGCAATAATCTCGGTTCTGTTGCAGTACTCGTTCCTGCTCTGGAACACTTGAGCAGATGAGTGCGCAGGCTGGATGGCATCTGGCGTGTATGCCCATCCCCACCCTTAACGCTGCCGGTTGGCTCCTTGCATGTGCTTGCTTCCTGCCCAACAGCATTCACGCACAAGATCCGAAGCCGAGCCAAGGCTCTGACACGCCCGCGCAAGAAGAGGTCCCCATCGCCGATGAGATCATCGTCCCTACAACGGTGGTGAAGCGTCGGCACCGAGCTTCAGCGCGTACTACGTCCACCGCGACTGGCGACGCGCACACGGCTGGGAGCGACAGGCTGTTCTTCGGAGTCATGTTCAAGGCCGCAGTCGATGCTAGTTTCTGGATCGTCGCTGGCGGCTTGGAGTTCTTCGCCACAGGAACCACAAAAGGCATCATCCGCGGCGATGGCCTCTAGGCAATGCGGACATGCCAAGGCGCCGTCTTCAAGCTCCGTTTGGGCATCCGGCTCAGCGGGCACAGCGCGCACCGTGCCATCACATTGATTGCATCCATAATCCTAGGTTGCATCGGGAACGCGAAACTCTTTGGAGCAAGTATCGCAAGCAGCTGGAAAATTGGATTCGGACATATCGCAGGGGCCGGTGGGGACTGGCTGGCTCCATCCTACGCGCGCCAAAACAAATGGATTCTTGGGTGCGGCGGGTCTTTCAGGCGCGGCTAAAATACGCGGTCATTCTCAACCCAGAGATACGAAATGAGTCCATCAGAAACCCTCGATCTTGCCGAATTCCACGGCGACGGCATCTCCGCCGAACTCTCCGAAGCCGTGCACTACGTAGCCGCGCGCTTGCCAATGAACGTGCGCTTCCATGACGTGGACTTGAGCTTGGAGCGCCGCAACAAAGATGCCGAAGGTTCCTACCGCGATGCCGAAGAAGCCATTCGCAAGTACGGCGTAGCAATCAAATATCCAACTACCACCGATATCGAAAGCCCCAACAAGGTGTTGCGCGACCGCTTCGATTTTTCGGTCATCCACCGTCCTGTGTGCAGCATTCCTGGCGTGGCCACCCGCTACGACGGCAAGGTCGATATCCACATCGTGCGTATCGCCGTGGGTGGAACTTATGAAGATGCCGGCCGACGCATCGGTACTGAAGCCGCAGTTTCGGTACGCGTGATCGAGCGCCGCCCAAGTTTCCAAGCCGCCAAGTTCGCATTCGAGTTGGCGCAGAAGCTGGAGTGTGGGGTGGTTAGTGCTTCCAAGTACACCATCCAACGCGCCACCGATGGTCTGTTCGAAGAAGTCGCCGAAGAAGTCGCCGCTACCTACCCCGATGTCGACCACCACGCCGAGTTGTTCGACGCTCTGCTGGCCAAACTCATCATGAAGGCCGAGGACTACAAGGTCATCGTCACTCCCAACGAATACGGCGATTTCCTCTCGGATGCAGCTTGCGGCATGATCGGCTCGATCGGCCTTGGCGCCAGCGCTTCCTATGCCTTCAACGATGAAGGCAATGTCACCTTGGCCATGTTCGATCCAGCTGGCGGCACCGCTCCGGATATCGCCGGCAAGAACTTGTGCAACCCGTCGGCCGCGCTGTTGGCATTCGGCATGTTGCTGGAGCATGAGGGCTACCGCGCTGTCGGTGGTGCACTCGGTGACGCGGTGCGCGACACCATCGAAGCCGGCCTTACCACCGGCGACCTCGGTGGCAAGCTCAGCACCAAGGAATTTACCGAAGCTGTATGTGAAGCAATGGCGGCACGATTGACTGGCGGCGCTAACCTGTAGCCATGTTCACCGTTGGCTTCGACATCCGTCCGGCGTTATTCGATTACGCGGGTATCGGTCGTTATGTCCGCGAGCTTGGCACTGCGCTCACCAAGATCCCGGAATCCGAAGGACCATTCCTGGAGATGTTCGCGCCGTCGTGGCGCGGCGGACGTCAAGTGCCACCGGGCCTGAACCCCGAGCGCCACAACATGAACCGCGGCTTCTTGCCTGGCCGCGTGATAGAGCAGTTGAACAAGTTGCCGGGCATGGATGCCGCGCGCTTCCCCGCCAAGGTCGACCTGTTCCATTGGACCGACTACATCTACCCGCATGTACGGGATTGTGCCAAGGTCATGACCTTGCATGATGCGGCCTTCGTGGCCGACCCTACCTTCCATGGTTGGAATACGTCGGTGTTGCTGGATCGCGTGCGCCGCGCACTGAACGCTTCAGACCGCATCATCGTGGTTTCCGAGCCTGGTCGTTACGACGCCGAGTTGCTTGGCGCCAACGCCGACAAGGTCACTGTGGTTCCGCATGGTGTCAGCCCCTACTTCAAGCCTGCGGATCGCGAGTTAAGCGATTCAGGTTATCTGCTCACGGTCGGCACTTTGGAGCCGCGTAAGAACTACATGCGTACTTTGCGTGCCATGGAGTTGCTGTGGGACCGAGATGCAGCGCCGGATTGGGTGATCATCGGCCGCATCGGTTGGGATCACGATACCTTCCTTGGCGCAATGGCAGCCTCACGTCACCGCAAGCGCATTCGCTTGGTGCAGAGCATCACCGATACCGAGTTGCTGCGTTACTACCAAGGTGCCATGGCTCTGGTCTTCCCATCTTTGCACGAAGGCTTTGGTCTGGTTGTGCTTGAAGCGATGGCTTGCGGCACGCCCGCAATCGTGGGTGATCAAACGGCGCCCGCTTGGGTTGCAGGGCATTCCGGTCTGCGAGTTGACCCCAAAGACATCGATGCGATCGCCGATGGCATCGGACGCATGGTCAGTGAAAAGGCCTGGCGACGTCAGGCTGCGGCAGTCGGTATCAAACGTGCGCGCAAGTTCACGTGGGAAAATGCCGCCGCGCAAACGGTTGAAGTTTATGAAGCCGCCATGCGCACGCATCGCAATCGCCAAGAAGCTTAAGGCGCAAGCCAAATAGGGCGCCTCACCAGGGGCCGCCGCCCACGCTTGGACTCACTCGCTTAAAGCGAACCAGCCAGGTAGCGAATACCGACGATCACGCCGTACATCACGGCCAAGCCGAGCACGCCGGCCAGCACCTTGATGCCGAGAGGCTGCTGCCCTAAATCGCCCAAACCACTGGAGCGATGATTGCCCGCTATCTCATGACGCAAGCGGGCCCGTTCGGCAGCTGCTTCAGCGCTGCGACTTGGCGCCGACGACTCCGCTGCAGCTTGGGTGCTTGCTGCTGGAGCCTGGCGTGGTGCGGAGGGTGCGCTTGCCGGTGGTGTGCTCGCCGGAGGTGATGCTGAAGAACTCGGCGTACTCGTTGCAGCAGGTGCAGGTGCCAACACACTCTCCACCTTCTTCGGCTCACCAATCACGTCGAAAGCCAGCGCTCCCAAGGTGAGCAAGTCGCCGACACGGATTTCACAGCGCTTGGTCCTTTCGCCATTGCGGAAGCAACCGTTCGACGAGCCGTTGTCGACCAGGAACATCATGCCGCCGCTCTCTTCGATGCTGGCATGGTGGCGCGAGATGCTGCCATCCTGGAGTTGAATAGCGCAATCAGCCATCCGGCCGATGGTCATTCCGTCGGCAAGATCGATCAACTCATTGGTTCCACGACTACGCAGCTGCATGGCTCATACTTTAGCAGCGGTAATATGTTTACTTGCGGCAGAAGTCGGTCGCACTTTCCCATGTCTAGTTCCGCCGTCTTGCGTTTCGAACAGCTGGTCCTCAGCCGTGGCAAGAAACGTGTGGCTGGGCCGCTGGATCTGAGTCTGCAGGCGGGCGAGCGCGGGTTGGTGACCGGGCCCAATGGCAGCGGCAAGACCACCTTGGTGCTGGCTGTTGCTGGATTGATCGCGCCGGGCGGCGGCAAGCTGTCCACCCCCAAGCGCATTGGTTTGGCGCCGCAGGAGCCAGAGTTTCCGCTGCATCAAAGCTGCAGCTTCTATTTCCGTCAGCTGTTGGCCTTGGGCAGCACCCCCGCCTCCGAGCAGGCTGGTGCCTTGAAGCGCTCCCTCGAACTCTTCCAGCTACAAGAGTTCGCCGACCGCCCCATCGGAGAACTGTCGCGCGGTTGGCGTCAGCGGCTGAACTTGGCACGCGCGTGGCTTGGCGAGCCGCAGTTGCTGGTCTTGGATGAACCGCAAACCGCTCTCGACCCGAGTGGCATGGACAGTTTGACCAATGCGCTGGATGCGCTGGCGAAAAGCGCCGTGCTAATCGTGGCACCGGAAGGTGTGGGCTGCTGTGATTTGGCACCGCTGGTGCTGGACCTGAAGTCCGGAGTTCCTGACCTGAACGCAAAAGCTGGAGCCCAACTGTGATCAACCTCGCACTGGGATTCGCTCGTGAGCTGCTCGGCCGCTGGGGTTTGTGGGTCTTGCTGGGGGGTATCTTCACGGCCTCTCAGGTCAGCTTCGACACCACACTTGGCGACGCAAACATCGGCCCTTACTTAGCTTACGTCAGCCTTTGGCCAATCGCACTGCTCTTTCGCTGCGGCTGGCTGATGCAAAAACGTCGGGCCGAAGGCTGGCCGCTGGAAGAGCGACTGCGTGACCCTCGGGGTTATCGCGCACCGCTGGCGGAGTTCCTGGCTCTATTGCTACTCATGATCGGCGGTCTGCTGCTGGCAGGCTTGGCCGTGCTGGTGCCAGGTGTGCAAAGCCCCACCGGCGGCGCGAGCTTGTTCCCGGTCAGCTTGCAGAACAGCGCCGACGGCGGCTGGGAGTTTGACCTTGGTGGCCAAGTTCCCGACGGCGGCCAGATGTTGCTGACCTTGGATTGGAGTCAAATCGATCCGCCGCAACAAGCGCTTGCAATCCGCAACGCGGAAGGCGCGGAAGTCCTGGCCACAGCTGGTGAAATCCTGCGCTGGCCACTGCAAAAAGAAGAGGCGGAGAGCGGCAAGGTCCAATTGTTCGCCCCCGCCGGCACCAAGTTGCGCTTGTTCCGCCCACTGGTTCGTTTGGAAGTCCCGCAACCCGGCGGCAGCGATCTGTGGTTGCTGCTGTTACGTCAAACTCTGTTCTTCTTGCCATTGATGGCAATCCTGCTGGCTTTGGCACGCTTTGGACAAGTGCGCGCCAGCCTTGCTGCCTGGGCGGTGTTCTTCTTCGGGAGCCTGGCCGCCTATCACCCACCGACGCGCCTCGGCGACGCAGGCCTGGGCTGGTTGGCCAAGGTTTTCCTGCTGCTGAAGCATTCACTACCGAATGTCGAAGGCTTGATCAGCAACGGTTACCGCTTCGAGCGTTACAGCGGCACCACCAGCACCGGCGCACTGGTGGTTTGGTTGGCCGTTGGAGTTTTGGCCTTGCTGTTGGCGTGTAAGCGGAGAGCGGCGCGGTGAACCCTTCGCCGTCGGTATGGCTGCAACGCTGCCTGGCGATCTGGATTGCCTTGGCGGTGGCCGGCTCCTTGCTTGCCGGCATCCAACCACTCGGGCAAAGCGCCGGCCAGAGTGCTCAGAGCTGGTGGACCGCGCGCCGCTATCAACAGGCCGACGCCGACCTCGACCTGCTCGGCTTACGCGACTTGGGCCAGCAATACCTCCATCAAACCGGCAACGGAACTCCGCTCCACTTTGCGATCTACCAAATCGGCTTTGCGGCTTCTGGACCATCGATGAATCGCCTGCCCGCCGACGCCCTGGATTGGGCCAAAGTTGGCGCCAAACTCGCTGGAGATTCCGTCGACAAGCTGCCAGCGCCGTGGGAAGCACTACAAACACAATCCCATGTGCTTGTAGAACGGGCGTTTCCAATCTCAGCTGATCCTCAAGACCTACACGTCGGCCTGCGCGCAATGGAATGGTTCCTGGCCAGCGGTGGCGGCCCCAATGCCCTCTCCCGTTTGACCTCGGCGGCCTATCGGGATTTCCTGCTGCTGCCACCAAGCGAGCGACGTACCTTCCTGCTGAACCGCATGCTTGCTGAATCCAGCGATGAAAGCCCGGCTCAGCCGCGCTAGGTCCCTACAATATTCCCCCTATGGAAGCCGTCCTCGAGTTCATGGCGCAAGGCCCAGGTCTGATGGCCTTCTTGCTGCTCGTGGCTTGCGGCCTCGGTTTACCGCCGTGGTCCGAGGAATTGGTGATTTTGGGCTCCGGGTATTTCGTCTCTGAGGGCAATTTAGGCTATGTAGCCGCCGTCTGCTGGTGCTGGGGCGGCATTTTGGCCGGCGACACCATCATTTACATGCTTGGGCGTTTCGCTGGCGAGCGCGTCTACAACTGGCCGGTTTTGCGCAGCCATCTGAAGCCATCCCGAAGGCGCCGATTCAACGTCAGCTTCCTCAAAAACGGCACTAAAGTGGTGTTTTTCGCCCGTTTTGTGCCTGGAGTACGCATGGTGGCCTACCTCGTGGCCGGGAACCTGCGTATGAGCTACACCAAGTTCGTGATCCTGGATTCGATTGGTGCCGCCTTGACCGTGCCGATCTCCGTGTGGTTGGGCTGGAAGTTCGCCGCAAACCTGGATTATGTGCTTGAACAGATGCACAAATTCCGCGTTCCGCTGCTGATTCTGGCCGTCGTCGTGGTGTCGATCGTGGTGTACCGGATGGGCACCGCCCGCAAGAACCGTTTTCTGGCTTTAATCCACAAGCGGAAACAGCGGGACGAGCAGGGTTAATAGCCGTTTTTCAGCCCACCGCTACGGCTGCGAATCGCTAAAATGTGCGCCTCAGAATCCTGCCCTAGCACCGTAATTCGCGATGTTGGCCCAGGTGTCCCCCTTCTAGCCGAAGACGTCGATGGATAAATTAATTGAATACCTACCATGGATCGGCGGTGCAGCCGCTCTAGTCATGGCCTTCCTGGTCCAGATGAAAGTCATGGCCGCCCCCGCAGGAAATGAGCGTATGGCCGAGTTGGCCAAAGCCATTCAAGATGGTGCCAAAGCTTTCCTGGTGACTGAGTACAAGCTACTCGCCATCTTCGTTGTGGTCGTCGCTGGTGGCCTCTTCGCTCTCGGCGAAGACATGGGTGGCGGAATGCCGACCATGATCGCCTTCCTTGCTGGCGCATTCGCCTCCGCACTTGCTGGTTGGATCGGCATGCACACCGCAACGCGCGCCGCAGTCCGCACCACCGAAGCAGCACGTACTGGTCTTGCACCAGCACTGAAAGTTGCCTTCGGCTCCGGCACTGTCATGGGCATGACCGTGGTTGGCCTCGGTGTTCTTGGCATCTCGATCTTCGTGGCGATCAACGGCACATCGGAGACCGGCCTGCAACACGTACTAGGCTTCAGCTTCGGCGCTTCCTCCATCGCACTGTTCGCACGTGTTGGTGGTGGTATCTACACCAAGGCAGCAGATGTTGGCGCTGACCTTGTAGGTAAGGTCGAAGCAGGTATTCCTGAAGATGATCCTCGTAACCCTGCGACCATCGCCGACAACGTCGGCGATAACGTCGGCGACGTAGCAGGCATGGGCGCTGACTTGTTCGAGTCCTATGTTGGTTCGATCATCGCAGCCATGACCCTCGGTGCAGCTGCACTGATCGGAGAAGGTGGCGGCGCTTCTGGCCTGATCACTTTGCCACTGGCTCTTTCGGCTTGCGGTATCTTCGCTTCCATCATCGGAACCGTATTCGTGAAGACCAACGATGAGTCCAAGATTCACTCGGCACTCTTCAACGGCCTGATTGTTGCATCGGTCATCCTGCTTGGTTTCGCTTACTTCCTGACCAACCACGCTGGTCTTGAGTTCGGCGAGAACTTCACCGGCAACGGTCTGTTCTTCGCGATCCTTGCTGGTCTCGCCTCTGGCGTGATCATCGGTAAGATCACCGAGTACTACACCGCTTTCGAGCACAAGCCTGTGCAGAACATTGCGGAGCAGTCTGAGACTGGTGAGGCAACCAACATCATCGCTGGCCTCGGTGTCGGCATGAAGTCGACCATGTTCCCAGTCATCGTGTTGTGCATCACCATCGGTATCGCATTCAACTACGGCGGTATCTACGGCATCGCACTCGCTGCAGTCGGCATGCTCTCCACCTTGGGTATTTCGCTTGGTGTCGATGCTTACGGTCCTGTTGCTGACAACGCTGGCGGCATGGCTGAAATGGCTGAGCTTCCACCGGAAGTTCGTGAGCGCACCGATGCACTCGATGCAGTGGGCAACACCACCGCTGCAGTTGGTAAAGGTTTCGCGATTGGTTCTGCAACGCTCACCGCGTTGGCCTTCTTCTCCGCTTACGGTGCAACCGCAACCAAGCTTTATGCAGACAAGGGTCTGGGTGATTTCAACTTGGCGATCACCGAGCCAAACGTTGTGATCGGTTTGCTGTTCGGCGCAATGTTGCCGTTCATGTTCGCCGCCATGACCATGGAAGCCGTAGGTCGCGCAGCCTTCTCGATGATCGAAGAGGTACGTCGTCAGTTCCGCGAGATTCCTGGAATCCTCGAAGGCACTGGTAAGCCTGACTACGCAGCTTGCGTTTCCATCTCGACCAAAGGTTCGCTGAAGGAAATGGTTCTGCCTGGTCTGCTCGCGATTGCAGCTCCAATCCTGGTTGGCCTGTTCGGCGGTGTTGTGATGCTCGGCGGCATGCTCGCTGGCTCGCTCGCTGCTGGTGTCATGATGGCACTGTTCATGGCTAACGCTGGTGGCGCATGGGACAACGCCAAGAAGTACATCGAGAAAGGACACCACGGCGGCAAAGGCAGCGACCCTCACAAGGCAGCTGTTGTTGGCGATACCGTCGGTGACCCATTCAAGGATACTTCCGGTCCTTCGCTGAACATCTTGCTCAAGCTGATGTCGGTAGTAAGCCTTCTGCTTCTGCCGTTCTTCATCGGTAGCTAAGGAATACGCTGTTGGAAAATAACGACAGCAGCAAAGACGCTCGTGCGCTGGCCGTAAGGCTGGCGCACGAAGCCGACCTGTTGAAGGGCGAGAACATCCGCATCCTTGATGTCGGCGAGTTCTTGTTCCTCACGGACTACTTCGTACTGGTCACCACGCAAAGCATGCGCCAGACCAAGTCGATGGCCGATTCCCTGAAGATGGCGGCCAAGGAACTCACCGGTTCCAAAGGTGTCAATGAAGGCACCGCACACTCCAACTGGATGTTGTGCGACTTCGACGACGTGATCGTCCATATCCTCACCGAAGAAGCGCGTGAGTTCTATGGCATGGATGATCTGTGGGCCGACGCCGAAGAGATCGGTTTCGACCCCGCTGCTTAAGACACGCGCCAGACTGGAGTTCAGGGCTTTGCCCTAGGTCGCGACGGTCGGGCCGGGGCGCTGGCGAGCATCACCTAGGGTGCGTCGCTGACTGAGATCCGCGAGCCATTGTCGAGCATCAGCTCACGCTCCGGATGACGCAGTGCCGCCAGAGCGGTGGAGCGACGGCTGACGTCGCCCTTGGCCCGTGCCACGTTGCGGTAGCCCACCGAGAAGTCCACGCAGTAAGCGTTGTGCAGTGGCCCCAGCGCTTGGTGATACGGACGGTCGCCGAATAGGTACGGGCCGCGCTTCACCGCCCGGTTGTCGGGATCGAGGGCGCGCCAATAGTGGCCGAACACCACTTCGACCGAATCTTCGTAGCTTTCCCACCACGGCACGCGCTCAACATGCCGAGTCTGCCCACCAGCGCGGAAAGGCTCGGCGGTCGGACGCTCCTGACCCGAAGTCAGCACGGTGACCGGATTGTCGTTCTGACGTGCCAGATTGGCAGCCATGGAGTTGCGCATATGGCCCGCCTCGACGGCCGCCAGGGTGATGGCGCGCTCGGTGTCGTAGAAGAGGTCCACCAAGCCGCACTGGGCCTCCGGAAGGCTTTTCACGGCTAGTGTATCCCAGCAAGCGTGAACCACCCTTAGGTCGGCCCGCTGCAAGGCTAAGGGCAAGCGCAGCAGGAACAGCATGATCTCGACGCGCGTGTCGTCGTTGGCCAAGACCTGCTCGATCCTGTGGCCGTTATCGCGCAGCTCCTGGCCCTCGCCCCAGAACCACTCATTGCCCGCCCGACGTTTGCCGAGCAGCAAGTTTAGCTCGTGGTTGCCGACGATGCAGGATGCGCCGCCATTCTCCATGAGCCTGGAGACCAAGCGCACGACTCCAAGACTGTCGGGGCCACGGTCGACCAGGTCACCTACAAAAACCAGGTGCCGGCCTTGCGGGTGGTTGCCCTCGGAGTCATATCCCAGATGGCGCAATAGATCTTGTAGCGCTTCTAGCTCGCCGTGGATATCGCCGACGATATCAAGCGGGCCATCAGGAAGGGTCTGGAGGAGGGTACCCATGGGCGGAAGATTAGCAGACCGCCACCCCTATCCGGGTCACCAAAGCGCGGCCTTGCACTGCGATCCAAGGGCCCCGCTCCGGCCATAAACAAAAGAAGACGGGCACCCCGAAGGATGCCCGTCTTGTTGTAACAACTTAGTGCTAACTCTTACCGACCTAGAAGGCCAGCTCAAGTACGGCCCAGAGGGTATCGCTGTCACCAGCGTCGTCATCAACCATTGCGTAGCCGAACCAGCCGTCAACGTTGCCGCCAAAGGTGTGGCCGAGCGAGACGTCAATCTCGTCCCACTCTTGACCAGCGCTTTCTACGCTAATCATGGAGATGTTGCCGTTCCAGCCTTCAGCTGGGCTGAAGCCAAGGCCAAGGTTCATGGTCTGAGTGTCTGCAGTCCAGATGCCATCGGCGCCCAGACGGTCACTGAAACCAGCTGCGTTGTGATACTGAGTTGCACCAGAGGTGGCAAAACCATCGTCCGAGTCAGACATTGCAATGTGCAATGCACCACCGGAAATACCAGGAATCTCGCCAAGAGCATCTAGGTGCAGTGCACCACCGGCGTACCAAGCGTTGCCCGTTTGATCACCTTGCTCGTAGTCAGAGTACTCAATGTCGTAGTCGACGCCCAAGGCGGTACCACCAAGGTGCACACCGAGCCAGGTCTCGTGCTCAGCACCAGTATCTTCGTTGCGCATCCAGTAAGGAGTCATGTGTACTGGGCCTAGCTGCTCGATGGCATCCATGGTCCAGTCGAAAGATGCAATGTAAACAGCGTCGTCGCCATTGTCACTTCCGTCCCAGCCCTTCTCAACGCCATTCAGCATTGCAAAGTGCATCGAAACAGAGTCCATTGCGTAGTCGTACCAGATACCCGACTGAGTCACGGGACGGTTATCCCACTCGTCGGTACCAAGAACACGACCTGCACCTAGGGTGTAGTAGTCACGACCAATCTTGGCCGTTCCACCTTCGCCCATAAGGCTGTTTACGGCAACCCAAGCGCGCTCCATGGTTTTTTCGTCGCGCGGATCGTCAAACGTGCCAGGGGTAAGACCGAAGCCTCCATCGCCCCACGACTCGCGGCCGTTGAAGCTAATGCCAGCAGTAGCGGCCTCGTTTACGTTGAACAAGAAGTTCAAACGTACGCGAGTGTCTACGTCGCGGTTGTTGGTGTTATCGTTTTCCTTCGCCCAGCGGTTGCGGGCGCGGAAATCACCATCGATGTTAAGGCCAGCGTTGCCTTGTGGGGCAGCGAGACCAGGGTTAATGTCAGCCAGAGCGCGCTCGAGGCTGTCGTTTTGTTGAGCTACACCCTGAGCACTCAGGGTGATCGCGGCGATTGCCACGAGGTTGAACAGGCGAACCTTCATTTCGAAACTTCCTCTTGGGGCCCTTTTGGGCAGATGGATTGTTTCTGCTGACGGGCCAAGCAGGCCTTAGTCGGCGAGAGATGGATTGTTTTTGTTTTGTCAACCTTCACGAGCTTGGGAGCCTTATGTGAAAGTTGGCGAAACATTTTGCCGATGCGGCGAGATGGAGCAAGTCCTTTTCTGGAATTCTTCCTTCCCAGGACTGAACGCCCATGGGGGTAACATCGGAAGCTACCCATTCCATTTGACCCCTTTTTCTAGCGAATGCGCGAGAGCTTCCGTAAGCCTTTAAAAATAAACGACTTAGGGAATCAATTTCCTTGCTCGTTTTCACCATCTTGCCGATGTGTTTTCGCAAATACCTTACTGCAAATGACTTATGCCCCCAAACTGGGGCGTTAGAATCCTCTGAGGCCCAAACCTACTGTGCGTATCCTCCACTTCCACGACGCCCCCCGCATCCATGGTGGGGCCACCGCTTACCTCAAGCAGCTATTGCCACAAATGGCGGCTAGAGGTCATGAGAACGTCTTATTTTGCCTTGATGAGGCTCCCAAGGGTTTCCCCGACGCCGTGGCCACCGACTTCTTTGCTTACCAGCGATCCGAATCGGCGCTGCAACGACGCAAGGATTTCCACCACTTTCACCCGCCGTTGGCGGAGCATATGAAGCAATGGTTCATGGCACAGTCTCCTGATGTTGTCCATATCCAGAACTGCGCGGCCTTCCGTTCTACGATTTTCCCTACTATCTATAACATAGGTCTCCCGATTTTGATGACGGTGCATGATTTCACCCTCATCGATCCCAACCCATTTGGCCTGGATCGCTCCGGGCCGACCGGCGGATTGCGCAATTGGCTTGATAAGCTTTCCCTAAAAGCCGATCGGAAACGCGTTTTTACTAGCGCCGAACTGTTCCTTTGCCCCACTGAGGCTTTGCGCGACGGCGTCGGCTTCCCGCGCGAGAAGAGTCGGGTGCAACGCCTGCCGATTCAGCCGGCGGAGGTGTCGCCGCTACCAAGTGACTGCCTGCGGCTTTTCTTCGCCGGCACTTTATTCCGCTCCAAAGGCGTTGATTTGCTGATTCAAGCCCTTTCGAGCAGTTCTGATCCGGAGCTGCAGCGTGCCACTTTGCTGATCGCCGGTACTGGCGACTTGGAAGACAACCTTAAGACGAGTGTGGCCGATGCCGGACTCGGTGATCGTGTGCGCTTCCTCGGCTTCTGTGATGGCGAGCAAATGGCCAAGGCTTATGCCGAGTCCAACCTGCAGGTCTTGCCGTCGCGCGTGCCTGAGAACTCGCCGCTCACGGTCCTCGAAGCCGGTGCTCGCGGGCGGCCATCACTAGCCTCTCATGCGGGTGGCGTACCTGAGCTGGTACCACCCGAACGTGGTTGGACTTTCCGATCTGAAGACGTTGATCATCTGCGTCAACAGCTGGAGAGCATTGCCCATGACTTGCCGGCGCTCGCAAATCGTGGTGCCGCCATGCGAGACTGGGTCCGCACGGAGTTCGCGCCCCAACGGCATTGGGATAGCGTTGACGCCTGCTACCAAGAACTCGCCCGATGAAGATACTCCTGGAAGGCCACCGCCTGGCACGGACCACCGACTTCGGTGGGATTGACTCCTATTGGCACAATTTAGTGCCGGAGATGCTGCGTCAGCGCCCTGAGGACATGCGTTTTTCGCTGTTCACGGCCTTCTTGAACCCCAAAAATGCGCCGCTGGTTAATCAGCTCCGCAGCCAAGGTGCCATTGCCAAGCATTGGTGGTCATCGCCGGATTGGTTGTACGCTGCGGCCAAATTAGGTGCCCGCTTGGAGTGGTTCACCGGCGAACACGACCTGGTACATGCCCCAGAGCCTGTATTTCAACTTCCAACGCGCGGAAGACTGGTTGTGACCGCCCATGATTTGATGTACCTGCATCATCCGCAATTCCTTGACCCGCGCTGGGTGGCAAGGCTGCAAGAGGGCACCACAGATCTGGCGCATCGCGCGAATTACTGGATCTGCGTTTCTGAGCACACCCGCAACGATTTAGTGAAGCACTATGGCGTGCCGCATGGCCGCACGTGCGTGGTTTATCACGGCATCGACGAGAACTTTCGCAATGCCGGCCAAGATGCGGCGGCAGTTGCCCGGGTGCGCGGCCAGTTCGGCCTGACCGAACGCCCGTACTTCCTATTCCTTGGCTCGGTCGAGCCCAAGAAGAACCTGCCCATGTTGCTGCGCTCTTTCGGCAAAGCCTTGGAAGCCGGATTGGAGGCTGACTTGGCGGTTGCCGGTCGCGCGGGCTGGCAGGCACAAGAAGTTCGCGAGGTCGCCGAGAGTCTGCCGATCCTGCGTGACCGCTTGCACTTCCTTGGTTTCGTCGATCAGGCCGATCTACCGCCGCTGCTTGGTGGCGCCAAAGCCATGGTCACGCCATCGCGCTACGAAGGATTCGGCATGCCACTGATCGAAGCGATGGCCGCTGGCACGGTGGTGCTGAGTTCCGACCGCGGTGCATTGCCAGAAATTGGCGCCGATGCCGCTAAGTTCTTCAGCCCGGACGACGTTGATGCATTAGCTGAGTTGCTGCAGGTCATCGACGGCGACGCCTCGCTCTGCGAAAATCTGCGCAACCGTGGATTCGAGCGTGCTGCTGATTTCTCTTGGCAGCAATGTGCACATCAGACGATTGCTGCCTACCGCACCGCGGCAACCCTGAACCGATGAAGATTCTTTTCGACGCAACAGCCATGGCCCTCTCGGGCTACCACAAGGGTGGTGCCTACCGTTATGGCATGGAAACCTTATGGGGTATTCCAGAAGTCGCGCCGGATGATTGGGAAATAACTCTATATTTCAATTTCTTCCGCGGCCACCACTTGGAGAAGATGCGTGAAACCTGCGAACTCGCGCGCATCCCGCGTCACAAGGTCTCGCGCATCCCGCCACAAATCCTGCGCAAGCTTGGTGTTCCCGCAGAATGGGTCGCTGGCAGGCATGGCTTGTTCCATGGCGGCTTCGACTTAATCCCACCTACGCGTAACTCTGCCCGCGTAGTCACCATCCAAGACTTGGCATTCCTGCGAGCGCCCGAAGGCTTGCCTGCCGAGTGGGTCAAGGAACGCGGAGCCACCGTGCCGCAGTCGGCGCGGCGCGCACACAGCATCATCACCGGTTCCGAGTTCTCCAAGAACGACATGGTCAATATGTTGGGCGTCGATCCAGATCGTATTCACGTCACGCGTTACGGAATCTTTGAAGCCTTGGTGCCGACTACTGATCGCGAAAAGGATCTCACACGCTTGAAGGATCGTTACGGCATCAATGAAAACTTCGTGCTGTACTTGGGCACGCAACAACCGAACAAAAACATCGAAGGCTTGTGCGCCGCATATCAGTTGATGCGCGAGCGTGGCTTCGAGGGTCAACTGGTGTTGGCCGGCGCCAAGGGATGGCTCTACGACGAGATGTGGCAACGTATCGTCGACCGCGGTCACGATACCGGAGTGCTACAGACCGGCTTCGTGGATGAAGAAGACATTCCACGTCTATATGGCTGTTGCGCAGCGTTTGCGCTAGTTTCCTTCCTGGAAGGATTCGGCATTCCAGTGATTGAGGCAATGGCTTGTGGCGCACCCGTGGTCGCCGCCGACGCATGTTCGTTGACCGAAGTGACCTCCGATGCCGGTTTGTTGGTTGACCCGAATGACGCCGATGACATCGCCAATGCACTGATGCGTGCAGTCACTCCCGGTGCCGAACGTGATGACCTGATCAAGCGTGGATTTGCCCATGCCTCCAACTTCACTTGGGCGAACTCGGCACGCGGTCATGTCGCTGCTTATCAAGCCGCGCTTGAGGTCGCCGGCTCATGAGTGAAAAGCCTCGATTGCGTTTCTCAATCTTCGTCCCGACGCTAAAACGTCCGGACCTGTTGCGACGTAATCTCGAGGCCCTTGCCATGCAATCGCGTCAGCCCGATGAAGTGCTGGTGTCTTTGCGTGGTGACCTGGATCCAGAAGGTGTAGAGACCGTCGATGCCTTCACCGAGCGGAACCCGAAGATGAATGTGGTCAAGGTCATGCTGACCGAACCAGGCATCGTGGTCGCCGAGAACGCGATCCTTGCCGCTGCCACTGGTGATGTAGGTTGCCTGCTCGATGACGACGCAATCGCGCGGCCGTTCTGGCTGGAGAACTTGGCACGCCATTATGAAAAGGATGAGCGCATCGGTGGAGTTGCCGGACCGGCAATCGATTTTATTGATGGCGCACCGCGTCAACGTCGGGCCCGTTTCCGCAATAGGGTGATATTTCCGGGCATGGTGCTGGACCAGAGCACACGCCACACCGACCGGGTCTTGAAGGTCGATCACTATCGCGGTGCCAACATGAGCCTGCGCCTCGAGCCGTTGCGCAAGCATGGCGGTTTCGATGGCAACCTGCGCGGCGATTGCTTCCGCTTCGAGATGGACGCCTGCCTTGGCGTGGCACGTCAGGGTTTCCGCCTACTGTTTGATCCTGAAGTCGAGGCCGATCACCACGAAGCACCGCGGGTCATGAACACTGAGCGCTTCAATCCAGAGGCCATCTATAACAACGCCGCCAATGAGACCTATGTCATGCTCAAGGGCTACGGCTTGGTTGGGCGTTGGTGCCATGTGGTCTTTGCCTTCCTGGTCGGCAACTTTCCGAACCCCGGCTTGGCTTGGGGCTTGGGTGGCGGATTGTTCGGCTTGTTCTGGAAGAACCGCAACCTGTTCGGTCCAACGGCCATCGGCCCTGCCTGGCGTGGGCGGATGGAAGGCTTGCGCATGGCGCGGCGTTGGCGGAAGAATCGCTAAGCCTTGCGGAGCGAAGGCGGAATGCACGCCATGGCCCTGCGGAGTGAAGGGCTAGGCGGTTGCCTGCACGTCTTCGCTGAGATCGGCGACCTGAATCACGCCATCATTCGCGAAGGCGGCGGCACGCACTAACTCGTTCTGCAGCTGACGGATATTGCCTGGCCACGCATAAGCGCACATGGCCTCCATGGCTTCATCACTGATCGTGGCGGTGGGCATGCCATCTTCCCCTTGCTTGACCAACATGAACTTGACCAGATGGCGCACATCATCCGCACGTTCGCGCAAAGCTGGCAACTCCAAGGTCATCACCGCCAAGCGATAATAAAGGTCTTCGCGAAACTGCCCTTGCTGCACGCGCTCCAACAAGTTTCGGTTGGTGGCGGCAACGATGCGCACATCCACCTTATGGGTGGCATTGGCCCCTACCGGACGGATCTCGCCATCCTGCAGGAAGCGCAACAACTTGGCTTGTAGATCGAACTCGATCTCGCCGATTTCATCCAGGAACAGAGTGCCGCCGTTGGCAGCATCGGCGAATCCTTTGCGATCCTTATGCGCGCCAGTGAAGGATCCTTTAATGTGGCCGAAGATCTCAGACTCAAGCAGGTTGGCCGGGATTGCCGCGCAGTTGACCGCGACCAAGGCTTTCTTGCGGCGTGGGCCATAGTTGTGCAAGGCCGATGCGACCAACTCCTTGCCAGTGCCGCTTTCGCCCAACACCAAGACCGGAATATCAGTGCGCATTATGCGGCCGAGCAACTTGAAGACCTGCTGCATGGCAGGAGTTGCACCGATCATGCCGAACTCACTGGGTAGTTCGCCCTCTGCGATGGGGCTGGCCTCTACTTGGGTGGCCAACCAACCGCGCATGACTTGGATCGCCGCCTCGCGTTCTTCATTCGGCAGGCGATCGAGCCTGTCTAGGGCGACTTGCAAGTCATCAAAGGGAACGCTCATGACTTATGGTTAGACATCAGACGCACGCCCTTAACACAATAGTTCATGCCGGAGAAGATCGTCAGGATGACCATGGCCCAGAAAGTGACTGCAAACAGCACTGGATGGCGCGTGAAGTCGAGCCACGGCATGAAGAGGAAATCAGGAATGCCGCCCATCACTCCGAGCGCAACGGAGATGTAATAGGTTTGAAGGATCAGCTTGATCTTGCCGAACCAATCGGCACCGAACTGCAAGCCTTGGCTTTCGACCAGACCACGCAGCGCAGTCACGAGGAACTCGCGACCGATCATCAATACGACTACCCATACCGGCATTACAGAATACAAGTCGCCGTCGATCGCGTAGAGGCTGTCGTCGACCGCCAAGTAGATCATGGCGCCAAGAGTCAGCACCTTGTCCACCACCGGATCAGCAACACGACCGAGTGCCGTCACCCAGTTGTATTTACGCGCCAAGTAGCCATCGATGAAGTCGGTGATCGAGGCAATGAAGAAGAACCAGAACGCCCAAAAGGCTTCGCGTTCAATTGCGGCAGAGCCTGGTTCAGATTCCAAAACGCGCGCCATGAACACGAACGCACCGACCGCCAGGACAAGGCGGGCACCGGTGACTAGGTTAGGGACTTGACGAGCGAGCATTGGTTAGGGGTTGGACAGGACCTCAGCCTCTAAATCGTAGCCTTCCGCAGCCGTTACGAGTACCTCTGGCATGGCTCCGGTGCTCAAGTTGTGCGCTGGATCGTGAATCCGCACCATACCGTCGACCTCTGGGGCGTCGGCCCAACTGCGAGCGATGGCCCAATCACCATCGGAATCATCGACCAACACCTGCGTGCGGCGACCGACCAGACTCTGCTGAAACTCGCCATGGATGCGGGCTTGCAGCTCCATGACTCGACCTTGACGCTCCAAAGCCTCTTCATGCGAGCAACGATCATCATCAGCGCCCGACGGTGCGGTGGCTTCTGGCGAGAAGGCGAAAGCACCCAAGCGCTCGAAGCGGAACTCCTCTAACCATTTCAGCAGTTCCTCGAATTCCTCGCGGCCTTCGCCGGGGTGACCAACCAGAACCGTGGTGCGCAAAACGATATCTGGCACCTCATCGCGCAGGCGCTGCATGATGCGGCGCACACTATCGGAACTACCGCCACGACGCATGCGCTTCAGAACCTTGGTGGCGACATGCTGCGTTGGGATGTCCAGATAGGGCACGATGTTGTCGTGCTTGTTCATGACGTCGGTCAGCTGCCACGGAAAGTTGTTCGGGTAGGCGTACATCACCCGCAACCACTTCAAGTTCTCGACGGATGCCATTGCATCAGCCAAGTCCGGCAACTTGGGCCCATCCTTACTGAAGTCGCGGCCGTAACCAGTGCTGTCTTCGGCCACCATCACGACTTCACGCACGCCTTGTTTGACTAGGGCTTCGACCTCTGCAACCACGGCCTCAACCGGCTTGCTCACTTGCTTGCCGCGGATCTGCGGAATGATGCAGAAGCCACACTCATGATCGCAACCATGACTCGGACGCAAGTAGGCATAACTACGTGGAGTCTGCAGCAGGCGCAAGAACTCGCCTTGGCCTTGCGGTGCACGTCCGCCAGAATCCTCTCGAACCTTACGCCCCTTCAGGACTTCCTCGACAATCCGTGCGACGTTCGAGTAATCACTCAAACCAAGGAAGGCATCGACCTGAGGAAACTTGGCTTCGATCTCGGGGCGGAACTTCTCCGGCAAGCAACCAGCCACGATCACGCCGCGCAGACCACCTTCTGCCTTAGCCGCCAGCAGATCAAGGATTACGTTCTCGGATTCCTCGCGCGCAGGACCGATGAAGCTGCAAGTGTTAAGGATGGCGACATCCGCCTCCTCCACCGCACCGGTCAGCGAAAAACCTTCCGCACCGAGATGCCCAAGGATGTTCTCCGAGTCGATCAAGTTGCGCGCGCAACCTAAATGGACAAGGGCCACTCGGATGCTCCGAGTGGCCTGATGGGTGGTGGTTTGTTGTTCCTGTCTGTCCACGATTCAACAGCAACAAGGCTGCGGCGGTTTACTGAATCTCGCGCACCAGCATACGAGAAACCTCAAGACTATGCCCAGGGTTGGAGACTGCCTGCAGCCAGACCGTGTAGCCGCTCAGTCCACCCGGAACCAAGGTGGCGTATGAAACTTGACTGGTCGGCGAAACGACCGTGGCAAGGCGATGCGGATTCGCCAACCCGACCCAACTCTGGGTGTGGCCGATCTGGTGATGCGCAGGGCCCGCCAACGAAGCCAAGAATGTGGTGCTGGAGCCTGGCTGCACACCATCTACGGTGAGGGTAGCACTCTGACCGGCGACCAATGGAGTACAAGTCAACAGGCGAGACATGCCAGACGAGATGCACACGACATAGCCGTTATCGACCAGCCCGCCGACGTTCGCCAATGGCGTTCCAGCAAGCACTTCATTGTGACCATCGCCATCAACGTCGAAAGCAATGATGGTGCCGCGCGCGTTACCGAAGTATTCATCATGCGCTCCACCAGCGTGCATCCACAGGGCAGCTCCATCTGCGCCACCGAAGGCGAAGATCGAACCATTGTTGGAATAACTGCCGACATCGCTGTAACGGCTGGCGGACAGCAGATCGACGACGCCGTCGCCATCCAAATCATCTTCCACATCAAGGATGTCACCCAAGCGAGCGTCGCTGGCGTTACCACTTGCCGACCATAGGGTGGTGCCACTTTGACCAAGCATCACTTCGAGCTCGCCGTTGTTGGTGAGACCACCGACGTCCGCGAACGGAGTGCCGAGGATCACATCGGCGACCCCATCGCCATTCATGTCGCGGCGACTCTCGTCATCAGGAAGTGCGACATTGAAACCGAGTTGATGACCGGAGCTGGCACCTTCGCGACGCCAAATGATGGTGCCGCTGGCACTCGAAATCATGGCAACCGAACCGTTCTCGTTCTTGCCGCCGACGCTCGCTTCAGGAGTGGAGGTGAGAACATCTGCGTAGCCATCGTTGTTGACGTCGCCGACAATCTTCAAGGAAGTGCCGAAACGGTCACCGGTGACGGTGCCGGAGCGGGTCCAGAGGACAGCACCAGTCTCGCCGTCCACCGCCTGAACGCTACCGTTGTTGGTCAGGCCGTTGATCGAATCATCGGGGCTGCCGAGCAGGAGGTCATCAATGCCGTCGCCGCTGATGTCATGCGAGAACTCCACGGCCGCGCCATAACGCTGCAGGAAGTTGGCGCCACTGTTCTCCCACAAGGAAGTGCCGCTGGCGCCACCGAATGCGGAAACCGCGCCATTCTCGAAGAACACGCCAGTGGAACCGATCGGGTCCGTCACGACCAGGTCCTTGAAGCCATCGCCATCGAGGTCATTGATACCATGGAGGCCTTGCCCCAACTGACGATTATTGTTGGCGCCATCAACACGCCACATCTGACTGCCATCATTTCCAGAAAGCACCATGACATAACCGTTGTGGAAAAGGCCGTTGGTATCGGCGATGGAGTTGGAGACCACGACATCGCGATAACCATTGCCATCCATATGACGCGCGTAGAGGAATCCGTAGCCGACACGATCGCCGGTCAACGCTCCATCGACACGCCAGATGGTCGAGCCGTCGACGACATCGATCGCGGCGACATAACCGTTGGCCGACAAGCCATTACTCGAGGCTTCGGGGCTCGCGATCAAGAAATCGCCGACGCCGTCGCCATTGATGTCTTCCATCATGTCATTGCGGAAGCCGTACCACTCGTAATCGGAGGTTCCATCGCGTTGCCAAAGCACGTTGCCGTTGGCGCCATTCAGCGCGCGCACGAAACCGTTCTCGATGTGGCCATTGGTGGAAGCATCGAAGTTGACGATGAATATATCGTTGACGCCATCCGAGTTGACATCGCCTGGCAGACGCAGAAGGCGACCGAGGCCGTCGCCGTTCTGGGTGCCTGCGTGGCTCCAGATGACCGAGCCATCCAATCCGGAGCGTGCCTGGATCAAGCCGTTATTGTTCAAGCCGTTGGTGTCGGCCCATGCATTAATCGAGAAGAAGTCTCGTGCAGCGTCGCCGTTCAGGTCTTGCGTGGATTGCAGCTTGTGGCCGATGGCATCGTGACTGCTCTCGCCGTTGGCGGTCCAAAGTAAATTCGCATCGGCTTGTGCGCGCAATGCAGATGTCAACAAAACGGCCGAAGCCGCCAAGGCTAGAAAAGGTTTCATTCTGATTAGGAGGGGACTTATTGAGGTTGGTTGTTGCGCTCTTCCCACTCCTCAATGGTGAGCAGGACCTCGCGCGCCTTCGAACCGACGAATGGACCGAGCACACCTTGTTCGGTCATAATGTCGATTAGACGACTAGCACGAGTATACCCTACGCTCAAGGCTCGTTGGATTAAAGATGCGGAACCGCGGCCACTTTGCAGGATGACGCGAACGGCATCTTCGTAGAGCGGATCATCCACCGAGGTACCACATGTTGTGGCACTGCCCTTCATCTGCACAAGGTCTTCGAGGAATTCCGGCTTGCCGTGCTCGCGCAGGTGATCACAGATCTCGGTGACCTCTTTGGTGCTGACGAAGGCGCCCTGGCCCCGAGTCAGCGATCCACTACCCGGCGAGCGGTACAGGAAGTCGCCATTACCGAGCAGCTGGTCGGCGCCCATCTCATCGAGAATCACGCGGCTATCGATTCCGGTATTCACGCGGAAGGACACGCGCACTGGCAAGTTGGCCTTGATCAAGCCGGTGACGACATCGGTACTTGGACGCTGCGTTGCCACGATCAAGTGGATACCAGCCGCCCGCGCCTTGGCTGCGATACGAGCGATCGCGGTTTCGACCTCTTTCTTGGCCGTCATCATCAAGTCGGCAAGCTCGTCGATCACGACCACGAAGTAAGGCATCTTGTCCGGATACTCTTCCGGATCGTAGGCATCGCCGAGCTGCTTCTTCAGGCCAGCCTCGCCGAGCTCGTTGTAGTCGTTGATGTTGCGAACGCCAGCCATCTTGAAAGTATGCAAGCGATCCTCCATCTGGCGCACGGACCATTCCAGCACGAACGGTGCGCGCTTCATGTCGGTGACGACCGGGCACAGCAAGTGCGGGATATCGGCGAAGACCTGTAGCTCGACCTGCTTCGGGTCGATCAGAACGAAACGCACTTGATCGGGCGTGCGCGTGAGCAACATGGTGACGAGAATGCTGTTCAAACAAACCGACTTACCGGAACCGGTGGTACCGGCGATCAGCATGTGTGGCATCTTGGCCAAGTCCTCGACTGCCTTGGCGCCGAGCGTGTCACAACCAAGCACCATCGGTAGACGGTTCTTGGCATAATCAAGATCCACCCCTTCGTAGACATCTTTCAAACGCACCGAATCACGCACCAGGTTCGGCACTTCAATGCCGACGGTGGCGCGACCGGGCAACGGGAAGACGATCCGCACACCATGAGTACCGAGTGCAATTCCAAGGTCCTCGCGTTGGCTCTTAAGCTTCTTCACCGAGACGCCGGCAGCCAGTTTGACTTCGAACATGGTCAGCGTTGGGCCGCGCTCGGCACCGATGACCTTGCCGTTAAGTTGGAAGGCATCGAAGACACCCTGCAACTTACGACCTAGCTCGTTGATCTCGCCGCGCTGGTCTTCGTAGTTGACGCGTTCGCTGGTGGCGAGAATCTCAGCCGGTGGCAGCGAATCCAAACGTGGCTTCTTGGCCTTCTTCTTGCGCTTGGCGCGAGCAGCCTCTTCATCTTCCAAGCGCGCCGAACGCATCTGTGGAGATTCGGAAATACCCGGCAAGGCGAAGTCGCCATCGGGTGCTGGATCTTGTGGGATCACAGCCGGCGCGACCGCTTCTGCAACTGGAGCTGGCTCGGCGGCGACTGGCGCGACCGGCTCGGGGTCCTCTGCCACGACCGCTGCAGCAGCCTTGCCCTTCTTCTTGGACTTGGCCTTCGCCTTCTCAGCTTGCACCTCGTCGATCGGCTTGCCACCGATGCGCAGTTCCATTTCCGGCTCTGCTGCGGCTGCGTCGCCAGCGGGGGATTCAGCGGCTGCGGCATCAGTAGAACCAGCGGCAGCAGCCTTAGCGGCATCGTCGGCGCCGGCCTTATGCTCGAAAGAACTGAACTGGCTGGTGAAACGCTGCCACAAGCGACGCATTCCCGTCGCTGCCTTGGCGCGATTCTCGACAGCTTCTTCCATGATCGGCTTGCGCCCCTTGCTGCCCCATGGCAACTCAGGCTGACGCAAGGAACCGGCACCGCGCTTCAACAGATCGCGCACCAGCGGCACGAATGCCCATTCCGTGGCCATGAAGGTCGAAAGCAGACCGAGCAAGGTCAGGACCACACCGATTCCGAAAGGACCAAGCGCGTCGGTCAATGGTGGCGTGACAGTGGAACCGATGAAACCACCTTGGCCATCGCGGAAGGTGTTGCTTGGTGCGGGATCGCCGAGCCCTTGAGCAATCAACGAAGTGGTGAAGGCCAGCAGCAAGATGCCGACCAACTTGAACTCGGCATAACCGCTGCTCTTTTCACGCAGCAAACGCGCGACACCCCAGAAGGCGCCGAACACCGGCATGACAAAGGCGCCGAAGCCGAGGAAGGTCAGCATGCCGTCGGCAACGTTGTAGCCCAGTGCACCACAAAGGTTGTCCTTGCCGGTCTCGTAGTCGAGCAGCGCGACCAGCACGAACAAGGAAGCGGCGGCCAAGACCATGCCGAAAGGCTGGCGACCGCGTTTGCCTTGCAAGGCGGCAAGACCCAAAGCGCCGGCCCAGCGCAGCGCCGAGCCAATCGCCAAAACGGCGGTGCCAATCCAGGTCGCCACCACACGCAATCCTGTTCCAAGGAAGCTCAGCTGGGTGCCAGCCTGGTTGCGTTTGGGGGTACGCTTACGCGGAGACGATTTCTTCGCTGCGGTCTTGCGCTTGGTCGTCTTCTTTTTCTTGCGGGATGCAGCCACGGTATGCCTACTATCCTAGGCTCTGGAAGCCGTGATTCCCACCGCTCTCACCAGCTCTCGTGCAAGTTCGCTTTTCTCCGCGGGCCCCAGCTGCCAAATGCCGTCAGCGCCATCGAGCAGGGTGATTGCCGACTGCACAGCACCTTGTGCCGAGATGCCGTTCAGAGCCACAAAATCTAGGTTCTTGGCCACGAGCTTGCGTTTCGCCTCGTTGTGGCTGGGGTCGCTCTCGAGCGCGAAACCCACCGCCAAGCGCTGATCTTTTTTCGCTGCCAAAGTGGCTAGGATGTCCGGATTGGGCTCCAACTGCAAACTGAACAGGGTATCAGCCTGACGCTTCAGCTTTTCTGCCGACGTATTCGCGGGTCGATAATCCGCCACGGCTGCAACTCCGAAGATGCCATCGCACTGCCCCCACAACTGTTCGGCGGCGGCCAGCATCTCCAGCGCGGACTCCACCTGAGTGGTATTGGCACCAGTTGGTGGCTCGATATTCACCGGCCCTGAAACCAACTCGACTTGGTGGCCGAGCTCCAACAAGGCGCTGGCGATTGCATAACCCATGCGCCCACTGGAGCGGTTCGACAGGAATCGCACCGGGTCAATGGACTCGCGCGTGGGGCCAGCGGTAATCAAATACCGCGCCATCAGTCCGTGTACCCCAAGGCCTTCAACGCATCGTAATCCATGTCGCTGATCTCCTTTCGCGCGCTGACGTTCTTCGGCAGACGGAAGAGATATTGCGTCATGCTGTCGT
Organism: Planctomycetota bacterium; assembly: GCA_024229395.1. Classification (GTDB taxonomy): domain Bacteria; phylum Planctomycetota; class UBA1135; order UBA1135; family UBA1135. The sequence goes on along the minus strand of JAAESM010000002.1, from coordinate 208,999 downwards.
GCATGGCTCTTTGTTGTTCACCTTGATGCTCGCCATGGTCCACGACTTCATCGTTGCGGTAGCTCCACAGATTGGTTCCGCCATCCTCCCACACCAGCAGTTTCCAATCTGCAGTGCGCCAGCCGCGCTTGCGTTGGCCGCGGATGTTGGAGCTCATCGCTTCAAGATAAACCGGGCGTGGTTCATCGCTCAAGCCCCCATCACTGATGGCAAGCTGCAGCGGAATGCCGTCGAGGTATTCCACCTGCGTGGGGATATCGATATCTGCTTGCGCTAAGAATGTTGGTAGCAGGTCGTAATGAGTCACGGTCTGCGCCACTCGGGTGCCTGCACCCTTTGCACCTGGCAAGCGCACGAACATCGGCACATGTTGGGTGGCCTCGTAAAGCGAAGCGATGTGGTTATTGGAGTAGCCACCTTCGCCGAAGCAATCACCGTGGTCGGCGGTGAGAATGATCAAGGTGTTGTTCAATCCTGGATCGCGCTCTTCCAATTCCGCGATCATCTCGCCGAGCAGATCGTCGAGCTTTTCGATCTGCGCGCGATACAAGGCCATGTTCTCGTTATCCGATTCGTGGAAGGCCAACGGCATGGCAGTGCCGATCGCATTCATGGCTTTGCTGCGACGCGGATCGGGTGGATCATTCGGTGCGTGTGCGTCGTAAAGGTGCTCAAACAGGAATAAGGGCTCGGTTGTCGGCACTTGCGCAACCCAATCAAAAGCGCGTTGCTGCACCACTTCGCCGGGGCTGGCAGCATGCGGACTGGAAGGAATGAAGGGCCGAAACAGCAACATCCAGGCGGCGTCGAAGTAATCCAACTGACGCAATCGCATCAAGCGCAGTTCGCTGAGGCGGTCGTCGTACATCTCGAAACCGCGGTTAAAACCGAATCGCCCGAGCAGCGGATAGGCGGCTACGAAACCGGCGGTGCTGTAACCATTTTCGCGCAGGATCTCTGGCAGCATGGCCACGCTCGGCGCCATGTCGTCGAAGACATTGGAGCGCACACCGTGGGTTGGTGGCAGCACTCCGGTGAGCATGGTGGCGTGCGACGGCGCAGTGATCGGCGTGTTCGCGCAAGCATCTTCGAAGGTGATCGACTGCTCTGCGAAGGCCGCTAGGTTTGGCATTTCCAGACCTGTGCCGCCGTATTCATTCAACACATCTGCGCGCACCGTATCCCAAGTGATCAGTACCAGGTTCGGCGAGTCGGGCTTGGCTTTGGCGGAAGTGGGTACGAGTTGGTGCGGAGCCTCGTCGATGAAAAGGAAAGCACTAAGAACGATCACGCCAAGGACTGCGCCTACCCGTTCATAAGACCTTGCCGTGCGATCCCAAGAAGCCGATGGCCAAAACGCCAGTGGCACGCACACCAACAAAGCACCAAAGACGCGCGGCCAAGCTTCCGACCACATCGACCAATGGATGTACATGTACAGACACAGGGCCATACGCCCAGCGAACATGGCATAGGCGTAAACTCGCTTGAGCTTCATGCTGCGCAACAGGTTCGATGGCAGGTGCAGCAGGTAATAGAAGGTCGATGGCACGAACAGCACCACAAAGAACAGCAGCAGCGGTGCCTGGCCAGGAACGATATCGCGCCCCAACGACATCAATACGAAGTCGAAGGATGCGAGCGCCATCGCAACGCGCAGCGTGGGAGAAACTTCTGCCGCCATGGGCGCAGGATATCAGGATTACAGGGCTGAGCTGATTGCAGCGATGACCTGATCGGCTTCGACCATGCGGCCATCGCCGGTCTCGCCGCAAGCCGTATCGCCACGGGCCGGACCGATTTGCTGCCAGCCATCCCCTTTTAAGATGGCGACGTTACGTTGCACCGCCGGGTGGGCCCACATCTCTGGGTTCATGGCCGGAGCGAAGAAACGCGGCTTCTCGATGCCGAAAGCCAAAGCCAAGCTGCCGAGTAGGTTTGGCGCCAGACCATTGGCCAACATGCCAAGAGTGTTAGCAGTAGCGGGCACGATCACCATCAAGTCAGCGGCGCGCGCCAAACTGATGTGGTCCATACCAGATGGATCGAGCGGCTCGAACTCATCGACCATGGTGGTCTTGCCGGTCAGGCAGGAGAACTGCAGCGGGCCAACGAACTCGGTGGCCGCGGCGGTCATCACCACCTGGACTTGATGACCATCCTTGGTCAACGTTGAGGCAAGAGCCGCAGCCTTGAAGCAAGCGGCCGAACCGGAAACACCAAGCAAGATCAACGCCATTAACAAGCCTCCGTGCGGTAGCCGAGGATCTGTTCTACTTCGGCTTCCATGCGTTCGAAATCATCGTTGACCACCTGATGCTGGTAGTCACCGGCAAAGGACATCTCCTTCTCCACGATTGACAGGCGGCGCTGGATCTGTTCTTCGGTCTCGGTGCCGCGATCTCGCAAACGCTGTTCAAGGATCTCACGCGATGGTGGCAGAACGAACAAGGTCACCAGCGGCAGATCGCAATCCACCAACTGACCTGCACCCTGGACATCGATCTCAAGAACGATGTCGTTGCCCTTGTCGATCGACTGCAAGACATGCGCGCGCAAGGTTCCATAGCACTTGCCATGGACTTCAGCCCATTCCAGGAAGGCGCCTTCGGCAACCCAGGTCTGGAATTGCTCGTGCGTCACGAAATGGTAATCCCTGCCATCCACTTCTCCTTTACGCGGATTACGCGTGGTGGCACTGACCGAAAAGTCGACGCCTTCGCGTTTGATCAACTGGCGCCACAAGGTGGATTTGCCGGAGGCTGTAGGCCCGGAAACAACGATAAGGCGACCGCGCTCACTCGACATTGGCCAACTGCTCCTTCATCTGCTGCAAGACCAACTTCTGCGCAACGACCAATTCAGAGAGGCCGCTGTCGGAAGACTTGTTGCCAAGGGTGGTGACCTCGCGATGGCATTCCTGAACCAGGAACTCCAGCTCGCGACCAATTGGTCCACCAAGGTCCTGCTTTTCGGCTAGACGTTCAAGATGGATATGCAGGCGCGCAGTTTCTTCCTGCACATCGGCGCGTTCGGCCAACAGCACCAACTCGCGAGCCAAGTCAATCGGCTCGGGGCGCTCGGCCTTACTCAGTGCCTGGTTCACGCGCTCCTTCAAGCGTGTGGCCAATTCCTTCTGTGCCGTCGGGATGCGCTTCTCGACCTTCTTCAACAAGTTGACCAAGCGCTTATGCAAACGCTTCATCTCGCGACCCAAGCGTGCGCCTTCTTGTTCGCGCGCGGCGCAAAGTGCTTCGACCGCTTGTTGGGTTGCATCTTGGACGATGCGTGCGACCGCCTTGGTGACAGCGGGCGACTCTTCCGATCCCTGATAAGCGCCAGGCAAAGCCAGCAACTCCGACATGGATGGGGCGGCTTCCTTCAGGCCGAGTTTCTTCTCGGCTTCGCGCCACGCACTCAAGTAACGCTTCAAGGCATCGAGATCCAACTCCACTGAGCCGGCGTCGAGCACCTTCACGCGTACGCTGCCGTTGATGCTGCCGCGGTCCAGGCTTCTGCGCAGCACCGCTTCAACCTTGGACTCGAGTTCCAGGCGATCACCGGGCATGCGCAACTTGATAATCAGCCCCTTGCCATTCACCGAACGAAGTTCGACGGAAGCAGTGGCGTAACGGTTCTCGCAACTGCCCCGGCCGTAACCGGTCATGCTGCGCAAGAGTTCAGTTTTCGAGGCTTTTGCCATCAGGAGCTCCGGGCAGAGCCGCTTACGCAGCTCAAGTCAGGCCAGGTCGCGAGCCAGGCTTGATCGCCAGGCCATTCGCGGAATCTGCACACAGCGGGCAATCCTCTGCCTGCCATGAAGGAACTTCCAGATCGATCGCACGATAGTAAGGAAGTTCACCGAATGGGTTGTCGGAACCGCTGCGGTTCACGATCGATGCCGCGGAGATGTTCTCAACCCCCATCTCGCGCAACATGGTGACGACTTCACCGGCACTCTTACCGGTAGTGACGACATCTTCGGCGACCAACACGCGCTCGCCTGGTTCCACACTGAAACCGCGGCGCAACACGAAGCCACCTTCTGGTGCACGTTCGGCGAACAAACCACGCACGCCGAAGGCGCGTGCAAGTTCATAGCCAAAAGTGACCGCCCCCATGGCTGGGCCAATGACCACATCGAAAGGCTGATCCTCTCCAGTGCTTTGGCGCACCGACGCCGCCAACTCGGCGCAAACCTGAGCAGCCAAGTCTGGGTACTGGAGCATCTTCGCGCATTGCACGTAACGCCCCGCATGACGACCTGACGACAGCAGAAAATGCCCTTCAAGCAGGGCGTCGGCCTTGCGCAGGGCGGCTGCCGTGTTGTCGGCAAGCACTTCCGCAATGGAGGCAGTCATCACTAGTCCTACTCGGTTGGGGTGCCAGCAGGATCGCCAGCGCCAGCGCCGGCACCTTCGCCTTCCGCACCGTTGACGGTGTCGGCGAAATTCACATTGGTGCCTGCGTTTGCGTCATCCGAAGTCCAGTGCAGAGCCAGTGCAGAAAGCACGAACACGCCGAACAGAATGAAGGTCACTCGGTTCACGCCACCTGCGCGCACACCGAAAGTCTCGGCACCTGCGCCACCAAGTGCGCCGCCAAGACCGCCGCCTTTACCTTCCTGGACCAGAACGACCAGGATGAGGAGCAGCGCCGAAGCGAAGAAGAGTAAGTAAAGAAGAACTGAAAGCATGGGTTGTTGTGCTTAGCGACGCCGCGGCCTTAGGCCTTGGCTGCGTCGATGATCGGGCCGAAATCGTTGATCGAAAGGGATGCGCCGCCAACAAGTGCGCCGTCGACATCCGGTTGAGAAAGAAGCTCGGCTGCGTTGCCGGCCTTGACCGATCCTCCGTAAAGGACAGGGATGGTAGCGGCTGCGTCGGCGCCGAGGATATCGCCGACCAATCGGCGGCATTCCGCGTGGGCTTCTTGGGCCATTTCCGGAGTGGCAGTCTTACCGGTGCCGATCGCCCAAACTGGCTCGTAAGCCACGGTGATACGATCGATCTGGGTTGGCTTGACCACCTTCAGGGCGCGCATCTGACGCGCCAATACGGCGAAGGTCTTACCTGCTTCACGCTCATCCAGCGTTTCGCCGACGCACAGCATGACATCCAATTTGGCGCGCAAGGTGATCTTGACCTTCTCGACCATCATGGCATCGGTCTCGCCGAAGACATGGCGACGCTCGGAGTGGCCGATCATGACGACCTTCACTCCCATATCGCGCAGCATGTAGGGCGAAATCTCGCCGGTGAAAGCACCTTCCTTCTTGCCGTAGCAGTTTTGTGCACCGAGGATGACGTTACTGCCCTTCAGGTTGCGGCGGACGTAATCAAGATGGAGGAAGGTTGGGAAGACAGCAACTTTGCGAGTGGCGTTTTCACCTTGGTGTGCAGCGACATCGCGCGCCAGGCTCGAGGCCTTGCGCTTGGTGAGGTGCATTTTCCAGTTGCCAGCAATGTATGGAACGCGTGACATGATTCGATTCTCAGACTTTCGTTCGGGGGGACTGCACTACGCGCAACTCGCGGTCGCACGCGGTAAGTACTTTGGCGACTCGTGGGACGATGTCGCAGAAAGATGACAGCGGCAAAGCTTGATCGGCATCGGACCAAGCAGCGGAGGGGTTGGAATGGACTTCAACCAAGAAGCCATCAGCGCCGGCAGCAGCAGCGGCCAGCAGCATGTCAGGGACCAGATCCGCACGACCGGTTCCATGACTTGGGTCCACGATTACAGGTAGACCGGAGAGTTGTTTGAGCGCCGGCACGGCCGACAGGTCGAGCACGTTGCGCACGGAAGGATCGAAGTGGCGCAGGCCGCGTTCGCACAGCATGACCGAAGGCGCGTTGCCCAGGGCGACGTACTCGGCGGCGAACAAGAACTCATCGAGAGTGGCGCTCATGCCGCGCTTCAGCAGCACCGGCAGGCCAGCGGAACCGATTTCCTTCAGCAAGGGCGAGTTCGCCATGTTGCGCGAGCCCACTTGGAGCACATCGGCGTGTTGGGCGACATCTTCCAGATCGCGCAGGTCGAGGACCTCGGTCACGATTGGCAGGCCAGTTTCCTTGCTGACGGCGGACAGAATCTCCAGCCCAGGCACTCCGAGCCCCTGAAAAGAGTAGGGCGACGTGCGTGGTTTGAAGGCGCCGGCGCGCAGGGCGGTTGCTCCGGCGGCGACCAGATGCTGGGCAATCTCCAGCAGAGAATCGTAATTCTCCACCGAACAAGGGCCGGCAATGAAGCTGGCAGCGCCCTCACCGAAGCTTGCGGACCCCACCTGAACCGATTTCGGCAGCTGCTCGACAGCGGCGGTGGCGGGTGCGTTTTCCGGCACCACGATCTCGACGCCATCCCAGCTGTTCAGCATCTGTAGCTCATCTGCGCTCGTAACTCCTTGCATATAAAGGAGTTGATTGTTTTCCTTCGAGCCAACTGTGGTCCAGCCACGCTCCTCGGCCCAGACTTGCAGGCGAGCGCGCAGAGCGGCCAGGTCAGTGGCTGCTTGCTGTTTGAGGCGGATTTGGAACACCGGTAAGTTCGCTGCTGATGTGGATTGGCGTGTGGGCCTTTACCGTAGGGGGGCCGACGCGGAAAACGGCTGGAAACTATAGGTTTCCACGCAAAAATGGTCAATCCTCACCCCGATTCTACCCGCGCCGCCTATCCTGTGGCGCGTGAACCGCCTCGAGAAGGAAACCCTGGAGCAGGAACGGCTCCACCCAGCCGCCAGCCGCTCTGCCGATTCGCGTGGCCGCAGCTTCGAGGAAATCCCCGATGAGTGGCGCACTCGTTACGAGCGTGACCGCGACCGCATTATCCACTGCTCGGCTTTCCGGCGATTGATGTACAAGACGCAGGTGTTCGTGAATCACGTCGGCGATAACCAACGCACACGCCTGACCCACTCCTTGGAGGTGTTGCAGGTGTCTCGTTCGCTGGCCAGTGCGCTGAACTTGAACGAGCCGCTTTGTGAGGCAATCGCACTCGCGCATGACTTGGGCCACCCACCTTATGGTCATAGCGGAGAAGTCTTGCTGAACGAAAAGATGGAGGGCTTTGGTGGTTTCGCGCACAACCGTCAGTCGTTGCGCATTGCCGATGTGCTGGAACAACGCAGCCCCGAGTACCGCGGCTTGAACTTAACCGTAGAGACCAAAGATTGCTTGAAGAAGCATGAGAAGGTGATCGATGAAGCCAGTGGTAAGCAGTTGCGCTTTCCAAGGCTAGAAGCGCAGTTGGTCGACCTGGCGGATTCCACCGCGTATCACTATCACGATGTTGATGATGGAATTCGTGAAGGCATTCTTGACCCGGTCAAGATGCGCGCGGATTTGCCGCTATGGGATTTGGCAGTGGTGGCGGCTGAGGAACGTCATCCGGCCGAGTCCGCTGGGCCATTGTTGTGGCGCCGCGCAGCCAATGAATTGCTCGGCATGGCGATCGCCGATGTGCGCAAGGAATCTGAGCGCAGGTTGAATGCCACCAACGCGCGTACCGCAATCGAAGCACAAAGTTGCGATCAACGATTGATTGGCCACTCCAGTGAGTTCGGTTCGATGGTCGCCAAGTTGCACGCCTACTTGTACGAAAATATGTATCTGCAAGAGGCCGTGAACTGGCATGTGCGCCGCGCCACCGAGTTGCTCGGTAAGGTCTTCGATTCACTATTGGAGCGCCCCGACCGCGTGCCCGAGCAATTCCAAGAGACCGCCGAATCGCCGCAACGCGCGGTATGTGATTTCGTCCAAGGCATGACCGACCGTTATGTCGACGCCATCGCCAAGGAGCTTGGCGTGCTACCCGCCTATTGATCATGTTACCCACAGTTGCATTCGTCTACGATTTCGACGGCACCCTTGCCCGCGACAACATCCAAGAGCATTCTCTGCTGAAGGCTTTGGGTGAAGATGTCAATCAGTTCTGGGATCGCGTCGAGGAAAACGCGCAGAGTTCCAATGCTGACCCGATCTTGATGTACCTATTCGAGATTATGGCGTCGGCACGACGCCATGGAGTCAAACTCACACGCGCGTTATTGGAAGAGCATGGCCGCAACACTCCGCTGTTGCCTGGCGTGGAAGCGTGGTTCGATCGTATTGATGCCTTCACGCGTGACCTTGGCTTGGAGCCCGTGCACTACATCGTGTCTTCCGGTAATGAAGAGATGATCCGCGGCACGGCGATTGCCGATCGCTTTCGTTACATCTTCGCGTGCAAGTACCTCTTCGACGACAACGGTGAAGCTTGTTGGCCAAGCGTGGTGGTCAACTACACCACCAAGACTCAGTTCTTGTTCCGCATCAATAAGGGCGTCGAGAACTTCTGGGATGATAAGTCTTTGAATGCGTGGATGGAAAAACCAACACGCCCTGTGCCCTTCGAACGCATGATCTTCTTCGGCGATGGTGATACGGATATCCCTGCCATGAAGATGACGCGCGAGCAAGGTGGTTACTCGGTTGCGGTTTTCGATCCGGATAAGTGGGCGCAGTCTTCTTCACGCGAGAAGGTGCATAAGTTGATCTCCGAAGACCGCGTCAGTTACGTGGTGTCGGGAGATTACAACGAAGACAGTCTGCTGGACGCCACGGTCAAGGGCGTCTTGAGCCGGATTGGCCGTCAGCAGTAGTTATTCGCGGATTGAGGCGCCGCACAAACACATCACACGTTTCTCGCCAGCTTCAGCCGCTGGCAATGCACTCGGCGTGGGCATGACCCTTGGCGTGAACGGCAACAAGCCAGTGCCCTTCTCGACCGCAGCCGTCATCCATTCATGCATGACTTCCAAGGCGCATTGGCAAGCAGCCCATGGCTCCATTTCCTGCGCGATGAAACACGCGATCGCCGAGGAAAGAGCACAGCCGGTGCCATGCAGATTCTCAGCACCAGGAATACGCGGATGACGAAATTCGATCGGATCCTGCAGCAAGTCCTCAAGGGAATCGGCGATGAAGGAACTAGGCTCACCACCTTCGAGCAAAGTGAGGTCGTCGGCGTGACCGCCTTTCAATAAGACGGCGACGCAGCTCTGGTAACGCTCGCCAGTGCCGTACTCGAAAGCGTTGGGCGTGACCAAGCGACACAGCGGGAACAAATCGCTCTCCATCAATCGCGCACCGGCCACGGTGTTGAGACGATCATCACCGAGAGTGCGCGTGGCGGCACAGACCGGATCCAACACGATCGGCAAATCTCTGTGCCAAGGTTCGAGTGCTGCGACCACTGCGGCCACAACATGCTCGTTGCCAAGCGCGCCGATCTTGACGGCTTTCACGCCATCGTCGAGTGCGAACATGATCTCATGCGCAACCGCAACATGATCGCGCGGCGTTGCGGATTCCAGGCCATTCAAGCTTTGCACGGTGTCCACCGCCACCACTTGGCGCGGCGTTTGGCCCAAAGCCTGACAGACGGCGGCATCCATCTGCACACCGGCACCTTCCTGCGGGTCGCTTCCTCCTAGACAAAGCACCCCAACCATAGGCTAAACCTCTTTGGTGATGAAGTCGGCCATGATGTTATAGCCGCAGTCCACGTAGAGGACCTCGCCGGTCACACCGGAAGCCCAATCACTCAACAGGAACATGCCAGCTTTGCCGACATCTTCGCCAGTGACATTGCGGCGCAGCGGTGCCGCAACTTGCTGAATGTCGACCTTATCCTTGAAGCCTTTCACGGCCGATGCCGACATGGTCTTCACTGGACCTGCACTGATGGCGTTGACACGAATGCCGGTTGGTCCGAGGTCGTTGGCCAAGTAACGCACACTTGCCTCGAGTCCAGCCTTCGACACACCCATCACGTTGTAAGAAGGAACTGCACGAATCGCGCCGAGGTAACTCAGGGTGAGGATCGATGCGTTTGGCGTGAGCAGGCGTTCGGCTTCACGAACAATCGCTACCAAAGAATAGGTAGAGACTTCATTGGCCAAGGCAAAGCCGTCGCGACTGGTATCCAGGTAACGACCTTGCAGCTCTTCGCGCTTGGCGGTGGCGATGGCGTGCACCACGAAATCCACCTCCGGCATGATCTTCTCGATCTCATCGAAAGCGACCTTGATGTTCTCATCGGTGGAGACATCGCAAACGATCGGCGTTGGCGAATCCAGTTCATCCGCGAGCGGCTGCGCCTTACGTAGGAAACGCTCACCGCCGACGGACAGCAGCACCTCGGCGCCTTGCTCGCGAGCGGACTTGGCGATATGCCAGGCCAGACTGTATTGGTTGGCGACTCCGAAGATGAGTCCCTTTTTTCCTTCGAGCAACATGCGTGTACGACTTTTCAGTAATGGGAGGCGGGGGGCGCCTTGGGCAGGCGGAAGGGTATTGTGGCGGATTGGTGTCCTAATGGGAAGAGGAGTAGAATCCGACCTTCATGGCTGGCATTCCCCTTGCCCTTCGTCACCTCGAGGATCTCATTGGCTACCGATTTCACGATCGGAGTCTCTTGGAGCTCGCCCTGACGCACGCCAGCATCGAGGAAGAGCACAACGAGCGCCTTGAATTTCTTGGCGACGCTGTCCTGGATCTGGTCGTGAGCGCGCTGCTGTTCGAGACTTACCCCGATGCTCGCGAGGGCCGTCTGACGGAGTGGAAAGCGCTGTTGGTGTCGCGTGCCACTCTTTCACGCGTGGGCGAACGGCTTGGTTTGGATCGCTGGATCCGCAGTGGCGGGAATTTAAAGGAGCGCCGGAGTCTGCCGCGTTCGGTCTATGGCAATGCCGTAGAGGCGCTGTTGGGTGCGGTCTATCAAGACTGCCCTGCTCAAAGCGTCATCCCAGTTTGCCGCACTATGGTCGTGCATTGGCTGCACTATGAGCTGGCTGCCTTGCCGGAGAATCATGCGCGTATGCAGGCCAAGCAGACGCTGCAGAACTGGGCGCAAACCGAAAAGGGTTCGGTGCCAGTCTTTCACCTGACTGATTTTCACGAGCACCCCGAGACCCAAGCCTTTCAAGTTAGCGCCGAGGTTGGCCACCGCGCCTTCCCGCCGGCATGGGGCGCAAGCAAGAAAGAAGCGGAACGCCGCGCGGCCTGGGAAGCAGTGTTGGTGTTGCGGGCTGAAGGCTCATTGACGGGTTAAGTCGCGCTGCCACGCTCCGCTTGGCTGGTTAGAATTGGCTTATCGCCATGAAGAAAATCAACCTACAGCAGAAGCTAGGCCTCTTCGATGAGACCTGGACGCCAAAGATCATCGGCGCGCTGAATGGTCAAGAAGTCAAGATCGCCAAGCTCGACGGCGACTTCGTTTGGCACGCGCATGAAGACGAGGATGAACTCTTCCTTGTGCTCGAAGGTTCCTTGGTGATGAAGTTCGCCGACCGCGACGTGAAGCTTGAAGTTGGCGAAATGCTGATCGTGCCTCGCGGCGTCGAGCACATGCCGGTCGCTGCGCCAGGCACAAGCGTGTTGCTGTTCGAGCCGGAAAGCACTGCGCATACTGGCAAGGTTGTCAGTGAGCGCACGGTGAATGATCAGAAGTGGATCTAGATGCGAGCGCGTGGCCGTGATCTCGGCCTGCAGGCTTGGCATTAAGGCGTTCAACTCGCTTTGCGCATTGGCCCAAGCGGTGGCGTTGGTGTTCGGCAAGGTCCACCATGTGAGCAACGGCAGCAATAAAGCTGCTGCAATCATCGACCAGGTCCAGATGCGAATCAGGCCGGCGCGGCGGTTGGATGTGCGCGCCACAAGAAGCGTTCCAGGATACCGGGGCGTTGAGGATTCACCGGGACTTCATGATCCGTGCTGCCCCATTGGATAGGCGATGGGCACTTGGAAATGGCTGCTAGACTGGGCGGCCTATGGCGACGCGTCGACCTTCGCGGGGCGGCGCCGGGAAAGCGAAATCGAAAGCTGGCGGCAAGTCGCTGGCAGCGGAACCGCAATCGCCCGTCGCGCTGCTGCGCGCCACTCCATCCTTTCACGACCTGGCCGCCCGATGGCGCGACCAGGCGTTGACTCGTTTGCATTGGGGAGGCCTGTGGGGCAGTTCCAAAGCTTTGTTGAGTGCCGCGCTCAACGCCGAAAATGAAGGTCCACTGTTGGTTATCACTGCCGACGCCGCCGCAGCCGAACTGGCACTAGATGACCTGACCGTCTTCGGTTCTGGCGCCATGCCCTTCCCGGCACGCGAGAGTTCGCTCGGCGCCGAGGCCGACGTCTTGCGTGAACGTCATCATGCGCTGACGCTAATCGAACGCGAAGGATTCGGCGGCGTGTTGGTGGCGCCACTGGCTGCGCTAATCCAACCAGTGCCCGACCCTGCCGAACAAGATTCCGGCGGCATCCTGGAACTGGCGGAGAACATGCAGCTGGATCCTGACCAGCTCACCAAGATCCTGGTCGATGTCGGATTCGAGCGCGTCCCGGCCATTTCCGGCGCTGGCGAGTTCTCGCGCCGAGGCGACATCCTTGATTTCTATGCGCCCGCCATCGGCGAACCGCTGCGCTTGGAGTTCTTCGACGATGAGCTCGAGAGCATACGGGTCTTTGACCTATCCACCCAACGCACGCGCCATGTGCTGCGCAAACTTTCAGTCCCGCTGGCCCAAGAACTAAAAGAAGCCGCCGACGCAACTGACATGTTGCCGCTGGAGCGCTTCCCGGCCAATACTCGCGTGGTGTTCTGGGAGCCTTCCGCGATTGAGGACCGCCGCAAGCAGTTGCGCTTCCTTGGACCCGCCGCGGTCTCGGCACTGAACCGCTTCGATCGCAACTGCAACGAACGGCCGGTCATGGAAATGGCCACCCTGCCCGGCGAAGACGGCACGCTCACCACTCTTAGTGTTGAGGAATACTGCCAAGGTGTGGCACCCGGCGTTTCGGTCCTGGCTTCGCGCGCCAAGTCCGGCGAGCACGCGGTGGTCTTGTGCAGCAACGATGCCGAAGCCGACCGCCTCAACCAGATTCTGCGTGATAACGGCGAAGAGGATCACGGTCTACAACTCGACTCCGGCGGCCTGGAGCGCGGCTTCCGCATTCCCGAAGCCCGCCTGACCGTCCTCCACCACCGCGAGTTCATTCCTGGACACGGCGCACATCGACCCAAACCTAGGCGCAGGCGTGATCATGCCACCACACCGATCGAGACGGTGATGGCGCTGAAGCCCGGAGACTTGGTGGTGCATGCGGTTCATGGTTTGGCGATCTTCCGCGGCTTGGACCGCGCCAGTGAGCAAACCACTCAGGATTTCATCCTGCTCGAGTTCAAGGATAGTGCTGAATTGAAGGTGCCGGTCTCGCGGGTGGATCTGGTCGAGCGCTTCATTGGTGCTGGTGGTGCCAGCCCTGATCTGGATCGTTTGGGTTCCGGTTCCTTTGCCAAGCGCCGCCTCAAGGTCGAGTCTGCGGTCGAGGATCTGGCCGCGGAGATGCTCGACATCCAAGCCCAGCGTGAAGCCGTTCCAGGCTTCCCCTTTCCCGATGGTGGCGAAGAACAGCGTGAGTTCGAAGCGAGTTTTCCATGGGAAGATACGCCGGATCAAGCGCAGGGCATGATCGAGATCCACGCCGACTTGTCCTTGCCGCGCGCAATGGATCGTCTGCTGTGCGGTGATGTCGGTTATGGCAAGACCGAACTAGCTGCGCGCTCTGCATTCCGCGCCATTCACGCCGGGAAACAAGTGGCTATGCTAGTGCCAACCACGGTGTTGGCCGAACAGCATGTCCGCTCGCTGCGTCAACGCTTTGCCGATTGGCCGGTGGAAATCGAGGTTCTTTCGCGCCTGGTCAAGCCAGCGAAGAAGCGCGAAATCCTTGCCGATCTAGAGAACGGCAGTGTGGATTTAGTCATTGGCACGCACCGCTTGCTATCCAAAGATGTGAAGTTCAAAAACCTGGGCTTGGTGATCATCGATGAGGAGCAGCGCTTTGGCGTGCGTCATAAGGAGGAGCTCAAACGGAAGCGTTCGCAGGTCGACCTGCTCACGCTGACCGCCACGCCGGTGCCGCGAACTTTGCACATGGCCATGGCCGGCATTCGCGACATCACTTCCTTGAGCACTGCGCCGGTCGGTCGCCAAGAAGTGCACACCGAGTTGCGCTACGACGATGAGAAAGCATTGATCAAAGATGTGCTCGAACGCGAACTGTCGCGCGGCGGCCAAGCTTTCTTCCTGCACAACCGCGTCAAGACCTTGGATCTGACGGCGGAGCGCATCCAACGATTGGTGCCGAAAGCACGGATCGTAACTGGCCATGGTCAGATGGAGCCGAAGGAGCTGGAAAAAGCCATGCTGACCTTCGTGCGTGGCGACGCCGATATTTTGGTCGCCACCACTATTATTGAGAGTGGTCTGGATATCCCGAATGCCAACACGATCTTCGTCGATCAGGCGCAACGCCATGGGCTTTCGGATCTGCACCAACTACGTGGGCGTGTTGGCCGTTCGGATAAGCGCGGCTACTGCTACTTGCTAATCCCGCGTGGCAAACCGCTGCCGCTGGATGCGCGCAGGCGTTTGAAAGCGATTGAAGAGATGCGCTACTTGGGCGCAGGTTTCCAACTGGCGGTGCGTGACTTGGAGATTCGCGGCGCGGGCAACTTGCTCGGCTCGGAACAGAGCGGGCATATCAATGCTGTTGGTTACGAAACTTACCGACGCTTGCTCGCGGAAGCCGTCACGCGCATGCGTCGGCAAGGTCAGGTGGCGGCCAGTGGAATCGAGCCCGCCTGTGATTTGGCGCTGGGTTTGAATGCTGCGCTGTCGCCCGAGTTCGTGCCCGATGAGGAGACGCGCTTGCAGCTGTTGCGTGAGTTGGATCGCATCCGCACCCCCGAGCAGATCGAGTCGGTGCTGGAATCGGTGCGTGACCGCTTTGGCCCCCCACCTATAGAGCTGCAGAATCTGACCAAGCTGTTCTTCTTGAAGCATCGACTTGGCCGTTTGGGCCTGGATGCGCTGCAAAGGATCGACGACCACCTCTCATGTTCGCTCAGAGAGGTGCGAACCTTCGAATCTGCAATCAAAGACCAGGGCATTGATTTCCGGGTCATGACGGCGCGTAGAGCACGCTGGATGTTGCCGGATCCGACCGCCAGCGCCGAAGAAGTGCTCAATTTGGTTTTTGAGACAACCCTGTCTTGCCGCTTGCCGCGGAAACAGCGAAAATACACCAGAGGCAAATCTAAGTGAGAACCTTCCTAATTAGCATGTTCCTTTGCGTGGCCGGTGTCGGCACCGCCCAAGCACAGGACCCCTTCGGCGACGAGACTGGCCCAGATCCTTTCGCCGATGGCGTGGATAACGCATTCGTCATCATCAACGACCAGGTCCTGACCGAGTCGCAGGTCGGCGTGATTGCTGCGCGCACCTTGTTGGCGAACCCGACTCTGGATGAGCAAGATGCTTGGGCTTACGCCCTAAACCAGGGAATCCGCCGCATCCTCTACCAAGAGAGCTTTGAGCGCTTGGGGTTGGATGACTCTTTGCTCGACCCGCAAGTTGCTGCGCGCATCGAAGCCTTGATCCTGGAAGACGGCTCGCGCCAACGGTTCTTGCAGCGCATTGGCCAGGATGGCTACACCAGCATTGAGGATTTTCGCATTGCCTTGCGCCACACCTTCATCGAGCAAACGGTGGCTGGCATGGTCAGTGGCGAGATCCCTACTCCGCAACAAGGCAAGCGCAAGCTGTCCGAGCCAACCCCAGCTGAAATCCGCGAGGCTTACCACAACAATGTGGGCTATCGCGAGAGCCCCGGGCAATTCGTTTGGGCGTCGCTGAAGTTCCTCAAGGATCCGAGCCTGGCCTCTCACACTCAGCGCGCCGCTGACACCCTGAGAATGGTCAATTCCGGCCAAATGACCGTCCAGTCAGCACTAGCCAAGGCCGACCGGGTGAGCGAATCCGACCAAATCCGCCCCGGAATCGCCAAAGACTTGGCGGAATTCCTGAACACCGCAAGCGTCGGCAGCTGCATGGAACTTCCGAGCAGCAATCCGAACTTGGTCCAGCTGATCTTGATCAAGGAACGCACCGAGGCTCGCACCTACACCTTCGAAGAAGCGCAACTCTTTATTGCAGAAGACCTTAAGCGGATTGCCAGCAAAATGGCAGTGCGCGAAGAATTGTCCGCAGTGTGGCAATCCGCCTACGTTTGGATTACGCCGATGATTCCAGGGCTGGAAGACAGCCTCAACGAGGTTTTCGGTGGAGGAAAACCCAGCCAGAAGTCGTACGAACTGTAGAATAATCCGCCCTTTCCGCGAACCGGCTTGCCGCTATCGCGTTGTCCCAGGGAGCCCATGACCGAATTCCAAACTGATTACACCGATTACGAGTACCACCGTCCGTGGGAGCATGAAACCTCCTTCAACGATGTGCTCGCGGAGCAGCTTCGCCGCGCTCCATACATCATTGCCTCTATCTTTGTGCACTTCCTGATCGGCCTCATCGTGGCCGGCATCATGGTGCTCACGGCTAGCAATGAAGCTCCTCCGCCCCAGTTCGTCGCTGCGGCCGCTGAGCCACCACCCGTGGTGGAAGAAGAAGAGGAGATCGAAGAAGAGGTCATCGAGGAAATCATCGAGGAGCCTGTGATTCAGGAGACCGACCTCGAGGAAGTCGTCGAGCAGGAAACTCTCGAGGAGACCGGTGACCCTGACATGAACGCCGATGCGGCTTTCGACTCCGACGCCTGGAACAACGATGTTGGTCTCGGTGGCGGTGCCGGTGGTAAGTACGGCGGTCGTGGTGGTCGTGGCGGTAAGAAAGGCGGTTCTGCTCAAGAGAAGGCGGTACTCGATGCACTGAAGTGGCTCAAGGATCACCAGTCGCCAGGCGGCTTCTGGGATGCAGACCAGTTCATGTACAACGACGTCTACGATGACAAGCCACCAAGCACTGGCGAGGGCAACCCAGTGAACGACGTCGGTCTGACCGGTTTGGCTTTGCTTGCCTTCTTGGGCAACAACCACACCATGAGCCAAGGTAAGTACAAGGCTGTCGTGAAGGATGGCATTACTTGGTTGCAGGATGTGCAGCAGGACAGTGGTCTGTTCGGCGACGAAGCCGGTAACTCCACCCTGTACAACCAGTCGATCGCGACCATGGCTATCGGCGAGGCCTACTACTTCTCGAACCGCTCACCGCGTTTGAAGAGGCCTACCACCAAGGCGGTCAACGTGATCGTGAAGGCTCGCAACCCATACGGTGCTTGGCGCTACGACCTGGAGCCAAACGGCGACAGTGACTCCTCCATCACCGGTTGGATGGTCTTCGCACTGAAGACCGCGGAAGACGCCAAGATCAACATTGACAAGGCTGCTTACGATGGCGCCGAGACCTGGTTCGATTCCATGCAGGATAAGAACACCGGTCGT
Source organism: Planctomycetota bacterium (assembly GCA_024229395.1). Classification (GTDB taxonomy): domain Bacteria; phylum Planctomycetota; class UBA1135; order UBA1135; family UBA1135. The sequence goes on along the minus strand of JAAESM010000002.1, from coordinate 191,668 downwards.
GTCGGTTATGCCTGGGGTGAAGGCGGTGGCGGACCTGGTTCGCTTCCTTCTCGTCCACCACAGTACATCGACAAGTTCCCAGCTGAGAAGTCTGAGTCTTTGACCGCTGTAGCTTTGCTGTCGCTCATCTTCATGACCGATCAAGACAAGGTCAAGAAGTGGAGCGATCACCCGAACTACGAGATGCTGAAGAAAGCAGCTGACTTGATCGCTTCGAAGCCTCCGCTTTGGGATGAAGACGGTTCGATCGACATGTACTACTGGTACTACGGAACCTTCGCCATGAACCAGTGGGGCGGCAAGCACTGGAAGGATTGGAAGAAGGCAATCGAAGCCGCTTTGATTCCTAACCAGCGTCGCGAGGACAAGGAAGACAACTTCTTCGGCTCCTGGGATCCTGCGGGTCCATGGGGTGAGGAAGGTGGCCGTGTCTACTCGACCGCGATCTGCGCACTAATGCTAGAGGTGTACTACCGCTACGCACAGGTGCTCGGTGCTCGATAGAGCTTAAGGGCTCAACACCAAGGGAGACGACTTCGGTCGTCTCCCTTTTTTTATTGTTTGAACCACAGTGTTGTTGCGGCGTTGCCTTTAGTGATATGTCCCACAACTCCTACATGCACCTTGTTGGTGGCTTGGCGGCTGCCAGCGTTCTTTGGCTTGGTAGTTGCGCAGAAGCTGAGGTGGCTGCTGACATTGAAGAAGTGCGGGAGACTCAAACGGTTGAAGTGATCGTTGTGGTGGAAGGGCCTGGAGACCTTGGGGAGTCGTTGCTCTTGGATGACGAGGATCTCACCTTGGAGGAAGCTGGTGATCCGGACATGACGGTAGACTCGGCCACTCACTGCCCCACGTGCAGGGGAGAGGATTTAGGTTATGACCCATTCGCGGAGAAACAGGAGAACTCGGCGAGGTTCAAGGCGAAGCCTGTCCGTGCTGGATTGGATTGGCTGAAGAAGCACCAATCTCCCGAAGGACATTGGGATGCGGACCGCTTCATGGAGCAGGATGATCGCAAGGACTTGCCTGCAAGTGATGGGTCGGGGAGCTTGCTGAATGATGTCGGACTCACGGGTTTGGCGTTAATGGCCATGTTGGGAAATGGGAACACTGTTTCTGCCGGGCCTCACAAGCAAGCGGTACGCGATGGTGTCCTTTGGCTCGAAAGCGTGCAGGGGGACAGTGGTTTAATCGGGAAAGAGTCCGGTAATGCCACGCTGTACAACCATGCCATCTCTACGCTGGCAATCAGTGAGGCTTGCGTACTAAGCCATAGATCTCCTCGTCTAAGGAGACTGGTAATGCGGGCCGTAGAGCCGATTCTGAATGCACGCAACCCATATGGAGCTTGGCGCTATTCCTTGCAGCCCAATGGTGACAGCGATACTTCCGTTACTGGGTGGATGGTTATGGCCTTGACCAGCGCGAAGGAAAGCAAAATCAAGGTCGGCGACGAGGTCTTTGATGGCGCGAAGACCTGGTTCAACTCCATGCTCGACAAGAAGACCGGGCGCGTGGGTTATGCATGGGGTAATGGCGGCAGCGGTCCTGGTGCTTCGCCTATGCGCAATCCGGCAATGGTTAACGCCTTTCCTGCGCAGAAATCCGAGTCGCTGACAGCGGTTGCCTTGCTCTCGCAGATCTTCATGACCGACCGTGACAAAGTCACACGTTGGGAGGATCACCCTGACTGCGAGATGATGAAGAAGCAGGTCGGGCTGATCCTGGCCAAGCCGCCGGTGTGGAATGAGAAGGATGGTTCCACCGACCTTTACTACTGGTACTTCGGAACACTCGCGATGTATCAATGGGGTGGAGAGGATTGCATGGCGTGGGCCGACGCTGCAGCGCAGGCCGTACTCGCCAATCAACGACTCGAAAATGAGCATGACAACTTCTACGGATCGTGGGATCCGGTCGGGCCCTGGGGCGAGGAAGGTGGGAGAATTTATTCCACTGCACTCTGCACCATGATCCTTGAAGTTCATTTCCGTCATGCCGAACTCATCAGCAATGAGCAATTAAATCGAACCGCTCGTAGCACTTCGCGTTATGCAAAGTGCTATGAACGAAATAAACCCTAACTACACTGGTCTCGACCAGCATCGTTCGTGGGAATACGACACTTCCTTCAACGATGTACTGAGCGAGCAACTTCGGCGCGCGCCATACTTGATCGCCTCGATCTTCGCGCACTTCCTGATTGGCTTGTTGGTCGCCGGCATCTTGGTACTGACCAACCACGACGAACCGGATCCGCCACTGTTCGTGGCTGCGCCGGTAGAGACTCCGCCGGATGTCGACAACGAGCCAGATGTCGATCCGGTTGTTGAGAAGGATGAGGTTGTCGAACCGGTCGTGACCGAAGCGAACCTGGATCCAGTCGACGAACCGACCGAGCTTGAAGACGACGGTGATCCAAACATGCTCGCCGATGCACCCTTCGATCAGATGTACACGGGCATCGACGTCGGCCTTGGCGGCGGCGGCGGTGGCGACTATGGGAATCGCGGTAACGGTCGACCAGGTGGTGGCGGATCCAAGACCGAAGAAGCTGTGAAGGGTGGACTCGAATGGCTAGGCATTCACCAATCTGCCGGCGGCTTCTGGGACGCCGATGGCTTCATGTACAACGACCGTTACGACGACCGTCCATCAAGCGATGGTCCAGGCAATCCCGTAAACGATGTTGGCCTGACCGGTTTGGCCCTGCTTGCCTTTATGGGCAACAACCAGACCATGAACAACGGTGAGTACCAAGACACTGTGAAGGATGGCGTGACTTGGCTGACCGACGTGCAACAAGGCAGTGGTTTGATCGGCGATGAAGCCGGTAACTCCACTCTGTACAACCAATCGATTGCGACCATGGCTTTGGGAGAGGCTTATTACTTCTCGAACAAATCGCCGGCGCTGAAGAGGCCGGTGACTAAGGCGGTCAACGTAATCGTGAAGGCACGCAATCCTTATGGCGCTTGGCGTTACGACCTTGAGCCGAACGGCGATAGTGATTCGTCAATCACTGGTTGGATGGTGTTCGCCTTGAAGACCGCAGGTGAGTCTGACATCAACATTGATAAGGGTGCCTTCGATGGTGCTGAGACTTGGTTCGCTTCAATGGAAGACAAGAACACTGGTCGTGTCGGTTATGCCTGGGGTGAAGGCGGCGGCGGTGTAGGTTCCTTGCCTTCACGTCCACCGAGTTACATCGACAAGTTCCCGGCTGAGAAGTCGGAATCGCTGACTGCGGTCGCGTTGTTGTCGCGCATCTTCATGACTGACGGCAAGAAGGTCAAGCGTTGGAGTGATCACCCCAACTACGAGATGCTCAAGAAGCAAGCTGACTTGATCGCTTCGAAGCCACCGCTGTGGGATGAAGGCGATGGTTCGATCGACATGTACTACTGGTACTACGGCACCTTTGCCATGAACCAATGGGGCGGCAAGCACTGGAAGGATTGGAAGAAGGCAATCGAAACTGCTTTGATTCCAAACCAGCATCGTCAAGACGAGGAAGACAACTTCTTCGGTTCTTGGGATCCCGTCGGCCCATGGGGTGAAGAAGGTGGACGCGTCTACTCCACTGCCATCTGTACCTTGATGCTCGAGGTCTACTACCGTTATTCGCAGATCCTCGGTGCGCGCTAGTACCAACCAGGTGGCGGATAATTAGGACTATGCAGGGTGGCGCCTTTGCGAATCGTAGGGGCGCCATCTTTTATCCATTTCTCGCCACGCTCCTCAAGATGGCTGGCCATGCGCCCGCGCCAGATCTCTAGCACGATCTGGAAGTCTTCTCGGCTGGCAAGGTTGGTCTGCTCTTGCGGATCGTTCACCAAGTCGAAGAGTTGCTCTGAACCGTCGTGCGCATTGAAGATGTATTTCCATTTCGAACCGACCAGCGCAGTCCAGTTATTGCCGGGCCAATAACAAGTGGAGTGTTCTAGATCCAAACGCTCGCGCCATCCTTCACCACGGCCGCTGACCGGATCCAACAACGTGCGGCCGTCGACCGAGTCAGGGATCTTGGCACCGGCGGCATCAAGGAAGGTGGGCAATAGATCGCGCAGCTCGACCAGTTCATTACGCGTCTGACCACGTGGTGCCTCAAGTGTCTTGCTTCCCCAGCGCATCAACATGGGGATACCAGCCGAACCTTCATAGGCGTAAGTCTTACGCCACAAGTGATGGTCCCCCAACATGTCACCGTGATCCGAAGTGAAAATGACCAGTGTGTTCTCCAGCATGTCGCGCGCTTCAAGGCTGGAAAGGATGCGGCCGATCTGCTCATCCACGAAGGCGATGTTGGCCGCATAAGCCCTGCGCGATTCGGCGGTCACGGCAGCGCCAAGGTTGTTGCGTGCAGCACTTAGTTTGTCTGGATTCCTGAAGTTGCCATTGGCGGCCTCGGACCATGCACCCAACGCGAAGTCGGGTACATCCTGAAGATGAACTGCATCAAGGAAGCGCTGCGGTGGATCGTATGGACTATGCGGCCGCGCAAAGCTGACCTTCAAGAAGAAGGGTTGCTCTTTCTTGTAATCATTCAAGAAAGCCACGGCGCGATCACCAGTCCAGGTGGTTGGATGTAACTTTTCCTCCAAGACATAAGCCTTGGCCGGATATTCATTCCAGCCGATGCCGGTCTCGTCGGGATCCAGATCCGGCGCTACACGAGCGAACCACTGACGATAATCAGAGACAAATCCTGGATCACGCACGCGCCCCGATTCATCCAGCTCCACGCCGCGATAACCGTGGGTGTTGCGCTGCGGGTGGAAGTGGTTCTTGCCGATCGCCCAAGTGAAATAGCCAGCCGACTCCATCAAGCGCGGCAGCTCGTGCGAGTAACGTTGTGCGACTTTGGAATACCCCAGCATGCCGTGATTCCACGGCGCTTGACCAGTGAGGACGGCCGCGCGGGCTGGCGTGCACGATGGCGTCGACGAATAAGCCCTACGGAAATGCGCTCCTTCTGCGGCTATGCGATCCAGGTTGGGGCTATGCACTGCGGCATTGCCAGCACATCCAAGGAAATCGCCGCGCATCTGGTCCGCCATGATGAACACGATGTTGGGCTGGCCCGCATGTCGGACAGATTGGCCGGCGAATTGAGCCTCATCAAGCGGAGCGATGGGTTGTGGTTCCGCCTGGGGACCATGGTCCGGAACAACAGATTGCGAGCCGGGCTGCGCGCAAGCACACAACAACAACAGGGAGGCGGCGAGATGCATGACACAAGCATATGCGGCTTCGGCCAAATCGTTGTAACTTAGCCACGTGCATTTTCGCTCCCCCGCCAGCCTCTTTGCTTGCGTGCTCGTGGTCCTGCTTCAGGCCTGCACGCACGCCCCTTCCAGCTCCAGCAGCAACGAATCAGGGTCGCCACTGAACGTGGTCTTCTTGGTTGCCGACGACCTCCGTGTCGACGCCGTACTTGGCGCCAACGCCAGCGCTGTTGCCACTCCGAACTTGGATCGCTTGGCCGCGCGCGGCATGGCCTTCTCGCGTGCCTACTGTGCCGGCTCCTACAGCGGAGCGGTGTGTGCTCCATCGCGTGGAATGCTGTTGTCGGGCCGCAGCTTGTCGTCGTTCATCGAAAGCCCTTTCAACCCGAAGGTTGATTGCACTTTGATGCCCGAAGCATTTCGCGCTGCGGGTTATGAAACCTTTGGCACTGGCAAGTGGCACAGCGGGTCGAGTTGGTTCAGCCGCTCCTTCACCGACGGCGGCAACATCTTCTTTGGCGGCATGGACCCGCATGTTGGATTGAAGACCTGCCCCTTTGATCCGAGCGGCGCTTACCCCTCCGAAGCCGCTGCGCCGAACCCGGTGTTCTCGAGCGAAGCCTTTGCCAATGCAACTGTCGATTTCCTCGATCGCCGCTCCAAGGACAAGCCCTTCTTCGCTTGGGTCTCCTTTACTGCACCGCACGATCCACGCACACCACCAGCAGAGTTCAAGGTCGACCCACAGACCGTGGCCCTGCCAGCCAACTATCTGACCGCACATCCTTTTGATAACGGTGAGATGATCGTACGCGATGAGCAACTCGCAGCCGAACCGCGCGTGGAGTCTGAGATCAAGGAACACATTGCCGATTACCACGGTTTGATCACACACATGGATGCACAGATTGGTCGCATCTTGGATGAACTTGAAAGCAGCGGCGAGCTTGACAACACCGTAATCGTATTCGTTGCCGACCACGGTTTGGCTATTGGTAGTCATGGTTTGTTGGGCAAGCAGAACCTTTATGAGCACTCGATGGGTGCTCCGCTAATCATTGCAAGCCCGGGAGTCGATGCTGGGACGCACAGTGAAGCGCTGACCTACCTCTATGACTTGTTCCCGACCGTGGCGGACCTGACCGGTTTGCCGATCCCAGAGTCCGTACAGGGTCAAAGCCTGGCACCAGTACTGCACGGCGAAAAAACCGCGCACCGCGATCAGATCCTGACCGCTTACCGCGATGTCCAACGCGCCGTCACGGAAGAACGTTGGAAATACATCGATTACCCAAAGGCGCAGGAAACACAACTGTTCGACCTGCAAGCCGACCCAGATGAGATCCATGACCTTGCCGGTTCACCGCAAGTCGCGGAGGTCGAGCAACGCCTGAAGGCAGACTTAGTAAAGCTGCAGAAGCAAGAGCAAGTACCGGTCGCGAAGGGGCGGCCGAATATCCTGCTGATGTATAGCGACGACCATGCGTCGGCCGCAGTCAGTGCTTACGGTTCTGACCTACCCGCCACGCCGAACATCGACCGCTTGGCGGATCAAGGATTGCGTTTTGATAATGCATTCTGCACCAACGCGATTTGCGGCCCTGCACGCGCGGTGGTGCTGACCGGCAAGCATAGTCACATCAATGGCTTCATGGACAACACCAGTGTCTTTGACGGTGACCAGCAGACCTTCCCGAAGTTGCTGCAAGCCGCCGGCTATCAGACCGCCGTGATCGGAAAGTGGCATTTGAAAACCGACCCGCAAGGATTCGATTACTGGGACATCCTGCCAGGCCAAGGACGTTACTACTCGCCGGAGTTCATCAATGAAGACGGCAAGTATGCGATTCCTGGATACAACACCGACCGCATTGCCGACAAGGCCATGGATTGGATGGAGAATGGTCGCAACAAGGATCAGCCCTTCATGCTGATGTGTCAGTTCAAGGCGCCGCACCGCGCATGGATGGCGGGGCCTGAAGAGGTCGGCCTGTTCGATGGCATGGATATTCCTGAGCCAACCACCTTGTTCGATGACGCATCGGGCTTGACCAGCGCTGCGCGGGAACAGGAGATGTCGATCGATCGTCATATGTGGTTGTTCTATGACCTGAAGGTGCCACCGTTAGAAGGCGAGGAACTGACTGGCCCGGACCGTTGGTCGGTCGGCCGTGACAAGCATATGAGCAGTGAAGAACTCGCTGCGTGGAACGCCGCTTATGAACCACGCAACACGGCCTTCCGCGCCGCCAATCTGAAAGGTGATGATCTGGTGCGCTGGAAGTACCAGCGTTACATCAAGGATTACTTGCGTTGCATTCAAGGAATCGACCGCAACGTCGGGCGCATCTTGGATCACCTCGACAAGCTTGGTTTAAGCGACAACACCATCGTGATCTACTCATCCGACCAAGGTTTCTTCCTTGGCGAGCATGGTTGGTACGACAAGCGCTTCATGTACGAGCCTTCGCTGAAGGTGCCGCTATTGGTGCGTTGGCCTGATGTAATTGCTGAAGGTGCAAGCCGCGGCGAGTTGGTACAGAACCTGGACTTCGCCCCGACCTTCCTGGAACTTGCTGGCGTGAAGGTGCCGAAGGACATGCAAGGCAAGAGCATGGTGCCAATCCTGCGCGGCCATGGCACACCGAAGTGGCGCAAGGCCATCTACTACGAATACAGCGGCGAGGCCACGCACAATGTGGCGGCGCATTACGGCGTACGTTCCGATCAGTGGAAATTGATTCACTATCCGGATACGGATGAGTGGGAGCTGCTCGACATGGTCAATGATCCTGATGAGATCAATAACCTTGCCGGTGATCCTGCTTACGCCGAAGTGCGTGCACAGTTACAGCGCCAACTTCTTGAGTTGCGTGCGCAGTACGACGTAGAAGGTGCGAAGGAAGATCTCAAAGAGGTCAAGACCAAAGAGAAGGAAAGCGCCAAGGCTGAGTCTCAGTCTGCATCTTTGACCTTACCGTCGGTCATCGCCAGCGGCATGGTGATGCAACGCGATCAACTGGTACGCGTTTGGGGATGGGCGGAACCGAAAAGCATGGTCAGCATTACCACTGATTGGGGTGCCAACGCCGCGACGATGGTGAAGGAAGATGGCCGTTGGTCCACGCGGGTCCACACCGGACCAGCTGGCGGCCCACATGTCATGACGGTCAAGCAAGACTCGCAATCGATCGAGCTGAACGACATCCTCTTCGGCGAGGTTTGGGTCTGTGGCGGACAGTCCAATATGGAATGGACCTTGGGTCCAGGCGTTGGGCAAGGAATCGCGGATTGGGAAAATGAAGCCGCCAATGCCAACTACCCGAACATTCGCTTGTTCGATGTACCGCATCAAATCGCGAACAGCGAGATGGATGATGCCTCGGCCAAGTGGAAATACGCCACCACCGAAAGCGCAACGACATTCAGCGCGGTTGGTTTCCTTTATGGGCGTCGTCTGCATGAAGAGTTAAATGTGCCGATTGGCTTGATCTCCTGTAACTGGGGCGGAACCGTGGCGGAGACATGGATGAGCAAGGATGCACTACATGACTTCGGCGCCTTCGAATCGGAATTGAAACGCCTGGATGGTGGCGGAACATCCGGAGGTTCCCTCGCCGATAAACAAAGTCAGTGGTGGAAGGCTTTGAACGATGCCAACCCGAGCATGCCGGCCGACCGCAGCAACGCTGAACTACCTGGAAGCTGGGCTGGTGATCTGGCGAACTTCGATGGCGTCGTCTGGTACGAACGTTTCGTGGAGATTCCGCAAGCCTGGGCGGGCAAGGCACTGACTTTGAACCTTGGCCCCATCGATGACAACGACACCACTTGGTTTGGTGACCTGCAAGTAGGCACCTCCCACGCCGACGGCCTTTGGAATACCAATCGCAGTTACGCCATTCCCGCGAACCATGTCAGCGCAGGTATCGCAATCCCCATTCGCATTCGCGCGGTCGATACCGGTGGCGGCGGTGGCCTACAAGGCAGCGAGGATCAGATGTTCCTGCAACTCAATGGCACGGATGAAAAGATCTCGCTCGCTGGCACTTGGTCGAGCAGCAAAGGCAGTGCGTTGAACGAGCTTGGCGCTTTCCCGCGCCAGAATTGGCCGCACCAGAATGTGCCATCGGTTCTCAACAACGGCATGCTTGCCCCCATCATTCCTTACGGAATTCGCGGTGCCATCTGGTATCAAGGCGAATCCAATGTTTCCCGCCCAATCCAATACCGCACCTTGTTCCCTGCCATGATCCAGGATTGGCGCGCACGTTGGGGATTGGGTGATTTCCCTTTCTACTTCGTACAGATCGCGCCTTTCAACTATGGCGACCGCGGCGATTCCGGAATGCTGCGTGATGCACAACGCAGGGCTTTGCAAACGCCAAACACTGGCATGGCGATCACCATGGACATTGGCAACTTGGGCAACATCCATCCCATGAATAAGCAAGACGTGGCAGATCGCCTAGCGCGTTGGGCTTTGGCAAAGACCTACATGACGGAAGTCGATGCAATCTGTGGCCCATTTTTCGAGAAGGCCGAGTTGGAAAACGGCAACAGCATGCGAGTGCATTTCACGCACGCCAGCGGCCTCACTACTCACGATGGCAAAGCGCCGAGTGATTTCGAACTGCTCGATGACAATGGCAACTGGCACGCAGCAACGGCAACCATCGACAACAACACGCTACTGGTAACCGCAAGCAATGTGGCAGCACCACAAGCGGTGCGTTATGCATGGTCCACCACCGCCTTGCCGAACTTGAGCAACAGCGCCGGCTTGCCTGCATCGACTTTCACCAGCGAATAAATGATTCCTCATTATCGTCGTGTCATTGCTGCAACACTGATCGGTGTTGCAGCAATGACCAGTTGCAGTGATGACAGCAAGTCCGCACAGCAACAGGAGCTTGCAACCGGTTCAGGAACGTCGGCGGCGGCAACGCATTCTTCTGCGTGTTTGGAATGTCACGCTGAACAACACGCGGCTTGGAGCAAGAGCCATCATGCACTCGCCGAGCAGGTGCTGGAGCCGGGTGCCGTCAGCGTGGAAGCAATCGGTCCAGATGGCACCAAACAAAGTTACCCAGCGATCCGTTCCATCGGCGTGGACCCACTGATTCAATATGTAGTCGATTTGGATGGGCACCTACAGGTCCCGCAACAAGCGCAAGACATTCACGACGGCAGCTGGTTCGATGTCTTCGCCGACGGCCGCCAACCAGGTGAATGGGGTCACTGGACCGGACGCGGCATGAACTGGGACACCATGTGCGCGGTCTGTCACAACACCGATCTCAATCGCAACTGGGATGAAGCCACCGACCGTTTCGAGACTACTTGGAGTGAACATGGTGTGGCATGCAATGCTTGTCATGATCAGATGGACCAGCATGTCAAGAATCCAGAGTTACCAGTCCAAGCGGTAAGCTCCGAACAATGTTGGGCTTGTCATGCGCGGCGCAGTGAACTCGGACCGCATCAGAAGGGCGAGACTTTCCTCGACAACTACTACCCAGGCTTGCCCGACTACACCGACACTTGGCATGTCGATGGACAGATTCGCGACGAGGACTTTGAGTACACATCCTTCGCCCTATCGAAGATGCATGCCGCCGGCGTGACCTGCTTGGATTGTCATGATCCGCACACCGCTAAGTTGCGCGTCGAAGGCGACGGCATGTGCATGACTTGTCATTCCGGTGGCGGACGATTGCCCGGACCGGTCATCGACACCACCACGCACTCGGCTCATGATGCCGGTACGTCGGGAAGCGCATGCGTGGATTGCCACATGAGCACCACGGTCTACATGCAGCGCCACCCGCGTCATGACCACGGCTTCCTGATTCCCGACCCGCAACTCAGCATTGAAACCGGCGTGCCGAATGCCTGCAACAAGTGCCATGGTGACAAGAGTGCGGAGTGGGCGGCGAAGATCGTCGAGGCGCGGCCAACATGGAACGGCAATGAAGCAAGCCGGCGTCGCGCGCGCGCCATGTACGCCGCTCGCGAAAACCAAGACAACGCCATGCCGCTGTTGATCGCCGCCACCAAGCAGGAGCTGCAATCCACTTGGCGCGCCTCCTTGCTGGGCATGTTGCAGTCGTGGCCGGACCACCCCGAGGTGCAGCAGCTCTTGACCGATGCCGCCTCCTCCCCCGACCCACTGCAACGCGCCATGGCTTGGCCGCTTCCCGAGCTGTTGGAAGACCCGGTGCGTGCGGTGCGCTTGCATGTTGCCCGCCTGCTGCCGGTGGAGATGGTCGAACAGAGTCGCGCCGCCCTCGATCTGCAGCGCAATATGGAGCACAACCGCGGTCAACCTAGCGGCGCCATGCAAAAAGCCCAGTACCTGCTCAGCCGTGGCCAAGCGGATCGCGCCCTGAAGCTGGCCCTGCAAGCTGAGCAATGGGAGAGCCACTCGCCCGCCCCGCTGCATTTGCAGGCCACGATCCTCGATAGCCAGGGCCAGATCGCCGAAGCCCGCGCCATCATGAAGCGCTGCTGCGCCTCATTCCCTGAAGATGCCACATCCTGGTACCTGCTCGGCCTCGCCGCAGCTGCCGAACAGGACTACGAGGCCACCAAGATTGCCCTGCGCCAGGCTTTGCAGCTGCAGCCCGATTTTGCCGACGCCGCCCGGAATCTCCAGGCCATCGAGGATTTCGAGAAACAGCAGAAACATTGAAACCAAAGAGGTGAGTAAAATCCCTCATTCGATGGGGCACCAAGCCCCAATCAACATCATGAGCATTTTGCGCAACCTTTCTTTGACTCTCCTCGCGACGTCCGTCCTCGGCCTGTGCCTGAGCTGCGGTGGCGACGAGAAAACTGACACCGATACCACCGGTGCAGGCACCACGACCGCAACAGAGACCGCTAGCGACACTGCTGGCGATAAAGTTGCAGACAAGACTGCCGATAAGCCAGCAGTTGACATGGCCGTCGGTAAGACCATTTACATGACCACCTGCTTGCCGTGCCACGGTGAGGCTGGCGTTGGCGACGGTGCAGCTGCTGCTGCCCTTCCAGTCAAGCCTCGTGACATGTCTGATTCGGCCTGGCAGGACTCGGTTGACGATGCTTACATCGCCAAGGTCTTCATGGAAGGTGGCGCTGCCGTCGGCAAGAGTCCTCTGATGGCCGCTTTCGCTGCTGTCGTCCCAGACGATGCTGCAAAGGATAGCCTGGTGGCTTACATCCGCAGCATGGGCAAGTAACCCTAAGCTGCCTGCCCCGAACGTGGGGCAAACAGAAAGCCCTGACCATCGCGAGATGGTCAGGGCTTATTTTTGTGCTGCGTGGCGCCGGGCGCCGATCAAACCAGCAATCGCTGCGGCTTAGCGCAGGCCGTTAACGGCAGCAGCCAAGTGTGACTTCTTGCGTGCAGCGGTGTTCGCGTGCAACTGGCTCCACTTGACGTTCTTATCGATCATCTTCGTGGCCATCAAGAAGCTCTTCTCTGCGATTTCCAAGTTGCCTTCTTCAACGGCATCGTTGGTGCGCTTAATCCAGGAGCGCATAGCGGAACGGCGACCGCGATTACGCTCGCGGCGCTTGAGACTCTTCTTAAGGGAAGCTTGGGCTGACGGGGTGTTCGGCATGACGTTAAGTGGTCCCGCAAAATCGGGCGGAATATTGTAGTGGCAATGGCCACAGACGCAAGCGTTGAATGGGCTTTTACCCTTCTTCTGGGTCGGCTTCACCGCGAGAGGCACGTAGAAAGGCCTCGGAATCCATTCCAGTGGCGGAATCCGCCTGACTGGCATTGCGCAGCGCCTGCTCAGCCGCCAAGTTCTTGCGCGCACGCATGGCCTCGGTATCGCGCGGATTCGAATCTAGGGCTTGCTGGTAGTAACCCAAGGCCGCATCGACCTCACCCTGAGCAGCTGCCAAACTGCCGGCACGCTTGGCTGCCTCTGGAGAGTAGCCAGCCAGAGCGCCGAAAACGCCGAGTGCTGCACCTGCATATCCAGCACGCTCGAGGGCGTCGCCCCAATCGATGCCACGACCAAAGTTGGCCGGATCCTTGATGAAGGCTCTGCGCAGTGCACGGGCCTCTGCATCTGGGTTGCGCGTGAGCTTATTGAAACGCGCGGCCAATCCCATGGGGCCGGAGCCCAGCTTCTTGAGAAGGTTGGATTTGCCATCGCCATTGGCGATCGCGGCGGCGGTCAACAATTCCGCTGCCAAACGCTCACCTGGTGCGAAATCCATGACCTGGTCACAGAGCTCGACCGCAAAATCGGCTTGCCCGCGTTCCAGGGCTTGGGCGGCCCTATCGAGATGCTTTTTGAGATTCATGTTGCAGATGGGCGGCAAGCTCAGAGATTGAGATTCCGCCACGGTATTCTAGGGTACCAATAGCCATGGACATCGTCCTCTACCCAGATCCGCGTTTACGCGCCAAAAATGCTCCCGTCACCAACTTCGACGCGGAGCTGGAAGCTACGACACGCGAAATGTTCAAGCTTATGTACTCCACCAAGGGTGTTGGCTTGGCCGCGCCACAGGTTGGACTGAACATTCGTCTGATGGTCTACAACCCGTCGGGATCGGAAAAGAAAACAGACGACGAAGTGGTGCTGTGCAACCCCAAGATTGCCTGGAAGTCCAAGGTCAAGGAAGACGGCCAAGAGGGCTGCCTATCCTTCCTGAACATCTGTGGCCAAGTCACGCGGCCGATCTCGATCAAGGTCCAGGCTCAGGGCCTCAACGGTGAGCCGGTCGAGGTGGAGCTCGAGGAGTGGGAGGCGCGCATTTTTCAGCATGAGCTGGATCACCTTGATGGCATCTTGTTCATCGACCGCATGAGCCCGGCCTCGAAGAGCCTGGTCAAGGGCGATCTCGAGGACATGGTGCAGGAGTACAAGGACCAACTTGCTAATTCTTGATGGCCCCCAAGCGCTGCCAGCTGCCTTCCAAAGCAGCGGTTGCGTTGCCACCGTCGGTGTCTTCGACGGCGTGCATCTAGGCCATTTCCACGTGCTGCGCCAAGTGGTGCTGCGCGCTCAGGCTTTGGGCAAGAAAGCCGTCATGGTGACCTTCGCCAGCCACCCCAAATCGGTGCTGCTCGGCCAAGCTCCCGCCACCATCACCAGCCTAGAGCACCGCCTGTTGCTATTCCGACGGGCTGGAATCGATGCCACCTTGGTGCTCGACTTCACGCCGGAGTTGCGCGAGCTGACCGCCGACCAGTTCACTCGCCAGATTCTGCTGGATGGCCTTGGCCTTGAGGAATTGGTGTTCGGTTTCGACTCCAAGTTTGGCAAGGACCGCGGCGGCAATCCAGATTCGCTGCAGCCGCTAGCCGCTGAGAAAGGTTTCTCGCTGACCCAAGTGCCCCCATTGATGGTGCAGGGCCGCGCGGTCTCCAGCACCGCCATTCGTGAGGCCGTGCAACTTGGTGATTTTGCCAAGGCCGGCACCATGCTCGGACGCCCAGCCAGCCTACTTGGCACCGTGGTCAAGGGCGACGGCCGCGGCAAAGGCTTGGGCTTCCCCACCGCCAACCTGGATCTGCATCATGAGCTGCAACCGCCGGCAGGGGTCTACGCCACCATGGTGCGGCTAGTTGGGCAGGATCCCTTGGAGTTGCTGCCGGCCGTGGCCAACTTGGGCAACCGCCCCACCTTTGAAGACGCGGGCCATTCCATCGAGGTACACCTTTTGGATTTCGAAGGCGATCTCTATGGCAAGGAGATTGAAGTCTTCTTCCTACAGAAGCTGCGCAGCGAACAAGCCTTCGAGAATGCCACTGAGTTGACCGAGCAGATCACACAGGACTGCCAAGATGCACGCACGATCACTCTGGCAGCGGGCAAATCGTGGGTCATCCCCGGCAAATTCCTGCCGATCGAGAGCCCCACGGCTCGCGAAATGCTCGGCATGGAGAATCCGTCGTGAAAGTGTGGCTGCCACTTGCGCTCGCGGGGCTGTGGTTGACATGGAGCCTTTGGCTGACAATCCCCGCCACCGCCGAGCGCATCGAGAAGGACTCGGTGATCGGCGCGATCGAAAACCCGCGCACCCGTTTCGCCCGCTCCTTCCTCGGCTTGTCCAAGGAAATGAGGGACTTCGACAAGAAAGTCCAGGAGCTAAAGACAAGTGAGGCGCAACGCGTTCTCCTGCTCACGCGGCCTGGTTGGAACCCGTTGGTCTCCAACGCAACCTATCAACTTTATCCAAGGCAGATCCTGACCCGCAACGTGAAGGCAAATCCAGCGCGCGACCTGCAGCAAGCGTGTTCCGCGGCCAACGCCGACGTGGTCCTTTACCGAACGACCGCCGGCTGGCAAGTTTTCCAACCCAGGGTCGCGCAGCAATGAACCCGACTCTGCTCGCCCTCCTGCTTTGTTTCGCCGTGACCTTCGCTGGCATCGGCTGGATCAACCTATTGGCATTGAAAACCAAAGGAGCCGTAGAGACCTTCGCTTGGGGATTTGTGGTCGGCAGTGTGTGGCTTTGTCTGGTGCGCATGATCGCCATCGTGATTCCGCCAGTGGCGTCACCGATCGTGGTCTGGATCCTGCTGGCCGCACCGGTTGCAGCACTGATCCGTCACCGACGGGTTTCCCTATCCATAAGAAGTAGCGTCGGCTTCTTGCCAGCAATCCTTGTGGTCGGACTGTCTCTTTGGTTCGCGGCGCAAAAGCCAACCTGGAATATTGATGCGCTGCGACGCTGGGCGCTGCACGCTAAATGGACTTCCATCGAGAAGACTCTCGTGCCGGAGACCGTTGAAGATGTTGCCTGGGCCTCGACTCACCCGAGTTACCCTCCCATGGTGCCAAGCCTACTTTCCTTTGGCATCGACCATGGCGCCGACCCCGACGTCGGCCTACGCCCCTTTATGCCCTTCTATTTTCTGGCGCTGTTGGGCGTGATCTATGGATTCCTTGCACGCCGTGATCAGCGTCTGGCTGCCATGGTCACATTAGCTTTCGCATGTACACCGGCGTTCTTCTGGCAAAGTCTAACTGGCCTTGGTGCCGACGCCGTCCTTGCCGATATTCCATTGGCCCTGTTCACTTGCGCATGCGCTGCCGCAATCTTGTTATTCAAGGAAGGGTCGAAATCTTTCTGGGTGGCTGCCGCAATCGCTGGCACCGGCGCTGCACTGACAAAACAAGAAGGGCTACCGATCTGTGTGGCTTTCCTCTTGATCGCATGTTTCACGGCGTGGCGAGAAGGCCTTGGCAAAGGTGTCATGGCACCACTCGGTAAGGCTCTTGCCTTCGTGGTGGCCGGTAGTGTTGGCTGGAAAATCCTGGCGCGCTCCATGCCGGTCATGAGTGGCGAGAATTATCTGTCGACGGAATCCGTCGGCACCTTGTTTGAACAGCTCGATCGCTTGCCCCCCATCTTGGCCAGACTTGGTCAAGAGATGATCGACTTCCACCTTTGGGGGCCTTTGTGGTTGATTGCCTTCGGTGCAACAATCGCAACCATCCTGTGCAAATGGATCTGGTCGGAATCATCCCGCCCTCGACATGCAGTGACCTTGCTGCTGTTCGTGCTTGCCGGCCAAGTGATCGTGGTTCTCGCCTACTTGGTCTCTGGTTGGCATAATGGCAATTACAAGATATTGATGGATGCGAGTGTCACACGATTGCTCATCCACACCAGTCCCTTGATCGCCCTTTGGTTCGCATGTTTGCTTTCGACTTCCGCCACCCCAACAACCCACGTCGCTCCATCCGCCGGCACGCCGCAGGATTGATCGCGCTTGGCTTGTTGACGGCATGTGGAGTTGAGGAGACCCCTTCTTCAGAAGGCTCGGAGATTCCTTCTGCTTCAAGCACCACGGCACCGGCTCGAGATCTATCCGTGAAGCACCTCGTGCTGGAGTTCCCGCATACTCAAGCACGCGAACCGGCCTTGATCGGAGGAAGCTCTCCGCAACTGTTGGTTTATTCCGAGCATGGTCTGTTGCGTGCCGACCTTCAGGAACAGATTTGGCAGTTCCAAGAGCAACCGCTTGCAGAGAATCACCATCCTTTCATGAGCGGTATTCTCGATCTTCAAGAGTCCAGGCCGAGCCAAAGCGAAAGCTCTTTTGTCGGCTTGCGCAATGGAGTGGCTGTCCATGACAAGGACTTCGTAGGTTGGTCTCCTGATTTCGTGCACGATGCCAAAGGCATGCGTCACTTGGTTTATGACCATGCCAAGAGCGGCGATTTCGACATCTATTATCAGGCCGGTAATGGTGCGCCGCAGCGAATCACCAGTTCGCCGCGCTTCGAGGCACACCCAAGTATCGCCGTCGATTCTCAGGATCGGATTTGGCTCGCTTGGGATGAAGGCAAGGAAGCTTGGGGTCAAACTACCGGCTTACATTTGCAGCGACGCATGGTGCTGGTGGTGCAGGAAGATGGTGCATGGAAAGAGGTGCCGCTTCCGAAAGATGAACTGCTGCTTGCGCCAGGCCACAACGACGACCTCGCACCGATCGCAAGCAATGCGGAATTGCCGCGCCTCGCCGTTGACCGCCATGGTGTCGTTTGGTTGTTCTTCCGAGTCATGCGCGTCTATCCGCATTCTTCAAGCCGACGGGCTGCGCGCGTTGTTGCCTGGGAGATTCGCGCCACTTCGCTGAGTGAAAATGGGTGGAGCGAAGTCGTTTCCATGCCGCTCAGTGATGGTCCCAATCACGACACGCTCGCGCTGATCCCGCATCCGCAAGATGGCGTCATCGCTGCCTGGACAACCGACCGACGTCGCGAGCGTTTTGAGTTGCAGCTGGAATGGCATAAGCGCTTGATGCGCAATGCACGAGTCGTATCAGCACATCTGCAGAATGCGGCGGCAGCACCACCGAGTGGCGCCAGCGCCAACTGGAATTCTTTCCAGGTCGAGCAAGAAAAGGCCGGATCCATCCCCCCTGCTTGGATGTTTGATCCCGAACCAGCACTGGTCGCGAGCGATTATCAACGCCTTTGGGGCGACCTGCATCGGCATAGTGATATCTCGCGCTGCAAGATCGAGGAAGATGGCAGCGGCTTGGACCAATTCCGTTACGCCCATAGCGTGGCGAACCTGGATTTCCTTGCGTTGACCGATCACGTTCAGCATATGTCGGGTTCGGCTTGGGCTCTGGAGATGGCCATGAGTGAACGATTCGGTTCCTTGTCAGGATTCTCGACCTTGTTCGGCTTCGAGCGCGCCATGCCCGGCGGCCACCGCAACTTCTTCACGACCGACCCAGAGTTGGCGGCGGATGGCCCCTTCTTCAAAGGCAACGAGCAACAAGCGCTTGAGCATTTCGCCCAAGAGCATTTCCTTGCCATTCCTCATCAGCTCAGCGACAACTCCGCAGTCCTGCATTGGCGTGAACACTTTGAGCAACTCGAAACCTTGGTGGAGATTTTCCAAGGCCGACGCGGATCCTACGAAGCGGTCGGCGCGCCGCGCTTGGACCTGCGCAGCAAAGCCAAAGCACCCCATGCGACTGACTACCTTGAGCAGGGCCGACGCTTCGGCTTCATTGCCAGCAGTGACCATGTCTCGAGTGGCCATGCTTTCGCCGCAATCCTGGCGAAGGACAACACGCCCGCAGCGATCTTCGAAGCCATGCAAGCACGTCGGGCCTATGCGGCCACGGCCAAGATTGCCTTGGATGTTCAGCTAGGCGATCTTCAAATGGGTGAAGCCGACAAGGTTAATCCAGATGCGCCTTTGCATATTGGCATCAACGCGGGTGCCCCGATTGCGCGCGTCGACGTCATCCGTTCTGGTGAGATCGTGCAGTCATGGAATGGAGGCAACGAGACCGATGCCGAATGGGAAAGCGCGCTGCTGTCCATCCGGCTGCGCAAGGAAAGTGGCAGCGCCGACATGGAGCTTTTTGGTAATGACATCCGCCTCGGCGCGCCCTTGAGTTTTGATGTCGAAGCCGATGACCTCTGCAATCTGGTGGAGACCGAGAATGGCACAGCCCTGCAGTTCTCTGCGCAAGTCATCGATGGCGACACCGACGGCTGGATGATTCCGATTCAGATCCGCCGCAGCGCGGGAGCTGCCAAGTTGCAGACTCTGAATCCGCAAGATTCCTTGGACTGGCTAATCGACGACCTGCGCGCAGGGCCTAAACGTCGGCGCCTCGATGGCGCACAAGTCTCCATGGAGATGCACCCCGCGCCGCTTGGAACCAGTACTTTCACCACCGACTGGTCGCCCCAGGATTGGCGCTCTGGCGACTGGGTTTATGTGCGCATCATGCGGACCGACGGTGCGATGGCCTGGTCGTCGCCTATTTGGGTGGATTAGGAGGTGCTGGTCATTTTTTCTTCAGCAACTCCACATCTTTGGCGCAGGATGGTATGATTTCCGCCCCACTGATGAAGGGAAACCTGAAATCAGTTGGCTTCCGCCATCAGGGCGGTCGGGAGGATAGCTCAGTTGGTAGAGCAATGGACTGAAAATCCATGTGTCACCGGTTCAACTCCGGTTCTTCCCACCAAAACAAGAAACGGACAGCTTTGCGGCTGTCCGTTTCTTTTTTGTTTGGAGAAGTCGAAATCTATTCGTTGGAATCCGACTTCTTGCTACCGGCCATCATGGCCGCCAGGTCTGGAGCGATCGTCACGCCAGTTGCCGACTTGACCGGCACCACTTCGGGCTCAGGCTCGGGTTCTGGAGCGACTTCAGGCTCAGCTTCGGCAACCACTTCCTCTTCCACAACTGGCTCCTCTTCCGGCTCGGCCTGCTCTTCAGCAGCCTCAGCGGACTCGGTAGCTTCAGCTTGGATTTCAGGAGTGGATTCCTCAGCAGGAGCAGCAGCCTCTTCAGCAACTTCGGCGGCTTCCGCAACCTCTACAGCCTCGGGCTTAGCGGCCTCTTCGCCTTCGCCTTCAGAAGCAGCAGCTTCCTTCGGCTTAGAAGAACGGCGACGACGCGAACGCTTGCGCTTCGGACGCTCACCTTCGGCTTGTTCGGCACCACCTTCTACAGGCTCGGAGCTGGCTTCAGCATTGTCAGCGGAATCTTCCGCAGCAGCTTCAGCCTTGGCAGATACAGCCTTCGAAGCCTTCGCTTCACCGTCTGCATCCTTAGCTTGATCGCCTTCCGTTCCTTCTTCACCACCTTCAGCGGCGAACGGAGTTGGACGGCGGCGGCGACGCGAACGACGTGACTTAGCAGGTGCATCCTCAGAGGACTCACCTTCTGCAGCCTTGGCTTCACTGGATTCGGCCTTGCCACCATCGGCAGAGGCTTCGCCAGAATCATCCGGCTTGTCAGAACCTTCGTCATCAAAGCGCTCAATCGGAAGTGGCTCAAGCAGGTTGCCCTTCTTGGCAGCAACCTGACCTTCTTCGGTCTTGGCTTCACCACCTTCCGCGCCAGCTTCAGGTGCGGCAGCTTCTGCGCTTGCACCTTCGGCCTTGGCTGCACCACTGCGACCACGATTGCGACCACCACGGCGACGGCGACGACGTCGGCGCGGCGCGGCTTCTTCGCCTTCTTCCGTGGAAGGTCCACCATTCAGATCAACCACACCAAGCTTCTTGGCAGGTTCGGCATCTTCGAGTGGGATCTCTTCTTCGGTCAGAGGTGGCACATTGCCGAGCTCTTTGCTGATGGAGCGCCTCTCGACGGCATCGGCGTTGTCTCTCTTTGGAGTGACTGGCTCGCCAAGGAAGACACTGATGAAGTCATCGACCTCTTCCAGCGACAGCAAGGTCATGTCGAGCATGTCCGTTGCACGTGCGCGGGTGTTGGCATCCGGCGACTTGATTAGCAGCAAGGCAGCACTCTCGCGCTCCACGCCGAAGATCTTCACTAGGCCACGGAATCGCGCCGAGTAATCCTGCCACTGACCAGTCTTGCACTCCAACCAGAACAGGCGGCCTTCAACAGCAGCCATCAAGTCCGCTTCGAACTCGCGGCCATCTGGCAGCACACCCTTCACGTTGTAGAGCAACTGGAACTTGGCCGAACTCATGGCGGCACGCAGACGGCGCGTAAGCACCGCGCTGACGTAGATCTCCAACCAACCACCCGTCAAGAACTGGCCGACCTGCCCATCCTTAGTAGGAATGACACGCAGCTGCTTCTTGGGCGAGCGATGGTAATAGAAATCCTTCAGCATGCCGTGACGATGCAGCAAGGTACCGAACTGCACAGCTGCGGAACGCTCCGCATGGGTGTAGCTATCGATATCAATACGCTGTCCGCGCCCGGTGGCCACACATCGCTTCACCTTCTCGTAGAAGTTGGCGAGCAAGTGGAAGTGCATGCCTAAGTGCCGCGCAAGATGCTCGAAAGCCTCGTTGCGGTTCAGGTCATCTTGCCCTTCAAAGGTGACGACACCACGCGACTTCAAGTAGTCGACCAACAGGCCGACCGGCGCATCGTCTGGCGGGGTCTTCGGAAGACTCCTGCGTTGCGGTCGGTTATCCCGACCACTGGAACGTTCGCCGTCGAAGCCGACGCGTTGTTCCCTTCTAGATCGATCTCCGTCACGGCCACGCTCACTGCCGTCACGGTTTCGATCCCGGTCGCGACCACCGCTACGGTTCCGGCCACCGCGCCTAGAGCGCCTTGGTGATCCTTCCCCGTCGGCAATAGACCGACCACCGCTTCCGATTGACTCGCGAAGCAGCTTGATTTCGTTATGTAAAGCCCGTAGTTCTCCAGCCAAATCTTCGGCGGAAACTCGGGCTTGGTCCGGGGAGCGTGTGCCACGGTATTCAGCGTCGTGGTCATCCGCTCCCGAAAAGAGGCGTTGGAACCAGCCCATGTTGTGGGGATTATGGCCCTTGGGCCACATATTCGCAAGCAGTAATGCTTGTTCTGCCTTACAGGGAGTCACACTACCGTCACGCCATGCCCGCACCCTTCCTTTCTCTGCTGTTCGCCACCACTGCCTGCGCCCAAGTGCAAGATCCCGAACCTGTGACTCACCCTGCAAATCACTTGGTCAACGAGACCAGTCCTTACCTGCTTCAGCACGCAAACAACCCTGTGGACTGGTATCCGTGGGGTGATGAAGCCCTGCGGCGCGCCAAGGATGAGAACAAGCCCATTTTCCTGAGCATTGGCTACTCGGCTTGCCATTGGTGCCATGTGATGGAGCATGAATCCTTCGAGGATGAAGAGGTGGCGGCTTATATGAACGAGCACTTCATCAACATCAAGGTCGACCGCGAGGAGCGCCCTGATCTGGATGACATCTATATGGCGGCCGTGCAGCGCATGACGGGAAGTGGCGGTTGGCCTATGTCGGTTTGGCTAACTCCAGACCTAAAGCCTTTCTACGGAGGCACTTACTTCCCGCCTTTGGGGAAGTACCAGCGCCCGGGCTTTCTCGATGTGCTGACCGGCTTGAAAGATGCCTGGGAAAACCGTCACGATGAGATTGTCGCCGCGGCCAACTCGCTGACCGAGGCGCTGGTCGTGGAGTTCCCGCCGCTTGATGAGAAGACCGCTCTGGTGGATCTGGAGGAGCTAATCAAGCAAGAGGCCAGTTGGGTGGGATCCTTGCGAGCCAGCTTTGACGAGATTGATGGTGGCTTTGGCCAAGCGCCTAAGTTCCCACGAGCAGAGGATTTACGCTTCTTGCTTGCAGCTGCCCAGCGGCATGCCGGCAGTGAAGCCGGACGTCATGCCAGTGAAATGGCGCTGTTCACGCTGAGCAAGATGGCGTCGGGCGGCATGTATGACCGGCTTGCTGGCGGATTCTCGCGCTACTCCGTGGATGGCCAGTGGTTGATTCCCCACTTCGAGAAGATGCTCTACGACCAGGGAACCTTGGTCCCGGCATATCTGGAAGGTTGGCGTTTGAGCGGCGACTCCTATTACGAAGGCATTGCGCGCCAAAGCTGCGACTACCTTTTGCGCGAGATGCAGGCGCCGGGTGGCGGCTTCTACAGCTCCACCGACGCTGATTCGGAAGGTGAGGAGGGCAAGTTCTTCGTCTGGACGCCGGAACAGTTGACGGAGCTGCTCGGGGAGCAGAACGGTGCCTTTGCCGCGGCGCTTTATGGCGTAACGAAGGAGGGCAACTTTGAGCATGGCACTTCAGCCCTGCGCGCTGCCATGTCCCCCGTCAACGCCGCCGAAGCTGCGGGAATCACTTTTGATGTGGCAGCTGATACCGATGCGGGTTCCGCGGCCGCCCCGGCTGCCGCCCTCGCTGAGGAAGTGCGCGCTGTTCTCTACACCGCCCGCCTTGAGCGCATCCCGCCAGCGACCGATGACAAGATCCTCACAGCCTGGAATGGCCTAGCAATTGATGCACTCGCCCAAGCGGGTCGCACCTTAGGCGAGGAACGCTACACCGCCGCCGCAGCCGAAGCCGCTAACTTCCTGCTGACAAACTTGCGCGCCGAAGATGGCCGCCTGTTGCGCGCCTACCGTGAAGGCAAAGCCCAGCACTCCGCCGTTTTGGAGGATTACGCCTACCTATGTAGAGCACTGCTCTCGCTGTTCCAATCCACCGGCGAAACGCGCTGGCTGGAGCAGGCACAAGAAATCGCCACGCGTATGGTGGACGACTTCTGGGACCAGGAGTCCGGCATCTTCTTCGACACCGACGGCCGCGATGAGCAGTTGCTGCAACGTCTTCAACAGCCATGGGATGGCGCGATTCCGTCGGCAAATGCTGTGGCCCTGGAAAGCTTGTTGAAGCTGCATGCCTTGACCCAAGACCGTCAGTGGCTGGAGCCAGCACAACGTGGCTGCAAAGCGCTGTACCCAATGCTGATGCGCAATCCACGCTCTTTCTCCACCAGTTTGCGCCTATTTCGCTGGGCGGTGACGGAGCCGGCGGTGGCCGTGGTGGTTGGGACCGGCGAGCGCGCTTCCCTGGGTGCTTGGCGTGTGAACCTGAACGCGCCGCAATACTTCGACACGCTGCCGATCTTGATGCCGTCGGCCGCGGTGCAGAGTGAACTCGGCTTGTTCGCCGACCGACCGGCCATTGATGGCAAGGCCACCCTCTATCTCTGCGAGGGACAAAGCTGCCAACTACCGCGCACCGATTCTTGAGGTGCTTGAATACTCGATTGACCGCGTTTTCCTAGAATAGCCCTTCATGGTCGCCCAGGCACCTGCTCAACTCGCCCGCGAAGAAGTCGCGGAACTCTACCGTCGCCCCTTGCTCGACTTGGTGTTCGAGGGCGCTCGCATTCACCGCGCGCACCACGATCCGCATGTCGTGCAATGCAGCACCTTGCTGTCAATCAAGACCGGTGCGTGCCAAGAGGATTGCAAGTACTGCTCGCAGTCGGCGCACAACCAGACTGATCTGGAGCGTGAAAAGTTGCTCGCCATCGAGCAAGTGATCACCGCCGCAAAGAATGCCAAGGCCGGTGGCGCCGATCGTTTTTGCATGGGCGCGGCTTGGCGCTCGATCAAGGACAACAAGGATTTCGATCGCGTGCTCGAGATGGTGCGCGAAGTGAAGTCACTGGACCTGGAGACTTGCGGCACCTTCGGCATGCTCACGCCTGCCCAAGCGCAACTCCTGAAGGAAGCAGGTTTGGATTACTACAACCACAACCTGGATACTTCGCCGGAGTACTACGAAGAGGTCATCACCACGCGCACTTACGACGACCGCCTCACCACTTTGGCGGCCGTGCGCGATGCAGGCATGAAGGTCTGCTGCGGTGGCATCTTGGGTATGGGTGAAAGTGAAGACGACCGCATCGGTCTGCTTCATCAGTTGGCGATCCAATCGCCACCGCCTGAGTCGGTACCGATCAACGCATTGGTTCCGGTCGAAGGCACGCCACTCGAGAATGTGCCGCCACTCGCTTGGGATCAGATGGTCCGCGCGGTTGCTGTTGCACGTATCTTGATGCCTGAGTCCATGGTGCGTCTGTCGGCTGGCCGACATGCCATGAGCGAAGAAGCCCAAGCCATGTGCTTCATGGCAGGCGCGAACTCAATCTTCCTCGGCGACCAACTACTCACCACTCCAAACCGCGGCAAGGATCGCGACCAGGAGTTGTTCGATCGACTTGGCCTTGAAGGCATCAACGAAAGCGAGCCGGCTGTCGTGGTCGAGGTTTGAGCGCACCATAGGTCCGGCAAGCTTTGAGCTCCCCACTGAACGAGCAGTTACGCGCCCAGGCTGAAGAATGGGCTGCTGCGGGATTGCGTCGGGAGTTGTACGCGCCAGCGGGTGTTGATTTCACCACCAACGATTACCTCGGCTTAGCCGGCGACGATCGCGTGGCAGCGGCAGTGCGTTCTGCATTGGACGATGGCAACATTGGCATGCCTGCTTCGCGATTGTTGCGCGGCCAATCGCCGTTGCATGAAGCGGCCGAACGGGAAGCCGCCCATTGGATGGGTACTGAGGCAGCGCTGTTGCTGCCGAGTGGTTTTCAAGCGAATCAAGCACTGCTGACCACCTTCGCCGACGCGAATGATGTGTTGTTCAGTGACGGCTTGAACCATGCTTCGATCATCGATGGTATGCGCTTAAGTCATGCCAAAGTGGTGGTCTTCCCGCATCAGGACATGGCGGCATTGGCCAATGCACTTGCAGGTGCGGCAAGTGCGCGGCGCCGGTTGATCATGGTCGAGGATCTGTACTCGATGGATGGCGATCTTGCGCCGCTGTCGGAGTTGCTGGAACTGTGCGAACGCTTCGACGCCTACTTGATGTTGGACATGGCGCACTCGGCTGGATTGTTCGAGGAACGTGTGCCGGAACATCCGCGCTTGTTGGCGCGCATGTTCACCGGCGGCAAGGCACTTGGTCTTGCAGGTGCTTTCATCTGCGGCAGCCAAGAAGTGATCGATACCTTGATCAACCGTGCACGCAGTTTCGTGTTCACCACAGCCGCGCCACCGATGCTGGCTGCGGCCCTACGTCGCGCAATGCAGATCGCTGTCGGTGAAGAAGAGCGCAAAAGCAACGTGCTGCAACGCTCCGAACTTCTGCGTCGCCTTCTGCATGACGGTGGTGTTGAGGTCGGCGGCGAATCGCCGATCGTGCCAGTCATCATTGGTGATTCCGAACGCACCATGCTGGTCGCGCAGAAGATGCGCGACGCTGGTTTCGACGTACGTGGCGTGCGACCACCAACGGTGCCTGCTGGTACTTCACGATTACGCATCGTGGTTCATGCCAACCACAGCGAGGAGCAGATTACTTCGTTAGCAAAGGTTCTGATCGAAGCCTTGAGTGAAGAGCATCGTCGCAGCGAGATCGAAGTCACCGAGCCAACCTTGCAGACCAAACCAATCGTGGTCTGCGGCACTGACACTGATATCGGCAAGACCTTGGTCGCTGCCATTTTGGTGCGAGCCGCTTTGCGTTTGGAAGAACCCGTGCGTTACTTCAAGCCCGTGCAGACTGGACGGGATTCCGATACCGAAACGGTGTTGAAACTCGCCGACTTGGCGCCGGATCACGCACCACCGCCGGCAGTGCAACTTGCCTTGCCGGCATCGGTCGATCAAGCCGCCGAACAAGAGGGTGTAACGATCAGCGTTAAGCAAGTGCTTGATGCCACACGCAACGTCTTGCTGGAACACCCGAAGGCGAAATGGGTCTTGGAGTGCGCCGGCGGCCTGCGCGTACCATTCAATGAACAGGAGGATCAAGCCGATTACTTGCGCCAACTACAGACGCCCGTGGTGTTGGTCGCGCGCAGTGGTCTTGGCACCTTGAACCACACCTTGTTGTCGGTCGAATCCTTAGCTGCCCGACGCATCCCGTTGCGCGCCATCATCGTCGTTGGCCAACCGCACCCGCAAAACATTGCGAGCTTGCAAGCGCGCCTTGGCGATCTGCCGATCCTCGAGGTTCCAATGTTCCGCGAACTGAATACCGAGACCATCGATTTCTGGCTCGATTCGGAACCACGCATTGAGCAACTACTCGATTCCTTGTCGTAATTTCATGAGCCCATCCTTACCCGAACGCGACCGTGAAGTCTGTTGGCATCCTTACACCCAGCATGCTTTGGATACGGAACCGCTGCCGGTCGTCGGCGCGAAAGGTGCATGGTTAGAGCTCGCCGATGGCACCAAGCGATTGGATGCGATCGCTTCATGGTGGGCAAATCTTCATGGTCATGGTCGACCGGAGTTCGTGGAAGCCATGCGCGATCAAGCGCAGCAGTTAGATCACATCATGTTCGCCGGCTTCACGCATGAACCTGGAGTTGCTTTGGCGGAACAGGTCCTGGAGATCGCACCGGATTCGTTGACCAAAGTGTTCTACTCCGACAACGGATCGACCGCGGTGGAGGTGGCGTTGAAGGCTGCCTATCAAACCTGGGTGCGCCGCGGCGAACCTGCACGCACGGTCTTCCTGGCTTTGAACGGTGCTTATCACGGCGACACTTTCGGCGCGATGGCCGTTGGCGAACCAGAACCGTTCTTCGCGGAGTTTTCACCATTCCTTTTCCATGTGGTGCATGTGGAACCAACAGCCGAGTCCTTGCGGGAAGCCTTGGATGACCTTGAAGGCAGAGTTGCTGGTTTCATCTTGGAGCCGTTGGTGCAAGGCGCTGCCGGTATGTGCATGCACAGTGTTCAGTTCCTGCAGGATGCACGGCGCATCTGTAATGAACGGAACATCTTCCTGATCGCCGACGAAGTCATGACCGGCTTCGGCCGCACCGGCAAGGTCTTCGCCTGCGATCACGCCGGCATCAGTCCTGACTTGATGTGTTTGGCGAAGGGTTTGACCGGCGGCATCTTTCCGTTGTCGGCGACCTTGGTCAGCGAAGAGATCTATCAGGCTTTCCTTGACGATGAACGCGCCAAGGCATTCTTCCACGGCCATACCTTCAGTGGTCATCCGATCGGTTGCGCCGTCGGCCTGGCTTCATTGAAGGTGTTGAAGGAGGAGAACACGCCGGCGCTGTTGGATCACATCGGTCAACGCATTGAGAAAGGATTGCAAGCCGCGTTGACTTGGGGTGGGGTGAAGGAGATTCGCCGTTGTGGCGGTATCGTTGCGTTGGAGTTGGATTTGAACAACATCACTGGCGATGACAACAGCGGCGAGGAAGGTGCCGATGAAGGCGGTTATCTTGCTCCCGTTGGCGAGCGCTTGCGTCAGGCTTGTCGCGAAAATCAACAGGTGTTGTTGCGACCACTCGGCCACATCATGTACGCCATGCCGCCATCGTGCGTGACCGATGAAGAGTGCGATCTGATCGCGAGCGCTATATTGGGCGTGGTCCAATCCGTGCTCGAATAGGGATGAAGGCATACGCTTTACGGATGCCCATTCACCTTCATGTACCGATTGGATTCCACCGAAAGTCCGGTCAAGACCAAGGCGCAGTCCTCGAACAGTACGCCGGTGAGTTTGGCTGACTTCATGGCAACCGCCGCGGAAGTCGTCGCGGCAAATGGAAACTGATCCTTGGCAGTGGCTCCGGCGGACGCGGAAAGCCGAGCAGTAAACCATTCGATGGCGGCGTTCAGCTGTTCGATATGGTCGCGGACCCCCGCGAAACCAAGGACTTGGCCGCCGAGCAGGAGGAGCTGGTTGCGGAACTCAGCACCCTTCTCGAAGAGCTGCGCAGCAGAGGTCGCAGCCGCCCGGCAAGCGAATAATCCGGAATCGGGTATCATGGGTGGTTGTCCTTAGCAGACCGAGGACATTTCAGCCGCATTCGCGCGGCAACTTGCTCTGATGGTTGAGCATTCTGCCCAAGGTCTGTTGGGGAAAAATGACCGAAGAAACTGAACAATTGCCGCGTTTCGCGGACCTTGGCCTTGCCACCGCTCTCGTAAAAGCCGCCGAAGCCGAAGGCTACGAAACACCGTCGCCGATCCAATCGCGCACCATTCCACCTCTGCTGGAAGGGAAAGATGTCATCGGCCAAGCGCAAACCGGTACCGGCAAGACTGCGGCCTTCGCAATGCCGCTGCTGTCGCGCATCGACATCAAGAATACCACCGGCGGCCCGCAAGTCCTGGTGCTGTGTCCAACGCGCGAGCTAGCGATTCAGGTCGCGGAAGCCTTCCAGCGCTACGCGCGTTTCATGAAGAACTTCCACGTGCTGCCGATCTACGGTGGCCAAGCCTACTCAATGCAACTGCGCCCACTGAAGCGCGGTGTGCATGTGGTGGTCGGAACTCCGGGCCGTGTCATGGATCACATGCGTCGCGGTTCGCTGAAGCTCGACAACCTGCAGGCATTGGTCTTGGATGAGGCCGACGAGATGCTGCGCATGGGTTTCATCGACGACGTTACTTGGGTGCTCGAGCGCACTCCGGAGGAACGTCAGATCGCATTGTTCTCGGCAACCATGCCGGACCCAATTCGTCGTATCGCGCAGGATCACTTGAGCGATCCTGAAGAGATCCTGATCCGTCAGCGCACTTCGACTGCAACCACCATTAACCAGCGTTTCCAGGTGGTCAGTGGTCCGCGCAAGTTGGATGCCCTTACCCGCATCTTGGAAGCGGAAGAGTTCGACGCCATGTTGGTGTTCGTGCGCACGCGTAACTCCACCTCGATTCTGGCGGAGAAACTCGAAGCTCGCGGTTATGCCGCCCGCGCCTTGAGCGGCGATGTTTCGCAGGTCGAACGCGAACGCGCCATCGATCGCTTGAAGAAGGGTCAGCTCGACATCATCGTCGCAACCGATGTTGCTGCGCGTGGATTGGATGTGGACCGCGTCTCGCATGTGGTCAACTTCGACATTCCAACCGACACCGAGTCCTATGTGCACCGCATCGGCCGTACCGGCCGTGCAGGCCGTACCGGCGAGGCCATCCTGTTCGTATCGCCGCGTGAGAAGCGCATGTTGCGCACTATCGAACGCGCCATCGGCACCAACATCGAGCCGATGACCCTGCCCACCACCGAAGACGTGAACCGCCAGCGGATCGCGCGCTTCAAGCAACGCATCGTCGATGCAGTGGAGCAGAATGATGAACTCGATTTCTACGCCGGCATCGTCGAGCAATGCCTCGAGGAACATCCGGATATGGATCCGCGCACGGTGATGGCTGCCCTAGCACGCATGACCCAAGGCGAGCAATCCTTGTTGATCAAGGACAACCGCCAACTGCCGAACGAACAGTTCCAAGACAAGGGTCGCAATCGTGAGCGTCCGGATCGTGGTCGCAATAAGTTCGACCGTGGTGATCGTGGCGACCGCGGCGGCAAGTTCGATCGCAAAGGCCAGAAGCGTCGTGTGGAACAATCCACCGAGGCCGGCATGGAGCGCTTCCGCGTAGAGGTCGGTCACCATCATGGTGTGCGACCTGGAAGTATCGTTGGCGCCATCGCGAATGAAGCCGGATTGGAAGGTCGCTTCATCGGAAAGATCGAGATCTACGACGATTTTAGCACTGTGGATTTACCCGAAGGCATGCCCAAGGACATCTTCCGCGACTTGCAGCAAGCGCGCGTGTGCAACCAGAAGTTGAACATTCGTCCGGTAAAGAGTTGATTTCGGCGCGCATCGTTTCGCCAATGGCAAGGCGGTGCGCGCAAATCGGTAGCAAGCTTTCGTCGGCGTGGGAATAAGCCCCACAATGGTGGTCATTTCCGGTAGAGTGGAAATGTTCCCTGAACTAAAGTCATGGCCACTCCTAAGTCTCTCGACGAAAGGGTTGCCAGCAAGACCTTCCTTCGGGACATACTCGACGCCACCCCCAGCGAAGTCTTCGCTTTCGACGCCGATTCTCTCGAAATCCTGCTGGTCAATCGAAGCGCCTCCCGCGAACTCGGGATGGATGCCCGCCGACTTGATGGCCTGACGCCGTTGACCTTCCTGCCGGAGTTCAGCCCCCAGCAATTATCCGCGCTGTTGCTGCCGTTATTGCGCGGGCAACAGAAAGTCGTGCATTTGCAGACGGCCTTGTTGCGCGCCGACGGATCCACTTGCACCACGGCGATTAACTTACGCTGCACTCAGTTGGAGGAGCGCGATTGCGTATTGGCGGTGATGGATGCGCCGAGTGAAGGTGCCGAAGCACTGCGCCGGCTTCACGAGGCGGAAGAGAAATATCGCGCACTGACGGAAGCTGCACATGAAGCGGTGATCTCCGCCGATCAGAGCGGGTTGATTCGCTCTTGGAACCAACATGCAGAACGGGTCTTCGGTTTCTCGGCCAATGAGATCATTGGTCAAACACTGGAGAAGATCATGCCGCTGCGTTTCCGCGAGAGTCACGCGAAGGGCATGGAGCGTTATCTGAATACTGGCGTGGCGCGCTTGATGGGCAAAGTGATTCGCCTGCGCGGGCGTCACCGCGGCGGCCGCGAGATTCCACTCGAAGCATCACTCTCCACTTGGGAACAGGATGGCGAGATCGGATTCACTGGTCACCTTCGCGACTTGAGTGTGCAACGGATCGCCAATCGCGACGACCTGCATTCACGTCGGGCGCTGACCTCGTTGAGCCGTTGCAACGCCGCGTTACTGCAAGCTTGTTCGGAGCAGCTGCTGCTCGACAGCATCTGTCGCTTAATGGTTGCTGAAGGTGGCTACCCCTATGTATGGATTGGCTTCCAAGATTTCAGTGATGGCCAATCGATTCGCATCGTTTCGCAGTCCGGGCGGAAGGGAAAGCTGCTCGGTGATAGCGATCTCACTTGGACCGAGGGGCCGCGTGGTGGCGGACCGACGGCCTTCGCGATGCGCAACGCGAAGACCGTTGTGAGTCATTATCCAGCGCTCCACGAAGAACCACTTGATGGTCCGGAAGCGCCGCATGCGCTTGGTTTCCTTTCCTGTTGCGCTGTGCCGTTAAGGATTTCCGGAAGACTGGTTGGCGCCGTGACGATCTATTCTGAAGACAATGATTCCTTCGCCGCGCACGAGCGTGTGCTGTTGGAAGACCTGGCCTGCAGCTTGGGACATGGCATTCATGCTGCGCGTGCGCGATTGTCCTTGAAAGACGAACTAAACCAACACCTCAACCGCGAACGTAAGTTGCGTCGGAGTCTTTCCGGGACGACCAAGGCGATCTTCCGCGCGCTGGAGTCGCGCGATCCCGAGACTTCCAATCACCAACAACGCGTGGCGCGATTGTCAGTATCGATTGCGCGCGAGATGCATCTTGATGAGGAATGTATCGACGGCATCTCAGTCAGCGCATGTCTGCATGACATCGGCAAGCTCGCCGTACCTTTGGATTTGTTATCCACCAAGGATGAGCTCACTGGGGATAAAATCGATGAGCTGCATGCGCATACCTCCCTTGGCTTTGGCCTATTGCAAGGAATCGATTTCCCATGGGAAGTCGCAGAGGTGGCCTTGCAGCATCACGAGCATTACGACGGCAGGGGCTATCCACGCGGTTTGGCTGGCAAGGACATCCTCCTTGAGGCACGTGTGGTTGCGGTCGCCGATTTCGTCGATGCGATCGCAAGTCCACGCGAATACCGGCCCGCGCGCACGATTCAAAAGGCGCTGCAACTATTGAAGAGTGAAAGTGGCGCACGCTTCGATCCGAAGGTGGTCGATGCATGCTTGACTCTATTCGCCGACGAACGTCGCTCTGCCCACCTGCGCGCCGCTTACGAATAAGCGCACGCGCAGATGGGCCCTCCTACATGCTAGGGACTTTGCTCAAACTGACGCGGGGTCTCCCAATTCCTCGACCATCACTTTGCGCATCTCGAACTTCTGAATCTTGCCTGTTACCGTCATCGGGAAGTCCTCCACGAAACGGATGTAACGTGGAATCTTGTAGTAAGCGATCTCGCCCTTGCAGAACGCGCGCACATCATCCTCTGTCAATGCTTCACCTTCGTGAAGTCGGATCCATGCGGCAATCTCTTCACCGAATTTCTCGTCGGGCACGCCAAAGACTTGTACTTCGGAGATGTTCGGATGTGTGTAGAGATATTCTTCGATCTCACGTGGGTAGACGTTTTCGCCACCGCGAATCACCATGTCCTTCAGGCGCCCGGTGATCTTCAGCCAGCCTTTCTCATCAAGCACGCCTAAGTCGCCCGTGTGAATCCAGCCATCCTCGTTGATGGTCTCTTTGGTTTTCTCTTCATCATTCCAGTAACCCTTCATGACGAGATAACCGCGGGTCAGGATCTCACCTTGGACTCCACATGGGGCTGTGTTGCCGTCGGCATCGATGATCTTGGTTTCGGTATGTGGACAGACTTGGCCAACCGTTCCCACACGCTCTTCCAAGGAATCGTAGGTGTGACCTTGGAAGGAGATTGGTGAGGTTTCAGTCATGCCGTAGCCGATGGTCACTTGTGGCAAGTGCATCTCGCTGACGGCCTTGCGCATCAACTCGCGTGGACATGGCGCGCCAGCCATGATGCCGGTACGCAAAGTGTTCATGTCGTACTTGGGGAAATCTGGGTGCTCGATCGCAGCCAAGAACATGGTTGGCACACCGTACATGGCAGTGCACTTTTGATAATCGATCGCTTGCAGGACGGTCTCCGGATCGAAGACTTCTGCTGGATAGACCATCGTGGCACCGCGGTTGATCGCCGCAAGGTTGCCAGCCACCATGCCAAAGCAGTGATACAGCGGAACCGAAACACAGATGCGGTCCTCTTCGGTGAAGTTCAGGTTCGACGCGATGATATTCGAGTTGTTGAGCACGTTGTAATGTGTCAACGTTGCACCTTTCGGTGAACCAGTCGTGCCCGATGTGAACTGAATGTTAATCGGGTCGTAACAATTCAATCCATTCTCCACTTCCACTAGCAGGTCATCTGAGAGCTGCTTGCCGGAACCGACCACGGTATTGAAGTTCACCATGCCAGGTGTGATTTCCGAACCGAGGCGAATCACCAGGCGTAAGTCTGGTGCCTTCTCAGCGCGCAGGTCGCGCGGCATGCAGGTGTTCAGTTCAGGCAGCAACTCCTGCAGCATGCTGGTGTAGTTCGAACTCTTGAAGCTCGAACCGGTGACGAGGCATTTCACCCCCACTTTATTGAGCACATATTCAAGTTCGTGTGGCCGATAGGCTGGATTGATATTGACCAAAATGCTGCCGATCTTCGAGGTGGCAATCTGTGCAACCGTCCAGTCGGCCTTGTTGGTGGCCCAAATACCGGTGCGGTCGCCAGGGCCGATCCCCAACTCAAGCAAGCCTTTGGCGAAATCATTGACACGCTGGGCAAGCTCAGTCCATGTCCAATGGATATTTTCCTGGCAAGATACAAGCGCCTCGCGTTGTGGCCACTTCTGGACCGTGAGATCAAATGCCTGGCCGATGGTTCGTTCTAGCAAAGATGGGGAATCCCCCCCTTTTACGTAGCTGCTTTTCATGGCTCTCTCCATTGACAAAAGGGAGAAGAAAAGAACGTGTGGCCCGCCGATTTGGGGGCAAAAGTAAAAGAAGACTACCTGGTCGCCTTTTGTCTCCCTAATGGTATATCCCGGACTGGAATACGGCAAGATTTTTCGCCTTTTCTTGGTCTCATTTTTGCGAAACTAGAGCCAGTCCCAGCATTTGTTTTTCATGCTCATCTCCACTTGCACACTCCTCCTTTGCGCCGTTCCTGCGCAAAACCCGCTCCCCTTTGACACCGCTGCTAGCTGGGAGTCCTACACCTCGGGAGTGACCACCGGTGGTGACTTCGCCGACATCAACGGCGACGGCCATTTGGACATGGTGGTAGCCAACGGCAATGACATTCATCGCCAGCGCGTCGAGGTCTTTCATAACGACGGCAACGGCAATTTCCCGACCTCCCCTTCTTGGCAGTCTTCCGATATCGATTACCACGGACACCTGTCCGTCGGCGATATCAATGGCGATGGCCGACCTGATGTAGCGGTCTCGGTGTTCCTTGGTGCCAATGGCTTCGGTGATTTCGGTCACACCAAGGTTTACTTCAATCAAGGTAGCGCGCTCGAGACTACGCCGAGCTGGCAGTCGAATGATTCCTATTACAGCTTTCGTTGTGCGCTAGGCGATGCCGACAGCGATGGCGACCTGGATCTGGCTGTGGCCGTGGGCGAGCCTTACTACGGTGCCGCCGCAAAGAACCGCATCTACTACAACAACAACGGCACGCTGTCGCCGAACCCTGGCTGGCAATCCTCGGGGAATGATCACGCCATGGATGTGACTTGGGCCGACGTCGATATGGATGGCGACTTGGACCTGGCATTCTGCACCGCCGAAAGTCAGAACAAGGTCTACTTCCAGAACAGCGGCGTGATGTCCACTACTCCAGGTTGGACCAGCACCGACAACTCCAATCCGAACGGCAACTCATGTGCCTTCGCCGACGTTGATGCCGACGGCGATCTGGATTTCTGCGTGAGTGACAATAATCAGCTCAGTGGTGGCGACGGTGTCTTCAAGATCTATCGCAACAACAACGGCACCTTGGCGGGCACTCCGTTCTGGAGTGATTATCAAGGCTATGTCTCGGCCGTCGCTTTCGCTGACTTGCAGCTTGATGGCTACCCTGATCTGGTCGGTGGTTCATGGTGGGGTGGCACTGATATGTACCTCAATAACAACGGCAACTTCCCGTCGAACCCGAACTGGCATTCGAACCACAACTCGGTGGTCGAAGCACTTTTCTTTGGCGACGTCGATGGCAACGGCCTGAAGCCTGCCATCATGGAAACGCATGCCGGCAACGGCAGCAAGCAGGTGTTCTATCTCGAACACGCACCGCTGCAATCCATCTCGGCTGTGCGCGTGGATGGTGTGTTGTTGACCAACTCCCAGTGGAGCTACAACCGCACCTTCGGTTGGGTCGCGGTGGATAGTGCGCCGAACAATTCCTTGCAGGTCGATTACGAATGGTCGGAATCGCTCGATCTTGGTGTCACCAACTGGGACAGTTCGATCGGCAACTTGATCTTCAAGCGCGTGCCGCTGGTCGCTGCCACCGTCACGCCGCCGGGTAACACCATCTTCAATCCTGGTGACACGGTTTCCTTCACCGGGCATTGGGAAAGCAGCACCAACCGCAACGAGAACATCTTTGCTTATGTGGCGGCCTTCTTGCCGGTCGGCCCGATGCGCATTCTGGATCGCACCTCGCCGATCTTGAGCCCATTCGGTGAGATTCACAAACCGTTCAACGTCACCATTCCGGTCAACCTGCCGGGCGCCATGTATGGCACCACCACGGTCGCAGTAGCCACCGTCGTGGATGGCGAAGTCAAACACAGGTCTGACTTCAGCATCACCATTCAATAATCAAACCATGAAGACAGGACTATTCGTCCTGCTGATTGCCGTCATCATTGGTCGCGGCATCTTCGCGGTGAAGATGCGTAATCTTCCAGAAGCCCCGTCGGTCGCCAGCGTTCAGGGACGCTGGCTGAAGAACTCCACCTGCTGCGTGGCATCGCTTTGGATTCGGTTGGTGAGGATCCTGCGAATCCAACCCCTGTAGACATGGTTGATTTCGACGCCTTAGTCGAACGCACCAGCGCCATTCAGAATCCACTGCTACTCGGTGTGAACCTGAAACACTCCTTCGCGCCTAGGTCCAATCGTTTCGTGGTGCACTTGAAGGGCACACGCGAAACCCTGGGTGGTTGGACCATGCCGAAGACGCGTGCCAAGTTCGGGCAGCCGCATAGCTACCGTGTGGTCAATGCCCATGGCAACACTCTTCGTTATGAAGAAGTGGTTCTGGAGACCGAAGAGTTCGACGTACGCCTGATCCTTGCTCTGGATCTAGACCTTCTGCTCGAATAGGTGGCGATACTTCATGTCCTCTTCGAGGATATGGCTCACCCACCAATCGCGAATGAACTGAAGCATGGCCTCTGGCACGTGGTCGCTTTGCGCTTTCGCGTCATCAACTAACTCAACGACCTTGCGTCGGTACTCCTTATGCTGCTTCCGGTGTCCTTCGAGGTCCGAGTAATGGCTCTCGGCCAACATCGCTTCCTCGGCCTTGAAATGTTCCACGGCATAACGCGTCAAAGCGTTCATGGAATTGGAAATCAGCTCCGAAGTCACCTCAGAATCAGGCGCATCAATCAGCTGATTGATGACCTTGACGATACGCTGATGCTGTTGATCCATAATCGGGGCACCAACGCTAAACGAAGAACCCCAGACGATTTTTCCATGCGGAAATTATATGCCCGCATGCATCATTTGACGTCCCGCTCAGCGTCGCAATTCGTCCAAAATCGAATCCGATTCATCTTCCGAGGGCATCGTTCCCTGGCCACGGAATTGTGCGCCCACAATGCGTCTTACAACTGCCTGAATTCGTTCCTGCAGCGGTTGCGGTAGATCTGCACGCAAGAGGTAGTCGGCAAAGTCTTCGCTGTAGACTTGCTCGCGTTTGCAGCCGACGTGATCCGCTAGTTGCTGGATGAAGTCGGTCGGTTTCGGCACTGCCGTGCGCACAGGCTTGCTTGCAATCGCCTTGGCATGCTCGACATGCTGGGTGGGGTTGGCCTTGACGCTGTTTCGCGTTGCGGGGCTTGATGGTCCTGAGGTGCTTGGAGCTGCCATCGCTGGCGGGCGACGGCGCATTAGATACAGCATGCCGAAGATGAAAAATGCGCCACCAATGCCAAGCCAATAGAGCTGCAAGTTGGAACTCTCCTCAGCCACTGGCGAGTTGACCGATTCCTCCGACTGGGCGGAATCTGTGCTTTCCTCTTCCACTTTGCCAACGGTCGGTGCCGGACCGAGTGTGACATAAGCTGCTGGGGAGGAAGGATTGAAGTAGCTCCACGCTGGCAAGGTTGGCAGCAGCATTGAATCAGTGGTACTGAGTTCCGCAATCAAGACCAGGCCGTTGTCGGTGGATTCAATTCGCTGACCCTGAACATGAAATCCCTGTAGCTCATCCAAGGTGGCGAGCATGTCTTTCTGCAACCATCCACGTCCGCTGGTGTGGATTTCGATATCCCAAATCAAATCCTGATCGGCCGCTTGCTCAGGGTTGGTGGGCTCACTGTCCACACGCAACTCCGACTCCAACTTCATCTCGAACTTGCCTACAGCTCCTTTGAAACTAGCGGGCTGCCCTTGTGACGGTAAAGCCGTCGCATTCAGCTGGATTGGGGTAGAAGCGATCGACGCCTCTTGGCGATCAAGCGGCACCATTCCACGCGCAAGATCATCTTCGAACTTGGTTGCCCACACCACCTTCATGGATGCAGCAGGGATCTCGAACTCCTGGTCGGTAGTGATCTGGATCCTGCGCTGAACCAAGAAACGAATCCGGCCGCTCTGGTCTGGAGTTAAAAGCTGCGCGGTGCTCTTATCGCGATTGATGACTAA
The DNA here is from genome assembly GCA_024229395.1 of Planctomycetota bacterium. Taxonomy (GTDB): domain Bacteria; phylum Planctomycetota; class UBA1135; order UBA1135; family UBA1135. The sequence continues at coordinate 153,287 of JAAESM010000002.1, read as the reverse complement.
GCTGCTTCCGGCAGGGGCGACCACCTTAACGCGTTGCCAGATCTCGCTCTCTTGGGCCCATGGAAGTTGCAGTTCAACCGGCAGGTCGAGCGGCATGCGCCAAGGGTTGAGCAGTTGCCGGTCATGGAAGTCGGCGGCGAAGGAAATCTCTAGGTCTAAGTAGAGGATCTCGCCTTGGTAGACCTGGCTCTGCGTGGACAAGACCTGGTCGTTGGCGGCGCGGCGAACTTCCAGTTGCAAGGTCGCGTTCTCTTGCACCGATACATCTTGCGCGGCCAAAGCCAGCAGCACACTGCAGCAAAGGGAAACTACCATTCCAAAGCTCCACTGAGATCCAGCTTCTGCTCCGCCTTACGTGCGGCTTCTTGCAGATCCAATCGATCGAGTTGTTGCATCAGTCGTTCCTGTTCGGCCGGGTCCATCGGTGCGGCGTTCAAATCCGGCGGGCCATTCATCTTCTCAACATTAGGGTCGGCGTTGCCAGCATTTGCTTGCTGTTCTTCGCGCAACAATGCTAGTCGGTAATCCGCACGTTGGGTATTGCGCAAGGCTTCGGGCCATTCGTCGCGCGTCTCCAACGCAGCCTGCCAGGCTTGAAGCGCTGCCTCTGTATGTGCGATCGCACGCTCCAAAGCACCTGCTGGCGGCACCGGTCCATGCGCCTCAAACTCTGCGAGCTCACTCCGACGCCATGCCAAGTTGCCTAGGAAGAAGTCGCGCCATGCAAGATCGTTACGGTTACCACTGCTGGCTATTTGGTCGGCGACTTGTGCGGCGCGATCCAGATCGCGTGACTTGAGGCAAGCCAGAGCTAAGTTGCGCAAAGCCTCTGGGCTGGACTGCTGGGCAAGGGCATTTTCGAAATGCTGCTTCGCTGGTTGGTAGTCTTCTGTGGCATAAGCCTCAAGGCCAGCATTCATCTCCGTGTGCGAATCTTGTTGGATTTGCCAATAGCTGAACTGCAAAAGGGCGATGAGTACTATGACTCTCCAAGTTGGCGGTGCCTGGTAAGTACTGCCGTTCATGACCGCCTCCTGGAGAATCCTGCCATGGCCAATATGGCGCCGAACAGAGCCAATGCTAGTGGGATCTGATAACGATTCGCTCGCTCCATATCGGGATCGCCAGTCGCGGCATCACGCGCGCGTGGCAACAAGCTTTGCAGATACCAATCGCGCAAAATGCCCGGTTCTGCGTTGAGTTGGATGCTGCGGCCGCTGCTGGCCTCTGCCATTTGGATCAAGCTGCTGCGATCCAATCGAGAGATCACTTCGTTGCCATCCTTATCTTTCAGGTAGAACTCACTGTCATCGCCATCGGTGAGGGTAATCTTGCTTCCTTGCTCGGTACCAATGCCAAGCGTGAACAAGGTGATGCCGTCGGCGCGACATTGCTCCGCTTCTGCCAAGGCACGACCACCGCGGTCTTCGCCATCGGTAATCAGTAGGACATTCTTTTGCGTGCCTGGTGCGGCTTCGAGCAGCACCCGCGCTTGACTGAGGGCGGAAGCGAGATCGGTTCCACCTTGACGCACGCTTAACGGCGATGCCAGATCCAGGAGCGACAGGAAACTGGCATGATCGGAAGTCAGCGGTGCGGCACGTTGCGCTTCACCGGCGAACAGGATCAGGCCAATACGATCGGCACCAAGGGTGTTGATGAGTTCATGCAACTCAAGACGCGCACGCCCAAGTCTGTCGGGAGCCAAGTCGCGCGCCAACATGGAGCGCGAAACATCCAAGCACACCAGTAGATCGATTCCGCGTTGACGCACGGCATCTTCATCGACGCCCCAGCGCGGTTGCGCCAATGCAGCGATACCGCCGAACAGCAACAAGGCGGTTGGCAGGAAGCGCTTCATGAACGAACCCTCCAGACCCATCGGTTCAACCACGACGCCACGAACCAAAGGATCAGTCCGGCGATCAGGAATGGCAGGAAGCGATCCACTTGACGCCACGGCAGTTGCTGGAAACGCGTGCGCTCAAGTTGATCGATTGCGCCATACACTTGCTCCAAAGCAGTGGCGTCGCGCGCGGCGAAGGCACGGCCGCCAGTCACGGAGGTGACTGCTTGCAAAGTTGCACGGGTGGCGTCGGCATCGGGGCCGGCAGCGATGGCATGAACGCGCACGCCCCATTCACGACAAAGTGCGGCGGCTTCTTGCGGTTTGATGGCAGCACTACCGGCGGTAGCCACGGTCTCTTCGCCATCGGTCAGTAACACGATGACCTTGGAAGCGGATGGCAAGTCGCGCAGTTGCACGGCGGCGCGTGCCAGGGCGGTGCCAATTCCGGTTGCGTCGTCTTCGCGACCTTCTGGCACTTGCTCCAGGTCGTGGAGTAGCGTGAGCAAGCTGCGATGATCCAAGGTTGGTGGACAGACCAGTCGTGCATCTCTGGCAAAGCTCACAAGTCCAAGCCGATCTTCGGCGCGGACTTTGATGAAGGAGGATGCTGCTTGCCGAGCGAAGTCGAGACGGGTGTTGGATTGCGAGACGGCGTTGGAGTTGGATTGTGTTGACACGTCGCCATCGCCGGGGCTGCCTGCACCGCTTCCAACCGCACCGCCCAAATCGGTTGCGGCCATCGAAGAGGACAAGTCCAAGCACAACAACAAATCGATTCCTTCGCGCTCAATCGGCAACCGCTGTTGCTGTTGCGGACGTGCCAGCGCCACCACCATCAACAAGACTGCCAAGCTTTGCACCAGCGGCGGCAAGATGCGTGTGTGCTGCCGATGGCTGTGCGGAAGATGTGGCACGAAGCGGAACATTGCAAAGTCCCTGGCTTTCGGGCGCCATATGATGCGTACCAACAAGGCCACCGGCAATAGCAATGCCACCCACAGCAACCATGGATCGCTGAAGCTCCAACTTGAATCGAAGCCGAGCCAACTCACAGTTCTTCCCCCTGCGTCTCTAGCCACGCTTCAACATCTCTAAGCGTTGCTTGCCAATTCGAAACGCTTGGACGATGATCCGCGAATAGCACGCCACTGGTGAATGCCAGCAAGGGCTTCAAGATCGCGGGCGCCAAATCAATCAGTGCCCTATCCGCACCCGCGGTAGCGGCTCCATCTCCTGCACCGGAGGTGCTTGATGAAACCGCAAGGATCTCCGCATCGGTGGCGCTATGGCAATCGCGCTTCAAGCCTCGACCGACTTGTTCGCGCAATAAATGCGAAAGGCATTCAGCCTCACGGCGTTGATCCGGTGAAAGGTCCTGCAAGTAGGAATGCAACAGAGCCCATGCGCGTTGTGCGGAACTTGCCGACGCCTCTGCTGCCACGATCTTGCGTTCATGTTGCAGTGTCTTGCGTTGCTCTTGTGCATGGCGCAACCATTGCCACGCCATCCACAACACCAGCAAGGCCGCTGCCACGAACAACAACCAATACCCATAAGCAATGCTTAAGGCTTCAACTTCACTTGGCAGTTCCGGCGCGGTGCTTGGGTCGAAGACGGCTGCATCTTGCTCTTGCCACAACAACAACTTCATGAGCGCGAGGCTCTGCCAGTGCGTCGTTGGAAGAAGGAAAGAATCGGCCTTGCTACAGCATCGGGATCCGCAGTTATTGGGATCGGTACATCCAAGCGCGCAACACCGGCACCGCGCAACATCTGGCGCACCTCATGATCCCACTGCGCCACGCGTTCGCGATATTCCTGCTGCACTTGCTCGGAACTGCCATCGACGATGCGTCGGCCAAGTCCTTCGGCATCGCGCAAGCGCCACATGCCTTTGGGCGGGTCCTTCAGCTCCGGCGCCAACAAACGCACTGCAATCACTTCATGGTGACGCGCGCACTCATGCAAGGCAGGCTGCCATTTGTCGCCGAGAAAATCAGAGACCAAGAAAACCGCACTATGTTTAGGCAGGGCGCGCGTGGCCATATTCAAAGCCACCGCGGGATCACTATGTTGGCTCTCACTCTGTAAGGAGAGGAAGTCGCGCACGATCCGCAACACATGACTCAAGCCTTTGCGCGGCTGCTCGAATCGCCGTACTTCTTCGTCGTAACCGATGAAAGCCACGCGATCATCGTGTTGCACGGCGGCGAGCATCAAGCTTGCACAAACACGCGCGGCCATCTGCCTTGGTGACCAAGCGCTGAAGCCCGCGTCCATAGAGGCAGACAAGTCGAGCAAGAAAGCCAAGTTCAGTTGGCGGTCGTCGACATACTTCTTCACGAAGGGCCGCCCCATACGCGCGGTCACGTTCCAATCCACACTGCGCGGGTCATCGCCTTCGACGTATTCACGCACCTCTTCAAACTCGATTCCCGAACCGCGGAACACCGAACGATAACCACCGGCTAAAGCGCCTTGGACTAAGCGCCCACTCTGCACACGAATATGCCGCACTTCGCGCAACAACTGCTGCAGCTCGTCGCCGGCGGGATCGCGCTCCATCAATGCAATGCTTAAGGCACAGGCACGGTATCCAAGACCGTGGCCATGATGTCCTCCACCGAAACGCCTTCGGCTTCCGCCTCGTAGGTGGTCACGATGCGATGGCGCAGAACTTCAGGAGCAACCGCCTTGATGTCTTCCGGCATGACGAATGCACGGCCGCGCAAAAATGCATGTGCGCGCGAAGCTTGGGTCAACGACAACGATGCACGTGGCGATGCTCCATACAGGATCAAAGGCTCGAAGTCTGCCAATCCTGCGGCGGCGGGTTCGCGCGTGGCGAAGACCAAATCAATGATGTATTGACGCGCCGCGCCTGACAGCAACACTTGATCCAAAAGACTGCGCACGGCAAGGATTTGCTCTGGCTGCGCGATGACCTTTGGCTTCAAGGAACTGCCGCTATGCGCCATGCGGTCGATGATCATCGCTTCTTCTTCGCGGCTTGGATGATGCACCAAGACCTTCAACATGAAGCGGTCAACTTGCGCTTCGGGTAAGGCATAGGTGCCTTCCAACTCAACTGGATTCTGCGTGGCCAAGACCAAGAATGGGTTCGGCAAGACACGCGTATCACCTGCAAGACTTACTTGACGCTCCTGCATGGCTTCGAGCAAAGCCGATTGCACCTTGGCAGGTGCGCGGTTGATTTCATCGGCGAGCAGGAAGTTACTGAAGACCGGTCCTTCGCGCACGGTCCACTCTCCACTATCGGGGTGGAAAACATGGGTGCCGAGAAGATCGGAAGGCAGCAAATCCGGCGTGAATTGAATACGTCGGAAAGTGCCGCCGAGGGCGCGGGCGAGAGTCTCCACCGCGAGAGATTTTGCCAATCCTGGTAGACCTTCGAGCAACAGGTGGCCATCGGCCAGAAGCGCAATGAGCAGGGCCTCGACCAGCTCCTCTTGGCCCACAATCACGCTTTCCATCTCACGACGCAGCTCCTGCAGGAAGGCGCCTTCCTGTTCGATCCTTGCTGTCACTTGTTCGATGGTTTCCACGGCAAAAGCATAGCAGTCTGCGCGGGCAACAAAACGCCGTTGGCCCGGGATTTGCTAGCCTACGGTTACCATGCGCGCGACATCCTTTTTCCCTTTGGTTCTGGCAGTTTCAATTTTCATGCCAGCCGCCGCTGAAGCCCAACAGGGCAACGGCCTTCCACCTGGCGTGACCCGCGAACAGATGTGGTTCGCCCCCACCGCCGAGGATTGGGCAAAACCGTGTTTGGTGCCGTGGCAACGCACTTGGGCCGATGCTCTCGACCTATCGCAGCAGACTAAGAAGGCCATTTTGGTTTGCGTGAACATGGATGGTGAGATTGCCAGTGAGCATTGGGCGGGTATTCGTTACCGCAAGCCCGAGATCGCAGAGTTGTTCGACCAATACGTTTGCGTGATTGCTTCGACTTATCGCCACAACCCTACCGATTACGACTCCGAGGGCAATCGCGTGCCATGCCCACGGTTCGGAACTGTTACCTGTGGGGAACATATTTGGATGGAGCCAACGGTCTTTGGCAAGTTCCTTGATGACACGCGCGTCGCGCCGCGCCACATCATGGTCGAGCTGGATGGAACTGAAACTTACGACATCTTCTACGCCAACGACATCAAGTCGATAGTGGAAACGGTGAGCAATGGAATCACCGAACGTGAGATCAAGCCAGAGGATCCACCAAAGGGTGACCGCAGTCTCGCCGAGTTGGTCGCGAGCCCAAATGCGGTCGATCGCGCACGCATTGAATCCGATTGGAATAGTGGTGACCGTCAAACGCGCCAGGAAATCATGGCTGCGGCAATGACGACCGGTGCAAAGGCCCCCGTCGACTTGTTGCGCAAGGCAGCTTTCGGTTTCGATAGTGAGTTGAGCAGCCAAGCCTTGGACCTATTGGCCAAATCCGGCGACGACAAGGCGGTCGGTTTGATCAATGACCTGTTGCATGGGCCGCTCGAACCAGAACGCCGCGCCGAGTTAATCGCTTCGCTGGAACGCCTCAGTGGACAGGTGCCGGTTGCCAAACGCTTGGTCGCAGTGCACCGTGGATTGCAGGCAGGCACCAGCGTGATCGATCTTGAGGCATGGAACGCTGGTTTCTCCGGCAATGTTCAGACTGACGCCTCAAGTGATGCTGCCAAGTTATTGGAAGAGGCCGTGCGTCCTGAGAACCTTGCGGCCATGGCGAATCAATCCGCGCGCGTGCGCAAGGTTGCCGTCGAGCAATTCGAACTGGCCATGGAAGCCGGTCAAGCGGAACTAAAAGCGGGTTCCAAGAGTTGGTTGTCGCACGCGGTCGTGGCGATCTCCGCCAACTACCTGGCTGAAACTGCAATCGCCGCCGAAGCCGCGCAGAATGCCGTGGCCTCTTTGCCACCTGGCGAATCAAGCTGGAACGCCTTCGCAGTACTTTCGATCTTCGCCGAAGGCCGACGCACCACGATCCGCGCAGCCGCCGACGCCAACAAGCCTTGGCCACCGGAATGGTTGAGTGAGGCCCAATCGGCTTATGCCGTCATGGCGCAACATCCGGCAAGCACCGAGGTCGAAGTGATGCGTCACTATGATTTCCTGGTTCGCCTTGGCGCCGTCGCGCCAGCAAGCCGCGCCTTGCAAGCAGGGCTGCAACGCTATGAAGATTCCGCTGGCCTGCACGAACGTTACCGCTTGTTGCTGGTCGCCGAGCAAGGCGTCGATGGTGTCGAACCGGCTTATCAAGCTTGGCTGAATCGCGCCGACGCACCGAAGTACCTGCGTTGGTTCTCCGCCCAAGCCTCGTTGTTCACTGCCGAGCAGTTGCGCAAGCTGAATCGCTTGCAAGATGCCGATGCCGCCTACCAGCGTGCAATCTACGGCTTCTACGAGCAAGGCGTTGCTGCGCCTGAGACCAAAGATAACTCGATGACCTTCGAGGTCCTTGCCATGGCTGGACGCGCACGCATTGCTCTTGAGAGTGGCGATTTGCCTTCCGCAACCTCGTACATCCTTGCCGCCTTCGAGCATAAGCCAGAAGCTGCCGCGACCTTGGATAGTCAGAACGTGTCACCGGTTGGTGTGGCCAAGAAGGTTCTTGCCGCATTGCTTGAGGCCGAAGATGAAGTCCGCGCCAAACAGGTGCAGGATGCGCTGACCGAGCTGGAAGAGTTCGATTCGAGATTGCTCGAGCTTCCGGAGTTCGAGCGCATGCGCTGAGGAAATAGATCATGATGGCCGTCGCCGAGATTCGTCGGCAGCATGGTGAGTTAGAGGTCGACTATCGCGATTCGGGTGTACCCAAATCCCATCAGTTCAATCGTGGCAATCTCGGCGAGGCCACCAATGGTTGGTACTTGCTGATTCATGAACCGGCGGCGGCGCGAAATGGGGCGTCTTCGATTTCAACCGTGCGAACGCCATCGAGTTAGTCTGGCACAGTGGTCTGCCCAGGCGCATGACCTGGATCCTCTGATGGTCCTTGCAGATGCCACTAAAGCGGCGAGCCCACAATGAATACTTGGAATTATCGCGAATTAAAGGTAATTATTCCTACCCCTGGAATTTATTTGTAAGAGATATACTCAAAACAGCCTTCGCTGATGTTTGCTCTTAGCCCAATTGCCATGAAGACTGTAATCCTAGAAGAGACTGCTTGTTGCAACCTATGTCAATCCGATGACGCCGAAGTTGTTTTTGAACCCGGCGTTGCGCAGGAGGGGCGTATCGTCCGATGCAGGAATTGCGACTTGATGTACGTGAGCCCGCGCCAACGTGTGGAGCTGAATGATTACCGCGAACGGGGTGAAGGAGAGAAGGCTGGTTGGGAGGTCAGTCCTTCCGGTCTGGAACGACAGCGCAATCAAGTGCGCGACTATCGGCATGCGCTGGATGCAGCTGTGGAACATGCGCCAGGCGGTAAGGCACTGGAAGTGGGTTGCTGCACCGGCACCTTATTGAATGAGTTGAAGGAGCGCGGCATGGATTGCCTTGGCGTGGAACCGAACTCATTCGCCGCACGCTATGGCCGTGAGAATTTCTGTCTTGATGTCCGCGTCGCGACTTTGGATGAGGTGGACTTGGAACAGAACACTTTCGATGTCGTCCTGTTCCTGCACGTGATCGAACATGTCACCGATCCGATCGCGGTGTTGCGCACCATCCACCGAGTATTGAAACCCGGCGGCTTGTTAATCATCGAGACACCTCGCTACGACACCTTGACCTTCCGCTTGTTCGGGCGCCGTGAACGCAACATCGTCGACAACTGGCACCTTTATTTCTACACCACCGAAACGCTCAAGAAGTCCTTGGAAGAAGCTGGCTTTGAGGTCGTAAAAAAACACGTGCCAAGCCGCACGGTCACTCCATCGCGTGCCATCGGCGCCGTCGGCAAGGCCTTCCGATTGAACTGGCTTGAGGTGGTCGGACAGTGGATGGCCAAAGGGCGTGTGAACTCGTGGTGCGCGGTACCTCTAAACATGCGTGATATCCTGCGTTTCCACGCCATCGCCAAGGAGTAACCGAAGGCACAACCGCATCGCGGGCTGGCGGCAGCGATTGCCCGCAAGCGCTGACAAGCCGCTATTCTGGAAGCTGTCCAGCCATGGCTTCGCTCCCCAGAATTCTCCCCATCTCGCTGCTGCTTTCGAGCAGTGTTTTCCTTGCTCCCACGCTGCCGGCGCAGCAGGCGCCGATCGATTACGCGCGCGACGTGGCGCCGATCCTCGAGAAGCATTGTTACGACTGTCACGGCAAGTACAGTCAGAAGGCTGGTCTGCGCTTGGACCAGCGCGCTGCGGCATTGGCCGGCAGTTCTTTCGGTCAGGATCCGGTGTTGCTGGAAGGCGATCGCGATGGCTCCTTACTTTGGGAGTTGATCGTTGCCGAGGATCCGGAAGAGCGCATGCCTCCGGAAGACAAGGATCCGATGACCGATAATGAGATCAAGATCATCGGTGATTGGATCGAGAGTGGCATGGCGTGGCCCGATGACGGCGAGGAAGCGACCTGGCCAGTGAAGCATTGGGCTTATCAACGAGTGCGTCCGGAAGCCCCGCCTAAGTTGGAGGACTTCCCGGAGCAGTGGCAGAGTTGGCCGCGCAACGAAATCGATCAGTATCTACTAGCGCAAATGCTTGAACGTGGATTGACTCCACAAAATCAGGCCGACGCCGGCGTGTTGTTGCGTCGTGCTGCCTTGGACTTGACCGGCTTGCCTCCCACCGTGGAAGAGTTGGATGCGTTCTTGGCCGATCCTTCTGATCGTGCCTGGGATCATGCGATCGCAGGCTTGATGGCGTCGCCGCATTATGGCGAGCAGCAAGCGCAACGCTGGCTGGACTTGGCACGCTACGCCGATTCGAATGGTTACGAAAAGGATGAGAACCGAAGCATTTGGCCTTACCGCGACTGGGTGGTCAACGCCTACAACCAGGATATGGGTTATGAGCAGTTCACCATTGAGCAGATCGCCGGTGACCTGATGCCGGAGCCAACGCAGTCTTCCTTAATCGCCACAGGCTTTCACCGCAACACCATGGTGAACAATGAAGGCGGCACCGATGATGAAGAGTACCGCGTTGCCGCAGTGAAGGATCGCACGGATACAACTGCCACGGTTTGGCTTGGAAGCACTCTTGGTTGCGCGCAATGCCACAACCATAAATACGATCCCTTCACGCAACGCGATTACTACCAGCTTTACGCATACTTCAACCAAACTGCGGATGGCGGTAAATCCAACACGCCGGAGATGGCGGTGCAAGTGCCACGAATCGAAGAAGAGCGCGCTGCGATCGTTAAGGAGCTTGAAGCACTGCAAGGAAACTACCCCGCGGAAGCCTCCGACTTCCTTTGGGTGAATCAGTCTGTTCCGGAAGGCTCCAGCCAAGATGGCGATTGGAGCACTACGGTTGATGATCGCAACATCACGATCCGCGAGCGCACCGTAAGTGGATTCCAACAGCATCATTTCTCAGGAGCGTCGGCGCCGGTCACGATTTTGCCTGGCGACCGCTTCCTGTTCCAGGTTTGGCTTGACCCCGACGCCATGCCGCGCGAGCTGTTCTTGCAGTTCCATGAGGCAGGCGGCGATTGGGAACACCGCGCTTACTTAGGTGAAGACCTTCAGCATTGGGGTGAAGCCGGAACCGCGGCGCGCAAGCCGATCGGTGACTTGCCTGCTGGTGGAAGCTGGCAACGCATTGAAGTTAATCCTGAAGATGTTGGCCTACCCATAGGAACGAAGGTCGATGGTCTGGCTTTCGGCCAGTTCGACGGCCTCGTCAAATGGGCACCTGCCGGTTTGGTCAGCCGTAATCTGAATCCACTGGCTGCCCTCCCCGCCGACCTAGAAGCACGACTCAAGCGCGTGAATCGCAAGTCGACCACCATGGTCATGCGCGCCGTGGATCAACCACGCACCACGCACCTACTTGAGAAAGGTAGCTTTTTGACTCCAGGCTACGAGGTGCAACCCGGCGTCCCCGCGGTCTTGCGCGGCCGACGTAAACCAAACCCTGCCGGTCGTCTGGAACTTGCACAATGGTTGGTGAACAAGCGTAATGCAGTGACCGCCCGCGTTGAGGTCAATCGCGTCTGGCAGCAAGTCTTCGGCACCGGCCTGACTGCCACCGTGGATGACTTCGGTTCGCAAGGCGAGAATCCAACGCACCCACAACTGCTGGATTGGCTGGCCTTGGAATTCATGAAGAACGGTTGGAGCCGCAAGTGGTTATTGACCACCTTGATGAACTCGGCCGCCTATCGTCAGTCTGCCGCTGCCAGTGATGCTTCCATCAAGAACGACCCGACCAACCGTTATTACTCACACTTTCCGCGCTTGCGCTTGAGTGGTGAGAACTTACGCGACTCGAACCTGGCGGTGTCTGGCTTGCTCGTGCGCGAACTTGGTGGACCGAGCGTCTTCCCGCCGCAACCTGCGGGAATCGATGCCGGCACTTACGCCGGAGACCGATGGCGCACCAGCACTGGCCCGGATCGCTATCGCCGCGGCATCTACACCTTCTGGCGCCGCACTTCACCCTACCCAAGTTTCGCGATGTTCGACGCTACCAGCCGCGAGACCTTGTGCGCACGACGTGATCGTTCAAATACACCGCTTCAAGCTTTAGCGTTGATGAACGATCCGGCCTACAGCGAAATGGCGAATGCCTTCGCCCAACGATTGGAGTCGATGAAGATGCCGGATAAGGACCGCATCACATATGGATTCCGAAGTTGCACGGGCCGCACGCCGTCGGCCGATGAAGTCGCCGTATTCACGCAACTACTCAGCGAAGATGGCTGGGAAAGTGTCGCACGTGTTTTGTTGAACCTAGATGACACCCTGAACCGCGGATGATCGATCGCCGTCAATTTCTTTCACAAGCCTTAGGCGGTTTCGGCGGCCTGGCTCTCGGTAGTCTTGCGTTGACCGACTTGCTTGGCGCGCAACCACACGGGCGCGGCCTACTGCACAACCCACTTCAGGATCCGCAAGGTGCTGCTGGTGAATTGGCCGGCTTGCCGCACTTCACGCCCAAGGCCAAGCGCGTGATCTACTTGCATATGGCTGGTTCGCCATCGCAGTTGGATTTGTTCGATCCAAAACCAAAACTCACCGAGTACGACGGGCAGGATATTCCTGAGAGCTTCATCGCCAAGGAACGCTTCGCCTTCATCAAGGGCACGCCGAAGGTGTTGGCATCGCCTTATGAATTCAAGCAGCATGGCGACAGTGGTCAGTGGATTTCGGAGTTGCTCCCCCACACCGCCGCCATCGCCGACAAGTTGACCGTGGTGCGTTCGATGACGACCACGCAGTTCAACCACGCGCCCGCGCAGTTGTTCTTGAACACCGGTCATCATCTTGCCGGCCGTCCGAGTCTGGGTTCTTGGTTGAGCTACGGCTTGGGTAATGAGAACCAGAACCTGCCCGCATTCGTGGTCATGCTGTCCGGCAAGTTCGGACCCAGTGCTGGTGCCACCGCGTGGAGCAATGGATTCCTGCCGTCGCAATACCAAGGCGTGCGCTTGCATGATGGCGCCGATCCGGTGCTGTTCCTGTCGAATCCTGAGGGGGTGTCCACAGAGCAGCGTCGCCGTGAGTTGGATGCCTTGGGTGAGTTGAACCGCAAGTCGGCGCAACGCAATAACGATGCCGAAACCTTGGCGCGCATTGAGCAATATGAACTAGCCTTCCGCATGCAGCGTGAAGTTCCGGAGATCGCTGACCTGACCACCGAGAGCGCCGAGACCTTGGAGATGTACGGTGTGGAACCGGGTAAGCCATCGTTCGCGTCGAACTGCTTGTTCGCCCGACGCCTTGCCGAGAGCGGCGTGCGTTTCATCCAACTCTACGATTGGGGGTGGGATAGTCATGGCACCAACCCGAGCGATGACATCATTACTTCCTTGCCGGAGCAATGTCGTCGCACCGATCAAGCCGCCGCGGCGTTGGTGAAGGACCTTGAGCAACGCGGTCTGTTGGATGACACGCTTGTGGTCTGGGGCGGTGAGTTCGGTCGCACTCCTATGAACGAGAAGCGCAACGGCTCTACCTTCCTGGGGCGTGATCATCATCCGCATGCCTTCACGATGTGGTTCGCTGGTGGCGGTATGAAGCCGGGCGTGGCACATGGCGCGACCGATGAATTCGGCTACTTCACCACCGAGGACAAGGTCGACGTACACGACCTGCACGCCACCATGCTGCATCTACTCGGCGTGGATCACGAGCGCTTGACTTATACATCGCAAGGCCGCCCATTCCGCCTGACCGATGTCGCCGGAAATGTGATTCACGACCTATTGGCCTGACAGCCGGGCATCTGCCAGCACCGTTCGCAGCCCGATATGGAAAGGACCACTCCGAGCTAGATTGGGGCTTGGTACATTTCCGAGGCCATGGTTCACATCGTCCCCCGGAACTTCCTCGCTGTATTGCTGATCTCCATTCTTTGGGCCGTAGCCGTCGCGCCGCTCGCCGCACAGGTTCATTACCAACCTGGCGGATCGCCGTGGAATCAAAGGGCACATGATGGACCGGATTCTGAAGTACCCGGCTGGTACTACAATTTGGGCATCACCGGCATCCGTGTCGAGCTGACCGAAGATGCACCCGAATGGCTGTTGGTGAAGTACGTCTTTGAGGATTCGCCGGCGCACAAAAAGGTTAAGGTCGGCGACCTAATCGCCGGCGCCGGCGGCAAGTTCTTCTCCACTCCCCATCAAAACGGTTACGGAATGGACAAGTTCGGGCCGGATGGACCCATCGCGGATTTCGCCGAAGCGCTGGAAGCTTGCCAACGGAAGAAAGCGAACGGCAAACTCGACTTGAACATCGTGCGCGATGGCAAGCAGAAAAAGGTGCCACTATCGATCGGCAAGAAGTACGGCGCCTTCGCCAAGACCTTCCCTTTCGAGTGCGCCAAGACCGACGCCATCCAGGAAGATCTCTACAAGTACCTATTGGAACATCAACGCAAAGATGGGTCCTGGGGTTCGCCGCCGCACGACACCTTCGCGCCCTTGGCCTTGATGGCGAGCGGCACCAAGAAGCACATGGCCGCGGCCAAGAAGAGTGTGCAATTTCACGCCAAGAACACCAGCCGCGAGGACGACTCTTGGTTGGTCAACTGGAAGTACATGGCCGCCGCCATCGTAATGAGTGAGTACTACCTCATCACCGAAGAGAAATGGGTGTTGAAGGAATTGGAAGAGGTCTATGACTTCCTCTACAGCAGCCAGTACACCGACACTGCGCAGATCAATCCAAAGGCTAAAGAAACCCATCCGCATTCCTTCCCGAAGGAGCCTGGCGATGCCGAAGGTGGTTGGGGGCACAATCCTGGCTTTGAAGGTTATGGACCGATCGCCATGCTTACTGCCCAGGGCGCATTGGCCTTTGCTTTGATGCAGGAATGCGGGATCGAAGTCGACCCGAAACGTCATAAGGCGGCTTACGACTTCTTGCGCCGCGGAAGTGGTCGCAATCTCTATGTTTGGTACGCCGACGAGGCTGCCGGTCAAGATGATTGGGCCGACATGGGGCGCACCGGTGCGTCGGCAGTGGCCTTCCGATTAAGTCCTTTTGGCAAGAAGTCGGTGAAGCGCGGCCTGGAGCATGGTGCTTTGATCGGCGAGCACCCCGAGAGTTTCCCCGACACCCATGCGTCGCCGATCATGGGCATGGGTTACGGGGCGGCGGGTGCTGCAGGAGATCCAAAGGTGCTGAAGAAACTAATGGATGCGAATAGGTGGTGGTTCACGCTGGCGCAATGCACCGACGGAAGTTTCTACTACCAACCAAACCGCGACAACACCGGCTACGGTGCGGATTCACGCATTGGTGCGAGTGCCGTGACCGCATTCATCCTTTCGACCCCGAAGAAGAACCTACGCGTAACGGGTCGGTCGGAGTAAAGGATGCCACACGTGACTGCGCACCCAAAGTAGCCACCCCTACTTGGCGGAACGCCCGTTGTAGACCAAGCCACCCCCATCTGCATAAGCTTGCAGAACTTCCACTGCATTTCCGCGCAGGACATCGCGCAGGACGGAGATTCCGCGTTGCTCCAGCTCGGCAACCCAGTCCGCACTCTTCGCGCCTTCATCGAAACCGATCGCGCGTGCATCTTCATCATACGCAGCACAAACCAAAGCGTTTACGCCTGACCATGGAACCGCACCCAGGCACATCGCACATGGTTCGGTGCTGGCGTACAACTCATAATGGGTCGCCAAATCATTACCCAAATCGAAGGTTTGCAGGACTTGCTGCGCCATCGCAATCGCGACCATCTCGGCATGGAACATCGAGCAGCAAGCAGAGGCCACAAGATTCACCCCGGGAGCGACCAGGAGGCCGTCGGCGCGGAAAATGGCGGCGCCAAAAGGCCCGCCGGTCTTGTGCTGAATATTGAGCCGCGACAACTCCACGACCAGAGCCATGCGCTCTTCGATGCTCGAGAACTGTGTGCCAGTCTCGTGAATGTACTCCCCAATCCAACTTGGCAGAGTCAGGGTCAATGACAGGTAAGTCATGAGTCCAGGATACCGCTAAAATCCCGGCGTGAGTCTGTACACGCCCCCCTCTTACGACGTCGCCATTGTTGGCGCCGGTGCCGCTGGTTTGATGGCGGCGATTTGGGCGGCGCGTGGTGGTGCCAAGGTCGTGTTGCTCGATGGCCAGCCCAAAGCTGGTGGCAAGATCCTGATCAGTGGCGGCGGCCGTTGCAATGTGCTGCCGATCGAATCGCGCGATCCCGTGGAAGCCAGTTTTCACACTTCGGGCTCGCGCAATGTGTTGAAGCGTTTCTTCAAGACTTGGCGCTTGCCGCAGATCCAAGATTTTGTGCGCTGGGAATTGGAGGTGCCACTGGTTGAAGAAGACGACAACAAGCTCTTCCCGGAATCGGGCAAGGCGCGTGATGTGCGTGATGGCCTGGTGCGTGAAGTCGAGAGTTGTGGTGCGACCATCGTCTATGACTGGCGCGTGACCGCGATCGATAAGGCCGACGCCAACAAAGGTCACACTGGTTTCATCTTGCACTCCGAAAGTGAGGAGCAAGTTCGTGCCAAGAAGGTGATCCTGGCAACCGGCGGTGAATCGGTTCCCGCTACGGGTAGTGATGGTTTTGGGTACCGCTTGGCCAAGACTCTAGGTCATAAGCAGGTGCAGACCTTCCCGGCGCTGGTGCCACTCACGACAAACGACACCGATCTAACCGATCTTGCTGGTTTGAGTTTGCCAGTGGAATGGCGCGCTATGGTCGATGGCAAAGAAGTCGCCCGCGGTGTGCGCAGTTTTCTATTCACGCACAAAGGCTTCAGCGGGCCGGCGGTGCTGGACGCAAGCCATTATGTGATTCGCGACAACGCCGAGATTCTGATCTCGTGGGAAGCAACCTCGCGTCAGGAATGGATCGACTACCTGCAGTCGCGCGCGCGGCGCAATGTCTCGAAAACCGTTGCCGACGTTCTCCCCAATCGCCTCGCCGCATTATTAGTCGAGCGTTCTGGTGTGCGTGGCGAGATGCGTTGCGGCAACTTGACTCGCAGTACCTTTGATGCGCTGCTTGATCAGCTTTGTGATTTCCAGTTGCCGATCAGCGGCAACCGCGGCTTTGCCGTTGCGGAAGTCACTGGCGGCGGCATTGGCTTGGACAGCATTGATCCATCAACGCTCGAAAGCCGCAAGACTCCGGGCCTCTATCTATGTGGTGAGATCCTCGATGTCTTCGGCGACATCGGCGGCTTCAACTTCCAGTGGGCATTCATCTCCGGCAAACTGGCTGGTGAATGCGCTGCGAAGACGGAGTAGATTTTTTCGACCTAAATCGCGCTGAGTAATTTCGGCAGGCTGACCTCGTAGCGACTATCGAGCGTGAAGTGCCCGCCTTTGCAGAACTCAATATGCGCTGGAATATCAAGCTCGGTGAGTTTCACCTGCAAGCGCTTGAGCCCCCATTGCAGGGCGAACTCATCGGTCTCGCCGGCGTCTAGGTAGAGTAACTTCAGGTCACGTAGTCCTTGGGCGAACTCCGGCTGCTCGACCATGCGCAGTGGATCGTACTGCAACCAACCATCAAAGACATCGTGGCGGATCTCGCCGGTTGAAGGGTCGATTGGCAGGTCTACACCAAGCGGCGCACTTGGGTTCGGCGAGTAACACGAGGCCATGGCAATTCCCTCAATCCCTGCATGCTCCATATGCCCAAAGTTTTCGAGTTCCGGCAGCGCCTTCACGAACTCCTCGGGGCCGCCGTACTTTGCCCAGCAGTTCAGGGCGTCGGCGAAACCGCGAAAGTGACTCATATCGAAACCCATGTCGCCGGCGTGGGAGCCGAGTGCTGAGAAATATCCGGGGCGGCGCATGGCCAGACTCAAGGCGCCGAAGCCGCCGCTGGATTTACCGACCACCACGCGCTTGCCGTCGCCGCCGCATTCAAAATGCTGCTCCACGGCTGGGATGACCTCGTCCAACACATAGGACTGATACTTTCCAGTACCTGCACTATCTACATACTGACTGCCGCCGAGCTTTGTTTCCGCCGCCGGCCAAACGAACACCGCGGGCGGGAGGGCACCACTCGCCATGCCACGAGCAATTCGTTCTGGCACGTTCTCGCCCCACATCGAGCCCTTATTGAGCACCTTGTGGTTGAAGCCGGTGTATCCGACCAGCACGGCAACGATTGGAAGACCAGAGGTGTCCCCCGGCGGCAGCAGCACCGGCTGACTGCGCTTGGATGGATCGCCCAGCGCATTGCCGCGCAGCAACTCCGAGTCCACATCGAGCGTGGTCAGGACCGCGCCGCCGGTAAGTTCACGTCGGTATTCGAAAAGCATGAGCCCACAGGATACGCTGTGCCTATGCCGCGCCGTCACCTTGTTCTTGCCCCGCTTTTGTTCGCCGCTTCTTGCGCTCAGCCGGAGGTCCAACCCGAAGGCCTCACTGCCTATGACTATGAGCTCGCGGATGGCCAATATGGCATCGAGCGCCTGCCCTACGACCAGCCGTGGCCTGATTTCTCGATCGGCTGGCAGCAGCGCGAGGAGCTGATCGAGGCCACCCGCGCCAGCTTGGCCTACCTTGGCAAGCCATCCTCAAAGGGTTTCTTCCCAGCCGGCCCGCACGATGAAATCACCCACGACCGCATGGTGCGCTCGGTGACCCGCTTCGGCGAGGTACTTGAAACCGCCACCAGCGCCGAGAACATGCTCGCCACACTCAACGACGAGTTCGACGTTTGGATTGCGCGCGGCCGCAGCTCGACTGGCGACGTCTTCTTCACTGGCTACGGCACGCCAATCCTGGATGGCTCCCTCGAGCAAGGCGGCGAATATCAATTCCCGCTGTATAGCCGCCCCGATGACCTTGTTACCGACCCAACCGATGGTCAGATTCTTGGCCGCATGACTTCCGACGGCGGCGTGGTTCCTTACTACACCGCGGCCGAGTTACGCGACAACCATCATTTGGATGGCCTTGAGTTGGTTTGGCTCGCCCACCCTTACGACGCCTTCACCGCGCAGGTTCAAGGTAGTGCAGTGATTCGCCTACCCAATAATGAACTGTTCGAGATCGGCTACCACGGCAAGAACGGTCATGAATACACCAGCATCGGCAAGATTCTGATCGAGGAAGGCAAGATCGAGGCCTCGAAGTTGTCGCAGCCAACCCTGCGCGCTTACTTCGACAACAACCCATCGGAGATCGATCGCGTGATCCCAATGAATGAGAGTTTCGTGTTCTTCCAGGAGAGCGCCGGTGGCCCTTATGGTTGCCTCGGCCAGCCGGTGACCGCCATGCACTCGATCGCCACCGACAAGGATGTGTTCCCACGCGCAGCTCTCGTCTACGTCGAAACGCGCCTACCTGATTTCGATCCGAATGGTCAGCTGGTGCAACGCCCAACACGTTTCTTCGCGCTGGACCAAGACCGCGGTGGCGCGATTCGTTCGGCCGGTCGCTGCGACGTCTTCATGGGTCTTGGCGACGCCGCCATGGCTCGCGCGGGTCACGTCAGTTCACGTGGCCGCATGTACTACTTGTTCCTGAAGTACTAAGAAGTCTCTGAGTTAGTTCCTCATGCTGCACCTGCTGCTCGCCCTTGCAGCGGCCGCCTGCTTCGCGCTTGGCATGCTGACGGCCGGCGGTGCAGCGTTGATTCTGATTCCGGTAGTGACCTGGGCACTCGGCGCTCAAGCGGTTGCACCGGTGGTGACGGTCTGCACCATGAGCAGCGGACTATCGCGCATCGTGATGATGTTCCCGCGCATTCGTTGGGATATCACGCGTTGGTATCTACCCGGCGCGCTGATCGGCGCCTTCTTGGGCGCGCGTTTATTCGCAACGATTGTCACATCGGAAGACAGCCCACAAGCGTTGCGTTGGTTGATCGGTCTATTCCTGATGAGCACGGTGCTGCAATATCGCTGGGGCCGCAAGAAGGCAGCTTTCAAGACCACGATTCCGATGATGGCGCCAATCGGATTTTTAGTTGCGACGGGTTCTGGTTTGGTCGGCGGTGTCGGTCCGGTGTTGAATCCGTTCTATCTGAACCTGCAAGTGCATCGCAAGGAGATGATCGCAACCAAAGCGTTTAATGCCTTCTTGATGCACCTTACGAAGGTCGGGACTTATGTGAGCTTTGGCGTGCTCGATTGGCGCCTGCTCGGATTCGGCGTGGCGATGGGTGTTGGGTCGGTGTTCGGCAATATGGTCGGCCGACGTTGGCTGGCGCGGATTGGTGAAAAGCGATTCCGGACTGCTGTGGTTTGGATGATGGCGTTGAGTGGTTTGTTGATCTTAGTGACTGGGTGATCTGGTATTTGGGTTGCTAGTTATTGGTAGCTGCTCTCGCTTGGGCTTGGGGCCACAGCTTGCAAGCGCTCCGACAGGGCGGCTACGCCACACCAGAGTCGCGCCGCAAGCGAAGCCCCCCGCCAACGAGAGTGACTGCGGGTAAACTCACCAAGGCTCCGACAAAGTAGGCGGGGAAGTCGATCCAACTGAAGGTGTTTCCAAGGATCAGTCGTCCGGGCAATGTGGCGCGGATGGATTCGAGGAAGGATGGATGCCAGAGTTGAAGGCACTCGATCGCGCAGGTGATTAGGAAGGCGATGGTGCAGATGCGTAGTGGAGACTCCGCAAGCCTCGGGGCCAACGTGAGGATGAAGAAGATCAACGCAATCACATACAGCGCGCCGCCAACAAAGTCAGCAATGCCATCCATCGCGGTGCCGCGAAGCAGGAAAGTGCCCACTCCGAGTAGGACTGTGAGCAAAAGGCACAGCGCGAACTTCAAACGCGAATTATTCACTGCTCATGTTCGTCGCCTGGAACAACGCACGTGCTGCCTCCGACGCCACGAACAGGTTGCCTTCGGCATTCAAGTGGACGCCGTCGCCAGTGAGGATGCCTTTGGACTTGTCCTTGGGGTTGAAGATCATCAAGTGATCCAGGAATGCCTGACGCAGATCGCAGAGGATCGCGCCCTCCGTGGCCGCGACATTGCGCGAGACTGCAGCGTATTGATCGAGCATCTTGTCGAGCTCATTCTCGCCCTGCGGTTTCTCACCGATCACGCTCGGTGTAGCCAACACCACTTGTGCACCGGCAGCGCGGAACTCCTGAACTAGCGTGCGCAAACCAGCCTCATAGTCTTCGATCGACGTGCCGCGGCCATTCTGTGAATGCCAAACATCGTTGATGCCAATGTAGATAAAAACCATCGTCGGCTTCCTGTCCAAGACATCTTTCTTGTAACGCTTAAGCAAATCAGGAACCTTATGGCCACTGATGCCGGCTGGAATGATGACTGCATCCGGACGCAACTCAGCAATGCCCTTGCGAATCAAATCCACATAGCCGTTTTCACGATCGCCGGCTTGCGTGATCGAGTCACCCAAGAACGCAATGCGCTCCTCCCTTCCGATCGCATTTGCTAATACAGAAGCGGTGGCTTTCTGCATTGCTACTGGATTGCGCTTCTTCTCGAACAACAGTTCCATACAACTGGCATCACCATAAGCCGCTGACCAAGAGTTATGCCCAACACCTTTCAACTCGTGGTAGTCGACGGGAATCTTCAACTTGTTCAGTGCCTTCACCATGCGCCGTGATTGATCAGTGGGCACTGCGGTATCCGCATCACCATGCCAAACCTGAAGAGGCAAGCCGGCCAAACGCGCGACGCTACTGTCTTCCCCGCCGCCACAGATCGGCACGACTGCGCTGAACCAGGATGGATAACGCGAAGCCAGACTCCAGGAACCATAGCCCCCCATCGATAGACCGGTCAGCGCCAAACGATCGCAGTCGATCGGATGTGCGCGCACCACCTCAGCCAAAGAGGCAATCGCCGCGCGCATCGATGGAATCGGAGCCGCAATGCCAACGCCGGAAGAACCGCGGTTACGTTGGCCAGTCCACCAGACACCTTTGGGGCATTGCGGCGCCAACACGAAACATGGTTCACCATTCTCTTCCTGCAACTTCTTCATGCGTTCCGGAAAGTGTCGGATCTGCGCCTTGTTGTCGTTGCCGCGTTCACCAGCGCCATGGAGGAAAAGAACCAATGGATAGCTCTTGCCCTCTTCCAACTCAGCGGGCACCAATAGCTGATAGGGAAAGTCGGCATCATCAATTCCAACCGCTCCCTCTTGAAATTTCGGTTGCTGGCACATGACTGAGGATGTGTACAGAACAGCGGCAAGGGAGCTAGCTACAGAAAGTGAGAGCAAACGGTGCATGCTGCTGAGTGTAACTTTTCCGATACGGGGGGGACAGAGTAGACTGCGCTCGCGCCATGAAAGAGAAGCATTTCATCAATACCCTCCCTCAGCTGAAGGCCTTTGAGTCGCATATTCGACTGCTGATTGTGGATTGGCTTCTTACCCATGGACCGTTGAGCGCTCGCGAGTTGGCCACAGGTATGGGAATGCAGCGGACCGCGATTTACCATCACTTCAAGATCTTGCTGAAGGCCGGCTTGATTGAAAAGGCGGAAACCGAGGATGGGGACAAGTATCAAACCGTCGCGGTCAACTTCTTATTCGACCGCAACACCAACACGCCAGAATGGAATAAGGCTCTTGGAGATATGGCCGGTTGCATTTTGCGTAACCTAATCCGCCGGTCCAGAGTGGTTATGCAGATCCGACAGTGATTCGTTCCGACGACATTAGGAAGAATGAAATTTTTTTGGACCCGAAGCCTACACCGCTTATCTCCTGAAAATCTTGCGGAAATAGGCCCCATGATTCTTGAGTTGATCAAGAGTTTTGAGGAGAAAGGAGTCAAAAACTTCCAGCATCCTGAGAATGGCAAGCTTTTTACGCTAGCTGCCTTTTTAGTCCCTGAGCAAGAGAGCCAGGACGGCGAGCCTTCCTTCACAGGAGGGCTCGTTTTCTTATCGCCCGAGCCGCAAACTCAAGAACACCAAGCCCGCACCTAACACCTGCGCCCAACCAGGTAGGCCGTCGCCCATGAAACTGCCGAGCAGCATGGCGAAGATCACGCCGACGAAACCAATCTGCGTGGCGCGCGAAGCAGTGTGATATTTCAGCGCATGGGTCAAACAAACTTGCCCACTCTGCGTGGCAAGACCCAAGCCCAACAACCACAGCCACGCCATTCCTTGCGGCCAAATGAATTCATGCGCGCCGGCGATCAACGACAACGGGATCGAGACCAACGGGAAGGCCAGCACGATGGTCAACGAATGTTCGGTGCGATTCAAGACACGCACTAGGCTGTAAGCCAATGCCGAGAAGAAGGCTGTTCCCAATGCGAACAGCACGCCATCCCAAGTCAGCTCCGGCGTGAAGCCTTTGATCAAGGCAACGCCGCCCAAGCCGACCATCAACGAAACCGCTTGTAGCATCTTCAAACCTTCGCGCAAAAACAACAGACCCACCACTGCAGCGAATAGCGGCGTCATGTTGTAGACCGTGACTGCGGTACCGAGAGGTATGCGATCGATGGCTTCGAAGTAACAACTCAAGCCGATGAATCCAAATACCGCGCGCCAGAACAAAACGTTCATGCGCTTTGGCGGAGTCCAGTTGCCGGCACTGCGAATCATGCCCAAGGTCAGCACGACCGAAATCACGCTGCGCACGAAGACCTTCTCGAAGCTAGGAAGCTCCGGCATCATCTTCGAACACGCCGCCATCAACGCGAAGGAACAGGCCGCCGCGATCATCCACCAGGTGCCTGGTGAGATTCGTGCGTTGGAACTCAACGGCTAGCTCGGGTCAACATGATTGGGATCAAAACGACTCGCTCAAATTAAATCCCGCAGCCGGATCCTTCCGGGGACCACCAGCCATGGGACATGCCAGGCGTGGTCCAGAACTGTTGCGGTCCACTATCGGGAGTGACCAGAATCGCTCCACCGATACCGCCGAAGAAATCGCGAGTGCGAATCAAGCTCCGCTCCAAGGCAGCGGCGGGATCCTCGCCGAAACGGATTGCATCGGCAACGCGAGCACCGAAGACCGCGCGCATGAAGGCCTCGCCATGGCCAGTGGCACTGACGGCGCATTTGCTATCGGCATAGGTACCGGCACCGATCAACGGCGAATCGCCAACGCGGCCGGGCTTCTTGCCCATGGTGCCGCCAGTGGAAGTAGCCGCGGCAAGAAAGCCATCCTTGTCACGCACCACGGCACCTACCGTGCCGCCAGCGAAGTTGGAGTCGGCACCTTCCTCAACTACCTTGTGCCACTGGATACGAGCGGCCTCGGTAGTGAGTTCATTCTCAGGGACACGTCGGAAGCCGCGACTGGAGGCCCACTCCGAGGCTGGGTGGCCGACCAGCAACACTTCGGGCTCCTCGAGCATGGCTCTGGCAATCTGGATCGGGTGCGGGAAGGCGTCGAGCGCGGCCAAACCGGCGGCATTACGCGATTTTCCACACATGACAGCTGCATCGAGCGACACTCGGCCTTCGCGGGTGAGGGCACAACCGCGCCCGGCGTTGTAGATCGGGTTGTCTTCGAGGACTTCAACGGCTGCACAGGCAGCATCCACCGAAGACCCGCCGGCCTGAAGCACCGCGCCGCCCACTTCTGCGGCCAACTGGCAGCCATTCGCGTGAGCATACTGCGATGCGGGCGGGATCGACCCAGCGCCGCCGTGAACCAGGACAAGTGGAGAAGCCATTCGGCGATTTTACGTGCGCCGGAAGCCTCGGGTAGGTGGCCCGCTTCGTCTAAAATGCCGGCTGTGAGCCACGCCCCAACTGACTACCTGGTTGCCCCTACTTTGCGTCTTGATAAAGGAGAGGGCTTGGCCGAAGGCCTGCGTTGTCTGCGCGAGTTTGACCCGCGCGTCTTCATGATCTTTGGCGGCGACGCGGAAGACGTGGAATGGTTGCATGACACCCTCGAGGATCAAGCCGGCCACCCCATCCTGTTCTGCGCCGACCTGGAGCGCGGAGCCGGTCAACAGTTCGAAGGCCTGACTCCACTGCCGGATGCGTGGGCACTCGGCCTGCTCGGTGAAGATGCTGCATACGCGGCCGGTCACCGCACCGCCGCTGAAGCAGCCACTGCTGGTGTGCGCTGGATCCTTGGACCTGTCCTTGACCTGCACCAGACCCTGCCCGGCACCACTCGCTCACCAATCATCGCCAACCGTAGTTTTGGTGGCGAAGTGCAACGGGTGATCGAATGCGCTGGCGCTTTCATGCGCGGCATCAACGATGCGGGCGGCCTGCCTTGTGGCAAGCACTTCCCGGGTCACGGCAACTGCGGTCAAGATAGTCACACCGAAATGGCCGTGTGCTTCGATGATCCTGCGATCCACATGGAGCCATTCCAGACTCTGCTCAACTTGATGCCGAGCATCATGGTCGGCCACCTCGAGTACCCGCTGCTCGATCCGGATGGCCTACCGGCCAGCCGTTCCAAGACCATGATGGATATCTTGCGCAAGGATTGGAATTACGACGGCGTCGTGGTCACCGATTCGATCAGCATGGCTGGTTTCGGCGATGGTCCACAAGAAGAACTGGCCGTCGACTCGATCCACGCTGGTGTCGACTTGCTGCTCGACCCAGCCGACCCGGTCACCTTGGCAATTACATTGCGCGATGCCGCCGACCGCGGTGACCTGGATCAAGAGCGCGTTTTTGAAGCCGTCGGCCGTTTGGATAAGTTGGTGCGCCTGGCCCTGGATCGCGAGACCGGAACGCCAAAGCCGCTGATCCTCGGTGGTGGTTCAAAGACCTTGCTGCGCCCACTGCCTGGTGGCGCCGCCGGCCGCACTCACTCGCGCCCGGCACTCACGTTGAACATGGCAAGTACTCCAGATGCGATTCAGTATCTGCAGGAATGGGACATGCCAATCTTCCAGCCTGATTCGGAACCGCCCGCCAGTTTCCCTGGCCCGCTGCTGATCCTGTGCGGCGCGCGTGAAGGTCACGGCTTGCCGAACATTCCTGGCCCTTGGCTGGAAGCAATTCAGCATCACCATCCTGCGCTATACATGGCTGGTTCGCCGGATGCGGCCGAGCTCGCTCCTTCTGCCGCGCGCGGTTGGTACCTCCCAGGCCTGTCACCAGCATTGCTGGGCATGCTGATTACCGCTGGAGAATAGGGTCTAAACAAGCCTTTGGAGCGCTTCCACTACCTGGATTGGATTGCCATTGGCGTCTATTTGCTGTTCGCCATGGGCGTCGGCATCACGCTGACCCGCCGCGCATCGCGCAGCACCGGTGATTTCTATCTGGCCGGTCGAAGCCTGCCATGGTGGGTTGCCGGTACTTCGTTGGTGGCCACTTCCTTCGCCGCCGATACCCCGCTGGTGGTTGCCGGCTGGGTGCGCTCCGGCGGCATCTCAATGAACTGGTTGTGGTGGGGTATGGCCGTCGGCGGCAGCCTTACTTTCGTGGTCTTAGCCGGCTGGTGGCGACGTCTTGAAGTCACCACCGATGCCGAGATCATCGAGCGTAGATATCACGGTCGCCCGGCGCGGTTCCTGCGCGGTTTCTACGGCGCTTATCACTCCATGATTACCAACACCGTGGTGTTGATGTGGGTGCTGGTGGCCATGAAGAAGTTGGTGCGCGTGGTCCTCGATGTAGAAGACCAAAGCATGGATGGGTGGATTGTTGGCGGCGCCTTGGTGTTGGCCTTGAGCTACTCCTTCCTGTCCGGTCTTTGGGGTGTGGTCATCACCGACCTGTTCCAGTTCGTACTCGCATTGGTTGGCGCATTCCTGCTCGCATGGAAAGCAATCGATGCACTTGGTGGTTTCTCTGAAGCCCACGCAGCCTTCGCCGAACTGCCTAAACACATCACCACTCTCTTCCCAACGGATGCGGACCCAGTCACTGGCATCTCGCCCGGCTGGACAGCCATGTCGTGGTGGACCGCTGGCTTCGGTAGCTTCATCATCTACTTCGGCCTGCAAGGTTGGCTAAACAAGAACGCAGATGGCGGCGGCATTGGGGTGCAACGCTACTCCGCATGTAAGGATGAGAATCACGCACGCGGCGCGGCACTTTGGTTCCACCTCACGCACTACTGCCTGCGCCCGTGGCCATGGATTTTGGTTGGTCTTGCATCCTTGATTCTGATCGATCCTGCAGCCTTGCCGCAACTCGTCGGCGCCGACGGCAGCTTGTCCCCCGACCACGAAGCCGCCTACCCAATGATGATGGCGGAGTATCTCGGCCCTGGTCTGTTCGGTCTGTTGTGCGCAAGTTTCCTGGCGGCGTTCATGAGCACGCTGGATACCCACTTCAATCTTGCCTCGGCCTATGTGGTCAACGATTTGTACCGACGCTTCTTGGCACCAGGCAAGGGCGACCGCCACTATGTTTGGGTAGGCCGTTTCGCCGAGATCGGCATCGCGATCATCGCCGGCATCTTCGCGACCATCGCCGACAGCATTGCTGGCCTTTTCACCTTCTCGCTGTCGCTGCTCGGCGGTCTTGGCCCCGCCATGTTGCTGCGCTGGTTCTGGTGGCGCGCCAATACCTGGACCGAGGTCTCAGCCTTGCTGACCAGCACCGTGATGACCGTGTTGACGATGACCTCCAAGTTAGGTGCTGAGACCAGCGTCATCGATCTGCCCTACCCGGTCAGCTACATCGTGGTGGTCGGCGCCTCCTTACTGGTCTGCCTGATCGTGACGCTGCTAACCGAACCGGTGAACCGCGAGCACCTGGCAACTTTCTACGCCAGAGTCCGGCCTGTGGGCGCCTGGAAGCCCTTCGGAGCCAATCCCAAGGGCCAAGTTTTTGCCATTCTGGCCGGCTGGGGCGGTGGAATCGCCCTGATTTATGGCCTATTGTTCGGAATCGGCGGCCTACTGCTGGGCGGTGCCTTCGTGCTGCCGTTTTGCTGCGCTTTGATCGGCGCGATCGTACTCCGTTGGAGCTGGCCGCATACGGCGGTTTAGCTCTGCACCCAAAAGAAGTAAAATACATTCATGGACTACCCTAATTCAGGATCTGCACGGATTGGCGGCGCGGTCGTCACTGGCAGCGTTGCTCAAGCCACTCCAACTATCCGGATCGCATTCCTGCGCAAGGTCTACGCCATGTTCGGCGCAGCGATGGCCGTGTGGATGGGTACCGCTGTGTTGGTGACCACGAACACCGCGCTGCTTGAGACCGCAGTAAACCTCTTCAGCATGGGCTTCCTTGGATTCCTTCTGCTGTTCGGCGGCATGTTCTTCGTGCTCAGCCTGACTGCCCGAGGCAGCACGCCTGTTGCCCTATTCGGCCTTGGCTTATTTGGCGTAGTGGAGGGTTTCCTGACTGCTCCACTAATCTATGTCGCTCTAGCCACCACTCAGGGATTCCCGGTTTTCAATGAAGCTGGCCAATTGATGGCCCTTGAGCCAAGCCTACTGCTGGCCGGCGGCAACATCGTCACCCAGGCCTTTGGCCTGACGGTTGGCGTCTTTGGCGGGCTTTCGGCCTACGCCTTAACGACCAAACGCGATTTCTCCTGGCTTCGTGGTGCCCTTTGGATGGGCTTATTTGGCCTGTTCGCGATCGCCATTATGGCGAGCGTCTTCGGCATCGGAGAGAACATCGTATCTGGCTGGGGTTTCCCACTCGCAGGAGTTCTACTGATGGGCGGCTTCGTCCTCTACGACACCCAGAAGATCATGCAACGCTACCCCGAGGACATGGCTGCAATGGCGGCGGCCACCTTGCTAATCGACTTCATCATCATGTTCAAGTACATGCTGATGCTGCTGATGTCGCGTCGCGACTAAGCGCCCTGCGCCTAGTGGCCTAGCGAATAGGCCCAAGGCACCAAAGCCCGAAAAACAGCGAAAATGCTGATTTTTCGGGCTTTCTTTGTTGATTCATGGGGTACACATTTAGGATGTTGCTGTTCCCGTTGCTACGGCGCGCCGTGATTTTCACGCTGCTCGCTGGCTCAGCCTGGTCCCAAGGCTGGACTGACGGTGTAATTACCGTTGAGTCAGGGATTAATCCCCGCAGCAACATCAATTCACCTGGCCTGCCCCCAAACAGCACCGAACTGGCGCTGGATTCGGGCACCTACACGGGCTACTCCCGCAACCTCCAGAACGCCGACATCATCCCCGGTTGGTCGTACTGGGCGCAGGCCACAACCTTCACTCCGCCAGCCACGGCACAGGGCCAGCTACTGGAAGTGCGCTACGTGGCAGTGAATCAGTGGGGAAGCGGTCGCGACTTTGACTTGGTCATTCGCGACGGAACCAGCGGCAATGTGCTTGCAACCTTGCTGAACCAGACTGCGGTGTTGGACACCCAGAACTGGCAGGTGATCGATACTTCGTCGTTGAACTTGATTATCGGCAGCAACGATTTCGCCGTGGAGCTGCGGCCGGCGTCGGCGTGCAGCGGCGGCAATGGATTCACCTTGGCCTACAGCGCCACCTCCAATGAGGACTCGATGGTCTCGAGCGTTTGCACCGACGCCATCGCAGACTTTGCCGCCGACCCGCGCGAATTGTTCCTCCGCGCTGTGGTTGAAAATGGTGGCCCCCCGACCTTGTCCGTGAGTGCGTTGATAGCTGGCTCCCCTACAACGCTCACCGCCGTGAACCTGACCGCCAACTCGCAAGCGCTGATCGGTTATAGCTTCCAAGGTGCCGGACCCGTGCAGACTCCTTATGGCCTGGTCGATCTGTCGATGCCAATTGGGCGCATTACGGCCAGCAGCGATTCTCAAGGCCTTGCCAGCGTTGTCGTGCAACTGCCGGCCTCCCTAGCTGGCGCAACAGCATGGCTGCAAGCGATCGATTTGAGCAGCGGCGCAATCGGTCCAGGTTTGGAAGTGCAGCTACAATGATGACTCATAAAACGCGGATTAGTTGCTAACCTGAAGACGTGCCCCCGAGAACCCTACCTCGCCCACAGTCTGTCCTGACCTTGCTGATCAGTGTCGCAGCGTTCACGCTGTTCGGTGCACCCGCCCTGGCATTCCAAGCTGAAGTCACCGCCGGAGATTGGCAGGTCGTCGTCGGCTTTGACCATCCCGAAGGCGCTGTTCTTGGTTCGGTTCATGAACCGGAAGACTTTCTGAAGAAGATGAAGGTCGGCCAGTCGTGGTCAGGATTGGACCATAACTTCCAGCATGGCGACGGCGCCTTGGTTTGGAAGAAGGCCAAGGGAACCAACCCGCGTGGCAAGACTGCCGTGGATAGTGGCAAGTTCGACTTGTGGGCTTTGTGTGGCAAGACCGGCAAGTTAGCGGCCTACCTTTATGTGCCGTTGACCGCAACGCGTGATATCAAAGTACCGATCATGTTCGGCAGCGATGACGGCTGTGCCATGTGGTTAAACGGCGAGCAGGTTTTCGCCAAAGGTGTGGCTCGCGGCATGAGCCCATTTGATGAAAGCCTTACCCTCAAACTGAAGGAAGGATTGAATCACGTATTGGTCAAGGTTACCAATCAAGGTGGTGCCTGGGCTTTCGAGATGCAAAAGCCACGTGGCATAGAGCAATCCGCGATCAACAATGCCGTCGACCGTGGCGTGGAGCATCTAATTAGCCTGCAAATGCTCGACGGTTCTTGGGCAGAGGAACGCGGAAGTTATCGCAACGGCGCGACTGCCTTAGCTTTGTACGCCCTGTTGAGTTCTGGTGTCGATCCGAAGCACCCCGCAATTTTGCGCGGCCTTGAGTACATCAGCTGTGAGCCGTCGGACATGACCTACTCGGCTTCCTGCGAATTGATGGCGCTTGCAGCACTGAATGACCCAAGTTATCTGGAGCAAATTGAAGAGCGCGCCGAAGACCTGATTTCTTGGCAAGAGAACGATGGTCAATGGGCTTATCCCGGTGGCCATGCGGATTTGTCTTGCACGCAATTCGCAGTGCTTGGTTTGCGCGCTGCAGCTGGAGCTGGCGCGGAGATCCCAGCCAAGGTCTGGTACGAATCGATCGATGGTGCGCTATTGGCACAAGAAAAGGTCAAGCGCGCGGCTAGCATCGTGCCGACCGGATTCGCTTATTACAAAGGCAGACTAGTCACCGGCTCGATGACCACTGCAGGTTTGACGGTCCTCGCGATCGCACAGGAGCAACTCGGTGACGACATCAAGAACGGTTATCGCGTGAAGGTCAAACGCGCCATTCCGCAAGGCATGGCCTGGATGGATCGTGAGTTCGTGGCGGCAAGCAACCCGTTCAATGGTGACTCCTGGACCTACTACTGGCTCTATGGTGTTGAACGTATTGGCGCCTTCCTCGATACCAAGACCTTCGGCGACCATGATTGGTACCAAGCTGGCGCTGCTTACTTGATCAACAAACAAGGTGATAAGGGTCAGTGGCGTGATCCTTGGGGCCGCAACTGCAGCTCCACCAGCTTTGCGCTGTTGTTCCTGAAGAAGGCGTCGGCAGTGGCGACCACAGGCGGCAGTGTCAGCAACAAGAAGAAGAACGATCTGCATCTCTCACTGCCAGAGGATGGTGAGCTGAGGCTTCATGTCGTGACATCAAGCCCCATGACCATGTGGGTGATCCCACCAGAAGATGCCAAGCCCGATGCCGTGGAGTATTTCCTGCGCGCCGACGGCGAGAAGTGGGAATCGATCGGTACGTCAATCGAGAATCGTTACGCCAAGCAATACGGAACCACCCAGAGTGGAACCTATGAGGTGCGTTGCGTAGGTCACTTCGAGAGTGGCGCGACCAGCAAGTCCGGCACCGTTCGTTTCGAACTGAAGATTGGCGTGGACCCGAACACCTTGTCCTACGCCAGCGATTCCATGCGCAATATTCTGCCGGCTTATCGCCCGCAGATGTCGATCTCATCCAACCTCAGCAATGAGGGTGGTGGTCGCCTGGTGGATAACCTTTGGTACACGCGCTGGCGTTGCGAAGCCGCCGATGCCAACCCATGGTTGGAGATCGAACTCAAGCGCCGCGCCAAAGCCAGTCGTTTGCAGCTGTCGCATGCACTGACCCGGATTTGGGATCAGAACAACAACCCTCGCCCGACCAAGATCGAGTTGTGGTTGAACAAGGAAAAGGAGCCCACGGTCTACGAGATTAATCCCGACCCTTTCCATAAGACGGTGATCGATTTCCCGACCAAGACGAAGGTCCGTTACATCAAGATCCGCATCGTCGAAATCACCGGTGGTAAGTTAGGTTCGGCTTCGGTCGGCTTCAGCGAAATCGAGCTGCAATAGTTGCCAGGGCTGGCGCCGTTTGCTGGTTGCTATTCCTTAATCACCAGCGCCGGCTTGACCTGGACGCGAATGGTCCTGGTACTCGCGCAGTAAGGTGCGGAGCTCCTTCGGCAAGGAAACGCGCGAACGTGACATGCGCGCGTGGTAGCGCATGATGCCAGCTGGGTCAGCGAAACCAAGCAGCGGACGAATCCAACCACCGACAGTCATGCCGCGTTCGGTGATGTCCAAGTCGGAGCTGTGACTTGCCCAACGTAGACCGCCGCGGGGCAACACGAACTCTTCATCATCCGGCTGCTCTGCGAAGAACTTCTGCAGAGCGTTGCGATCCGTTTCGAGCATGGATTCCGGCAGCACCACCGTGATCCCTTGACTGGGATCTTCGACCACCCAGTTCTCGAGGAACGTCACCAAGGTCTTCTCGACTGCCTCGCGCCATTCGCCATCTTTCATCTCCTGCCGATGCTTATCGCTCTCGCCTGGAATCCACAGGATTGCAGTACCAGCGCCAGCCAGTGGCAAGCCAGTGACAGGCCGACCAATGAAATCACGCATCCGATCGGCGCCCTTGCGTGATGGATGCAGGCCGCGTCCGGAACTAGTTGCAGTTGGGCCAAACAGCTCTCGATCCAAACGCGTGACCTGAGGCTGGATCACACGCATGGCGCCGGTCGAGGTGAAGAAGCCGATGTAACCCTGAATCGGGCGAGCGTCGAGCGTGGTCAATGAGGCAACGTACTTGTCATCGACGAAGACTTCTACGGTTGGGCCATCGACCAACATTCTCAGGTTCCAGGTGGTTTTGCGTCGGGCGAATCCAACGCTGCCACTCTTGGCTCCTTGGCGTGCGTACAGCCCATTCAGGTTCCAACCGAATCCGTAGCCGTCTTCGCGGTCCTCGGATTGCTTGGTCGCGAAACGATAGTCGCCACCGGTGAAACTGAAACGGATGTTGCGATCGCGGCGCGTCCAACCGAGGGTTACCCCGGCACTGTAATACTCGGTAGTCTGTTCGATCTTGGCGGTCAGTTGATAGCGCCCCGAATCCTGCCACTCGAGTGAATGCACGAAGGCATCGCTGCCGCGCGCATCACGGTCCATGGTGTCGGTGCCAGTGCGTGCAGTCTTACGCCCGACATGCACGTCGTCTTGGTAATCGACGAACCAGTTACCTTCAATGCGGTTGTCTTCCAATCCGGTCAAACCGCTCTCACTCCACTCGCCCAAACTAAGGTGACGACCTGGGCGCGTGTAAGGATGGAGGAACTCACCTTCCGGGCGAGCGAAGTCCATCAGCTGTTCGCCGACGGCACTGGCAAGTTGATCATGATCGGCAGCGATTGCGGCGGCTGCTTGATGCCAACCACGACTCTGATAATCCTTCGCAGCAGCTGCGCGATTCTCCAACAAGGCCTGCACGCGCGGCAACTTGCCAAGGAACGGTGCTGGGCCGAGGATGCTGCCTTCATAGTCACGCAGCGGCGACCTGAAACGCTGCCACTTCTGCATTACCCAGGCTGCATCATCCAACTTCATGCGTTGCAGGTCGGCAACCAATTGTTCCAAGGTTGCATCGCTCGGTTCATCCACGGCCAAGCACCAACGATATGCGGCAACCGCATCATCGATGGACTTCACTTCTGAGAACAAGGCTGCAGCAACACGTGCTTGGTCCTGACCGAACCATGGCTCGGCGCGATTGCGTAGCCAAGTGAAAGTAGGTTCATCGTAGACGCGACGGTTGTCGTCGGCGTTTGCTGGCGCGCGCGGATCGTAAAGTTCTACCCATGGTGCGAAGTCCTTCCAATAGAAGCCGCGCAGGAAACGTTTGTAGTCGCGCGCGAAGGTTTCCATATCGGCTGGGCGACCATCCTTGCCGTCGGCGAAGTACTTGGCGAAACCAGCCACTGCCCCACCGCGCGCGCGCTTGCGGTCGGCCATGAACTTCTCGAGCTGTTCGGCGAAGATCGGTGTGGCGTTGTCCTCGTCGTGGTAAACATGCTCGTTGCCGTCCTCGTCTTCAAACGGTTCCTCCAGGAAACCGGTCCACGAACGCAAGTACACGAACAAGGCATAACCGGCAGAGTAGTTATCGCGATACTCTTCGATGGTGCCTGCAATCAGTTCCTCTAGGTTTTCTTGATCGCCGTAGCCATCATTGGAAACGCCAAACAGCGTGCCGTAGTTGACATAGTCTTCGATGAACTGTTCGTCGTACATCGAACCATAACTGCCGCCTGTCCACACCGCGCGCCCTTCGCTCAACCATGCGGGCAATCCACCGAAAGCACCGCCATCGAAACGGTGTGTGAGTTCGTGAGTCAAACCACGACCCAGCGCTGGAATCGTACTGATGGTGAACTTCAAGGTGGTCACATTGCCGCCTTGGAAGCCACCGGCCCACCAGAACGGCGAACCTTCCATCTCTAGGCCATAAGATTCCGGCACCAATCGCACGATGCCCTGAATGCCAATGAATGGATCCTGGCCATACCAATTGACCAGGCGCTTGTGATGTTCCTCGACCGTTTGCGCCGCGCCGAGCAAAGTCCAATAGCCACAGTTAGTCTCGATTAAATACCAACCGTTCGGTGAAAGTGCCACGCCTGGGCTGGCGAAGGAGCCATGCTCCAAAGTGAATGCGCGTTGTTGATCCTCATCCAGGTCTTCCAGTTCCTCGATGCTCCAGACCTTCACACCGCTGCTTGCCATCGCTTGACGTGCACGTGCCAAAGCCGCCGACGCCGTTGAAAGTTCACCACTCATGTCCGGTGGCTCCGGTCCTTTCAGATCCTTGAAATTCGCTTGTGCACCAAGGCCGCGCAGGCAGCGTGCCGCGCGAATGACCAAATCATTGCCGCCGCCACCGAATCCATCGCGGATCAATTTCTCTAAGCCGCGCGTGACTTGACGTTGCACCTTGCGATTCACCGCCAGGCTTGGATCCAACTTTGCGGCATACTCTGCCTGCAAGGCTGGCGACTCCAAAGCCAGTTGCCGTGCAAGGTCTTCGGCCCACTCCGCCAACAAGGGGTCACCGACTCGTTTGCTGCGCGCACGTGCGTCGCGAAACTTCATCAACTCACGCACGGCTTCGGCGCGCGCGACCGACAACGACGACGGATAGTCATCTTCTTCAGGAAGCAACTTGGAGACACCCGGCTTCAACTTCACGCGGCCACGGATGTCGGCGCCAAGAGCATAGAAATCATGGGCCCACAGTGCGTTGGCGTCGGCGTCGGCGGCTAGCACCGAATTTTCGAGCAGCAGTTGCACCACTTCAAATGGGCTCGTGGTGCGCGCCAGGCCGAACAAGTAGTGGCCATAGGCTTCAGAGTAGTCACCAGCGGCCATCGCCTTGCGGCCATACTCAATGCTGACATGCTCTTGGGGGGCATCCTGACTGCCCTTGGATTGGCCTGATGCCGTGGTGGTGGCGCAGCCGAGCACGACGAGAGCGCCGAAAGCGAGGCGCCACGTGCTTTGGAGGAGGGTGGAGGGGTTGAGCACTGAAATCACAAGTTACCGTTGCCGCGACGCTAGCCTAGACAGAAGCATGCTCCTGGTTTCATTATTCCTGTTGGCCACCCCATGCTGGGCGCAGCCGCAACAAAGCGCCGACGAGGTGCTGGAAGCCATGCGTCCGGGCGCGTGGAAGATGCTCGGGCCGCTTCCGGGGCCAGATAGCAAAGGCCCTGATGGTCTTTATGCGGAGATCAAGGACATGCGCGCTGGAGCGCCTTGGGCTGCACTGCGCACGGAATACGCCAGCGCTGGCGAAACGATCTTGGGGTGGAATCCGGTCAATCTGGAGCGCTACCTCAATGCAGTAGATAAGAAACTTGCCAATCCACGCGAGAGAGTTGGTTTAGACAGTGGCACGATTGACCTGCGAGCCCTCATCCCGGGTGAGCCGCAGGACAAGCAGGTGATTTATCTGTATCGCCCCGTTTATGCCACCTCGAGCGGCACCACTGTGGTGACATGTGGGGCAGCTGGGCGCATGACCGTTTGGTGGAATGGACGCGCCATGGCCAAACGCAAGCCCTTCCAACATCTCGATGTGAAAAGCGTGAAGCTTACGCTCGATCTGCAACCGGGATTGAATCACTTGCTGCTTGAAGTGCACGATGAATCCCCCGAGTGGCAATTCGAGATGCGCAGTCAGCGGCACATCAGCGTGCCGCGCATCAATCGCTCGATCGACCTAGGTGTGGATTACTTATTGGACACCCAGTTGATCGATGGCTCTTGGCCCCCTTATGGCCACTACCCGAATGCAACGACCGCGCTCGGCGTCTACACCTTGATTCATAGTGGACAGTCGTCGCGCAGTGAAGCGGTATTGAAAGGCTTGGCTTATTTGCGTAATCAGCCACGTGCGCAAGGGACTTACTCCGTAGCTTTGGAGTTGATGGCCTTGCAAGCTGGAGGGGATCCGCAAGATAAGGAACTCATCGCCTCGATTGCCGAGTTCTTGATTCGTGGTCAGGCGAGTAACGGCATGTGGTCTTATGGCCTGACCGAATCGTCGACCGGCGGTGACCTTTCCAATACTCAATACGCCGCTCTCGGATTGCGCGCCGCCGCGAAGGGCGGTGTGGATATTCCGCAGGCCACATGGGAAAGCTTGACGCGTGCGATGTTGGCTTGCCGAGAGGGTGGCAGCACCAAGGCCAGCAGCAATGCCACCCATGGTTTTAGTTACGGCAACGGCAACCCGGTTTCCCCTTCCATGACTGCCGCGGGCGTTGGCACCTTGGCGATCTGTATCGCGAACCTTGCGCGCGGCGAAAGGGACAAGCTGGTCGTGCGAGCGCAGAGTTCGATTCAGAGTGGAGCTCGATGGCTTGGTAGTCATTGGGCGCTATATGACGGGAAGCCAAGCATGCATTCCTATTACTACTACTATGGCCTCGAACGCGCCGGTGGACTAGCTGGCTTGGACATGTTCGGAAGTCACGCTTGGTATCTTGAAGGTGCAGAGAAGATCGTCGACGATCAACATGGGAATGGCCGCTGGGATGACGACGCCTCCCCAATCGTCGAATCCTTCGCCCTGCTGTTCCTGCGCAAAGCTACTTCTCGTCATGCATTGACGAACGTGAATCTACGCAATGATCGCTTGTTCCAATCGGCGCCGGAAGACGGGCCGTTGTTGCTGCGCCTGTCGATGAACCAGCCGAACTCCCTGTGGGTCGACAGCCAAACGAAGGGCTTCGACGAGATCGCGCGCGTAATCTATTGGGTCCAGGCTCCGGACTCACCTTGGCAACGCGTGGAAGAGATGTTCGAGAATCGTTTCGCGATTCAATATGAACTTGCGGAACGCGGTGATTGGAAAGTGCGTGCCGATGCGCAATTGAACGACGGCACCATGCTGGGTTCCGGCACCATCGACTTCCATCAGAGTGAAGGCATCTCTGCGCAGCGACTTGCTTATGTCACCGAAGGCGATTCCAACTTGGCGCCAGCGGGTTCCCCAACGGTTAAGGCTTCAAGCTCCGGACCACGGAATCTGCCACAATCCCTCACTGACGGCCTCTATTTCACTTCTTGGCGCTGCAAGGCCAAGGACAGTCAGCCCTATGCAGAGATCTCCTTCCGACGCAAACGCAAGGCGTCGGTGTTGAAGATCGTGATGGCGCCGCGTGAGTTGCAGGGCCTTCATGGATCCCCGGCGCCGCATTTAGTAGAGGTCACGATCAATGACTTGGCGCCGAAGGTGGTGCGCATGCCGACTTACATCCATGAGAAGGCGGTCCTGGAATTCGATAAGAAAATCCAGGTCAAGACCATCAAGCTGCGCGTGATCTCCTTGGATCACGGACAACTCGGCAAGGGCGCGAGTGTTGGCTTTGCCGAAGTGGAACTTTACTGAGCGCTCCCTGGTCAGCTGCGGCCTAAGGTTGTCCGCTGACTACTTTGCGAAGGGGTCCCAGCCGAGGGCTTCGAATCCGCAGGTGAAGTGACGCAACGCCGATGGCTCGTCGATGATCTTCAAGCCACCGAGTTGTTCGCGACGCTCGAAGACATAACTCACCGCCTCGATCACGTAGTCCATATGCGATTGCGTGTAGACGCGACGCGGAATGGCTAAGCGCACTAGATCCATCGGACCGGCTTCCTGGGTGCCGTCGGGCAAAGTGTGACCGAACATGACCGTTCCGATCTCACAAGCGCGCACTCCCCCTTCGAGGAACATTGCCACACTGATGGATTGACCGGGCAACTCGCCAGGAGGGACATGCGGCAAGAACTCACGCGCATCCAGGTACACGGCATGACCTCCGGCTGGGCGCAACAGTGGCACGCCTGCTTCATCGAGGTGCCGCCAAACATATTCGGTGCTGCGGATGCGGTACTCCAGGTAAT
Organism: Planctomycetota bacterium; assembly: GCA_024229395.1. Lineage (GTDB taxonomy): Bacteria > Planctomycetota > UBA1135 > UBA1135 > UBA1135. The sequence continues at coordinate 115,355 of JAAESM010000002.1, read as the reverse complement.
CCTCTTCGAGCACTTCCTGTAACCCAACCGAAAGCGCTTCCAAGTCACGACCGGCAAGACCGCCATACGTCGGGAAGCCTTCGGTGAGGATAAGCATGTTGCGGCACTCTCCCGCAACGCTGTCATCTTTCAACGACAAGAAACCACCGATGTTTCCGAAGGCATCTTTCTTCGACGACATCCACGCACCGTCGGCAAGACGGAACATTTCCTCGGAGATCTCCTTGGGCGTGCGATGTGCTTGCCCCTCTTCACGCAGCTTGATGAACCATGCGTTCTCGGCGAAGCGTGCACAGTCAAGGAAGAGTGGCACCTTGAACTTGTCGCAGATTTCGCGCACCTGCTTCATGTTCTCGAGCGATACCGGTTGCCCGCCACCAGAGTTGTTGGTGACCGTCATCACGACCATGGGCACATCCTTGCTGCGTTCGCTCAAGACTTTGGTCAGGGCGTCGACATCAAGATTGCCTTTGAATGGGTGTTCGGTCGCTGGATCTTTGCCCTCTTCGATCACCAGGTCGAGCGCTTCGGCACCGCTGGCTTCAACGTTGGCGCGCGTGGTATCGAAGTGCGTGTTGGCTGGGATGACCTTGCCGCTGCCACCAAGCACCGTGAACAGGATTCGTTCAGCCGCACGCCCCTGGTGCACAGGGATGATGTGCTCCATGCCGGTCAGCTGCTTCACCGTTTCCGAGAACCGGAAGAACGACCGCGCGCCGGCGTAGGACTCATCGCCGCGCATGATGGCGGCCCATTGCTCCTGACTCATGGCAGAAGTTCCAGAATCTGTCATCAAATCGATGGTGACCTGGTCGGCATGAACCGAAAAGAGGTTGAGCTTTGCTTTTCGCAAGGCCTCGGCACGCTGTTCGCGGGTCCGGACGGGCAATGGCTCGATGACCTTCACGCGGAAGGGCTCAATGATGGTTGTAGGCTTAAACATGACACGGCGCCCCTCATTCCGGAGAAGCGGAGTAGTTTATCGAATCCTCCGAGATGGCCGAAGAATGACTTGGTGCAACTGGGTCCAACCCGTGCATTAACCTCCAACCAGCCGTGAAGTCCAAAACCCTTGCCTCACTTGCTCTAAGCGCCGCCTGCGCCCTCTCAGCGGCGCCTGAGGCCACCTCTCAGGAGCCCCCCCCCCAGGCTGATAGCCCGCTACCCAGGAACTTGGCGGAGCAGATCGGCGACCTGCGGCATCTGCGCCGCAGTGGTGCTGCCCCCCGGCTGTGTGTGACGCGCATCCACGAAATTGGCCGCCTAGGTACTGATCAGGCGGTGGAGGCCTTGGTCAAGATGGTGCGCAGGCTGGAAGGCCCTCAACAGATGGCCGCTGTCCACGCGATTTATTTGGCCAACTCCAACTACGCCAATGAGCAGCTGCGCCTGTTGGCCGCCCACCGCCGCTCCGAGATCGTGCGCCGCCAGGCTTGCCGGGATCTCCTCCTGGCCGGTCAAGAGCACCGCATTTTCTTGCGCGATGTACGCCTCCTAGTGGAACCGAACTTGATGATCCGCGGCGAAGTGCTGCGCGGATTGCTCGTCGAAGATGTCTTGGAGCTGGAGAAGGCCGTCATGAAAGCGGTCAAGTCCAAGAATCCGGTTTTGGCATCGGCCGGTGCATTCGGCGTTGGACATCTGCAACTTAAGGAAGGTGCCAAGTACCTGGAAGATGGATTGGAGAGCTCCGACATTCAACTACGTCGGAATTCAATCCAAGCGCTCGGTTCCTTAGGTGGACCGCATAGCTATCTGCTGCTGCTTGAGGCCTGGTCCGATGGCACCAACCTGATGTTCCGCGAGGACATTGCCGCTGCCTTGCAGAAAGCCACGCAGCGCAAGGAAGTCGAGATCTTGATCAAGCGCGGACTGCGTGACCCGGATCCAGAGTTGGTGCGAATCTGCGCCGACATCGTGGCCACCAACGCCGACGACAGCCCTAGCCTGTGCAACCCTGCGCTGACGAACTTGCTCGAACATGAAGATGAAAAGGTTCGTGACTTGGCCATGGAAGGTCTGGTTAATTCCGGTTCCGATTCGGTGCGCGACTTGTTGATTCAACGCTTGGAAAGCAACGATGCTCGTTTACGAAGTGACGCGATGTGGGCCTTAAGTCAACTGGGCAATCTGCCGGTCACTGTGGAGCCGCGCATTCTGGAGCTCGCCGCCAGCAGCAATACCGCGGAGCGCGTGCAGGCCGCCAATGTGTTGCGCCGCTTCCCTCGCTCCACCCCCGCCTTTGAAGCCGTCACCGCCTTGCTGGAAGATGATGCATGGCCGGTGCGCTCTATGGCCACCGAAAGCATGCTGGCATTCCGCCGCACTAGTTCCCTGCCGGCATTGGTGAAGCTGGCGAATGAGGAATACGGTCGCGTCCGTGAAGACGCGATCCATTGCCTGACCCAACTCAGTGGCGAAGATGTTGGCCCAATCGGTGAGAGTTGGGCGCTGTGGTTGAAGGAGCGCCCCGAGTTCTATCAATTGCCGTCGGCCAGGAAGGCAGTCGCAATGCTGCACAGCCGCAAGCCTAAGCAAGAAGAGAACCAACATTCCGTGGTGCGCAATACTTATCACGGTCTGGATGTCGCGCGCGAAGGCGTGGTGTTCGTGTTGGATGTGAGTGGTTCGATGTCGAGTCGTTTCAATGATCGGCAAACCTACTACCAGCATTTCGCCAGCGCGCTGGATGAGACCATCAGTCACTTGCCGGCCGATACACAATTCAATGTCGTGTTGTTCTCGAGCAGCGTGAAGATGTGGCGCAATGAATTGGTCAGTGCCAGTGCCGACAACATCATGTCGGCGAAAGGATTCCTCGAGCAGACACAACCCGGCGGCGGAACCAACCTTCACAGTGCCTTGATGGCATCGTTGTCTTTCGAGAGCGCACAGACCGTCTATCTGCTGACAGACGGCAATCCGACCATTGGGCCAATGACAGCACCCGATGCGATCCTGAGCATGTTGGAGCGTTCGAATCGTAATCGTCGGATTCGTTTCCACACCATCGCAGCAGGTTCGGTGCAGGCAAGTTTCTTGGCCGAACTCGCCACAGCAAACGGCGGCAAAGCGGTAGACCTCACCGACAGCCCGGAATAAACCGTCATTCGGATTTCGCACGTTAGCGTGGCGAATCACAGGGGCGCGCGGGAGTTCACGCGATAGCGGAAAGCCGCTAGACTTCCGCTCTTCATGACGACTGACGTACTGATTGCCCGCCAATATGCCGCGCGCCCGATCCAAGAGATCGCGGACAACCTCGGCGTTTCCCACGAAGATCTTCTGCCTTATGGTCGTGAAATTGCCAAGGTCGATCTCAAGGCTTTGGATAAGCCGCGCAAACGCGATAAGCAGAAGTTGATCCTGGTTTCGGCGATCACACCGACACCCGCGGGTGAAGGCAAGACCACCACTTCGATCGGTTTGGCGCAAGCTTTCACCGAGTTGCATGAATCCGCATGTCTGGCCTTGCGCGAGCCGAGTCTTGGTCCATGCATGGGCATGAAAGGTGGTGCTTGTGGTGGCGGACATAGTCAGGTCATGCCGCTGGATCGCATCAACTTGCACTTCACCGGCGACTTTCACGCGATCACTAGCGCGCACAACCTGCTCGCCGCTTTGATCGACAACCACCTGCACTTCGGCAACAAGTTGGGTATCGACCAACGTAAGATTACTTGGCCGCGCGTGCTCGACATGAACGACCGCGCATTGCGTCGCAACGTGACTGGCCTCGGCGGTCCTGGCCAAGGCGTACCACGTGAAAGCAGTTTCGATATCACCGCCGCGTCGGAAGTGATGGCAATGCTGTGCTTGGCCAAAGATGCCGACGACTTGCGCGCACGCTTGAACCGCACCGTAATCGGTTACACCCAGGACACTTCGCCGATCTTCGCTGAGCAGATGGGCAGTGTTGGCGCCATGATGGCTTTGCTGCGCGATGCCATGAACCCGAACCTGGTGCAGACCTTCAACGGCACGCCAGCCTTCATCCATGGCGGCCCGTTCGCGAACATCGCGCATGGTTGTAACTCGGTGATTGCCACGCGTATGGCGATGCACTTCGCCGATTGGACCATCACCGAGGCTGGCTTCGGTGCCGACCTGGGTGCCGAGAAATTCCTCGACATCAAGTGCCGCTCCGCGGGCTTGAACCCCGACGCGATCGTGTTGGTCGCCACCATCCGCGCGCTGAAGATGCACGGCGGCATTCCGGTCAAGGAGCTGAACGCGCCGAACGCCCAGGCCGTCAAGGATGGCCTGCCGAACTTGGATAAGCATGTCGAAAACGTGCGCATGTATGGCAAGCCTGCAGTGGTAGCGCTGAACCAGTTCGCCACCGATACTCCAGAAGAGATCGAGATGGTGCGCCAGCGTTGTGAGGAACTCGGAATCGGTTTTGCCGCAAGCACTCACCACGCTGAAGGCGGACCTGGTGCGGTGGACTTGGCAAAGGCTGTCATGAAGGCCGCCGAGGCCGAACAGACTCCGTTGCGGCCGATCTATGAATTGGATGACCCCGTCGAGGAGAAGATCCGCGCGGTAGCCTTGAAGGTCTACGGCGCCAAGGATGTCGAGTTCGACGGCCTTGCGCATCGCCAAATCAAACGCGCCGAGGAACTCGGTTACGGCAACTTGCCGATCTGTATCGCCAAGGTGCCTGGCTCGCTGTCCGATGATCCAAAGAAGTACGGTCGCCCGACCAATTTCACGATCACCATTCGTAGAGTTGAGATCAACGCCGGTGCAGGATTCCTGGTCGTGATCACCGGTGAGATCTTCCGCATGCCTGGCTTGCCACGCGTGCCGGCAGCGAATGAGATCGACCTGCTTGAAGACGGCACCATCACTGGTGTGGAATAAACGATAGCACTGCCCGGGTCAGGCTTGCCGTCTTGGTGAGCCTACAACGGGTCGACGGTAATGCCTTGCTTTTGACATAGGTCGTAAAGCACTTCACGAATCCGTGCCAGTCCACTGTGACTGGTGCGGATTAATATTTGCCTGCGAATGCGACCGCGAATTTTTTCGACTGGCGGCGCAGCTGGTCCAAGGATCTTGATATCGCGCGCACCATTCGCTGCGGCATGCAGAGCTTGTGCTGCAGCTTGCGCAGTCTCTTCGACACGACTGCGGTGCTCCGCTTCGAAGCTCAAACGAATGGCGGCACCATAAGGCGGAAAGCTGAACAACTTGCGCTCTTCCAATTCCGCTTTGGCGAAACCTGCATAGTCATGGCTCTTGGCAGCAATCAACGCCGGGTGTTCCGGCATCCAAGTTTGCACCACGACCTTGCCGCCGCGATCACTGCGCCCGGCACGACCAGCGACTTGCGCAATCAAGTTGAAACAGCGCTCGCTGGCGCGGAAGTCCGGATGATGCAAAGCGGTATCGGCGTTCAACACACCGACCAGAGTGACCTCGGGGAAATCCAATCCTTTGGCCACCATCTGCGTGCCGAGCAGCACGTTGAAATCTCCGCAACCGAAAGCCTTCAGCACTTCCTCGTAGGATTCACGTCGCAACATGGTGTCGCGATCCATGCGCGCGAGACGTGCTTTGGGGAACATGCGCTCGACGGTGTCTTCAGCGCGCTCGGTACCTACGCCGACCATGTCGACTGGGCCTTTGCAATCCGGACAAGTCTGCGGCGGCTCCTCTTCATGCATGCAGTAATGGCAGATCGCTTTGCGTCGCCAACGGTGATAGGTGAGTGCCACATCACATGCCTTGCAATGCACACTGCCGCCACATGCGCGGCAATGCCACGCCGGCGCGTAACCCCGTTGGTTCAGGAATAGGATTGCGCGTTCATCGTGGTTCAGTGCTTTGCCTAAGGCGGAGCACAACGGTTGCGACATCACTAGCCACTTGCCCTTTTCTGGTTTCTGGACGCGCATGTCGACGATCTGGATGCTCGGCAATTTGCCACCGGCAACACGTTCGCGCAGCTCCAGCTTCACCAAGCCGTTCTCTTCATGCGCCGCGGCCCATGACTCCAATGATGGGGTGGCACTTCCCAAGACACAGACGGCATCGTCTAAGCGTGCACGTTCACGCGCCACATCACGTGCGTGATATCGCGGCGTGGATTCCTGCTTGAAGGAAGACTCATGTTCCTCATCGACGATGATCAAACCCAAGTCGGTGATCGGCGCGAACAAGGCCGAGCGTGCACCCACCACAACGCGCAAGCGCCCTTCACGAATCGCTACCCATTGGTCATGACGTTCGGCATCGGTCAATCCCGAGTGCAAGACCGCCACCTCACCGCAGCGTGCACGGAAACGCGAAACCGTTTGCGGCGTGAGTGCGATCTCCGGCACCAACACGATGGCGCCACGGCCTTGTTCCAAACACTTCTCTAGTGCATGCAAGTAGATCTCGGTCTTGCCCGAACCGGTGATGCCGAACAGAAGGAAGTCCTGGTGTTGGCGTGTTTCCAGACTCTCGAGCACACGGTCCACACAATGCTGTTGTGGCTCAGTCAGTTGCGGCGGCTTGTCGCGCAGCAAAGGCACGTTGGCAAAGGGATCGAGAAATTCCTTGCGGCGACCGAACTTGACGAAGCCTTTCTTGGCCAAGGTATCAAGTGGTGAACGCGACAAGCCGGTGCGGTTGCGGATCTCGCGCAACTCCATCGGACCACCGGCGCGTTCCAGATAAGCCAATGCCTTGGCTTGCTTGGGATAGGACTGCTCGAGCTTCTCGAGTTGCTCGAGACTTGGCATCTCGACCAACTCCACAACTGGAATGGTGCGGCGCGGGCGATCGCGACGCAACGCCGCCGGCAACATGGCAGCCAAGGCCTGCCCCCACGAACAGTAAGTGGTATCGGCAATCGAATGCGCCAAGCGCAACAAGGCCGGAGTAAGCAGCGGCTCTGGATCAAGCACTCCGTTCAACGAACGGATGCGATCCGGCGGAACATCGGATGGCGGATGATCATCCACACCGACCACCACGCCAAGGCCTTCACGTTGGCCGAAGGGAACGCGCACCCTGCTGCCAGCGACCAGTGGCTCACAGGAATCGGGCACGTGATAGGAGAACTCACGGCGCACCGGGGTATCGAGCGCAACGCGCGCATACCGCCCTTCGGGCGCGCCGAACAAGGACCCCTGGAAACCGGTCGTCATGCGCGGATTGTAGGCTCGCCATGCCGCCATGAAACTCGCTTTAGTGGGCGGACTTCCAGCGGCAAATCAAGCGGGACGGCTGGGCCGCCCGATCAGTCGCAATAACCCAAGGGCATCACTTCGAGTCGATAGCCGGAACCCTCTGGCACGAAGATATTGCACTCCGTGATTTCACCACCATAGACATGAACGGTCGCTGCCATCTGCATGTGAGGATTGTGAATCGTGTGGTACTCGAACGGTGGGATCAAAGCACCGGCCTCGCCCATGCCGGCTTCCACGGTCAGCGCCTTCTCGAAATCAAGGAGCCCCGAACCATCGGTGCGGGCGGGCTGTGGCTCATAGCTCTCCACAGTGATGTTGCCGAGGCAAACGCAATCGACACACCACAAACCTGCGTGGTCGTGCATGGGCGTTCCTTGGCCGGCACCCCAGATCATCAGCACCACTGTGAAGGTGCCGGCGGGGTCTTTGTAAAGCAGGCGTCGGCCGTATTGTGCGGCGACAGCTTCCAGCAAATCAGAATCAAGTGGGCACTCGCTGGTGCCAATATGTTCCACGAGAACATCCTTGATGGCGTTGCATCGCTCCGTATCGTTGGATGCTGGCATGGCCCCTTGAAGCTTGGCGACCAAATCTGCAATCCACTGATCGCTCGGGCTACTTAAGTCTTTGCAGTCGCTCGTTACGCTGCGACTGCTTGAGTTCGTTGGGTCTATGGTGTCATTCGGCAAAACTAAGCGCCGCCCTGTTTCGATGCTGTCATAAGACATGACCACGCCGGGGAGAACACTTTCTCGACAAGACTGGGCACCAGGCGTGTTTCGCATCCGGACTCGCTGCTTATCGCTGATAGGAGTGTACAGGTTTTACACCCACGAATGCCAGTATCCTGTGGTCGATGTCGCAAACAAGCAACGCCCTCATCACGCCAGTCACACTGCTGTCTGGTTGGCTTGGGGCTGGAAAGACCACGCTATTGAATCATTTACTCGCCAACGACCACGGAACCCGTTACGCGGTCCTGGTCAATGAGTTCGGCGAGATCGGCATCGATGATCGCTTGGTGGTTCGCTCCGACGACAACGTGGTGGAGTTGTCGAATGGCTGCGTATGTTGCACCGTACGCGGTGACTTGATCGATAGCCTGCTCGCCTTGCGTAAACGGCGCTTGCCGACTTTCCGCCGACGTCAATTCGATCGCGTCATCATTGAAACTACCGGTATCGCCGAACCGGCACCGCTGCTGCGCACCTTCTTAGTTGAAGACGAAATCGCAACTTATTACCAAGTGGAATCGGTCGTCACTTTGGCCGACGCCGCCAACTTGTCGCACGCCGTCGAGGCACGTTCGGCGGTCGAGCAAATCGCACTGGCGGACCTACTGGTGCTGAACAAGACGGATCTGGTCGGGGAGCAAGTCAAGGAGCAAGCGCTGGTGGATCTGCGCACGTTGAATCCCACCGCACCGATCCTCCCCACCACGAATGCCAATGTGCCGTTGCATGAAGTCCTGCAGGCACGCGAACGTGCCATGCCTTTGGCCGACGTCGCCGCAGCCGCTCACGAAGCGCACCACAGCGGCATCTCTTCGGTCAGCTTGCGCAGCGAAGGTCCGCTTGATGAATTGAAGACGCGCTTATGGTTGGATGCCTGCGTGCAACAGTTCGGTGACAAGCTGGTTCGCTATAAGGGTTTCTTGAACATCCAAGGCATTCGTTATCGCTGTCTGTTGCAAGGCGTCTATGACCTCTATTCGGTCGAAGCGGATTTGCCGTGGCCCGAAGGAACGGAGCCAATCAGTGAAGTCGTATTCATTGGCCACGATCTGGATCGCGCCATGTTGGAACGCGGTCTGAAAGCAGCAGCCTATTGTTAACGGCCAGCTGCGGCACCCGCGCCAACTTCCATCAAGGCCTTTAACTCACTGAGGTGCTCGCTGTAAACCTGGCGCGGCGTGCAATCGAACCGCTTGCACAAGGAAGCAGCCATGCCAACGATCTCCCCCATCGCACCGGTCGTCTTCATCACGCGCACGGCACCGAGTGCTTCGTGCGTGACACTGATGTCACGGCCGGCCATGAAGAGGTTGTCAATGTTGCGGCTATAAAGACAACGGTAAGGAACCCAGTAAGGACCCTGATAGGTGTAGCCTTCACCATGGGTGTAGTCGGCGATGAACTCATCACCCTCATGACCTTCCTTATAAGCGGCCGCTGGGAAATGAGTATCGATTCCCCAAGTACAAGGGAAGCTGCCATCCTCGAACTGCACATTGTCGCGTAGGTCCTCGGCGGTCAAAATTACATCGCCAAGCAACCTGCGTGATTCACGTTTACCCGCAATGTACGCAACCCAATTGAGTTGGTGCGCCGGGTAACGCTTCTCGACATTCTTGATTGTGTCCCATGCGCCGTACATAGCTCGGAAGTTCTGATCGCGAATGCGTTCCATGTCGTGGATCGGATCACGATCGAAACCGTTCTCCCAGAACCAATTGCCTAAGCTGATCGGCTTGTTCGGATTCTTGGTCTGCGGCTCGGTACTTCCTTTGGTGCGCCCAGGGAAAGGCTTGGCGGCAAGGTCCACTGCCCATGCACAACGCGGGAAGGTGGCTTCTTCTACTGCGGCGGCCAACTCTGATGACAGCGGATCCTCGTCTTCGCATAGGCATTGGATGTTCCACAAGTTGCTTGCACCCATATGGCCGGTGTCAGTCTGATCGAAGTCGGCGCCGGCAAGGAAACCGACCGCGCCATCACCGGTGCTATCCAAGAACCAACGTCCACGAATCAAGTTGCGCTCGGCGGTGCGGGTATGTTGACTCAACACCGCTTCAATGTTCCACTCCGAAGCGTAGGCGCGGTTGACGCGCTGCTCCAGAAACAAGGTGATGTTCGGTTCTGCGCCGACCACATCGAACTTCCGTTGATCATTAAAGACATGCGCGCCTTGCGCATTGGCGGAATCACCCTTTTTGTCTGGAATGAGTTCCATCACCACATCGCCGACGCGCGGAAACGGCTTCTGATTCACATGACCTTCCGGCCAAACGCGCACTTCGGAACTGGCGTTACCGCCAAGCACCGGACGATCTTGAATTAAGGCCACGGTCAAACCCAAACGCGCGGCCGTCACTGCAGCGCTGGTACCGGCAACACCACCGCCGACCACGACCAAATCATAGACCGGACTCACGGTCGGTTCGGCTGGCAACCCCAAGAGCTGCAAACGCAAGGAAGCGAGCATGCTGCCGTCGTGAGGTGGCTGGTAAGCCAAGTCCTTACTGAACATCACTGCATCGCAACGACCTTCGAAGCCGGTCAAGTCATGCAAAGCCAAATCCATTTGGCTGCCTACACGAACTTCGCCGCCATCTTGCCAATGCCAAGCATTGCCTTCGGTGCCGAAGGTGGTCTCTACCGCCTGACCATTCAGTAACAACTGAAAACGCCCTGGTGCACCTGGAGCATTCCAAGGCGCCACCCAATCGCGCGTACGTACCCAAAGGCGATAGACGCCAGGCTCATCGAACTGCACATGAGTGGTGGCATCTTCCACCGGGCGTCCCATGCCATGCGCGAGCAGGAAGGGCGAACCCATCAAGTCCATGAACTGTTGGTCATTGACCCAACCGCCATGATGATCAAACGCCTCGGCCTCGACGAGGACGAGTCCTTGCGGAAACAGCGCTCAGTTCTTGCGGCCGATGGCCTCTAGATCACGCTCTTTCTGCGTGCGCTCATCGTGCTCGTAACGCGGTGGCTCCGCTTGCGGGAACTCGGCGTAACCGAGTGCGCTGAGGGCTTCGCCATCTTCGGCAATCCACTCTGCATGCTCGGCGCAAGCACTGCATTCGCGCGGCACAACGGAACCACATGCACCAAAGGTGGCAGTGGCGAGTAACAGGATCAGGATTCGAGAGAGTTTCATGATTGGTCTGGATCAGGTAACTGTTCCAGTTTAGCCAATAATGAAGCTTCGAAGTTCTGACGCTGCCAATCATTCAGTGGCACCACCGCATTCAACTCCTCGGAGCTTTGCGGGCGTGCACGGCAGATCGCCTCAAGATGACGTCGGTGCATCAGGCGCTCACTTGGCAAATCCAATTCGCGCGCGACTTCCTTGCGCCAGGTGCGCATTTCATCAAGATTCTCGCGCAACAAGCGCCGACGTTTGCGCTCGGCCGGCGAGACCTTCGGAACGTTGATCTCGATGCTCTTGCCATTGGCTGAACCGATCGCGGCAAGCAGTTCATCGCCATAACGCTTGGCTTGCTTCCACCCCATACCCTTGATCTCGGCGAGTTCCTTGATGGTAGTCGGAGCAATCTTTGCCATCTCTATCATGGCCTGATTCGCAAGCACGCGGAACAAAGGGACATCGCGCTTTTCAGCGACGGACTCACGCCAGAAGAAGATCTCTTTCAAGCGCGCTAGGGTTTCACCATCCAGGCCGCGCGCCGCTTTCATCTTGCGGTAACGCTCTGGATCCGGTTCGCCGGCGACAAGGATCTCATTCTCTTGGCGACGGAACTCGCCTTCTGCCGCACCCATCATGTCGGCCTCTTGCAATTCGGTCGTCAAGCGATCATGCAAGTCAACCAGGAAGTGCGTATCGATGCGCGCATAGGCGATCTGCTCTTCGGTCAACGGACGCTTGCCCCAATTGGAACGCTGCTCCTTCTTCGACAACTCTATGCCGTAATAGGCTTGGATCAAGGCCGCCAATCCGGTCTTGTCGTGACGCAACAAGGTCATGGCGACTTGGGTGTCGAACAAACCACGCACCTCAACACCGAGATCCTTCTTCAGGATCATCAAATCGAATTCGGCCGCGTGGAAGATCTTGATGATCGACGGATCCGCCAACAGCGGCACAATGGCCTTGAGGTCATCGCCCAATTCGATTGGGTCGACAATCCAGTCTTCACCCTCTGCAGAGACCTGCAAAAGGCACATGCGCTCGTGGTAGGCGAAGAAGGAGTTCGCCTCCGTATCCACGCCAATGATTCCCGCTGCGCGCCATTTTTCCATGGCTGCAGTGAGTTGTTCGAGGTTGTTCACACGGTGGACGGGGGCCCACTCAGAAGGTATGCGATCCGGCATATAGCCAGAGATACTAACGTAACGGCTTAGAACATGTGGACGAACACCGGCGTAGTCAACGCCGATTCCGTCAGGGTGGTGTTGCGCACTTCGGCGCGATACCAGCAGGTACGATTCGGCAGGCTGTCGCCCACGTTCAGCGTGCCGCTTCCGGTGATTCCACTCTGCGAAGAGACCAACACCTCGCCCACGCCAACCACTCCGCGGTAGATGTCGATCGTCGAACCGTTTTGGTCAACGTTGTACGGCACCGACACGGTAATCGGGTAGTTGTTGGGAACCAGGCTGCCGCGCACGCTCAGAACTTCCCCCATGCCAAGTCCGCGTCCACCGTTATCGCTGATGCTGATATCGAGGAAGGGACCGTTCGACAGGTAGTTCAAGCCGGACTTAAGCGCATCATTCAGCGAATCGCCATTCAACGCACCGCTCACGAAGGTGTGGGTGGCGCCAAAGTTGTGCGCCGAATCATGCGTATCACTGCCTGAGTACGGGTACAGCAGCTTGCCGCCGACCATGCGCTCGACCCACCAGTTTCGCTGGAAGGTCTGGAAGTTGTTGGCGCCTTCGGAACCGTTCCATACTTCTACACCCCAAGCGTTGTTGCGCTCCTGGCCAGTCAGGTCGGCAAGGCTGTTGAAGCCCCACATGCTCGACGCCGGGTGGTTGATCACGGTGAAACCACCTTCACTGTTGACGTCATTGTAGTTCGCACCTTGGCTAAGCAGCGGGTCGTCGCAGAAATCCAAGAAGCCTTGGCGGCCACCCGGTTTACGCGAAGTGATGTGGTGGGCGCCCATGTGGTGCACCTCGTTGCTCGAGAAGCCGAGCAGGCACAATGCAGTGGAACTATCGCTACCGGATTGGGGGCCAGTCTCGAGACCAGAGACTTCGGTGCCGGCGAGCATCACGAAACCTGGATCGGTCAGGGCGACGGACTCAGCAAGCACGGCGTCGAACTCAGTGTCGCTGTTGATGCAGTAACTGTGGGTGGTCGAGCTGAAGAAATCGAATCCCAGAGCCTGGAATTGCGGTTTCAGCTGGGCGTTGGTGAAGGCACCGGTGATGTTGACTGATTCAGCAGCACAGGAATCACAACCGTTGATCGCTTCATCGCGGCAGTTGTGCACGTGCAGGTCGCCGGTCACCCAAGAACCAACACCGCGGTTGTAACTCCAGTGCCCTGCGGGTGCCGGACGGAAGGGGGCCAACATGGTGATGGTGCGCAGCAGCGTGTTGCTTTGTTGCTGGCTGCCGTCGAACCAAGTGACGACAATCTCGAAAGGAGCGACATCACCGACTTGCGCATCTGGGCCGAACAGCGCGGCCAGATCGACGTCGAACTGCGCGTCGTAAATTTGTGGTGCACCGCTCTGCTTCAGATCGGCAACGCCCTGCAGAACACGGCGCATGGCTTCGGCCTCGCCTTCGGGACCGAGGGGCTCGTAATCCTCGAGCGGAATGAACAAGCGCTTGGTGTGGCGGTGACTGAAGTCGGGGTCGGTCCGCTCCATCTCTAGGTAGAGATCATTCAAGAAGCCGTGGTCACCGGCGAGTGGGCGGTTGTCCAAGGTCCGAGAACCAATCATATCTCCCTCAGGGGATTGGATGACCAGGTCCACGAGCTCCACCCCAGCTGCGCCGGAGTTATAGATCTGGACTTGCATAGGAACCACCAAATCAGCCCGGCGCACTTCATCAAGCAAACCGAAGGGCAGGATTTCGACCTGGGAGGGACCTAAATCGATGGTGGTCGCGCCAGCGTCGGCGCGAGTGAGCAGACCGATTCCAAGGCCGGCTGCGCAAACGAGGGGAATCAACAAACGCTGCATCCTTCTATTCTGCCACGAAAATTGGCTGTTTACGCAGAAATCCGGTCAGATGGGGCGGAACCCGCTCCGCAGTACGGGTTGGCAATCTGGATCCGGCTAGAAATGCTCATTTTCAAGGCCATTTGTCTGGTACAAATCAACATCCTCCACCCTCCGGAAAACCGCAAAAGCCCTAGAAACGTGAATTTTGAGGAACCTGAGCGGTTTATCCCGTGTCCTCAATAATGTCTGAGCCCAGCTGTCGGCTCCGAATACAAACCCTCTCCCTAGTAATACCTCTACTGATGAAAACACTTCGCTGGCTACTCGCCGCGGCTTTGACCGTCCTGCTCGTGCAGGGTGGCTCCGCGTGCATCGAGGAGTTGGACCTTGCCAAAATGATTTCGAAGACCGATTCTGCGGTCCACGGAACCATCACCGACGTGCGCACTGTGCGCTTCGTCCCTGAAGGCGATGACCGACTCATCTACACCATTCTAACTGTTGAAGGTGAAGACCTTTACACCGGAAACACCACGACCGTAGAAGCCGCCTTCTTGGGCGGCACCTTCGAAGATGACTCGATGATGGTCACTTCGATGCCTGCACCTTCCGAGTACCGCTTGGGCAACGAAGTCGTTGTCTTCCGTGGCGCCGTTGAGGGTTGGGGTCCAGAGATCGATCACTGCGTATACGCCTCCATGGGTGGCATCTTCCGCACCATCGATACCAAGAAAGGTCCTGTCGTTCTCGGCAAAGGCGAAGGTTTTGCTGTTGAAGGCAACGTTCGCGTGAGCAACCTCAAGAACGAAATCAGTAACCTCCAGGAGGCTCAACGATGAAAAACGTCCTACGTCTTGCAATCGGTAGCTCCTTGCTAGTTGGTTCGGCCATGGTTGTGGCTCCTCAGGAAGCTGAGGGTTACACCACCATTGGTGGTAGCCTCGGTCTCGCACAACGAGATCTCCGTGTCTACAACAACTTCAGTGGCTCTAATGCCAACAACAACAACACGATCCACTCTAACTGGCCTCAGTACGATGGCGCAGAGTTGGCTTTGTGGAAGGCTGGCGCTGAGTGGAACTCGCGCGCTCACGGCGATGGCACGGGTGACTCCACCCAGAGCACCGTCGGTTCTGGTGGCGCAAACTTCAGCTTTGTCTGGAACGGTAACGCCAGTGGCGTCGGTGGCGGAAATGACAACATCATCTCCTCCCTCGGTGGTTCCTCGGGTGGTGTACTCGCTTACTGCGAGACTCCAATCAGCAACGGTTGGCGCATCCGCTTCTACGGCGATGCGTGGAACTGGCAAGATGGCCCAGGCAACGTAACCAGCGGTCAGGACATCCAAGGTGTTGGTTGTCACGAGCTCGGTCACGCTTTGGGTCTTGGTCACTCGAGCACCAGCTCGGCAACCATGTACGCCTACGCAATCGGCACCGGTGCTCCAAACCGTTCGATCGCGTCTGATGACATCAACGGTGTGAAGCACATCTACGGCACTATGAGTGGCGGGATGCCTTCAATCTCTGACATCACTGGCAGCATGACCCTCGGTGGCAACATCACCATCACCGGTACCAACTTCTCCTCCACGGGCAACATCCTGTGGCTGCAGAGCAATGTTCTCAACGGAAGCAACTCCGGTGGCAACATGATGAAGGTCACTGGTCTTTCCTCCAGCGGCGGCGGCACGGTCATCAACATGACTCTGCCTACCGGCGGTTGGGAAGGTGGTGCAGTCCACGTTCAGTCCAACGGTTCTGGCGGTAGCAGCCTCTCTGAAAGTCACCCATTCGGTGGCAACGGCGGTGGCTCGGCTAACGACACCATCGCGATGACCATTAGCGACAACACCCCGAACCCTGGTCAGCTGGTTACCCTCAGCTGGTCTGGTGCTCCATCGAACAAGTCCTACACCATCGTTTACTCCTTCACTGACGGCAGCCCACTCTTCACTACCTGGAACGGTATTGTTGGCGCGGGTGCAACCACTTCGTCTGGAATCGGCTCTTACAACAAGATTATTCCTAGCCGTGGTTCCGGTCGCACTGCATACGTTGAGATGCAGGTCGTGGACGGAGGTGAAATCTACAACTCCAACACGGTTGTTGTAGACATCAACTAGGAAAGGATTTTCCTAAACCAAGGGAGGCCGGGATTTTTCCCGGCCTCCCTTCATTTTTGCCCGGAATTGCGACGATAAAGGCCTGGACACTTCCCCAGCATCCAGATGACCTCTTCCAAGAACCTCCTCAACCGCGCCCAGCGCTGTCACGACGAAGGCCGCTTCGTCGCCGCCGCCGATTTCTTGCTGGAAGCTTTCCGCCAAGACCCTGAAAACTACGAAATCGCGCGTGAATTGGGCAAAGTACTGCGAGCTGTCGGCGATCTGGATGGCGCCGTGGCCTACCTGAAACGCGCCTGGCAACATGCGCCGACCGACCCGATTACCGTGTCGGAACTGATCCTCTCGCTGCATGAGCGGGATCGCCCAGGCGAGGCCGTCAACGTGATGTTGCGCAGCCTGGAAGCTGGCCTGGATGACACCGGCTTTGCGATGGCCCTGCTGAAAGGCTGAGCACCCTTCTGAAGCCACCTAAGTTGGTGGTACGGCGTAAACTGTGGATTGCGTGATTGAGCCTTCTCCACAACCACCTGCCGAACCACAGCGCAGCGTTCCTTCCGGGCACCCCCGGACGAACCCGATTGTGCTTGAGGACTTGGCGGCGGTGACGCGAATCCCGGCCCTATTCCAACGCCTTACCAAGGTCTTGGATCATGCACGTGCGGTGTTCGTCTTGCCGGATGACGCACCCTTCATTTTGGTCGATCATCAACCCGGTGATGGCGTGGTCGAGTACGGCTACCGCTTCATGGACAAGAGCAATCTGCTGTGCGTATTCGTCGGCATGGCTTGGGGTGATCAAAGCAAGGATCCGGTTTGGGAAGTGCGCGTCGAAGCGGGCAGCCCAGAACTCGCCGAGATGTTGCGTTCCGGAAACTGGCATCGCTTGGTTGCACGTCGGGCGGAATCTCGCTTCAGTGATTGGGGCAAGTTCTGGCATGAAGACTTGGCCGGTTCGAGTTTGATGCTTGGCGCTTCGGCCGCAGTCACTCGCTTCATGGAAGAGGACAACGCCGAACACATGGCCGCCGAGTTCATGGCTGGCGCCTTCTACGCTCTGTTTGCCTCCGGGGCTCTTTCGGCCTTGTTGGAAGTGGCAAAACAACATGCTGACCCAGGATTGGGTTCACAACACGGCAATGGCTGATCGCTGGAAACTGCTTCGCTCGCGGGAATGCGAGCACTTTCGCATCTTCTCGGTGCGCGAGGATTTCTACTCCCATCCGGATAAGGATGGTGAACGTTCCTTCTTCGTGATTGAAACGAATGATTGGGTCAACGTGGTCGCCGTTACGCCTGAGGATGAGATCGTTTTCATCCGCCAGCAGCGCCCTGGCATTGGTGGCGTGCGCTTGGAGATCCCCGGTGGCGTGATCGAACCCGGCGAGGATCCTGAAGTAGGTGCGGTGCGCGAGTTGCGTGAAGAGACCGGCTACGTTGGCGAGGCCCCCGTGCTGCTGTGTGCCACCGAACCGAACCCGGCTACGCACAACAATCGCTGCTACTCCTATCTAGTCCGCAACGCACAACGCAGTGCCGATCGTGATTTGGATAACGATGAAGTGATCGACGTTTTCACGCGCCCGTTCTCGGAACTGGCAAGCATGATCGAAGGCAACGAAATCTGCCACGCACTGCTGCAACTTCCACTGCTTCATTATCTACGCCAACGCGAAACCGGCGTCGAACAGAAGCCTAAAGGAGCGTCGTGCTGATGCCCCCCTCCAACGTGATCGTGACCTGCCCTTTGTGCAGCTACACCGTGGTTACTTTCAGTGATGCCGTCGAGGCCTTGGAGGGTGGCGGATTGTGTTTGTTGTGCGGTGGCAAGCTGGATTCCGAGGCGCTCAAGACAGCCATCGATGGCTGGGAGAATAAGGACATCCTCTCGGAAGGCCAGGTGCAGGCTCTGGATAAGAATGAGTGGCTCGAGGAGAACGAGTGGGTCGAGGGTGGCCATGACTTCGGCGATGAAGGCGAAGACGAGGAAGAAGACGAGGATTGCTGGCCTGGGGCCTAGATCATTCGCGCCGGTACCGCTCCACGATCCCCCTTCTGGCTCCAATTGGCGGCCTGCCCGAGTTCTGACTGCCGTATCGGCAGGTGAACCTTGGCACAGCGATTGCTCTTGGCGGGCAAGGTTTCACCCATGCCATACCGCATTCTGATCGCCGACGACCAAAAAGAGCAGCTCGCTGCCGTGGTTGCCCTATTGAGGGGCTTAGATGTCACGATCGAAATCGCAACCGATGGTGGTCAGGCGCTTCAGTGCCTACTAAATGGGCCATTTGACCTCTCCTTGCTCGATATGCACATGCCTGGTCTGACTGGGCTTGAGGTGATCGGGCAGCTTCAACAAGCTGGACAGCTTGTTCCTAGCATTCTGATGACTGGCAACCCTTCTCGCGAGATCGAAATGGCCGCGATGGACTTGGGAGTCATCACCATGCTGCACAAACCAATTCCGGCGGAGGTGCTTCGCATCACCGTCCAACGCATCTTTTCCCAGCGTCTGGATCATCCCCGCCCTTCGATGGGCCCAGGTAGCTCGCCAGATCCGAGTGAACCCTGGTAAATCCACACGCTCCGAGAAACACATAACCAACCATGGCCAAGACCGCCAAGAAAGTCGCAATCCGCCCACTGGGCGACAAAGTTCTCGTCCAGCGCCTCGCGGCTGCTGACATCTCCGCCGGTGGCATCGTGCTACCAGACTCCGCTAAGGAGAAGCCTGCAGAAGGCACCGTCATTGCACTCGGCGAAGGCCGCTTGCTCGAAGATGGCTCCCGCACCGAGTTCACCGTTGGCGTGGGCAACACCGTACTGTTCACCTCCTACGCCGGCACCGAAGTCGAGTGGGAAGGTGCTGAGTACCTCATCATGTCCGAGAACGACATCCTCGGAATCATTGGCTAGGAATTGAATCATGGCTGCTAAGAAAATCGCATTCGACCAAGAAGCCCGCGACGGAATCCGCGCTGGCGTGCAGAAGCTTGCTGCTGCAGTAAAGGTCACCCTCGGCCCACGTGGTCGCAACGTCATCATCGAGAAGAGCTTCGGCACCCCGACTGTCACCAAGGATGGTGTGTCGGTAGCCCGCGAGATCGAACTCGAAGACGCCTACGAGAACATCGGCGCACAGCTGGTTCGTCAGGTATCTGCCAAGACTAGTGACATCGCTGGCGACGGCACCACTTCCGCAACCGTGCTTGCCGAGGCCATCTTCGAAGAAGGCCTACGCAACGTTGCTGCTGGCGCGAACCCGGTCGAGCTGAAGCGCGGCATGGAGTCCGCTGTTGATGCGGTCGTGAACTTCTTGAAGAAGAAGTCGACCAAGGTCAAGAGCACGACCGAGATCGAGCAAGTCGCAACTATCGCTGCAAACAACGACACTGAGATCGGTTCGAAGTTGGCAGAGGCTTTCGACAAGGTCGGCAAAGATGGTGTCATCACCGTTGAAGAAGGCCGTTCGCTCGAAACCGAGATCGAGTGGGTTGAAGGCATGCAGTTCGACAAGGGTTACTTGTCGCCACACTTCTCCACCAACATGGAGAAGATGGAAGCTGAGTTGGAGGATGCATACATCCTGATCTTCGAGAAGAAGATCGCCAACGTGCGCGACATGTTGCCAGTCCTTGAGGCTGTCGCCAAGTCCGGCAAGCCATTGTTGATTATTGCTGAAGATGTCGAGGGCGAAGCTCTTGCAACTTTGGTTGTGAACAAGCTGCGCGGCATCTTCAAGTGCGCTGCAGTGAAGGCGCCTGGCTTTGGTGATCGTCGCAAGTCGATGATCGAGGACATCGCCATCCTGACCGGTGGTTCCGCAATCGTCGAGGACTTGGGCATGAAGCTCGAGACCACGGAAGTGGAGCACCTTGGTCGCGCTAAGCGCGTCGTGATCACCAAGGAGTCCACCACCATCGTTGAAGGTGCTGGTTCCAAGGCTGCGATCAGCGACCGCATGGAGCAGATTCGCGCCGAGATCGAGCGCACTTCGAGCGATTACGATTGCGAGAAGTTAATGGAGCGTCTGGCTAAGTTGTCCGGTGGTGTTGCAGTGCTGAATGTTGGCGCAGCAACCGAGGCCGAGATGAAGGAGAAGAAGGACCGCGTCGAAGACGCACTCGCTTCGGTTCGCGCCGCTGCAGAAGAAGGTGTGCTGCCTGGTGGCGGTACTTCCTTGCTGCGCGCGCAAGCCGTGATCGCCAAGCTCGACTTGAGTGGCGACCAGAAGGCTGGTGCCGAGATTATCTCGCGTGCACTCGAGGCTCCGATTCGTCAGATCGCCGGCAACGCTGGTGTCGATGGTTCTTTGGTGGTCGACAAGGTTCGCACCGCTAAGACTTTCGCGAAGGGTTACAACGCAGCTACCGGTGAATACGTCAACATGATCGACGCCGGCATCATCGACCCGACCAAGGTCGTGCGCACTACCCTGCAGAACGCTTCTTCGGTCAGCACCTTGTTGCTCACCACCGAAGCGATCGTCTCCGAGATCAAGGAAGCTGTTCCTCCAATGCCTGCCGGTGGCGGCGACCCAATGGGTGGCATGGGCGGAATGGGCGGCTTCTAGAGCTGTTTAGTATCTGCGCAGTGACTGCCTGATTTGTCCGGTGTCACTGCGCAAGGCAAAGACCCGCACTTCGCAAGGAGTGCGGGTCTTCTTTTTTGGAATCGATGTGTCTCAAGGCAAGCGCGGTACATGCCTTAGGCGACCGATGCGCTTACGCCAGAACTCAGCAAGGAAGATGCTGCCGCTGTCGTGATCGATGGCGATTCCTGCTGCTGACCAAGCACGCATGCCCGGCGTAGGGTCCATTGGTGAGAATCGAGTCATCTCGGTCCATTCGGGATTGAGATATCCAACGGCCGCCTTCAGATTAGCTTCGTCGGCCGTGTGCAATGTGTACCAGAGGTTGCCCTTTTCATCGTAGGCGATGGAATGCAACTGCTCACGGCGTTTATCGAAACGCGGCACCACGCGATCGGTCATGCCAGGGTTCCTGCCGTTGGCATCGAGAGTCAACGTAGCTGGATCATCGGCGCGTGAGATATCGAAACGCGTAATCGTGGAGTCGAAGAACTCGTTGAAGATGATGTCGCCGTTAGGTGCCTCCACAATCTGCCATGGACCGGCGCCAACAATGTGCGCAGGTGTTGCGCGTGAGATTGCAGCCGGCACCGGATAAGTAGTGATCTGACCGGTGGCTGGAACAAGGCGGCCAATGGCGCTACCCCAGAAATGCGTGAACCAAACGTCGCCGTTATCGGTAATCAAAAGGTGTGCGGCATGGGCAGTCAGGTTCGGCACGCTGTAGTAGTGGTAGACGGGGTCGGTCGGCAGGCCGGGTGTTCCTACTTGATGAGAAAGCGACGTGCTGAAATCAAAGTCGTTATCCCATGGAATCACTTCCGGGTCGAAGCCGACGATGCGGGAACCGGAAATAAGACTACCTTCTGCGAACCAAATCCAATCACGTGTTGAGTCCCAAGCAAGGCCGATGACCTCGTTCCAATCGTTCGGCATGTTGTAAACACGGAACTCAGGGCCGCCCGGTGCATCGGGCAAAACGCAAACGATGCGACTGTGGTTTGGGTGAAGACCTGAGTACAAACTCCCGCCACCTTGCGAGAACCAGATGCGCCCATGCGGGTCGACAATGACATCCTCCCCGAGGATTGACGTCTGCGTTCGATGATCCGAGAAGATCGTGCTCGCGAACGGACCCGGCGGTGGCGGTTGTGGAATCGAAAGACCGGTGACTACTCCCGTATTTGGATCCAGGCGTTGAAAGGCGCGATGAAATTCTTCGTTCACCCAAACGCGATTCGCATCATCGACGGCAATCGATAAGGGTGAAGCATTGGTCCCAGGCG
Organism: Planctomycetota bacterium; assembly: GCA_024229395.1. Lineage (GTDB taxonomy): Bacteria > Planctomycetota > UBA1135 > UBA1135 > UBA1135. The sequence continues at coordinate 93,289 of JAAESM010000002.1, read as the reverse complement.
TCGGCGGGATATCAAACCAGTCGTAGTTATAGACTTCCACGCGCGCCACACCGCTGACACCATTTGAGGTGATCACGCGAACGCTACCGCTCGGCGAATCGTGTTCGAGATTCAAGACGATGCGTTGATCCGTCCATGTGGCGATGCGCGGCGAAGTATCCGGCAGCAATCTGGTCTGCGAACCGCTCTTGAGCAATAGCATGCCGCCGGCACCTTGGGTGCCAAACCCTTGACCATGGATCTCGATGCTCCCACCTTGGTAGGAAGCGATCTCAAGGTTCCCAATCGCGGGGCCAGCGCTTTGGAGAAGCAGCAAAAATGCGGTGCAGAGCATGATGCTCTAGGTTAACCGACTTTTACAAAAAGAGCATTTCCTGCAGGACCTTCTCGATATCTTCCGCGCGTTCCGCCCAACCGTCGGCTGGCGCGGTGGCGGTGATGAAATAGATGCGACCATCATGCAGCGTAAGCAACTGCTTGACGTGCACCTTGACTGGATCGACATCGCTGCCTTCAATGCCGACGGTGGCAATGAACTCGGTAGTACCCGACGACTTGCCGAGATGCTCCACGATGACTTGCTGCAACAACTCCAGGTCTTCATAACCTGCGGCAAGTTGTTCGCGGACCATGTCAAGGATCCAATCCTCGATCACCTCAAGGCCGTCGGCGTTGGTCACGGCGACGTTAACACTGACTCCGGTATCACCGTACTCAATGACTGAGTCAACGCTCTCCCCACCTTCGCTTTTTAGAATCCATGGTTCGTCGGCGCGCAATTGATAATTGAACTCGGCGCGATTAGCAAGGACTGGAGCAGGTTGCGGGCCGACTTGCACGTTCTTGACGAGCTCATCGTAAACAGGAGCCAGCAACGCCCAATCCGAATCCAAACAATTGAAGGACAGGGCAATCAGTCGATCACCATGCACCACGATCAAGGTCGCGCCATGCACGCCGGTCGCCATCACGTATTCGATTGACCCGAAAGAAAGTTCACCTTCGTCCCATTGGACACTCTTCAACAACTTCGAACCGACGTTCGAAGCAATAATGTTCTTCTCAAGCGCCTGCATGAACTCATCATCGAGCTTCACACCTTCGACCCATGCATTGGAATTGACCGAAAGGTTGGCGTTGCGGTCCTCGAAGGTGTAGATCAAGTCCGATACATCCGCTTGCGAGGACTTGGTCCATTCACCTGAGGAAAGCACACGCAACTCCCACTCTGGTAAGTCAATCGCGACCGGGGGCACTGGGTCCAATGGGCGACCATCCAACATGCGACTGATGGCGTTGGTGATCTGCTCCTCTCTCTCCAAGTAGAGGTCACGATTCGATTGCGGATAAGCCTTCATGCCATCATGCAGGGTCTGCAATAGGCCGATCAACTTATTCAAGGCGGCGAGCTCTTCCTCGGTGGATTCGCCCTTGTCGCGTACACCACTGAGTTCCTCGATCTTCGCAGCAATGTCATCAAGCTTGAAGTTGCCCTCTACGGCGAACTCGGGCATTGCCGAGAACTTGAACATGGCGGTGAAATACGCTTGCCAATCGATTCCCAACTCACTCCACACGGTGAGCTCGGGACCGAGCGCAAGCAAGGTATCGTTAGACATCTCTTGCCACTGGTCCAGGTTCAATCGTGCCCAAGCGGTCAACGGCGTGTTGACGGAAACCAACCACTCAAGCTCCTCTACACTTGCCTCCACGGCGAGCAGCTTGAACACAGCCTCTTCAAAAGAGGTGGTGTTCTCCATCAGCTCTTGTCCGAGCACGTGCATCCGTGGTGCCGGATCCTGCTCGGCTTCCTGGGGCTGCCCAGCCTGCACAGCCCAAAGCGAAACGCTGCAAAGGGACACTGCGGAAACGGCGACCAGACTACTCAGCAAATGGCGGAGCAAATTCATTTGGACATCCTAACGCACGTCAAAGTTGCGATACGGAGCGTGACCGTAATATTTCGGCGCATCATCAAGGCGTACATGAAGCCAAGCGACGCCGTCGCCAGCCGTACTTAGCCAGATCGGAGTGGGGCCTACACGCTGTTCCATGGCTTCGCCAACGGCTTCCCATAAGGCATGTTGTTTTGGTGCAGGTGCACTACGTGAGAAGCTCGCAAGGTGCGCGCATGCATCTTGCGCGGCGCCGGGTCGTGGCACGATCATGAAGGCATCGCTGCCAAGGTTCGGGAAGCCAAGAACCTCTTTGGTGTTGCTGGTGATGAAGTGACCCACGAACGGTGTGCAGTTCGCGGAACGATGCAACGAGTCATCTTCAAGCAACGCACATTCGAAAGCTTTCTCAAGTTGCGCGGTGGTGACCGCCGGAAGCTCCCAACGGAAAGCTTGGAAGGGAATGGAAGCGAGCAGCTCGATCCAAACGCTGCGGAAGGCTTCACTCTCCTGCCAATAGTGGAAGACGTCGGAGAAGGTCAGCGGCCGACCGTCCAAATGCAGTTTCACATGCACCCCATTCCGACGCGAATCCTCGGAGAGGGCATCAGTTGTGGCAGTAAAGCCGGTCGCGTTTGGATCTTGGCTCAATGGTCCCTAGCGGCCTAAACATGAGACTATTCCATTTGTCTGGGCGCCTTTGCCATTCTAGCCGCGATTCAGCTACGTCCAGGGCGATTGCGGTTTCCGCCGCGATTGCCCCGACCACCACCACTACGTCCGCCACCTGAGCGGTCTGGGCGTCCGCCGCCGGCGCGCCCGCAATCACCAGAGCGGCCAGCGCCATCATTGCGGTCGCGATTCTCGGTCTTCTGCTGAACCCTCACACGACGCACTTCACCGGCTTCTGGCTTCTTGAAAATCAACAAGTGGTTGAAGCCACGCAGGAAGAAGTTCTCCTCTTCGGCTGCCTTGTGGTAGTTGCCCTTCTCAAGATCCTTGTTGCCGCGCACCACTGCGATCTGATCGACCGGCAGGAAACGTTGCGCCAACATGTTGCTCATGATCGATGCAATCGGTACAAAACCTTGCTTCTTCCAGACGTCGCAAACGTAGACCGCCATGTAACGGCCAGGCTTCAGGATGCGATCGATCTCGGCGAAGACTTTTTCGAAAGCCTCGAAGTAAGCTGGGTCGGTAGCGGCTAACTCACCAATGCATTCCGGCCGACCCGAGTAGGTGAGGTTGTCGCCATACGGCGGATCCATAAAGACGAAATCAGCCTTGCCATCCTCCAATGGCAAGTCACGTGCGTCGGCCTTGAACACGCCTGAGTGATGTGGCTGCAAGTCATAACCCAAACCGCGACGACCAAGGTCACGTGCCACATCGACCGTCGTGCCACTGCCGCAGAACGGATCGACCACCAAGTCCTTTTTCTTGGTGTAGCGCTGCAGCAAGTTCCAGATCACATAGGACGGTGTGGCCCCACGATAGGTCGAGCTGCCCTGCTCGGTGTTGCCATAATGCTGCGAGGAGTATTCCCACAGCGTGGTCGTTTGGATGCTTAGCTTTGGACTTGGCATGACAGACTCGCCGGCTCCAACACCTGGAAGCCAAGGAGTTCGACCTCCGGCGTCAGGTAATCATCGCGCAAAGGCTCGTCTTTGCAATAGTCGGTGCTCAGGTACTTCTTATTGCAATCGGAGAAGACCGTGACGACGGTAGCATCTTCGCCTTGTTCCAGAGCGATCTTGATCGCGCCGACCAAGTTACCGCCCGAAGAAATGCCGACTGGCAAACCACATTGGGTTGCGAGCTTCTGCGCCATCAGGATCGCGTCGCCATCCCAGACATCGACGATCTCATCAAGAGTGTCGAGCTTGACGATCTCAGGAATGAACTCATCGCTGATTCCCTGAATGCGGTGACTGCCGATCTTGTGACCAGTGCGCAAGGTTGGTGAGTTTGCTGGTTCTAGCGGATGCACCGTTGCTGCTGGAATCTCGCTGCGGAAATAACGCGCCACTCCCATCACGGTTCCGCCGGTGCCGACGCCAGCCACGAAGCCGGTCGGCTCAACGCCTGTACCACGCATCTGCGCGGCGATTTCGGGACCAGTGGTCATGAAGTGCGCCTGCACGTTCGCATCGTTCTCGAACTGCAGCGGCAGGAACACGTTGTCATTGTTCGCTGCGTATTCGTTAGCGCATGCGATGCTGCCCAAGAAACCGCCTTCGGCCTTGGAAATCGGGATTACGGTAGCCCCAAGGCTCTCGATGATCTGCACGCGTTCGCGGCTCATCCAATCGGGCATCAAGATGCGCACTGGGTGACCAAGTGCACGACCGATTCCAGCGAAGGCAATACCAGTGTTGCCGCTGGTTGCCTCAACAATCATGTCGCCAGGTTGAATGGTCCCATTGGCATAAGCATCGCGCAGGATGTGCAGCGCCATGCGGTCTTTGATACTGCCGGTGAAGTTCGCAGCTTCGTACTTGGCATAGATGTTCAGCTCACGACCTTCGACCCTGCAACGCAATACCAACATGGAAGTATTCCCCACCAAGTGGGAAAGTGCTTCTAGCCGTTCGCGGCTTGAGTCTGGGGCACCGTAGTCGTGACCGTTCATTAGATCATTTTACCGGCCTGCCGTATTACGTCCACCCACGACCGTACTTCGGCCCATCGCGCCAGTGGCCATGGACCGCGATTCGCTGAGCTGGGGGAACAAAAAACGGACCACCCGAAGGTAGTCCGTTGTGTCTTGGTGCCGGGAACAGGGGTCGAACCTGCACTGAGTATTATCTCAACATGGCCCTCAACCATGCGCGTCTGCCAATTCCGCCATCCCGGCTGGATTGGAGCGGAAATTCTAGCCCGCTCCCCGCTTTCGTCTAGCCCCAAATGCTGGCTAATCGGCAATCTCGCCCTGAATCATCAGCTCGGCGTGGCGTCGATTGACCCGGAAGCCCACCGAGAACCAGTCCATCAGCTGCGACGGCAGCCACGAACCACGCGCCAACTCCGTCAACTCAGGTAAACGCCTGCTGGCGCCGGTATCAGCAGCCAACAAGGCCTCGTCGACGGCAGCCTGCAACTTGTTCTCTTCCGAGGCTGACAGCGATGAGCGACCACCGAACATCTCTTCGCGTAGGTGCGCCTCTTCTTTCGGACGCAAAGCCCGCCAAGCACTTTCGCGCTCCAAACGGAATGCATCTTCGGCCTCTCCGATGGAACTGGCCTCGAAGTAATCGCGACCATTACCCGGATCCATCCAGATGAAGGTATGTGCACCGTTTGAACTGGTGCTCAAAGCCTTGTCGAAACTATCCTGCAAGGCAAGGATTGCGCTCTTGTTGCGCGAGTTCTTCGGGTCCAAGAATGCCACGTTGAGAATTTCATAAGCGAAGTTACCGGAGTTCGTGACCACCAAGGTATCTAAGGTGCGCATATGCAATAGCGCGATCTCGCCGGTGCCAGGAATCACGGTACTCACGAAACTCAATCCTTCCGCACCACCAATGTTACTCAAGCGCTGAATAGTCTCATCACCTTGATTGCCGGTGAAGGCCGCCCAGTTCACTTCGAAGAAATTCTGCACACGATCCAATGCAGCTGGATCATCGACCTTGCCGACGATCGCGAACAATGGAACCGGAGTGCCGTCGTGCTTCGGCGCGGATTCGGCATCCAAAGTGGTCAAGGTGTTGTTGCGCAGGATCATCGCAAGCCCTGGCTTATAGACCTTGCCGATGTCTTGCAGCAGTTGCAGCATGCTTTGGTATTGACCGCTATCGGCAACCGCACGATCAAGACTGCGACGCAGATCGCCAGCAACCAGATCATAGGACTGCACCAGTACATCGCCGGGGTCGCCAGCTAGAGTCATGAATGCGAAAGAAGTTGCCGGGGTCATCGAGGCGAATTCCTTGATGCGGTGCGAACCAAGCGCCGGACCTTGCAGCCATGCCTTCTGGAAGTCAGCACCCAAACTGGCGTCGATATCGCCACTCAATCGCAGTTTCATGTGGTTTTCCAGATCCAGGTAACCGGACATGAAGCGCAACATTTGCGTATCGAAGAAGCTGCCGAGGAATCGCGAAGCGAGGCCTTCGCTGTTCGGGTCCGGCCAACGCCCGACCTGCGGACCGATCTTGGCCCAACGCAAGAACACCTCGATCGGTGTCTCGTTCGGACCAAGGTAGGCGCTGATGTTGTCGTGGAAGTTCGACGCCTTGGCAAGCGAATCTTGACCACCGCGACCATCCAAATCTTGCGCCATGTTCAAGAACTCCTGACGACTTGCAAGGATCACCACATCTTTCACGCGACCGAGATATGCATCTTGGAAACCGAAAGGCTCGAACTGCGGCAAGCGATAGATGCCATCACCGACATCTTCGATCTGGATTCCTTCGGGCAGCTTGTCGCGCACGAAACCGAAACCCAACATGGACACGCCGGCCTTCACCTTGAAGGAAGCGCGTATCATGACCATGCCCTCGAAGCGGTCGTCGAAACGTAACTCGCCATTACCCGCGATAGCGATCTCGCTGAGGAAATCATCTTTGAGGCTGAGACCCACCGGCAGATATTCGCTGACCTTGCCGATCTCATTCAGCACCCCAGTGATGCCGGTCGATGCACCGATGTCCATCAGCGCTCCCGACTCCGACGCCTCTGCGAAGGCATCGCTGCCCTCGAATTCCTGCCAAATCGCAGGCTCGGGGAAGTCGCCGAATTGGTTGCCGGCATCTCGCCAGCGCACGAAGTAATCGACCTGGGAAGGCACGATGGTGGCCGTGTCATCCAACTTCGCTTCAAAGGGATTGAAGAAAATCGTGACGAACAGCATGTACAGGACCAGGAACACCGCGAGAACGATGGTCAGGATCCAGACGAAGCGGCGGCTGGTGAAGAAATCGCGCAGCCGAGAAGTGAAACCGTATTCCGACATAGGTAGACCTATTGTGACGTCGTGAGCGTAGAATTCCCTCCCCTATCGGAGGACAAACATGAGCCCGTCACAGCCCCCTGTCACTCTTCTTCCCTTCGCAGAACGTGCGACCTCGCTGGCGCCCTCGGCAACCCTAGCGATGACCGCCCGTGTGAAGGATCTCCAGGCCCAGGGTATCGAGATTCTCGACCTTACAGCCGGTGAACCAGATTTTTCGCCGCCGAAATGCGTTGAAGATGCCGCCATTAAAGCCATTCATGAAGGTCGTGGGCGTTACACCGCCGCTGCCGGAATGATGGAACTACGCAAAGCCGTCGCCGCACAAGTCGAGCGTGAGCTTGGCATTAGCTACGACCCGAAGCAGATCGTGATCACCAATGGCGCCAAGATCGGCATTGCGCAAGCCTTGATGGTGATGGTCGAATCCGGCGACAACGTTCTTGTGCCTACACCCTGCTGGACTTCTTATCCCGAGATGGTCAAGTTGGCGGAAGGTGAACCCCGTGTCGTGGATTGTGGCGCTTCCTTGTTGCCGCGCGTTGAGGACCTGGAAGCCGCACGCGATGAACGCACCGCAGCACTCATGCTCAATAGTCCATGCAATCCCACTGGCATGGTGTTCCCGGAGCAGCTGCTGCGTGAGATCGGAGAATGGGCCGCCGACAAAGGCGTGCGCATCATCAGCGATGAGATCTACTCCACGCTGACCTACGGTGGCGCCAAGCATTACTCCCCATTGCAGTTGGTACCGGAACTGCAGGACACCAGCGTCTGGATCGGCGGCATGAGCAAGGCTTATGCCATGACCGGCTGGCGCATGGGTTTCTTGGCTGGCCCCATGGACCTTGCCAAGTCGATTGCCAAGGTGCAAAGCCAGTTGGCTGGTTCACCGAACGCGATCTCGATGTACGCATCGCTCGCTGCCATCGAAAACGCCGACGTCGAACGCGAAGAGATGCGCCAGGCATTCGAAGCGCGTTGCAAGATCGTGGTCGATGCACTTAGCGAAATGCCAGGCGTGGATTGCCCGAACCCAAGTGGTGCCTTCTACGCTTTTGCCGGTGTGCGCTCCTTCCTTGGCAAGACCTGCCCTGATACCGGTCGCAAGGTAGAAAGCGGCGACGACTTGGTGGAACTCCTGTTGGAGGCCGATCAAGTTGCGACCATTGGTGGCAGCGCCTTTGGTGCACCGGAAGCCTTCCGGATTTCCTTCGCAACGTCGGAAGAAGTTCTGCGCGCATGCATGAAGCGCATTGCAGCTCGCTTGGCGAAGCTGACCTGAAACTTGATACTCTGCAGTTGACCCGGTCGAATCGGGTCAACTGTGGCTGAGTAGAATTAAAAAAAGGCCTAGACCTTGTGTCTAGACTCAGTTCATGCGGAGAGGACGGGCAGAGAACCGGGCAAAGGTCCGGAACCGCTGCGTTCTGATACTGGGCGTGTACTGTCGTTCACGCCCTTATTTACCCACCTCAAGCAGGCGCGTTAGCCTACTTTTTGCGGAATCTAGCGAAATTCCCGATTACTTGTCGAAAGGCATGCCAGGGTCTTCCACCGTGACAGTCCAGTTCAACTCAGGAACCTGCAGACGCTCAATCGAAGTCTTCTGTACGTTGGGGCAGAAGAACTGATGACGGCCGTTGGAGGACTTCAGCAACAACATGCTTTCGACATCGCGCATGTAGAGGTCCATCACAAGGCCACCGTCGCGGGTGCTGACCTTGAGGCAATCTAAAGAAGCCTCAGCGGTCTTGGTGATCTCTTCGACGTCGAGGCTGACTTCCGCAGGCACACCACCTTCGAGCTCGGCAATCATCTTGGAGTTGAAGCAATATTCGGTGTGGAAGAAGCTCATCTTGGACTTGGTCTTCCGGAACAGGACTTCTACGTCTTTCGACTTGAAACGGCTCTCGTGAAAGGCCCATAAGGCCTGCCCGCGACTGCCACCTGCGAAGGTCCAAATCTTCTTCTCTTTCGACTCCACGTCGCGCATCGCCGACTTCATGGCGCGCGAATCCTCTTGCAGTGGAGAGAGTGCCGTTGCTACGAGTGCCGTTGCTTTGAAACCTTGCTTCTTCAAGCCGGACTTCAAGCCCTTCAGCATCTTCTTGCTGTTTTCCGACTGGATCGCCCATACACGGCGATCGGCATCGTTCATGGCTCGAATCGATTCGCCGACCACGACGATCTTCTTCTCTTCGAGCAGCCAGGTTGCAAGCTCATCGGCAGAGGTGGCTTTGTAGTCGCCCTCGATGCCAACAAAAACAACAGAAACCGCACTGTTCAGGGCAACCGTTGATTGGTTGCCATCCAGGGCGGGTGAGGCGCTGCTAAGGGAAATGGAAGCAGCGCTTAGGGTTCCGCTAATTACAACGGTACCGCAGATTTTTAGAAGGGTTGAAAGCATTTCCTCGGGGACTGCCGGCGTTTTGCTCGGCGAGGACGTCTTTCATGATAGACGACTTAGCGAAATGCGTAACGCTTAAATTCGGACTCGATCCAAGACATTTTCCGCTTCTGGGAAGAACTCCGCACACACTTCACCGGCCGCCGCCAACTCCTGTGGATCGTTGGTCAGGGCGTGCACATAAAACTTCCACATTCGTGTGTAAGAGTTTTCCAGGTCCGCCAAACGCGGGATCTCTGCCGAGTGGTCCGATAGACGGGTTAAGTGCGAATCACCCGGCCAACGTACTAGCATCTTCGCTTGTTTCAGCTGCATCTGTCCCGATGGGCAATACAACATGATCGGGATTTCGCGGCCGACGCGCTTGGCAAGACTCTCCGTCATGCGGCGCTCTGTCGCACGACGCTCTTCTGCAGAGCCGGCACCGAAGAAACGGTCGATCAAATTCTGCTGCACCGTCGGGTTGGCATAGACCGGATAAACCGCTGCACGCTTCGGTAATTTTCTTCGGCTCCAAGCCAAAAGATAGACCTCCAGGAGCTCGCGACGGCGGGCATCCTTGATCTTGGCGCCGGCCAGCAACTCGAACAAACTCGAATCGGTGGCGGACTGAAGCTGCTCAAAAGTTACGGCCTTCTCAAGCAAGACGATCTCAACAGCCTTGGCTACCAACGAACCCGCAGCGATCTTGGCATGGTGGTAGTAGACCCGCTCGGAGAAGTAGAAGCGCGCCTCAAGACAACGCACGACTTCACTTAACACCGCCTCTTTCAAATAGCCTTTGCGACCCAGGTCGACGAACAACTCTTGGCTGCGACGATCAACACGAAAGACGTTGAAGATACGCGGATCGTATTCCAACTTGAGCCCGGTGAACATGGCATCGCGTGCCAGGTAATCGAGCATATCGGCATCGATGGTGCCGCTAACCAAACCACGCCAATGCGGTGGCGCACTCGCGTGATCGGACACCAAGTCTGGTGCCAAGATCGAAAGCACATCGTTGTGCGCGCCGGTCTTGCGCAAGGCTCGACCGAGGTCGGTGTCCTTCGAGAACATCTTCTCGAAACGTGCCGGCGTATCGTGACGCGGCAACAAGCCGGTTTGATCTTCGATGTTATGACCGAAGGGAAGGTGCGTGGCATCATGCACCAACGCGGCAAGACGAATGATGCGCAAGCCGTGGGCATCGTAGCCGTCAAGGCGGCCATCGCTCTGCGAGTCACGCACGTTGTTGACCGCATCCACCATACGCGTGGCAAGGTGTGCGGTGCCGATCGAATGTTCGAAGCGCGAGTGTTGCGCGCCAGGATAGATCAGGTGCGTGGCACCAAGCTGACGCACATTGCGTAAGCGTTGCATCTCGGCGGTGTCGAGCACCTGCAACTCTTCGCGGGTCAGTGGAATGTCACCGTGAACTGGATCACGAATGATGCCCTCGAAACGCAACACGATTACTGACCTCTCTTCACGGACTTGTTCGGCCGTGATGGTTTGGGTGAGTTGGGTGACTTCGATGGTTTCGAAGGGCGACCCCGACGACTTCCGCGACGTGTCGACGCAGCTTCTTCGCGCGAGACTTTGGAGCGCGCCTTGCGATCCGAACGCGAACCGAACTGACGCTGTTGCGGACGGAAGGTACGTGGCGGCGTAGTGGCTCCTTCATCTCCGGAGGTCAATGCCATCTTGACCAGTGCATCGCGTTCAGCACGAGACAAAGGGCGCAACATGCCGCGCTTGACTCCAGTGATGCCGAGCGAACCGATGCGCACGCGCTTCAATCGTTTCACACCTAGACCGAATCGCGCAAGCAGACGACGCACTTCACGGTTACGGCCTTCACTGATGGTGATCTCAAGCATGGTGCTGCTTGGCGTGCGGCGAATGATGCGCGCGTTATCAGGAATGACTTTCGATCCTTCGATCCAAGCACCTGCACGCAGGCGATCAAGATCATCGCCGCTCATTGAAGAGGAGATCATGCAGACATAGGTCTTCTTGACGCCATGACTCGGGTGCGCAATCAACTGCGAGAAATCACCATCGTTGGTGAGCAGGATCAGGCCCTCGGAATCCTCATCTAATCGGCCAATCGGGTAGACCCGGCTTGGCACCATGGGATCGACCAGGTCGCACAAACGCGTACGCGTCTCGCGCGGATCGTTGGTGCACAGCACGCCGCGGGGTTTGTAGAACAAGTAGTACAGGCGTCGTGCGCGGTGGATGCGCGCGCCATTGACCATGATGTCGTCGTCTTCCTGCACGCGATAGCCAGGCTCCATGATGATGGCGCCGTTGACCGAGACCTCGCCGTCGAGGACCTTCTGGTCGCACTTGCGTCGCGAGTCGACGCCTTGTTCGGCAAGCCAACGGTTCAAGCGCACGCCGCCGGCAGTGGCGGAGCGATCGATCGCGTACTGCTGGTCCTCGTTGTCCTTGACCGAACTGCTTGGCGCACCACTTGCAGCAACGAAACCATGCGCGACACGCTTGGCGCGCTTGGAGACTTTTGGTTTTCCGCGCCCAGCTCCGGCGGTTGGCTTATTGCGATCCTTACGTTTCGCAGGCTTTCTTTTCTTAGGTCCTTGTGCCACTACAACGCCACTCCCATCAAGATTTCCATTCCTTCCTCGTCGTTTGCGATCAAGCGCACCTTATCGAGTGCGCCCGGCAGCAATACTGAATCACCGAGAATCAATTCACGCGCTTCAAAACTACCGTCGCAAGATTCGAATCGACCTGCGCCGCCGACGACCGCCAAGGTATGGGCGAAGCCGTTTGTGTTTAGATCGCCACCATCCGTGCCAACCTTCAAGGCTTGCAGACGGAAGTAATCGCACTCGGCGAGTTTGCTGCTACGAAGGTCCTGGCCTTCGCTGAAACTCGCGCGCGTTGCTTTTGCGACACCGGCCTCATAGTCCACGACATCAAGCGCCTGTTGCAGATGCGTATCGCGTGCCTTGCCGTCGAGACCAAGGCGGTCCCAGTCGTACATACGGTAGGTTACATCGGAAGTCTGTTGCACTTCGCACAGGACAACGCCGGCGCAAATCGCATGCGTCTGACCGGCAGGTACGAAGACACAGTCGCCGCGTTGCACTTCGACTTCCGCCAAGTGATTGCGCACTCGCTTATCACCCGCCTCTTGCTCGAACACTTCCTTGGAAGTGCCTTCGCTGAGACCGCAAATCACGACCGCACCGGGTTCATGATCAAGGATGTACCAAGCCTCGGTCTTGCCGACGCCGGTCGGCGATTTCGGACCATCTGGTGGATGGATCTGCACGCTGAGATCATCACCGGCATCGATGAACTTGACCAACAACGGGAAGCGTCCATCGGCGCTCGGCCGCGAACGACCAAGGATCTGCTCTTGATGATTCTCCATCAAGGTGCGCAAGCTGACGCCATCCATGGAACCACCACGCACGACCGTTTCCTCGCCGGGGTAATCGCTCAGCTCCCAGGTCTCGCCAAGGGGGCCGTCGAAGGGCAAGTCAAGATCGAGCGCTGCGGAAAGCTGCGTGCCACCCCAGATCTTCTCCTTGAGAAGACGGGTGAACAAATGCGGCTCAACAGGGCTCTTGGATGACTCCATAGCCCCGTATCTTACTCTCCATTTTGGATTTGCGCGAACTGGTATTTATCGCCGCACCAAGAATCACCATGGCCGTCATTGAGCAGGTCGGCGCCTGGGTAACCCATATCGACCTCACCGCGGAGCTCCAAAATACCGACCTGATACTCCTCCACCAGACGGTTCATGCAATCCTCGCAATCCCTGCATTCTGGCTCTGCAAAAGCACAGGACATCAGCGGCAGGAACAGACACAGCATTAGGAACGGGAATACACGAACTCTACGGCGCCGACGTCGGCGCGCTGATTTGGCACGCAATCCTTCCACATCCAAGCTGTGGGTTGCGCGCGTGGATTCACCGGCAGCACGCATCAGAGATTTCCACTCATTACCATGTGGTGGCACGCGGAATCCATAACGGCTGGTGGTGACGAGGTGTGCCAACTCATGCACGACCACGCCGCGCATCTCTTCGGGGTTACGCCCCAACAACAATGGATTCAATTCCAAAACCATGTCGTCGAGCATAGCGCGACCGATGGTTGTGCGCAGACGTGCGTTCCAGCGCCAGGTGATCTTTTCACGCAGCAACTCCGCTTGCCAAAGCTGCAACATCTCATCGATGACTGCATCCACTACGGTTGGTGGCCAGTCACGCAGCAGCTCCGCAATGTTGCGGCGCTCCTTCTCGATGGGGCTATCGGAACTCATTTCAGCTACTGGCCACCCGTCGGCCGCCGACCCAAACCGCGCCGATGCGCTTTTGATCCTCTAGAACAACGAAGTCGGGGCGCAGGCCTGCCTCCAGTTTGCCGCAATCGCCGGCAAGTGCGCCAGGGACCTCGCAACCCATGCGAATGACTTGTTGGATGGTTAGGTAACCATCGCGCAACATGCGCAGCAGCAACTCCGGCAGTGAATCCAAGGTGCCGGCTAAGCCGCCTTGGTTATCAATCGCCACCGCGCCACTTCGTTGTAAGCGTTTGCCGCCGGATTTGAAGCCGTCGGCAGGCAAACCGGCGTGAGACAGGTTGTCGGAGCAAGCCATCAGACGTTTGCGCAGAGCTGGCGTACGTGCCCAAAGGCGCACGGTTTCCGGTGCCACGTGGACCATGTCTGGAATCACCGCTGCCCAATGGATGCCGCCGCCCATGGCGAACCCAATCGGCCCGGGTTCGCGCGCGCTCAGCGGCTGGATGCGGTTGCCCATATGGGTGATGGCCAACTCGCCGGTGGCCGCTGCGGCTTCGCAGTCCAAGTAGCCTGCATCACTATGCCCCACCGATGGCATCACGCCGCGCTTACGAAACTCTTCGCAGGCATCCAACGCGCCTTTGACTTCTGGAGCGAAGGTGCAAATCTTCAACCAGCCATCGCATGCATCGATCAGTTCCTTGGCTGCCTCGGCGCTTGGCCTCAGGATCGACTTAGCAGGCAAGGCGCCGCGCTTACTACGCGCGATGAACGGGCCTTCGGAATGCCACCCAGCGAAACGAGTCCGTGCGGTGCCGCGCTTGGATTTCCATTGCTTCCATCGCTTGGCGGCGGAGCGGTAGCCACTGAGGCTAAGCGGATACATGCCAGCGTAGGCAGTGGTCACACCGGTTGCGGCCAACGCGCGACTCATACGGTCCAGCGCCACTGCGGACCCGTCGCCGCAATCCACGCCAGCGAATCCGTGCAGCAGGGTGTCCACAAAGCCGGGCATGACCTCAGAGGTCCCAAGGTCATGAAGGTTGGCGGCCTGCTTGCGCGTTGGCTCGCCAAAGTTGACCTGATCGATGGCGCCCTTACTCCAGGTCATCCAACCAGGGACGAAGGTCTTGCCGTTCCAAAGGGAGGCGCGGATTCCGTTTTTCATGATTCGCTTGAGGTGGCGACTTGCTTGTGCCACCAGTAGAGAGAGGTATTACTGTAATCACGGCGCTCAATGCCCGGCAGATCGCCGAGTTCCTCATTGCTAAGGATGCCGCGTGGGGTGTGGACGACGGCGCAGCCACCTGGATTCAGGCGCTGGGCTAAGTCTAAAAACAAGGCCCAGACCTTGATTCTGCCCGGTCCACCCTTGCGGAAGTCGTCGTAAGGGGGGTCAAAGAAGATCAGATCAGGGGCCGCCTGGGAGTCTGCCAAGGTCGGCATGCGGTTGGCATCGATGCGCAGGCACTGCAGCTGATCCTTGCAGCGCAGCAGCTCAGCGTTCTCCTCAAGCTGCATGGCGGCGCGGTGGTGGCGCTCGACGGCAACTACCTTGGCCGCACCGCGGGAAAGTGCTTCTAGGCCCAAGATGCCGCTGCCAGCGTAGACATCCCAGACCAAGGCGCCGTGAACCAGCTCGCCGAGGTGATTGAACATGCCTTCGCGGGCACGTTCGACCAATGGCCGCGTTGCAGCGACCTTGGGCACCTTGAGGCGTCGGCCTCGAAACTCTCCGGCAGTGATGCGCAGCATGGCAGAAGTAGAATACGCGCTCCATGCCACGACTCCACGTGAACATTGACCATGTCGCCACTGTGCGACAAGCCCGCCTAGCTCAAGAGCCGGATCCCGTCTTGGCTGCTGGGTTATGTGAACTTGCCGGCGCCAACGGCATCACCGTGCACTTGCGCGAGGATCAGCGCCACATTCAAGAGCGCGATGTGCGCTTGTTGAGTCAGACGGTGAAGACCATGCTCAATCTTGAGATCGCATGGACCGAGCCGATGATCGATTTGGCTTGTGAGCTGAAGCCGGCCCAGGTTTGCATTGTTCCGGAGAAGCGTGAAGAGCTCACCACCGAAGGCGGGCTCGATGTCAGTGCTTATATGGATAGCTTGCCTGCCGGAATCAAGCGCTTGCATGAAGCCGGTGTTGAGGTGAGCTTGTTCATCGATCCCCTGCCGGAAGCGATCGAAGACTCGGCGCGTTGCGGTGCCGACTACGTTGAGTTGCACACCGGTTCTTATGCCAACGCAAGTGGCAAGAACAAGGAAAACGAACTGAAGCGTTTGGAGACCGCTGCCAACTATGCGCATGAGATGGGGCTGCGCGTGAACGCCGGTCACGGTCTGGATTACGAGAACGTCTTGCCGGTCGCGCAACTGCCGTGGATCGAGGAGTTGAACATTGGTTATGCCATCGTCTGCCGCGCCGTCTACATCGGCCTCGATCAGGCGGTTCGTGAGATGCAGGATCGCATCCTTGCCGCGGCACCGCCTGAGTAAGTTCGGCGCACCTTCATGAGCAAGCCTACTCCGATCTTTATCAATGCGCGGTTCCTCGACGAACCGCTTACTGGCGTGCAGCGTTGGGGGCGTGAGTTCCTGACTGCGCTCGATGCCATGATTGAAGACGGCACCATCGATCGCGAGCGTTACCAGTTCGTCCTGCTGAGCCCGACTCTACCCGCGGAGATGCCTGACTATCGACATCTGCAACTGCGCGTGAAGGGCATGATGCGTTCGCACTTTTGGGAACAGTTCGAGTTGCCGCGTTATGCCAAAGGCTTTCTACTGAATCTCAAGAACACGGCGCCGGTCAGTCATCGCAACATGATGGTCCTGATCCACGACCTGCAAGTATTCGCACGGCCAGAGACGCACACCGGCATCTTCAACTTGGCGTACCGTTGGATCATGCCACGTGCCGCCAAGCGCGCCAAGGTCTTGACTGCGGTCAGCGAACACACTGCTTTCGAGATCGAAAAGTATTTCGAGATCCCGCGAACGCGCACCCATGTGTTGCTCGAAGGTCATGAACATGTGCTGCGTTGCGAAGCCAACACCAGCATCATTGACAAGCACAACCTCGAGCGCGGTGGCTTCCTGTTGGCCGTCAGCAGCTTGAATCCGAACAAGAACTTTGCCGCGATCTTGCGCGCGATGAAACTCGCCGACGTCAAGGTGCCCTTGGTCATTGCCGGCGGCACCAACCCGAAGGTCTTCGAAGGCGATGGCGTCGATAGCCTTCCGGAAAACGCCATCCATGTCGGTCGTGTTGTCGACGCCGAATTGCGCGCGCTTTATGAACACGCACTCGGTTTCGTGTTCCCGTCGTTCTACGAAGGTTGGGGCTTACCCCCCGGCGAGGCCATGCTGCTCGGCTGCCCCGTGATCTCCAGCAACACCACCTCGTTGCCGGAAGTCTGTGGCGACGCTGCCTTGTACTGCGATCCTGCCGATGACGAATCGATCGCCAAGCAGTTGTTCCGCTTGGTCGAGGACGGCCCGTTGCGCCAAGAGTTGGCCGCACTTGGCCGCGCGCGTTCACAACAATTCTCGTGGCGCTCGGTGGCGGAACGCGTTTGGGCTGCGGTCGAGCCGAAGCTAGGCAGCTGAGTTGGAACTATAAAACTTTCCTGACTGAGCAACCGTGATTGACTCGGTTCAGAAAGAGAAGTCGCCTGACTCCGGAAATTCATCGGAGACCTTCTTGAAAGCCTCGAGGATCATTGGCTCCGAGGCCGCAATCATCGGCCAGTACTCGTCGAAGTCCTCGTTGAGGTCCAGGACCACATCGTGTTCACGAAACTGCAATTGCGGAACTTCACTGCTGCGCAACTCGCAATGCAGGGTCACTTCCATCGACGGCTGCTTTTTAGTCTTGACCGGCAAGTTATCGAAGATGTATCTGAAGTTGGAATCGGAGCTCCGGAAAGCGCCGCTTGCGCGATCGAATTCAACCGTGACTTCTATGCCAGAAAGCTGCTCGAAGCCTGGCACTGTAAAATCATTCGGCATGGCTGCCATGGCTTCGGAATTGGCTAGTGCCATCAGCGGCGCGAAGGTCAGTTGCATACGCTCGCCTGACTCACGCCAAGTGCACCCTTGCTGCAACACGCCTGGCCCGAGCAGGCGGGCAACGTTGTCGGGATGGAAAAGGTCGGAGAGGCCATCGAATCGTGCGAAGATCTCTAGATTTTCAGGGAGGAAACCGGGGGCATGGCTAACCAAACGTTGAAGAAGCTCGGTGACCAATAGCAAGCGATCGGCGGACAACCTCATGCCTGCAGGTGCTTCAATGGTCCCAATCGCATCGATGCCCCGATGGCTCAAGCGCAATTCCTGGTCACTGGAATCGAGGTGCACGGTGATAAACTCATCCCGCCCCCATGCCGCCATCTCGATCGAACACCTAGTGCGGAATTCGTTCCCGCCGAATAAGGTGGTGTCGAGAGAGGCCAACATGAAACCATCTTTCGCCGGGCCTAGCGGTTGCGGCACGTCTTTCAGCTGGATATCGATATCCCAATGCAAGGTGATTGGGTATTGCAACTCACGATCCAAGTCGAGACCATTCCTCCACTCAAGCGCTGCCTCCGCTCCGGTTGCTCCCTCCAATGCCGCAACACTATTCCAGTCGACATCCGAGTCACTGCATGCCGCCCACAAAGGGGCGACAGCCATCAACACAAGAGCGGATTTCTTCATGATTAGAACTCGAAGTCTTCGCCGCCGTCGGACGAGGCGTTGCCCATCTCCTGGCGCATCATGCTTTCGATCATAGGCATCATGCCTTCGACCATCGGCCAGTACTCGTCGAAGTAGACGTTCAGATCCATGGCAGTACTTGGATCGGAGAACTCGATTGGGGCGACCGGCTCAAGCAGTGGCGAGTTCTCAAAGCGCATGGCCACGGAAATCGGCACGGGATCGCCGAATTCATCTTCTGCATTGAAGGACGCATTGACTGTCATGCTGGTCATGGTTCCATCGTAGACGTTGAAGATGGAGTTCATCTCCATTTCCTTGGCGGTCTGCGCGACCGCATTCAAGTCAACGCCTAACTCAGCGAGGGCCGGATCGGTCATCATCTCCAGGAACAGATCCTGGTTGAGGTCGAAGCGCACATGGACCTGCTCGCCTTCGATCTGCCAACGGCCTGCGCTTAGCATTGGCGACATGGACAGGTAGCGCGAGTTCAGCATCGGGTGCGCAAAGTCACCGAATCCAGTGAGGCTTTCGGTGAAGGTGGCGACGTCTTCGAAGCCATCGAGGGTCTCAAACGAGATTTCGGTCAGGCGCATGATTACGTCCCAGAGCTTCTCCACGCGAACGGTCGACAGGCTCACGCCAGAGGGCAAGTCCACGCCGAGCTGCATGGCGATGAACTCCATGTTGTCCAACGAGATGCGCAGTTCCTCGGCGTTGGATTCTGCGCCGATGTTGATCGCAATCTCTTGTCCCATGACTTCGATCGAAATCTTGGACTGCGTCCGGTACTCCCATGACGAGACCATGGAGGTATCGGAACCTAACTTGAACACGGCCTCTTGATCTTCAAGGCCAGAGATTCCCTGCATGCCAACGCTCATGTCAAAGCGATACTCCACTGGGTAGGTGAACTCCGCCGGCAAGGCAGCCGACCACTCGTGGAATGCCGTGTCGGCGGCGGCGCCTTCCAAGGTGATGTCCTTGAACTTCGGTTGTGCGGCGCACGATAGGAACAATGCGGTGGAAAGTAATGGCAGAATGAATTTCATCTTGGGAGGGAATTAGCGGGAGAGTTGCTGAGCCAGGTCGACGATGTCATAGCCTGGCGGAATGGTAAGAGTAAAACCCTCTTCGTGCAGACGCGAGTCCGACGAAAGGTCAGTGAATTGCAGCTGAAATCGAATCGCTTCGCTGCTGGCGCCAGACACTTTCAATCCTAAAAACTTACCGGTCTTGGTGTCGACGTGAACCTGCAGTTTGAAGCTTTCTTCGCGATCGTTCAGGTCGATCACGCCTAGGCTGCGCAAGTCTTCGGCTTGAAGATCCGCGATCAAGTGTTGGGTGCCGGATTCTTGTGAGGAATCCTCTGCATTACTGCAGGCATCCACCAAGGCTTGAGCCATCAGTACCGGGTTCAAGGCTTCGAGCCGAAAGCGGTGCAGGGAATGCCCTGGTCGCAGCTTGGCAAGTTCCTCGAAACGGCTCACGGGGAACACTGCAACGCTGGATGCAGTGCCCAAGACCGCAGGCAAAAGGATGCGTAGCTCCTTGCCATCGACGGCGCGTACCACTTCGAATTCGGTATCCGCCGTGTCGCCATCGCTGCTGGTGGAAGCGACAGGAATAATCGAGCGGATCAGGAAATGTGTGCGGTCCTCAAAGACCAAGCGGCCGCGCTGCGATCCACTGCGCACCGAAGCGCTGGTGTAGGCAGAGCGTCGTGCCAAATCCAGATCAGCTCGCGCGACCTGCAACCAATCCTGGGCGGAGTCCGCGTCGGCGAGATCAATCGCGGAACGCGAATCGGATTCGGACCCTGAAGACGGAGCTGGGTTGTCGCCGCATGAAGTGATTGCGGCAACGAGGCAAAGGCAAGTGATCCGGGCAGGGTTCACCCGCCAACTAGAAGGCCATGTCGCCATTGTCATCGTGCATGGTTGCCTGCATTGAAGCCAACGCCATCTGAATGAAAGTATCTACCGGGAAGAAGTTCCGTTGATCCAAATGCGCTGAGCTGAACTGTTCTGGGCCGAACAGGTCGGCACCCATTTCGAACTCAGCGAAGTCCATCTGCACCATCTCGTCGACCGGCATGTTCATTTCCATGCTGGTCGGCAATCCCGTGTAACGATTGAAACTCATCTCATAAGTGAAGCCATCTAGGCTTTCACTCTGGCCGGGACTGAGCAACAAGGCATTGCCGAGCAGCTCCTCTTTCATCTGTGCCTTGATGCGAACCTCATTGCTGTCCACGACGAAGTCGAGGATGTCCGAGGTCATCATGTAAGCGCGCGCCCAACCGGCAGAATTGAGGCCACGCTCGAAGAACTCATCGACACTCATGCCCTCGGGCAAGAAGGCGGACAGGTCCACGTCGACCTCTTCCAAGGCAACCCAGTAGAGCTTCATCAGCTCCTCGAACAACTCGATGTCCAAGGTCATCGTCGTGTCTTCGATGCCAATGCCTGCGGCCTTGACCTGAGCGCCAAGGAGATCATCTTGGAACTCGGGGGTAATGAATAGTTTGTCGCCGTCGGCCAGAATCTTGATGGCGAAGTTCATCTCACTGAAGCCGGCAAAATCTGGGATATCAGGCAGCGCCACATACACCCAAATATCTTCGCAGAAATGGCGCAGGTCGAGATAGTCCATCTCGACACCGAGCTGGATATCCAGGTCTATGGCCATGCCATCTTCCTGAATCTTCACTGCGATCTTGCCTTGCGCACTGGTGCGGAACGCGGTCGAATCCAAGGAGTGGACCGGCAAGCTCTCTGCCCATTCGGCATAGGTCTCGGGCTCGGTGTTGACCTGCGTCGAGTTCTGCAAGCCCGACGCCAATGGATCGGGGTTGGCTGCAGGTCCGGTGTAAGCAGCGAATGCAAGCAGTAGAAAGCTGAGGTGAATCTTCATGGCAAAAAAAGGGCGGGTGCCCCGGATCTGGGGCACCCGCCGGGTGGGTGTGAACCGAACTTAGAACTCGAGGTTTTCTTCGGTCTCTGAGGTACCAGGCAGGCCGCCCATCATGCCCTGAAGCATGGAGGTCACATCGGTAACGACAACGCCTTCAGCAGGCTTGAAGGTAAAGGTGCCTTCTGGCCATTCCTTAACCTTGGAAGAATCGCTGGCCTTGACCACAGTCTTCATGCCTTCGGAGTTGACTTCTGCATTGTCCAATAACCAATTCTTGGAGTTGAACACCATGAAACCAGTGACTGGCTCTTGGTCGATCAGGAAGCGACGCTTGCCTTCGGTGGAACCATCTTCCTTGAAGCTCAGGCCGCCGAGTGCCTCGGTCATCTTGGACTTGGCTGCTGCGCCATCGTTCAGATCGAAGCCCATCTCGGACTTCATCATCTTCTCGACGAATGCGAGCTCCAACTTAGCTGGGCCGTTCAAGAAACCCTGGGACACCGTAGCCATGTCTGGGGAATCAAGGTAAAGATAAGAACCGTCAGCCATGACGGTGAACTTCTGGGTGACTTCACCCTCGAACTCGTCTTCGGCGGTGACTGCGATATCCAAAGCCCAGTGCTTCATGTCCTGGAACTTCACGGTGAAGTTCATGGACTGCTCATTCTCTTGGCTCTTGTTGAAGACATCAATCGCAAAGGTGGCTTGGAAGGAGGAATCAAGGATCTTAGGCACGTTCTTGACGATTGCCTGAGTAGCCTTGTTTACTGGGGCTGCTTCCGCGACATCTTCTTGCGCGGACAGTGGTGCGGCGCCTGCAAGTGCTACTGCGCCGAAAAGGATTGCTTTATTAAACATGTGTGCTGTTTCTGGAGTGGAATGGGGTTCGAGATTGTACCGCGGCTGCGAAAATCCCGGGAGGCTCAATGTGTACGGCCCACGTGTTTACTGGTTGGCTCCATTTGGCCTAAAGCAAGCCAAACACGACCAAAGACCAATAAACGACTTGGAGGGCTCCTATGGTCATCTTCAGGATTTTACCCAGCAAGACCCCTAAGAAGGCACCTACGCCGATGTCCATCAGCTCATGCGTTTCCTTGCTGGCGAAGAGCATTTCAAAGAAAATCGCGCCTGCCAATGCGCCAAAAGCGGAGCCCAATAGGGTGCCAATAATGGGAATTGGGATCAGCGGAGTGCCTACGACCGCCCCCACGATTCCACCGATCAAACACCCCCACATGCCGGCTTTCCCGGCTCCCGCTTTCTTCGTAACTTTCGTGGCAGAAAGGAGTTCAAGGATTTCTCCTACCCCTGCGGCGGCGACCAGGACGAAGAATGGGACCCAACCAAGGCCCATAGTCGGACCAAGCAGGCCAACCGCCGCAATCATCCAAGTGCCAGGCAGGCCAAAAGGGATCAAAAGGGCCCCTAGACCGGCAAAAAGCAGGGTGCCGATCGTGCAGAGGAGGTAGACCATTTCGTCCATGCCGGAGTGTACGCAGCAACGGCATGTCATATTGGCAGACTTTTGTTGGCCCGGCGCTTGCTCAATGTTATCGGACGTTGGCCGCCCTTTGGCCGACCAAGCAATAGGAGGAAAGATGAACCCAGAACAATGGACGCAAAAGACTCGCGAGGCTGTGCGGGCCTGCGAACAGGTCGCTCGAGCACACTCGCACGGTGAGGTTCACCCGGCGCACTTGCTCCTTGCCTTGCTGGAACAACAGAATGGGCTTGTACTTTCGCTGTTGGCCAAGCTTGGTATTGCCCCCGCGTTGTGTGGATCCCACGCTGAAGATGCGCTGGCCAAGTTGCCGCGCGTCGAAGGCAGCGATCTGCGTGGTTCTCAGGAACTCTCCTTCTTGCTGCAGGCTGCCGACGCCGCCCGCACCGCCAACGGCGATGAATACCTGTCCACCGAGCATCTGTTGATGGCGTTGGTCACGGCAGACTCCCCTCTTGGCAAGGCCCTGAACGACTCAGGCCTCAACGCCGACGTCGTCCGCAACGCCGTCAGCGAAATCCGTGGCGATCGCAAGGTGACGAATGATCACCCTGAATCCCAGGATGAAGCACTCAAAAAGTACGCACAGGATCTAACTGCTCTGGCGCGGGAGGGCCGCCTCGATCCGGTCATCGGCCGTGACGAGGAGGTGCGCCGAGTCATGCAGATTCTGTCGCGTCGTACCAAGAACAATCCAGTGCTTGTAGGTGAGCCAGGGGTAGGAAAGACCGCGGTCGCCGAGGGACTGGCGCTGCGGATCGTTGCCGGGGATGTACCCACTGGGCTGCAGAAGCGGCGCCTACTTGCATTGGATCTTGGTGCCTTGTTGGCAGGTGCGAAGTACCGCGGTGAATTCGAGGAGCGTTTGAAGGCGGTTCTCAAAGAGGTGCAGGATTCCAGCGGCGAGGTTGTGTTGTTCATTGATGAACTGCACACCATGGTCGGCGCTGGTGCATCGGAAGGCGCGGTCGATGCCGCCAACTTGTTGAAGCCAGCATTGGCGCGTGGCGAGTTGCGCTGCATCGGTGCCACGACCTATGGCGAGTACCGCAAGTACATCGAGAAAGATGCAGCCTTGGAACGTCGTTTCCAACCGGTGCGCATTGAAGAACCCGACGTCGCCGACACCATTGCGATCTTGCGTGGATTGCAAGAGCGCTACGAAGTGCACCATGGTGTGAGAATCACCGACGCCGCGCTGGTTGCTGCAGCTGAGTTGTCGAACCGCTACATCTCCGATCGTCAGTTGCCTGATAAGGCAATCGATGCGATGGATGAGGCCTTGAGTTGTTTGCGCTTGGAGCTCGATTCCATGCCTGCCGAATTGGATGTCTTGGAAAGACGCATCCGCCGGATTCAGATCGAACAAGCTGGTCTGGAAGCGGAAGGCGGTGGCGATGCAAAAGCGAAGATTGCTACCCTCGAAGAGGAGCGCGCTGGTGTGGATGAACAGGCGCAGGTGTTGCGCGCACGTTGGCATAACGAGAAGGAAAAGCTCGACGCCATCCAGGAAGCGAGCAGCTCGATTGAGAAGTTGCGCACGCGTGCGGAACAGCTGGAGCGCAGCGGTGACTTGGAAGAAGTCGGACGCATTCGTTTCGGAGAGATTCCGGACCTTGAGCAGATTGTCGAGAGGAGCACTGCCGAACTAAAGGAGCTGCAAGGCGATGCACCGCTACTGAGCCAAGATGTCGGCAGCGAAGAGATTGCTGCCGTTGTGGCAGCGTGGACTGGCATTCCGGTGGATCGCATGCTCGATACCGAACGTCAACGCTTGTTACGTTTGGAGGAATCACTCCAACAACATGTGATCGGGCAAGATCACGCGGCGCAAGCGGTCGCGGAGACCGTGCGTCGTGCACGTGCAGGTTTGCAAGATGAAGAACGTCCGCTCGGAAGCTTTGTGTTCCTTGGTCCGACCGGTGTCGGTAAGACCGAGTTGTGCAAGGCAATCAGTGGTGAGTTGTTCGGCGATCCGCACAGCATGATCCGCTTGGACATGTCCGAGTATCAAGAGAAGCACACCGTCGCTCGTTTGATCGGTGCGCCTCCGGGATACATCGGTCATGATGAAGGCGGACAACTCACCGAAGCGGTGCGTCGTCATCCGTATGCAGTGGTGCTGTTCGACGAGATCGAGAAGGCGCACCCGGATGTTTTCAACACCCTGTTGCAAGTTCTTGATGACGGTCGCCTCACCGATAGCAAAGGTCGCACGGTCGATTTCCGCAACACCTTGTTGGTGATGACTTCCAACATCCGCAGCATGGAGCAGTTGAAGATGCACTTCCGCCCGGAGTTCATCAACCGTCTTGATGAAGTGCTGGTCTTCGAACCGCTGCCACGTGAGGTAATCGTACGGATCGTCAATCTGCAGTTGCATCAACTCGAGGAGCGCATGATGCACAACAACCAGTTGGGCCTGCAGGTCACTGCCGCAGCGCGTGAATGGTTCGCCGAGCATGGTTACGACCATGACTTCGGTGCCCGGCCACTGCGCCGATTGCTGCAGCGTGAATTGCTCAACCCATTGTCCACCAAGCTACTTGCCGGTGAACTGGAGGGTGTGCATAGGGTCAAGGTCGACGCTACCGACAAGGGCATCAGCCTTGAGGCAGCGTCGGACGAGCCCACAGCGTACAATCATGCGTAGTGCTGTCCGCCACCGACATTCATAAGAGTTACGCCGCCCAACCCGTGTTGGCCGGCGTGACCATCAATGTCGAAAAGGGAGAGATCTTCGGCTTCGTTGGCCCCAACGGCGCCGGCAAGACCACCTTCCTGAAATGCCTACTAGGCCTGGCGCGGATCGATTCCGGCAGCATTCGCCTTGGCGATGTAGATGCGGTCAAGCAACCACTTGCCGCCCGACGTTTGTGCGCTTATGCCCCGAGCGAGACGGCGATGTACGACTCGATGACGGTGCGCGCCATGCTTGACTTCGCATTGGCCTTCCACAAGAACGCCGAACTTGATCGCGCCCATGGCATGCTCGATTCCTTCGGCTTGCCGCATAAGCGCAAGGTGCGCGCTTTGAGTCACGGCATGAAACGCAAGTTGCTGCTGACCCAGGCGATCTGCAGCGGCACGCCGATTATCCTTCTGGATGAACCGATGGAAGGATTGGATCCGGAAGCACGTCGCGAGCTGGAAACGATCCTTGAAGAAGCGTCGGCACAAGGCAAGACGATCTTCTTTTCCTCCCATGACTTAGCCAGTGTGGAGCGCGTCTGCAATCGCGTAGCCTTCCTGCGCAATGGCAAGTTGCTCGAGTGTGACACTGTTGCCAGCATCCTTGAGCGCGCGGGGCACACCGTGAAGCTAGCCTTGCGCGAACCACTCGATGCGCAGTCTCTTCCGAAGAGTTCCAATCTCTCGTGGACCGGTGAAGGAACCGATTGGCAGTTGAACTATCACGGCAAATTGGAGGAAGTCTTCGACGCGCTGTACGGACCTGAAAAAGGCAGTGACCGCAGCGGCGATGCCGACCAAAGCGGCAAGGAGCGCGGCGCATGAATCTCGCCTGGCACTACTTCCGCGAGCAGCGCTTCTTAATGGTGGGCTACACCATGCTGTTGGCGTTGAATATGTTGGCCGGCACCTTGTATTGGCCAGAGATGCGCGACAACTTTCCGGAGATGATCAAGTTCATCCCCTTTGAGCCGATTCAGAATTTCGTGCGCGCCTTTGAGCAGCATGGTTTCTGGGCCTACTTCTGCGTGCAACATTTCTATAAGGGTGCTGGCATGTTCGGCATCGCCGCCGCCGGCCTGATGGGCACCGGCATCGTTGCGCGCGAAGTCGACCGACGCACCGCCGAACTTCTTCTTTCGCGCCCGGTCTCGCGCGCACGCATCCTGTTCGCGCGTTGGCTCACGGGCGCAGTCATGCTTTTCGTTCCATTCCTATTGGTTGCTTTCGCTACGGTGCCGATGGCCGCAACCGTGGATGAATCGCTCAACATGTGGAACCTGCTGCGCGGCACGCTCTACTCCTACCTTTTCATCCTGATGACCTTCACCGCCGCCACGGCCTTGAGCACACGCTTCAGTCATCACTTGAAGGCGGGCATGTTGGTACTCGGCTTCATGTTGATGCACCTTGCCATCTATATGGTCCAAGATCTTTGGGACTACTCGCTATACAACTGGATCGACCTGGACCTGGTCATGCCGATCGCCGACGAGATCATCCCTTGGTATGAAGCCGCGTGGATGGCAACCCTGACCTTGTTGTTCTACGGTTTAGCCTTGTGGGGCTTCCGACGTCGCGACTTCTAGTTCGCGCTGCTAATCCTTTCCGCGCACAGGGTTCAATCGCGGAAATCGCAATCGCCCTGGGTGTAGTACCAGTTGTCGCCAGTCAAGACGGTGCGCAGCATCTTATAGATCGCTGGATCCTGGTCCGCCGGGCGGGAACCTGGGATTGGCGTACAGATGACCCTGTCGACCTCTACGTAGGGGCTGCGGCGACTCGAATGGAAGGATGCGTAGGCCTCGTGTTCAGGCCTTCCTTCCTTCAATGCAAAGCGTAGGGAAACACACTTCGTGGAAGCGGCCTTGCGCCTGGCTTCAGCAATCAAGGCAACCATGACTTTTTCATCATCGCCGTGCCAGAAATCCAGAACCGTAGCGACCATGAAGCCATTGTCATCCGTTTCGCGCCAAACCAGATAGCCGACCAGTTCGCCGTTTCTCCGTGCCTCGACAATCCGATGCTTCCACAATGGGTTGGCGACATAGCGCCAATTCAAGGTCGCGGCGTCGCGGAAAAAGCACACCGGATACTTGTGGCGATAACGGTCCCACAGGTCGTCGTAATCGGAATTGAAGTCCGAGATCTCAGCCAGCTCAAGCCCGGAGTTGTGCCCCTTCCAGAATTTCCAGACCAAGAAATCCAAAACGGGAGCGACCATTGGGATCGCCCAGGAGCCCCATTCCCCAAGGTGCCGCTTCAGGGAAGGGCGATAACTCAGGCGAACTTCCCATGAAACCAGCTCGAAGATCACGCGGTACGCCATCCAGCGACCGCCAACCCTGATGGCTTCATCGGTGGATTGACCACCGAAAGCCCAGTGCAGGCCGTCGACATCGTTGGTGTAGGTGCTGAAGCCCATCATGACTTCGCGCCATAACCTGCCGCCGTTGCGCTCATCCGGGTCTGAAGCCACCTCGCACAAGAGTGCTGCGCAGCTGTCTTGACCATCTACCGATGCACGTCGGGGGTGGCCAATTCCGGTAGCCAGGCAACGGCCGCCTTCCCTTTCACGCACCAATGTGCCAACTGGCGGGCCACTGGGGTTATCCCAGTACTTCCAATCGTGGTGGGCTTGGTCGCGGTCGAGCTTGAAGACCTTATTGATCAAATTCTTGATCGCAGGGGCATCCTCTCTTTCAGGGTGCACGTACTCCAAGGTGTCGGTAGAGCGCGGCTCCCTTACCTTGGGGTACAAGGCAATAACGTCCTCATCAGATTGAGGATCTGCGATTGGAGGCTTGGATTTTTTCACCGGAGGTAGGTTTCAACTCACGAGGATACTCGCAAACTCTGTGCGGAATATCCTACACGCCTGACGATCGAATTAATCACGGAAATCGCAGTCGCCCTGGGTGTAATACCAGTTCTCGCCGAACAAAACCGTGCGAAGTTGTTCATAAGCCTCGTCAGGCTGATCCATTGGTTTGGAGCCTGGCATTGGAGTGCAGATGATCTTGTCGACGCGTTCGTGTGGGCTCTTGCGGCCGGTGCGGAAGGATTGGAAGGCCTCGTGTTCCGGCCCACCTTCTTGCAGGGCAAAGCGCAGGAATTCGCAGCGACTGATCAGGGCTTTGCGGCGGACGACGTCGATCAAGGTTTGCATGACTTCCTGATCCTTGCCATGCCAGAAATCCAACACGGTGGAGATCATCGCACCTTGATCTTTCCATTCGCGCCAAACGAGGTAGCCGACGAGCTTGCCATCGCGGCGCGCTTCGACGACCCGGTGCTTCCACAGGGGGTTGTCGATGTAACGCCAATTCAGTGTTTCAGCATCGCGGTAGAAGCATGCTGGGTAGAGGTCGCGGTAACGCTCCCAGAGTTCATCGAACTCGGGGCCGAAACGATCCACCTCCACAGTTTGCACGCCGAATTTGCGTTGGCGCCAACATGTGCGGATAACTAAATCCAAGATCGGGGCTGAGATCGAGCCCAGAAGAGCGTCAAACATGCCTAAATGACGACGCAAGGAGGACCGTGTGCCAAGACGAACTTCCCAGGGCACCAGTTCTATCATGATGCGGTAGCCGAACCAGCGTGTGCCGATCTTGATGGCTGCATCTGTAGATTGGCCGCCATAGGCCCAAACGATGCCATGCACATCATTGGTGGTCACACCAAAACCACCCATGACCTTGCGCCATACACCTCCGGCAGCACGGTTATCGGGATCCGAGGCGCTCTCGCACAACAATGCCCCATAACTATCCTTGCCATCTACCCATGCACGGCGGCGTTGGCCAATGCCGATAGCGAGACAGTGGCCATTTTCCTTACTGCGCGCAAGCATTCCCATCGGCGGGCCGGCTGGATTGCGCCAGTATTTCCACTCGTAGTGGTCTAGGTTGCGGCTCTGCTGGAAAACCTTGTTGTACAAGGCATTAATCGAGGGGCCGTCCTCGTGCTTGGCATGAAAGTATTCCACCGTGTCAGAATCCTTAGGAAGCCTCACACGTGGGATATACTGTTTCACATCCATGGCAAAACTACTGTTCTTGGTTTCTTCGGTCGCACTAGCGTCGGCGCTCACCGGCTCCTGGCGGGCGTTCGGAATGTGGTCTTCCGAAGGATGGGCGGAGACCGGCGACGGTTGGCTTTTCTGGCTCACTTGGGCTTCCGATCCTGGTGGTCGGCGCTTGATGTATGCGGCTGCGTTGGCTTTCCTGGTCGTAATAGTGGCAGCCCTGACCAAGTCTAACCGTTCAGCACTCCTGCGTCCTTTCCATACGGCCTTCGATTTTGTCGGTAAACCGGTCGTCTGTTTGCTGTGTGTAGCTTTGGCGCTGATGCCGCAAGCCCTGAGCCGAGTGCTGTCGCCAAACGCCGACGACAAGCCAACGGTCGTTTTCATCCTGTTGGATTCGCTGCGCCTAGACCACGTCGGCTGGGGCGGCAGTGAGTTGGACACTTCTCCGCGCTTGGATGCTCTTGCGCGCAATGGTGCTGCCTTCACGCAGACTATCACCCAAGCTCCTTGGACCAAGCCTTCGGTCGGCACCTTGATGACCAGCCAGTTGCCGTCGGCACATGAGGCCACCACGCGCAGCACTTTCCTGAACCCAAAGATGCGCACCGCGGGCGAGTCCTTCGCCTCCGGCGGTTACCGCACCTTGGCGCTTTCTTCGAATCCGAACATCACGCCAGTGTTTGGATTCGCGCCTGGCTTCCAGTACTTCGTGCACGATGCCACCAGCACCGCCGATCCGCTAATCGCCACGGCTAAAAAATGGCTGGCCGCTTCTGACCGCGCCTCCTTCCTATATCTGCACCTCAACGACGCGCACTACCCTTACGACCCGTCGCCGAAGTACGCCGGCATGTTCAACCGGACTGGTGTTGAAGCGCACCTGGATGGCCCCGCTGAAGTTGCCTTCCGCAATCAAGAGGTGGGCACCTTCACTCCGGAAGAAGTCGAAAGCTTGCGCCTGTCCTACGCCGAAGAGATCCGTTACTTGGATGACCAGGTCGGTGAGTTCGTTGAGGGGCTGTTGGCCGAGCGCGACGACATCTTGGTGGTGATCGTTTCTGACCACGGCGAAGAGTTCCTCGATCACGGCGACCTTGGCCATGGCCATTCTCTCTACGACGAGTTGATCTTGGTACCTCTGCAATTCGCGTGGAGCCCAGCACTCGGTGAGAAGATGGGTTGGAGTGCGGGCAGCCACGGAGAGCAGGTGCGCCATCTTGATGTGCTTCCCACCCTGCTCGATGCCGCCGGACTCGATTGGCCCGAAGGCGCGCTGCCTATGGCTGGCGAATCACTGACCCCTTTCTTCACTAAGGCCGCCAAGCAACAAAATCGCCCGGCCTTCTCTGAGACCGATCACCTCGGTTCTCCGCTGTCTGGACCGGCCGGTGCGTTGCGCGCCTTCCGCGACGGTGGCTACAAAATGATCGTATCGGCCATGTGGCAGAATGAACTGTCGCCGAAACGCGGCTGGTTGTTCCACTTGCCTGCCGACCCTGGTGAGCACCACAACATTGCCAAGGATCAGCGCGCCCTGTTCGATGAGATGCGTGCGCGCATGAACGCAAATGGCTGGATCATCGAGCGCGACATGAACGCTCTGGTTTCCGCTGAGCTATCCGCTGGCGAAAAACTGACCTTGGCAGAGCTCGGTTACGCCGAAGGCGGCGAGGGAAATGGTGGGGGCGACAACTCCTACCTCGACCCTAGGGCAGTTCCGTGGATTGAGCTTGAGGATTAAGCTCCTGGATTGACCTAGGGGGGTTCCAGTTTTTCCGATATCCTATTGAGATGGCATATCCCCTATCGATTATTGCCCTCACCTTGGCCACTCCGCTGGCCGCCCAGAACCAAGGGGGCGTCTTCGCCGGCCACAACGCGATTGATTCGGCCGCAGCTGGGTCAGGCTTTGGCCAGGCCGTTGCGGTCATTGAAGATGTCAACTGGGATGACTACAACGATGTCCTTGTTGGCGCTCCATACGAGGATGTATCCAACAACGACGCTCGAGGTGCCGTACATTTGCACTGCGGCGGCGGCAGTTCCTACACCACTTCCTTCTACGGTAGGTTCTCCGACAGCTTGTTCGGTTGGTCCATTGCCCCTGTGGGCTACCTCCCCGGAAGCAACACGGAAGACATCTTGATTGGAGCACCTGGGGAAGACGCCACCTACGTCTTTGATGTCTTCCCCGAGAATAGGCTAGATATCCTTGATGGCCCTTCCGGAAGCGCCTTCGGTTGGTCAACGGTGAACTTGGGCGATATCAATCTTGACGGTGTCAATGACTTCGCGATCGGTGCGCCGAATGATTCGCCCAACGGTGTGCAGGAAGCCGGCTCGGTTTTTGTTTACTCCGGCATGACTCGCAGCTTGATGGGTAGTTTCCATGGTGCCAGTGCAGGCGATCACTTCGGTTATTCCCTTGCCGGATTGGCGATGGCGCCGCCAACTCCAGGAGGCAGCGGACTCGACCCTGCGCACCTCCTTGCAGTCGGTGCGCCCGACACCGCGCTCGGTGGAGAAGCAACAGTATTCGATGCCCTTACTGGCCTCCAAGTCTTCAGCGCCACCGGCAGCGTCAGCACTGTCGCCTCGAGATTCGGTTCTTCACTGGCAGCAGTCAGCGATGCCGATGGCGATGGAATCGAGGAACTCGCGGTGGCTGCTCCGCATTACGCCGCAAGCATCGCCTCCTTCAACGTCGGACAGGTGAAGATCTATTCCGCGGTCGCCGGCACCGAATTGCGCACACTCACTGGTGAAGGAAACTTCCATGTCTTTGGATCGCAATTAGGCAGTGGCGATATCAATGGCGATGGTCATGCTGAGTTGACCGTGCATTCCTACAAGACCGGTTACGGCCATATTGAAATCTTTGACGGCGTCGGAAGTGAACTCTTGTGGGAGATCGAGGGTACGCTGGAGATGGCGGCCGTCGGCACCGCAATGGACGGTGGCATGGATCTGAACGGTGATGGATTGCCGGACTTGGTTTGCGGTGCGCCGTTGGCCGATACGGCTGCTGGCTTGAATGCCGGTCGCGTGGCGGTCTATGGAATCCACACGGTCTTGAGCACCAGCGAAGATCAATTCAGTGCAAATGATGGCGGCTTCATGACTTTCCAGATTGACTTCCCGTCGAGTGAACAGTTCCGCCGATACTTGATTTTGGCAAGCGCTGGCCTCGGCCCAATCAAACTAGACGGCGTATTCGTGCCACTGAGCAACGATAGAATTCTGCATCGCATGGTCGGCGGCAACCCCATGTTCCCTGGCCAGCAAGGACAACTGGATATCGCGGGTGATGCACGAGTCGTCTTCTACCTGCCGCCACACGTGATGGATGATCGGATTGGAACCACGTTGAACTTCGCTGTAGTCAGCTCCGACGGTGCTGGCGTGCGTGCTTCCTCGATGGCCGTGCCGATTTCCTTCGTGCCGTGATTCCGTTTCTGAATCGGATCGGTAATTGAAAAGCGGCCCTGGATCGACGCACGATCCAGGGCCGCTTTTGTTTCTTGCCGAGCTTAGAGGAACTTGGTCTGGCCTGGCTTCGAGATTGGTGCTGGCAGACCTGGACCGAACTCCCACTTATCTGGCGTGAGACGCTCCTCCGAGTTCAACGCCTGCTCCCATGTGATGCGCTGACCGGTGTAAGCCGACATGCGCCCCATCAAGGCGGCCAAGGTGCTGTGTGCCATATCCTGGCCTTGGTTCATGGCGCCGCCAGAGCGAATGCTCGCGAACAGTTCATCGTGCTCAGTCTGGTACATGTTGTTACCAGGACCGTCGTACTGCCAAGGAGTGTCGCCCTTGATGATGAACTTGCCGGCCCAACCATCGACATAAGCCACGCCGTTAGAACCGAGAATGCGGTCGAGGTTCTCCGAATGCGCGCCGTTTTGCTGACGGCACTGCAAGTGACCCATGGAGCCATCGGCCCATTCGTACATCACGCCGAAGTGGTCATAAATGTTGCCCCACTTCTCTTCGGTGCGTACTTCACGACCGCCAATCGCGGTGCAGCTCACCGGTGGCACATCGTTCTTGGCCCACATGATCTTGTCGACACTGTGCACTGCTTGTTCGGCGATGTGGTCGCCAGAGATCGCGGTGTAGTACAGCCAGTTGCGCAACTGGTACTCCATGTCGGTCCAGTTCTCTTGACGCTTCTTGTACCAAAGACCGCCACCCAAGTAGGTGCCGTAGACATGGCGGACATCGCCGATGCCGCCTTGATGGACCTTGTTGTAGATTGCGCGGTGACCATTCGCAGCGCGCCAGCAGAAACCACTTGCTAACGACAAGCCTTTCTCCTGCGCGAGCTTGGCGGTTGCCAAGACCGAACGTACACCATGGGCATCGACTGCGATCGGCTTCTCGCAGAACACATGCAGATCGGCTTCGATCGCTGCGGCGAGATGCATTGGGCGGAAAGCTGGTGGCGTGGCGAACAGAATCACATCGACCTGCTCGATGACCTTCTTGTAGGCATCGAAGCCGACGAAGCGACGCTCTTCAGGAATCTGCACGCGGTCGCCGAAGTTTTCCTTCAGGCCGGACAAGCTGCTCTCGAGGCGGTCGGCAAAGAGATCGCCGACGGACCAGAGGATCACCTCCTTATCAGCGTTCAGCGCCTGCATGGCTGCGCCGGTACCGCGGCCACCACAACCGACCAAACCCACGCGTAGTGGACCGGCCATCGGCTTGCCTGCGAGTGGCGATGCAAGGCCAGCGAATGGCAATGCGGCAACGCCTGCTCCTGTTGCTTTGAGAAACTGTCGTCTTGGAAGTTCGTGGGTCATCGGTTCGAAGTGTTTAGGGAAACTGTTTTTGGTCGGCGGGCGAGTGATGCGGCTCAAGCCAGCGAGGCTGACGCGTTCGGGTCAGCGGGTCAATCCGCTGGACCATCAAGAGTAACAATGCGGAAGCCGGAGAAACCGCCATCCGACATCCACCAGATGCTCTTTGGCCACTGCGGATCGCGCTCCTGCCAAGAGATGTGGTAATCATCAAAGTTATCCGGGTTCATCGCGCTAGCGGGATCCTGATAACTGCCGCCCATCAGGCGGCCCTTCGGGTTACTGCTGGTCACCCACTCGGCAACGTTGCCGAACATGTCGTGGATACCAAAGCGGTTCGGCTCCCTATCGCCGACACGATGCGGCTCGGTCTTGGAGTTGACTGAGTGCCAAGCGAAGCCATCGACTGCATCTGCGCCCGGGGCGGCGCCGGCGGCGATCTTCCATTCTTCTTCGGTGGGCAAGCGGAAAGTGCCTTGGCCACTCAGGTTCAACCAAGTGCAGAACTCGTTGGCGGCGTTGAAGGTCATGCCTAAAGCAGGGAAGCCGTCGTGACCAAAACCGCGCGTGACTGGGAACACCGACTTACTCGGCCCCGTGACACCATCGACCTCGATCTGCTCATCTTCACGCAGGAAGAAGCGGTCGTACTGTTCCCAAGTGACCTCGGTCGCGGAGATCCAGAAAGTCTTACTGTCAGCGCCAGCGACCGGCATCATGCGCATCTTCTGACCGGCACCAAGGTCGACGTAATAACCTTGCTCCTCGACAGCGGGCGGCTCCGGCTGACGCGTGATCGCGGTGAGGATTCCTTCCATCAAGTGAATGCGGAACCAGTCGGCGTTCCAGACGTCGGCGCGGTGACCGAGCGAGGTATAGAACACAGCACCTTCACCTTCGGCGCGTTCCCAACTCATGGCGAAATCGCCGTCGGTGCGCTTGATCGACTTCTTAGTCATGTCGGCGGCCTTAGTGTCGAGCGACAACAAGATGTTCTGGCGCGAACGGCTGTAGGGATTACGGAACTGGTAGATCTCGTCGGTGAAGGTGAAGCCCGTCTTCAGGTGACGAGTGGCTGGGTGCATGGGGTTCTCAACCACCATCTTCACTTCTTCGTGCCATGGGTGGCCATCGAAGTAACCGCCGATCATGTCGCCATACTCGGCCCACTGATAGAAGGTGTCGGTGGCGCAGTGAGCTCCGGAGAAGACGCCGCCACCGCGCACGTAATCAAGGAAGGCCTGCTTCATTTCATCGGTCATTGGCAGGTCGCCGGTGGTGTAGAAGAACACCGCATCGAACTCGGCCAAGCCATCTTTGGTGAAGCGGTCGTAACTGCGATCGACCACGATCTCATAACGCGCATCCTTCTCGGCCCAAGCCAACATATTGCGCTCGACCAGCGACAATCCATCTTTGCCAGCCTTGCAGACTGCATGCTCATAACCTTGAGAATCGATATGCACTAGGATGCGGCGCGTTTGTTGTTGCGCTGCCAGGAATGCGACTAGGTCATCCAGCTCCTCTTCACTCAAGGCGGTGCCGAAAGTGGCAGGCATGGTCGAGAATGCCATGACATTGCCTTCGCCATCGCGAAGCTCATAGCCCTCGGCGATCGAATCGATCGGATTGAGGATCGAAGTGCGAATCTGCTCTTCGCTCAACTTGTTACCGATGCTCGAGAGGTCCGGGCCGGCTGGATTCAAGACACCCTCGGGAGTCACGCCACTCATGCTGTGACACTTGGTGCAACCCGTCACCATGTTCTCGGCGAAAGTCTTGCGGCCACGGTCGACGGCATCCAGTACTGCAGCCGTCGGGAAATCGAGTTCCTTGTCGTAGAACCAATCGGCGGCGCGCTTGCCGTAGGTGCGTGATTCATTGAGGATTGGATCGAACTCTTCAGGGCGATCCCAATTGACGATGTACTCGCGTGCCTCTTTGAGCAGTTTCTCGTCGACGCCTTCAGCCTTGACGAAGTCGAAGATCATCTGCGCGTGTTCTGGTTGACCAAGTTGCTGACTCGCGGCCAATGCACGGCGCACCATGGAGCGCGGTAGGTCTTGATGGCGCTTCAAAGTTGCCGCCAACTTTGGCCAAGCCGCCGTGAGGTTGAGGTCGTAAATGCCACAAGCTGCTTCAGCAGCGATCACTGGATCGCTATCAGCAAGAAAGCGCGAAAGTTTAGCGCTCTGTTGCCAACGCAAGGCCAACACTGCAGCCATGCGGTGGGTGCGACTTGGGTTGCCATTGAAGGTGATGAGGGTTCCTTCATCAACGGCATTGGCCATGCCTTGGGAAACCGCGTGCAGAACGAAACGATCCTCGGCGGCTTTCTCATCGAGGGCATCAAGAATCTTCAAGCCGGCGCCGGCGTCGGTCATCTCACCGACCAGGAAGGCCGCTTCACAGCGAACCCTCAGGTCGACATCCTTCAGCGCGGTAAAGATCTGAGCCTTACCGCTGGAATCCAGCTGCATGGCTCCCAGGTGTCCGCGCATGGTCTTCAAGGAAGCTGCGCGAATGAGTGGATCACTATCTTGCAACGCAGCGACCAAAGTCAAAGCCGGGGCCGACTCGGGCAACAACATGCCTAGACCCCAAACGGCATGCAGGCGTGCAAGGCTCTGCAAGCGTGATTCTTCCTTGCCGTTAACCAGGGCGGAAACCAAAGAGGTCTCGTCCTTGCGATCGACCAACTCCCATTGCGCTTCGAAACGGACGCGGCGGTCCGGATGCTGCAACAACTGCACCAAGAAATCGGCGCCCAAGGTCGTGAAGTCACCGGCCAACAACGCAGCAGTGTCTTGCTTCAGTTTCTGATCCGCTCCTTCGAAAGTTGCGCGGTAAATCCGCCCCTTGCCAGGACCGATCCAACCTTGCACCCAATCGCTGGCGTACATGTCGCCGTTCGGACCGAAGCACATATCGGTCACCAACATGCCCCACCAGAACTGCTCCTGCTCGCCGAAACGGAAACCGCCACCTTGCGGTTCCACCGTGAAGCGCACGATGCCGCTGTAGCCGGAGCCACCGCGGAAATCGCAGATGAAGAAGTTATTCTCCATGCCAGGGCCCATGCCAACGCCAGGATAAGAAGCCATGCCGGAAGGGCCGGCGGTGATGTTCTCAAGCGGCTTATTGAGGAAAGCCGGGTGCGCCTCGCCATCGGGCTGCGGCTTCCACCATTCCTCGCTCATCCATGGACCGCGATCGGGCAGGTACTGGAAGTTCATCCGCCAACCGCTATCGCCACCTTCCATCAAGTAGACCAAACGCGCTTGGTCACCAGCGTCGCAGTTGTTGTCGACGGTGAAGAGGTTGCCGTAATCATCGAAGGCTAGCTCTTGCGGATTGCGCAGACCGCTAGCGAAGACCTCAAGGTCGGAGCCATCGAGGTTGGAGCGGAACACGGCGCCACGACCAGGCTCGGCGAGCACCTTGCCATCGGCGGTGATCACGTTGTAACCGCGGTCACCGATCGACCAGTACAAGCGTTTGTCGGGACCAATCACCAGACCATGCATATCGTGACCGCGGAATGCCACGCGCACACCAAAGCCATGATGCAAAGCACTGCCGCTTTCGGCGACGCCATCTCGGTCGGCGTCGGTCAGCTTCCAGAGTTTCGGGATGCAGGTGTAATAGACATCATTGCCACGCGCGAGCAGGCCAGCGCCAGTGCCATCGAGCAATCCGCTGAAACCCGAAGCGAAAATGGTGGATTGATCCGCCTTGCCGTCGCCGTCGGTGTCGATCAATGCAGTGATGCGGTCTTCGCGGTCGGTCCATTCGGTGCCGAACTCAGGGTGATGACGCAGCATCATTTCGGCACGCTCCTCTACCGTCTGCAAACGCAAATCATCCTGCAACCACTCCGGGAAGGTGCGGTTATCCGGAACACCTTCGGTCTCTTGGCGGAAAGTCTCGGCGACCAACACGCGCCCAAAGACATCAACCTCAAGAGCAACCGGGTTCGCGAACATAGGTTCGGCCGCGAACAGGCTGATGATCGTGCCCTCAGGCACCTTGAAGTCGGCGATGGCATCTTCACCTTCCGAAGATGCATCCGCAATCGTGGCGGGCAAGACTTCGGTCGGAAGGCGGTAATCGGGGCCCGGCTGCTGGCATGGCAGCGCGGCGCAAAGGAGAGTTACGACGGGAAGTAGAAGCAAGGGTCAGGTGCGGTTAAGCGCACACCGATGCTACTGGATTTTCCGCATGTTGAGGCTGTTATGCGCCCCGTCTATTCAGCCTTCGGAGCTAGCGGGCCGCAGTACGGGGGGTTATTGGCGGCGGGCGACTTCATCTCCAACGGCACTGCTGGCAACGCCACCCTTATGCACCAAGATATGCACCGAGCCGGTCAACGACTCACCCTGCTCCAGCACGAACTTAGAACCGCTGAGGGAATCCGGCCGACGTGGCCCGAAGGTGCCGTACTCGCGAGTCAGCCACTTGCGCTGTTTGCCATCCTGTGGAGTGAAGACCGTAAGGCCTTCGGTCACACCGTTGATGGTGTTCGAGTAGTCCATCCAGTTGGCGTACTGGTCATTGGTTGCCTTCTGTCCCACCCGACCATCGTCGCTAGCGATGATGCCGCCTTGCTCACCGCTGAAGGTTGGGTCCATGCGCAAGTAAGGCCACGCGTAGTGAACCCAATCGCTATGAAACTTCAC
Organism: Planctomycetota bacterium; assembly: GCA_024229395.1. Taxonomy (GTDB): domain Bacteria; phylum Planctomycetota; class UBA1135; order UBA1135; family UBA1135. The sequence goes on along the minus strand of JAAESM010000002.1, from coordinate 54,415 downwards.
CGGACCGTAAGCCGCAGTCAACTCCCAACTCATGTCGAGAACATACTGACCATCTTTGCGGTCTTCGATCGCGATGTGCCAAGTCTGGTCCAACACCGGTTGATCCTCCTGCACCACCCAAGTCAGATTGGCGGTGGCTGAAGAATCGGTGATCTCAGAAAAGCTTTCGTGGCGAATGAAGCTGTGATGCCCGGCCTCGGGGTTTTCCTTATCGCGGTAGTTGGACCACTCGTGATAGAAATCGGTGACCACGCCATCATTAAGCTGGACCTTATCTACAATCCAGAGGGAGCGATGATGCGAAAATGGCTCCGTTTTCTGCACCAACAGGGACTTGCCACTTGGACTGTTCAGCGGCCAAACATGTGGAATCGCGAAGTTTGGCGCGAATTGATAGACAAAAGCCTCTTGGTCGTTCAGCAGAAACTGAAGACTGTGCGCTTCTTCATTGAGGACCAGGCGGGCTGGTCCCTGTTGGGTAGCTGGGGTTGCACATGCCCCTGCGGTCAATGCAATCAACGCCACCACGGGCACTCGAAGAGCAGTATTCATTTTGAATTCAATCACTTCAGAACGACTCACAGCTGCCATGGACCACGACGTGGCCTTGAGAGCATGGCGTTGGCTTCGTCGTCGCCAGGGAAAATCTCCTTGACCGGGTCCCACTTGAGCTTGCGATCCAACTTCATGGCGATGTCGGTGATCACGCACAAGCTATTCGAACGATGACCGACTTCCACCGGGCAGATCGGCTCCTTGCGGCTGCGCACGCATTCCAGGAAGTTGCGGTAATGATCGTTCGAGACATAGAGCTTGATCTCGTCATCGCGAATCACCTCTTTCGTGATGGAGCTTGGACCGCTTTCGATGCGACCACGCGCAACGAATAACCAACCCTCACTTCCGATGAAAGTCACGCCGGCTTGGGGATCGGTGCGCTGGACCAGCGGTACGCCGTCGGCCCATTTGCCTTTGGAAGTGTAATTCGTGTGCACATTGAACAAGCCGCGGTCCGGGAAGTCGGCTTTGGCACTGATTTCAGTGATGCCGGAATCCACATCGGTGCCGCGCGCCCATTGAGCGATGTCGTTCATGTGCGAGCCCCAACCGGTAATCATGCCGCGCGTGTAAGTCTCGCGTTGCAACCAACCCGGACGACCGAAACCTTTTTGCGGATGCACGCCCAGCTCGTTGTACTCCTTCTCGAAAGTTGGGCCCATCCACATGTCGTAATCTAAGTTCTCAGGTGGAGGCGTTTCGGTTGGATGCGCTTGACCGTGGTCTGGTGGCAGCCATACTTCCACGCGCTTCAAATCACCAACGCGACCATTGCGTACCAACTCGCACGCGTGACGGAAGTTCTTACTGGAGCGTTGCTGCGAACCGACTTGCAGAATCACGTTGTTCTCGCGCACAGCCTTCACCAAAGCTTTGCCTTCTGCGATGGTCAGGGTCATGGGCTTCTGAATGTAGATGTCCTTGCCGGCACGCGCGGCTTGCACACCATGCTCAGCGTGCCAGAAATCCGGGGTGGAGATCGTGACGGCATCAATATCCGGCCGCGCCAACAGCTTGCGAAAATCGCTGTAGACATCGATATCGATCTTCGCATCATCTGGCGCTTTTTCCGCGTAGCGCTTCTCGAGATCTACCTTGGCTGCTGCGGCGCGATTGCCGTCGGGATCACAAACCGCCACGATGCGCGCGTTGATGTTGGCTTCCAATCCACGTGCCTGAATCGAGAACATGTCACCTCTTCCCATGCGGCCTACTCCGATGCAGCCGATGCGGATCGCATCATTGGCAGGATTGGCCAAAGCGCTCAATGGCGAGCGCAGGAACATTGGGGCAAAGGAAGCTGCGCCGTATTTGAGGGCCGTGCGTCGACTGATGGGTTTGGACATTTCTATTTAGGGCCGGTGGTCAGCCGCGAGGATGGCCAGCGTTTGTGGTGCACCTGAATGCGGTAGTGCAGAGCGAAGGAATCTCCGCGTTGAAATTGTTGCGGCTCGAAGCAGATGACCGCAGGGGTGAAAAAACTCATCACGCCCGAGGCAACAGCGTACCACGGAGTGGGTGTCTGCAAGTTGTCACCGAGCTCGGTTACGGCAATGCCTACTTCGCGGCCATTGCATTTTCCGTTGTATTCGAAAGCGGTGTGACGCCCACGATAACGGTCGTGCTCATTGAACTTGAGGTCACCGTCGCTACTGGCTACTTGCGGCTGTTCGAACTTGGACAAACGCAAAGCCAAGCCGGCATAGCCGCCCCACATCACGCCACCTGGCTCCCCAGGCAGTGGTGTGCGGTCGAGCCTGACCGTTTCGGCAACAGCGGTGAACTTGCTGCTCCATTCGATCGAGTAGCTGCCATCAAGTGTGGGGCTGCCGACATCAATGCGTCGTTCCTCGCGTAGGGCTGTGCTGCCATCGGGGAGTTGATACTCAAAGCTGAGCGTGAAGCGCGCGGAGTAGTCGTCAAAGGCTTCGCTGTGGATGTCGACGAGTTTGGTGCGCCCTGCCGGACGATTCTTGCCCGAGGCGTTCTCCCAGAAGTTGATGCCGTTGATGTACTTCCAACTGAACCACAAACCATGGTGATGTACATGATCGCCCGGCTGGTTTTCGGTCAGCGAGCCCACCCCAGGCAAGGCGAGTGGGTGGAAGAAGCAGAATGGATCCTTCTTATCGAAGTTGAAGCGCCACAGCTCTTCGCCCTGGAAATGCAGCGCCAGGGATTTCCCTTCTTGTTCTTCCCACCACAATGGCGTGGTCATGCCATGACTGCTGGTGGAGTTCCTTTCCGTCGCCGCGACTAGAGCATTCAATTTATCCTCGTCGATTTCCACGCCCAATCCTGGGCCGGTCGGTGGCTTGAGTTTGCCATCCACAACTCCCATCGGAGTTTTCAACAAGCTGTCAGTGATGAACTGATGACCGTTCAGCGCAGCTGGCTTCTTCAATCCATAGGCACCGTAGAGTTGCAAAGTGGCGGCCAGCGAAACATCCGGGTCGGTCAGTCCACTGCCAAGCCACATCAAGTCATGCTCGATCAGGTATTCGATTTGTGCACGTGCGGAAACCAGACCGCCGCAACGCGAAGGCTTCATCGCCACGCCGTCGAGCATTCCCAATCGATGGAACTCGCGTAGATCAGTTGGCGAGATTACGCCTTCATCCATCAGGATCGGCAAAGCACCCTGCTTACGCAATGCCTGATAACCGCTGATCTGGTTGGGCAGCATGGGCGCTTCGAGTACATCGACGCCCGCATCCGCAAGTCTCGGTGCGGCGGCAAGTGCGGCCTGCGGGGAATAACCACCATTGGCGTCGGCCCAAAGGAAAGCGTTCGGCGCATGTTGGCGCGCGATTTTGGCCAGCTCCACATCGAAGTCCGGATTCGGCGACACCTTGATATTGAAGTGCCGGTATCCGCGCGCGCGCCCCGCTTCGATCAGGGCTTCGGTCTCATCCAGGCTGCGTGGGTTCAGGGTCCAAGACAACTCCAGTGGTTGGGCGGCTTCTCGCCCCCAATGCTGGGCGACCGATTTTCCAGCTGCCTTTGCCGCAAGATCATGAAGCGCCAAATCGATTCCGGCACGGGCGATCGGCATGCCCGTAGTGAATCCATTCGCAACCGCCGACGTCATCCGTTGATGCGCTCCTTCCAGATCATGCGCCGAAAACCCAAGCAGTGCCGGAACGTAATAGTCACGCAATGCGATGGTTGCGGTTTCGAGGGTCTCATAACTCCAACGCGCAATCGGCACACTCTGCCCCCAACCTACGAATCCTTCATCAGCAGTGATCTTCACCAACACCGACGCCCGCCCGCGTGCACCATGCGGCCCGGTGAAGAACTTGAAGTGACCGGTCATCGGATAACGCACCGCGTAGATGTCGATGCGTTCGATCCGCAGACCACCGATATTGCCGCTATATGTGCCCGGCATTGCGCCGATGCGCGCGGGCGCCCAAAGCGTTGCCAATAGGGTTGCCCCCATGCCCTGCATGAAGGAGCGGCGACTGAAATCAGAACCGTTAGATGAGGCGGTCTTCACGACCACCAAGATACACCGCCTTGGCTAGACGCGAATCCGATCCGCGACCACAAGTGCGCGCTTCAAGACCGCATTCACTCCAACGCCATGCAGTGAATCCCCTGCGAAGTGCAGTCCGGGATACAGCTTCTCTTTGGCGTCGAATGCAGCGATCCGATCCAGGTGCCCGATGGTGTATTGCGGAATGCCACCTGCAACCCGACGAATCCATGTCCGTTCAGGATCACCTTGCACACCCAGTAGATCGTGCAATGGACCGAAGCACTCGGCTTCAAGATCCTGGTCATTCAAGTCGGCGACATCGGGGTCGAAACTACCACCGATCAACACGCGCAGTTGCACCATGTCGGATGGCGATTGATCCGGGAAAATCGAGCTTGCGTATTGCACGCCCAAAGGTCGGAAGCCGTGGTTGCGCAAGGCAATAAAACCAAAGGAGCGCAGCGCGTCCTTGACCTTGTCACGACGCCAAGCGCCGGTGACCACACACAGGTTGTTGCCCGGAATGGAATCGGCAACCGGCACGAGATCCTTGCCGACCACACCCATGAGGCGTGCGGCTTCACGTGCAGGAACCGCCAAGACCAAATTCTTAGCCGTGGCGACGATTTCTCCATCTTGGTAGAGATCCCAACCATCACCATTTGGCACGACCTCATCCAGACCCTTGCCGCCGCGGTAATTACTTCCCAATTGCGCAGCGATGGTGTCGGTGAAATCACCGAGCCCTCCTGGCAAGCTGCATAGGGTTCCACTGGTCTTGCGCAAACGCCCTTCACGAATGTCACGACCTTTCTTGCGTATATGCTTCATCGCGCCGCGCATGCACGAACCCGATTCAAATTCCCAACCAGCCATCATCGGGAATGCGGCATGTACCGAAAGCTTCTCCGGGTCGCCGCCGTAGATACCAGAGACCATCGCGCCGAATAAGGTGGTGGCAACATGCCTGCCGAGGCGACGGGTCGCCCAAGAATGGATGCTTTCCTCACCGTCGCGCTTCGCCGGAATGAACATCTCACATCCCAGTCGCAACTTGGCCGAGAACGGCAAGACCTTGCTCATCAAGAAGCTCTTGCCATCACTTGGCAGAGCGATGAGGCCACCATCCTTATAGAGCGAGCGATCCTTCTGGACGTCGTCGGCGATCAACGGAGTCAGGCCGAGATTGGAGACCATGTCTCCCACGACCGGTTCGCGATCGAGCCAACCGAGTGGCCCCATTTCGACGACGAAACCATCTTCACGAACACTACGCACCTTGCCGCCGGGCTCGTTTTCCTTTTCGAACAGCACGACGTTGTCGCCGCGTTGATGAAGTAAAGATGCGGTGCCTAAGCCAGCGAGGCCGCCACCGACAACGGCAGTATCGAAAGTTTCCATGTTAGTTCTCCGATGACTCGTTCAACACCAAGTCGCGCAAGAGGGTGGTCAAGCGCGGATCCACGTTGAATACAGGTACGCGGCAGTAGCTCTCCACTCCGTTGGCACGCGCGACTTCTTCCAGTTGGATATCGATCTCGTAGAGGGTTTCGATGTGATCGTTCACGAACGAGATCGGCAACACCACAATGTTGCGTTCACCTTGTTGGCCAAGTTCCGCAAGCTTCTCGATGGTTGCGGGCTCCACCCATTTCACCGGCGTGGCGCGTGATTGAAAAGCGAGCGTGATCGGCAATGATTTAGGCAAGCGTTTACGCAATCCAGCAAGACTGCTCTCCACTTCATCTACATACGGATCGCCTTTCTTTACATAGGAAACCGGGATGCCATGCGCCGACACCAGTAGATGCGGCTGACCCGGACCTTGTTGCTGTGCTTCCTCGACTGTGGCGATGACGTCCTCGGCAGTGGCATCGAGATAGGCCTTGTCATTGCCCCAACGCTGGATCCATTGCACTTGCTGCGGGTCGATCCCAGCCTTGGCAATCTCGCTGCGCAACTCGGCGAACGAAGCCTCGGTGCTTGCACTGCTGTACTGAGGGAACATCGACAACGCGATCCAGCGCGTGCAACCATCTTGGATCGATTGCGTCAGGGCTTCGCCGATGCGCGGTGGCGTGTAAGTCATGCCGGCGTAACAGCGGAAGTCCTCGCCAAGTGCTTCTTGCAAGGCTTGCGCCTGCTCACCAGTGACTCGATTGTTCGGCGAGGAACCACCGATCAACCCATATTGCTCACGAACCTCGGGTGCACGCTTCCGCGCAACCTTGCGTGACAATGGGCCGCGAAACAACTTTACCGGGAATGGCAACTGCACCAAGTAGGGATCACTGAACAAGCGCTGGATGTATGGCTCGACCTCGTCAAGCGAACGAGGCCCACCCATCTGCAGAAGCAAGACACCAGTGCGTTCCATGACTCTTAGACGGTCTTGGAGTAACGACCTTCGCGCAGTTGCTCGTCCAAGTAACTGTCGAACAACATGCAGATATTGCGCAGGAAGTTGCGCCCCAACTTGGTCACGGTGAGATCACGCTCGCCGCGTACCACCAAGCCGTCGTTCTCGAAATCCTCGAGCGCTTGCCATTGACTAGCGAAGTGCTCACTGAAAGATTCACCGGACAGTTCTTCTACCTCGGCGAAGGTAATCTGCTGATTGCACATCAAGCGCTCGATGATCAGCTTGCGGACGCGATCTTCAAGGCTCAAGGCATGGCCTTTCGAGACTGCACAATGACCACCATCGATCGCTTCATTCCAGCGGTTCAACTTACTGTGGTTTTGCGCAAAGGCATTGCCCACCTCAGAGATTGCCGTCATGCCGAATCCGATGTAATCCCGCGCCGGCTTCACGGTGTAACCCATGAAGTTGCGATACAGCTTGCGATCCTTCACGGCTGTTGCCAGTTCATCGGTTGGCAGGGCGAAGTGATCGAAACCGATCTCGGCGTAACCCGCTTCTGCCTCCAAACGGCGGGATGCGGTGCGCAACAATTCCAACTTCAGCTCAGGGCTGGGTAGCTGGTCCTCGGGCATACGGTTCTGGTGCGGGTGCAACCATGGCACATGCGCATAGGAGTAGATCGCCAAACGATCCGGCAGCAAGCGTGCTACTTGATCAAGCGTGTAGTTCCACGTATCCAGAGTTTGCCCTGGCAAGCCATAGATCAAGTCGAAGTTGACACTGTTGAAGCCGAGCTCGCGAGCCCAACTCAAAACGTCCTCGGTCTGCTCAAGCGACTGGTTGCGGTTGATCAAAGCCTGCACGCCGGAGTCGATGTCTTGCACGCCGAAACTGATGCGGTTGAATCCAAGGCGCGCCAAGGTTTCCATCTGTTCACGCGTGGTAACCGGTGGGTGCACTTCAATCGAGACTTCGGCATCATCCAACACATTGAAGTGTTCGGTGATGCATAGCCACACTGCTTCGAGTTCCTCGGGAGACAAGTGAGTCGGCGTTCCCCCGCCCCAATGCACGCCGCTGACCTTACGTCGATTCGGAAGCTTGGATGCTACGGTGGCGATTTCTTGCTTGAGGCGGTCTAGATATGCGTGCAGCACATCTTCGCGTTGCGTGATCACCACATTGCATGCGCAGAACAAGCAACGTTCCTGACAGAACGGCAAATGCACATACAGGGCGAGGTTCTCATCACCATGCGTATCGGCTTCCGCCAAGGCGGCATCCCATTCGGCGTCACCGAAAGCGTCGGTCCAGACTGGTGCGGTCGGATACGAGGTGTAACGCGGACCGGCGGTGTCGTACTTGGCGACGAGTTCAGCAGGGACTTCAGACTGGGGCGTTTCCATAGGAGTGCACCGTGTCCTTCAGGACCTGCAGGTTTTCCACCGAGATCTGTGGCAGCAAGCCGTGACCAAGGTTAAAGACGTGACCTGGGCGGCCAGCGTTTGCGTCCAAGATGGCGCGCGCGGCGTTGCGCACTTCATCGGCGGAACCGAGTAGCACGCCGGGATCCATGTTGCCCTGGATGATCATGTCACCAGCGGCCTCGCGGCACTGGGCGAAAGGCATGCGCCAATCAAGACTCAAGCCGTCGGCTTCGGAATCGAGCATGGCGTTGAACAAGTGCGCGCCATCTTTGATCAAGTAAAGCAAAGGAGCCTTGCCTTTCAACGCACGGAAGATGCGCTGCACTGCTGGCAATGCGTAACGACGGTAAGTCGCTTCATCGAGCAGGCCGGCCCAGGTGTCGAACAGTTGCACGGCCTCACAGCCGGATTCGATCTGCTCTTGCAGATAACCGATGGTCATGTCGGCGAGGCGCTCAAGCAGTTGCGGGAACCAAGGCTCGCCACAGTAGACCGCTGCACGCAAACGAGCATGTTCACGGCTTCCACCGCCATCGAGCAAGTACGACGCCATCGTGAACGGCGCGCCAGCAAAACCGAGCATGGTGCAGTCGGCTGGCAACTCTGCGCGCACCAAGCGAATCGCTTCGGTGACGTGATCCAAACCACCGGCAGGCACTTCCTTGACGCGGTGCAGATCAGCTGCGCCTTCGAGTGGTTTGGCGAAGACCGGGCCCGGTGCGAAATCGATACCGAAATCGAGTGGCATCAGCGGAGTGAGGATGTCGGCGAACAGAATCGCGCCATCCCAACCGAAACGCTCGATCGGCTGCAAGGTCACGCGCGCGGCCAACTCCGGAGTGCTGGCCATCTTGACGAAACCATGCTCCGCCTTCAGTGCGCGGTATTCAGGAAGCACGCGACCAGCCTGACGCATCAGCCAGATCGGCGTGCGGTCTACAGCTTGGTTGCGCAAGGCACGCATTAACAATTTTTCACTCATCGACTTGCCTCCAGGGCTTCACCGAATGTTTTCGCTGCGGCATCGAGAATCTCTTCGTTCATGGCCAGGTTCAAGAAGCCGACTTCATAAGCCGACGGCGCGACCATGATGCCGCGCTGCAACAACTCGTGGAAGAAGCGGCCGTAACGATCGGCGCCACTTGCAGGAATCGCTTCGTAAGAACGGGGTGCATTATTTGCATCAAAGCTCAACCAGAACAACGAGCCACAGCGCGTGAGGGTAAGTGGACTACCCGCAGCCTTCTCGCGTTCGATCAACGGTGCAAGCAGGGCTTCCCAGTGACGACCTAGTTCCTCCAAGCGTTGCCAACCATCGACCTTTTCGACGGCTTCCAATGCTGCGATTCCCGCAGCCATGCACAATGGGTTGCCGCTCAAGGTGCCGGCTTGATAGACGCCGCCATCAGGGCTAATCATGTCCATCAGTTCCTTGCGGCCGCCGTAAGCGCCGACTGGAAGGCCGCCACCGATGACCTTGCCATAAGTGACCAGGTCGGCATCGATTCCTTCTAAACCACAGAAGCCACCTGGTGCGATACGGAAGCCAGTAATGACTTCATCGACGACCAACAGGGTGCCATGGGCCCGAGTGATGTCGCGCAACTTCTTCCACCACTCCTTGCGTTGCGGCAACAGGCCGCAGTTCGCGGGAATGCCTTCAACGAAGACCGCGGCGGTCTGATCACCATTCGCGGCGAACCATTCTTCCAAGGCTGCTTCATCGTCGAGCGGCAACACGCCGGTCAAGGAACTGCATGCTTCTGGGACGCCAGAGGAAGAACTCTCGCCGAAAGTGGCAAGACCGGAACCAGCCTTGACCAGGAAGGAGTCGGCGTGACCGTGATAGCAACCATCGAACTTGATGAAGCCGTCGCGGCCAGTGGCCGCACGCGCCAAACGTAATGCCGACATGGTTGCTTCAGTACCGGAGTTCACGAAGCGAACCTTGTCGAGTACTGGCGACATCGCGCAGATCTTCTCGGCAAGTTCGGTCTCTGGAATACATGGCGCGCCGAAGCTGGTGCCCAAGGCAACTGCTTCTTGTACGGCAGTGGTCACGGCGGGGTGCGCGTGGCCCAAGATCAACGGCCCCCACGAGCCGATGAAGTCGAGGTACTGATCGCCGTCTTCGGTCTGCACATGGCAGCCCGAACCGGAGGCAATGAAGAATGGTTGGCCGCCGACCGATTGGTAGGCGCGCACGGGAGAGCTGACTCCGCCAGGCATCACTGCGCATGCGCGCGAGTAGAGCTGTTGCGAAGTCTCGTTTGAGGATGAGACTTGGGTCATGACAACCAACCTTCTGCGGCCACTCGGCTCGCGTGGTAGGTGATGATGAGATCGGCGCCGGCCCGACGGATTCCGCCAAGGATTTCCAGCACCATGGCGCGTTCGTCGGCAAGGCCTTCACGCACTGCGAGTTGCACCATGCTGTATTCGCCACTGACATTGTAGGCGGCAACCGGCACGGTAGAGACTTCGCGCACTGCGCGAATGATGTCGAGGTAGGCGAGCGCTGGCTTGACCATCACCATGTCGGCGCCTTCCTCAAGGTCCAACAGGACTTCGCGGATCGCTTCACGCGGGTTGCGATGATCCATTTGATAACTACGGCGATCACCGAAGCTTGGTGATGATCCAGCGGCATCGCGGAAGGGACCGTAGAAAGCGCTGGCATACTTGGCGGAGTAAGCAATGATCGCAGTCCGATCGAAACCGACCTCATCCAAATGATGACGTATTTCCGAGATGCGGCCGTCCATCATGTCGGAGGGGCCGACGAAATCGACACCTGCTTCTGCAAGCACTACCGCCATCTGCGCGAGTGTCGCCACACTGCTGTCGTTGACCACCTGCTCTCCTTCGACGAAACCACAATGACCATGATCGGTGTAAGGGCACAGACAGACATCGGCCATCACCGTGAGCTCATCACCGAATGCGGTCTTCAACAATCGCACGGCGTTCGGGACTTCACCCTCGGGATCCAATGCGCCACTACCCTTGGCATCTTTGTGGTCCGGCACTCCGAACAACATGACCGAACGCACACCGTTGGCCAAGTCGCGCTCGACCGCAGGGATCAACTGATCAGCTGTGTAGCGACTCACGCCGGGTAACGAAGCGACTTCTTGCGTTTGGCCTTCACCGGGAATCACGAAGTGACCCTGTACCAACTGGCGCGTACGCAGGTCCGTCTCGGCAACCATCTCGCGAAGGTTCTCGTTGACGCGCAAGCGTCGGGGTCGGTGGACTAAATCGAGTCGGTAATCGTTCATTGCTTCAAGAAGGCAGTGAGTGAAGAAGGTGTGGGGCTGGCAAGGGTTCCGCGCAATGGGAAACCGTTTCGTTCAGCGGCGGCGGCGGTGGTCGGGCCGACGGCCAGAACTGGATGGGCGCTCACCTGCTCAACGCGATCGAGCAGACTGGCGACACCACTAGGAGAAAAGAGCAGAACCAGTTCCCCACTTGGGGGAGGTGGCCCAGGTGTCCCGAGCACATGGTAAGCCGCCACGAAGATTAGTGGCAGCCCTGCGACGGCAAGTGCGCCGCCGAGGTCTGGATTGGGGTGTTTGGCGCCAAAGAAGACTCTCTTGGATTGTGCCGACGGCTTGCTTGCAAGGAACAATTCCGCCAAGGATTCACCGGTATGTTGCGGAGCCGTGAAGTCTGGCTCGCGGCCACCCAAGATGCCTGCCGCCGCCTTAGCTGTTGCCGGTCCAACCACGGCGACCGCACAGCTGGGCATTCCACCACAAAGCGTGATGAATTCTTGAAACTGTTTCACCGCTTGGACGCTGGTCAGAAACAGGGTGTCTTCCTTACCAAGGCCGCTAAGCAAGGCTTGGTCCACTGCCGAGATCGGCAAGGCTTCGCTTTGAATCAAGGGCAAGACCTGCGTTTGCCAGCCACTAGCTTGCGCGGCATCAGACCAACGGGCTGCTCGGTCCTGCGCGCGCCCAATCCAGAGCACAGGAGCCGCGTTCATCAATGCACCTCGGCAGTTAGCAGGACGGTGTGGGCGGCGGCGATGGCTTGCTTGGTTCCATCTTCAGTCACGTCGGCGCGGCGCAGCGGACCTGGCAGTTCTTCTGTGGCGCCAAGTGCGGCAACCAAACGGAAACCATTTTCAGCCACGAAAGCAGAAGCGCCGAGTGGCAAACCACAACCGCCACCAAGTGCGCGCAATAGCGTGCGCTCGACCTCTACAGTTGCTGCAGTCTCTTCATGATGAAGCTTGCCGATCAAGGCACGAGTCGCTTCATCATCGGCGCGGCATTCGATCGCCAATGCACCTTGACCAGGCGCACCTGGCCACATCATCGGGTCCAGCTTGACCACCTTGAAGGCAGAAAGATCCAGGCCCAGGCGGCGCAGACCTGCACCAGCCAACAGGATGGCGTCGTAATCGCCGTTGCCTAACTTATTCACACGCGTGGGAACGTTGCCGCGAAGTAATTCTGCGGAACAATCGGGAGCCATCGCCTCAAGGAATGCAGTACGACGGGCTGCTGATGTGCCGACTCGAGTTCCTGGAATCAGTGGCAACAACCCCTTGCCACGACCAACAAAAAACTCAGGCCTAATCAGCAGCCAGTCGCGTGTGTCTTCACGCTGAGGAACGGCCGCGCAACAAAGCCCGGCAGTCTGCTCAGCGGGTAGGTCCTTGAGGGAATGCACCGCGTAATCGGCGCGCCCATCGAGGACTGCGTCTTGCACTTCCTTAGTAAACAGTCCGACGCTACCGACTTGCGCAAGGTGAACATCGAGGCGTTGGTCGCCGATAGTCTTCACGATCACGAGTTCGGTCCCGACACCTGTCGCATCTTCCAGGGCAGCTGCGACCACACCAGATTGAGTGGTTGCGAGGTCGCTTCCGCGAGTTGCCAGCCTTAGCTTTTTCATCGAATCTGATCTTCTGTTGCTAGGCGTCGACCGGTTTCACGCAAACGTTGCAGCAGGGCTTCCCCCATGGGCAGTTCACGCATGGTCTGACGCAATGCTATCAACGGTACTTGCACGGTCTGCTCGGCCAAACGCTTGGCGAAGGCAACGAACAACTCACTATCTTCTTGGCTCAAGTGCGAGAGATGAGTGGCCAACCAACGGTCGACTTCGTTCTGCGCGCGGGCCTCCACCGACTCACGAAGTTTTTGCGCAACGGGACCTAGGTTGCGACGGAAGATTTTCTCGCGGAAATGCAGCGAGCCTTCGCGCAAGAATGGACGCACTTCACGACCGAGCTTCTCGGCGACCTTCTGGTTTTTCTCTACGCGACGACCGACCTCCAGCACGTCCAAGCGAGTGAAGCCCGGCAGTTTGCCGATAGCAGGTTCGGTGTCTGCGGGAACGCCAAGGTCCAGGATCAGGCGTTCGGCTTTCTGTTCCGGCAGGTTGGCACACAACTCCGCGGTGATCACGGGGTCGTCAGATGCCGTAGCAGTGACCATGTAATCGAAGTCCTGCGGCCATACCTGGAACTCACTAAGCTCTTGCCAAGTTCCACCGAACCGTTTGGCGAACTCCTCGGCCTTGGCACCGGTACGGTTGACGAAATGCAGGCTCATGTCGGCCCAGCCGGCCAGCCGAGCTGCCAAGGTCACCGTCATCTCCCCGCTTCCGACCAACACTACGCGGCCGCCTTGGCCGTGTACCTGTGCGCGCAAGACATCCGCCGCGACCTCAGAAATCGAAGTTGGCATATGGGTGTAGTCCACCTGCTGACGGATTCGGCGCGAAAGCTTCAGTGCTTCATCGGCGAGCATGCCGAGCCACTGACCACAAACTCCCTGTTCGCGAGCTTCAATCAGCGAGTTGCGGAATTGGCCAACGACTTGTTCATCACCGAGCACCAAGGAGTCCAAACCACACAACAGAGCGTTGAGGTGGCGGTGGACGGCGTCGCCACTCATGGCGATACAGGTCGCATCCGCCAGAGCACGAAGCTCTGGAGAATCTGGGAAAAGCCATGTTGCGAAGGAGCGCAGGACTTGGTCCGGCGACTGGCGTTGATGGCTGACCCAATAAACCTCAACCCTATTACAAGTGGAGAGCAAGATCAGCTCATCCACACCTAGGGCAACTCTGAGCTCTTCTAAAAGAGCTGGTTTTTGGGTAAAGAATCCGATTTCTTCCGCCGAGGCACGACGGTGCGAAATTCCGACTAGTCCGAAGCGTTCCATGGGGTTGTGACGCGGTTGGTACGCCCTTGCAGGCGCGGGTTGTACCAATAGAATACCCCATGCTCTGAAATAGATGTCGACAATTCATGGTTATTATTTAGATAATTGGGTATTTATTTCCGACCCTTTATTTCTGCGGTTTCACCATCAATTCCGCGTCATTTCTGTAAATAACGCATTTGTTTGACAATAGTGACTCCTAGTTTTTGCAATTACTGCAATTTTCTGTCCTGGCTCATGGCTGTGAGGTATTCTACTCGCGTTCACTTCGAACCCCACACCTTCTCATGACCAATCTCACCATGGAAAACCACAGCTTCGTAGGCGATGCCTGCCGCGAAATCTCTAACGAAATGAGCCGGGATGACATTCTCGCGCACATGCGTAAGCACGATGTACGTTTCCTGCGCCTGCAGTTCACCGACATCGCCGGTACCAACAAGAACGTTGAGGTACCTTCCAGCCAATTCGAGAAGGCTCTCGATGGCGAGATCATGTTCGATGGCTCCTCCATTGAAGGTTTCACTCGGATTGAAGAGTCCGACATGTTGCTGCGCCCTGACTACAGCACCTATCGCGTGGATCCATGGCCAAGTGAAGGTTTGAGCTACAGCCGCCACGGCCTTGTCGCTCACATCATCTGCGATGTTTATCGTCTGCCAGAAGGCACGCCATTCGATGGTTGCCCGCGCGGCATCCTGAAGCGCGTTTGCGCCGAAGCCGCTGCCATGGGTTATGAGATGAACGCTGGTCCGGAGGCCGAGTTCTTCCTCTTCCAGCGCACACCAAACGGCGAAGCCACCACCAACACTCACGATGCGGCGGGTTACTTCGACCTGGCCCCCACTGACCTCGGTGAGCAGTGCCGCCGTGAGATTGTCATCGCGCTCGAATCGCTTGGTTTCGAAATCGAGGCTTCGCACCACGAAGTTGCTGCCGGTCAGCATGAGATCGACTTCAAGTACGGCGACGCCGTCGAGACCGCTGACCGCCTGTCGGTCTTCCGTTTCGTGGTTCGCAAGATCGCACGCGACATGGGTCTACATGCCACCTTCATGCCAAAGCCAATCTTCGGTGCGAACGGTTCCGGCATGCACGTGCACATGTCCTTGTTTAAGGATGGCAAGAACGTCTTCTTCGAAGAAGGCGCTCCTGACGATGGCATCTCCCAGTTGATGCGCCACTACGTTGGCGGCTTGCTCGAGCATGGTCGCTCCTTGTGCGCCATCACCAACCCAACGGTCAACTCCTACAAGCGCTTGGTCCCTGGTTATGAGGCACCAACACACCTCGCATGGTCCATGCGCAACCGCTCGCCATTGATCCGTGTTCCTGCCCGTCGTGGCGTCGGTACTCGTTGTGAGATGCGCATGCCCGATCCATCTTGTAACCCTTACCTCGCCTTCGCAGTAATGTTGGCTGCCGGCCTGGACGGAATCAAGAACAAGACCGAGCCGCCAAAGGCTGTCACCGGTAACGTCTATCGCATGAGCCAGCGCGAGCGCTCTCGCTTGAAGATCAAGAGCTTGCCTGCCAACCTCGGCGAGGCCGTCACACAGCTCGAGAAGAGCTCGGTGATGAAAGAAGCTCTAGGTGAACACGCGTTCAGCCAGTTCGTACACGCCAAGCGTACCGAGTGGAGCGAGTACATTGCAGCTGTCCACCCTTGGGAGGTGGATCGCTACCTCACGCGCATGTAAGTCGCGTCTTTGCGAGGTCGATGCCGCGTTTTAAGCTGAAAGCAAACGGACGCGCATCGGCCTTGCCACTGCGAGCGATATCGTAAGCAGTGCCATGCAAAGGTGAGGTCCGCAGGATCTTGCCGCCGACGAATATCGAATACGCCGTTTCCCGCGGCAACATACGCAAGGGCAAGAAAGCTTGATCGTGATAAAGCGCGATTACGATATCCCACTCGCCACGTGCGCCTTGACCAAAGACCACATCAGGAACAGCAGGACCAGCTGTGTCGAAGTCCCATTCCTCTTTGGCGATCTGGATTGCCGGCTCGAGCACGAGTTCTTCTTCATTACCGAAGGCACCGTTCTCGCCTGCGTGAGGGTTCAAGCCCGACAAGACGATACGCGGATCGCTTAGGCCCAGGGTCTGACGTGCGGCTTCATGCGCCAGACGAATCTGCTTTGCAACAAAACGCGGGTCCAACTTAGAGATCGCCTGGCGCAATGCCATGTGCCGAGTGGCGACAAGAACGCGCAGTTCACCCGCACAAGCCAGCATGCCATAACGACGCGAGCGACAAGTCTCGCCGAGGATCTGCGTTTGCCCTTCGAATGGATAGCCTGCCAAGTGCATGCTCTCCTTGTGAAGCGGTGGCGTGACCATGACATCTGCGCCATCTTCAAGGCATAGGTTGGCGCAACGCAAGACTGCTTCCACGCTTGCCATGCCGAGTTCGGCCGACGGCGCCGCAGTAGTTGCAGGCATCCTGGATTCCAACTCCAAGACAGGAATGGCTCCCTTCACCGAGAGTGCAAAACCTTCCTCTGCGGTGGACACCGACTGCAACTCAATGGCAATGCCCATCTCTGCCGCGATCGCTTCCAGGGCAACGCGGTGCCCGAGGATCACCGGCCGGCAGGAAGAACGCAATGAAGCATTTGCCAATGAATGGAGAAGGACCTCGGGAGCGATGCCCCCGAGGTCCCCTTGTGGAACCGCAACTCTTGGTTCCATTCCGTTACGGCGCGAAGCTCACGGTGAGCAAGTCGCCGACGGCCGAGATGTAGATCACTAAAGTTCGCTCCGTTGCAGATGGGCCTTTGATGGTGATGCGTGCATCGACGAATGGTCCTGGCGCTGCTGCAATCATCTGGATCGGCAGTTCGAAGTCGTTGCTCAACACAGTCCGTGATGGGTTACCGATGCTGGAGACCATTGAGATGGTGCCACCGTTGTATGCATCTGGAAGCCATTGACGAAGCTGCATAAAGCCCTTCAAGGCATCGGACCGCGTCACGGTGATCGAGCCCGAGTTGACCAAGCCTAACTTGGTGAACATGCCGAGACCGCCTCGGTTGACGAGGCCGCAAGGCACTCCATCTGCATTGAAGATTTGATCGCTCAAATCCGTGCCGCCAATCATGGCGAGCGTTGGTACTGGGAACATTGCGGAAGTCGCGTTGCCACCAAACATCAGATCCAACTCAGGCTCCACGTAACAAGGCAGGCTTCCGACCACTGGGTTATCGCCATGGTCATCGCCGCCAGTACGCGAATCGCCCTGTTGAGATACGAGCATATTCGAGGTGGCAAGCAGGGACATCCCACCCAAAAGCGCGACCAAGAGAGCCGGCTTCATGAGCTGTTTGAAGGTTGTCCAGTTAATCATCGTTCTACGCGGCAAAGAAAGCCGGTTCGAGTTGTTCGAGTTCGACACGGCAATCGTTATCGCCACGCAAAGCCTCGAGAAGGTGTTCGGAGCTGTGTAGCCATTCCATTGCGGTTGGCCAAAGTTCGCTGTAGTCGTTGCGGATCAGGCTGAGCATTTCCAAAGCCTTTGCCATCTCACTCAAGGAGATGTGTTCCACAGCGATGTTGTACAAGACAAACGCGAACTCGGGCTGGTGATGAACCAATCCGCTGGAGACTACCCATCGGTAGTAGCGTAAGGCCCGACGGTGGTCCTTAACGCGATCATGAATCAGACCGAGTTGAATCGCGGCATGTGCGCGGTTCAATAGGCGATCCGTGTTGAGGAAGACCTCGAGGTATTCGGCCTCGGCCAAATCCTGATGATCTTCTGCTTGGTGAACGAAACCAAGGTAGATATGTGCTTCGGCGAAGCGTGGCTTCAAGCGCAAGGCTTCGGAGAGGAATCCGCGGGCCTTCTCGAGGTGTGAATCGACATCGCCGACCATATGCGCGAAGCGTGATTGGCATGCGCCACTTTCTTCCGCGAGTTGTGCTGCCTCTTTGAGCTCACCGTTCTCGAAGGAATCGATCT
Source organism: Planctomycetota bacterium (assembly GCA_024229395.1). Lineage (GTDB taxonomy): Bacteria > Planctomycetota > UBA1135 > UBA1135 > UBA1135. The sequence goes on along the minus strand of JAAESM010000002.1, from coordinate 36,432 downwards.
CGACCGGCTCTTCAGCGATACGCATCAGGTATTCACCATCCGTACCGGCAAGTGCATAAGCCTTGCCCAACTCATAGAGAGTTGCTGCAAGACGACGAACGATTTCTGCATCGGTGAGGCCTTCGAAGATATCGCGGCCAGGCAGGCGACGCAGACGCCGTGCCAACGAACCAGGCACAGTCATGTCACGGTGAGCAAGAGCCTGCAAACGCACGGCGTGGAAGAAGTCTGAACAGTCAGAACATGCTTCCAAGTGAGCCAGTGTCTTGCGTGCGTGCTGCTCAGGTACTTCACCATCAAACAACGCACTCAACGCGCGCTGGAAACCTGCACACATAACACGTGTACCGGAACTTGCGCTGCGGATTGCGTCGTGGAAACCAGCATATTCGCTGTGGTCGGAAGAGACTTCGCGGAAGTTCATGAGCCTTCCTCCATGTCCTTGACGACCTTCTTCTTTGCAGGCTTCAGGGTAGTGAAACGGCCAGTGGTACGCGCCGATTTCTCGACTGCCGGAGCCGGGGCGTTCATGCGACGATCCGCCGCAGTTGCCCGGCCGGCGTCGGCGCAGGAATCCAGTTGTTGGCCAAGCTGTTCACGATCATATGCGCCTTCTCCTGCGGAGAACTTGCGCTTCATGATGGTGAAGATCTTGCGACGTGCGCGGAAGATGCGCATCTTGAGGTTCTCGACGCGAACCCCGAGTTCGGCGGCGGCTTCCTTGTAAGGAGCGCCATCGACTTCAACCAAATACAACGCACGCTTCTCGCGCGGAGTGAGGTAACGATAGGCCTCTTGGTAGAAGTGCAGGTAGAGCATCCATGCGCCGATGAGTTGCTCATTACTTTCCTTGTCCTCGGTCTGCTGAAGTGGGGTGCGTCCGTCGAAGTCCTCGGGCTCGAGGTTCGGCAGTTCGCGTTCCGAATCGCGATCGGGGCTGGTCAGGGAAACCACATGGTTGCGCTGTGCCTTACGGCTGTGCTTCAAGGTGGTGTTCCGCACGATGGAGTGGGTCCAGTTGCGGAAGGCAGACGGCTTGGTCGAATCGAAGTTCTTCGGGTAGCGATAGATGTTGAAGAAGACTTCTTGCAACACATCGTTCGGGTCTACCGAGAAGAAACTGCGGCGCAGGTGATGGTAGATCAAACGCATGACGCCATCTTGGTTCAACTCAAAGAGAAGACCGAAGGCTTCGTTCGATGCTGACTCGGCGTAGATCGCCATCAACTCCGTTGACAAACGATCGCGTTCACGGGTGTTCAAATCACCTAAGCGACTGCTAAATTCCAAGAGACGCTCATGCCCAACCTCACTCGCAAAAGCCTCAAGCCTTGCGGCGAAGCTTTCGAGCTGTTCAGTTTTCAGGGGGGCAAAAGTCATCGGATTCAGCTAAGGCTATGCCTGGTCAGCACTAGGGTAACAGCGATAGTTCCGCAGACTTGGAGAAATGTTCCCTAGACTTTAGATATTTTTTGTGAAAAAAGTGTGCGGAACAGTGTTATTCCCGTGGAATCGTTGTGGAAAACTCGGGGGAAACAGCCCGCTCACACCCCGTCAGGCCTGTTTTCGCCAGGATTAGTCACAATTTTGTGGTTATTCTCCTGGACTATCCGTAATCCCGGATTTTCTTTCATGGCGGCGCCAGAAAAACTTTGGGCAGCGATGTAATTTCCTTCGGAATAATAGATTGCAGCCAAGCTCGTGAGGCATCTTGCCCGAATCGAACGGCTTTCAGCCCTCATCAGAGCTAGTACATAGTGGTCTCTGCCGTGCTTAACCTGCCCTGAACGGTAGTAAGAAGCTGCCTCAGTGAGGGTCAGCAGCTCCGAATCGTTACCAAAACCCCGTGATAAAGCGCAAAGCTCAAGCGGAGTACGGTTCCGTAAAGCAATCCTCTGCTCACTCAGGCAATCCACTTGAGCCTGGAGCTGGCGCAGACTCAGCCCTAGCAGGCTTGGATGTGGCTGGTAGGCCGCCACCCCCTCGCGACGCATTTCCAATATGGCTGCCGCTTGGTGCAGGCAGGTAGCCAAGGCCAGGTTCTGCTCAACCGCGCAGGCCTCACGCAGAATCTGCAAATGCCTGGCCGAGCTCGATTTCAATCGACCTCGGGGTTTCGGTCCTCATGAACCATGTCGCATTCGGTGGCCTGAGGGGCTCGCCAGCCGCGCGGCAACTCCAACGCGGCGCCACTGCCCTGCACCTGTTTCCAGATTCGACTGAGGTTCTCAACCGCAGTGACCTGAGGGATCCCGGTGTAACTAGAGACCTCGGCCACACTGCATCGCTCGACCATATATAGGTAGAGCAAGGCTCGATCCTCCAAGCACAAGCGATTGAAGCGTTGCTGCAACAAGGCCGACGGCTCACCACTCGCTCCATTGTTAGCGCCCAGTTCATTCTTGGGATTCGCCACATCGCGCAAGATGATCGACTCGATCCAAATCTGGAAGATCACATGCGACTTCGGTAACGATTCGCGTTTACACGCCTTGGCGAACATTCGCGCCAACACCATTTCCTTCGGCAACAGGATGAAGTGCCGCATGGTCACGCCACGGATCGCGTTCTCGATCCACGGGCAAAGATGTTCAAATAACTTGCCTAGATAGTGAAAACGCTTACGCGATGGCACATCCAAAAATGCTTGATACTGACGGCAGGTCGCTTGCCAATCTTCGGCAAGGCATTGATCAAGAAAAGACGATTTCAGGGGGGTGTCTTTGGGGGACATTGGGTTCGTCACAGCGACATTCGGGGGGATGAATGTTCACTCAATAAAAGAGTGGGTGGAACGACAATAGCAATTTGATATTCACACGGGATTGCAAATATCTAAGGATTTTGCAATCTAACGGTCCATCGTTTTCTTGAGCAGTGTGTGAAGTTGCCTGAGATCGCGGTCATTCATGTGCGCCAACTGCTTTTTGTGATGCATGGATACAGCTGAATATAGGCTTTCGCATTTCCCAACGCCAAGGTCCGTCAATCGAATCGTGACAGCGCGGCGATCTTCCTTGTCACGATTTCGGAAAACCAAACCATCGCGCTCCATGCGATCAATCAAGCGGGTGATATCCGGCACGCGTTGAATCAGCTGGCGACCGATCTCACCAATCCGTTGCCCTTCTTCCGGACCTTTAATCAAGATCCGCATGGCGTTGAAAACGGTTGCCGTAATCCCATGCTGACGAAATAGCCGCGCGAAATCTCCACCCAAAATATCAGCAGCTTTCATCAAGCTGAAGTACACCGAGCGGGAGGGACTATCCGGAATGTTCTTGGACACGTTTTGCAGTATACGTAATCACAGATAATGTCAGCGCACATAAATATCCATTCATGTTTGGAGGCCGCTACCATGAGTGAAATGGGCGATTTCAACGTCAACTCATACCGCGACGAGGACCAGCTTCGGCTCTTCACGAAGGCCTTGCTGCGTGACATGCAAGCGCTGGATCACATGATCAAGCACGACATGTTCGAGAACGATCGTCAGCGTATTGGCGCTGAGCAAGAGATGTTCCTGGTCGACCGAGCCATGCGCCCCGCCAACCTCGGTAGTCGTGTGCTTGAGGCCGTACAGGACCCTCATTTCACCCCGGAATTGGCTCAGTTCAACCTGGAGTGCAATCTCGACCCGCTCGATTTCAAAGGGGACTGCCTCGCGCGGCTGGAGAAGCAGAACAACGAGCTGGTGGAAAAGGCCCGGATCGCTGCGCGCCAAGCAGGCGGCGACGTCGTCCTGACCGGCATCTTGCCTACCTTGGAAATGGAGGACATGTCGCTCGACAACATGACTCCGAACCCACGCTACTACGCTTTGAATGATGCGTTGGCGCGTTTGCGTGGCGGTGACTTCAGCCTCCGGATCAAGGGCATCGATGATCTGCAACTAACGCACGACACCATCATGCTGGAGGCATGCAACACCTCCTATCAGGTGCATCTGCAAATCCCGGCTGATGAGTTTCCACTGCACTACAACATCTCGCAGCTGATCGCTGCGCCGGTGCTTTCCTGTGCGGTCAACTCACCGCTGCTTTTCGCGAAACGCTTGTGGCGCGAAACACGATTGGCCCTGTTCCAACAATCGGTGGATACGCGGTCGTCGCAAGTTCACCTGCGCGAGTTGATGCCACGCGTGATGTTTGGCATTTCCTGGGTTAAGGACTCGGTCATCGAGTTGTACCGCGAAGACATCGCCCGCTTCCGCTCCTTGTTGGGTGCGGAAAGTTACGAGGATCCATTGCAGGCTTTGGAAGAAGGTCGCACGCCAGGGCTTGATGCGCTGCGCTTGCACACCGGCACGGTCTACCGTTGGAACCGCGCGTGTTACGGCATCAGCGATGGCAAGCCGCACTTACGTATCGAGAACCGCTTGCTGCCAAGTGGTCCGTCGGTCCTCGACGAGGTCGCCAACACCGCGTTCTGGTTGGGCTTGATGCGAGGCATGGCCGATGAATACGGCGACCCGCGCGGGCGTTTCGAATTCGACGATGCCAAGAACAATCTGCTCGCTGCCGCACGCCTTGGTCTCGATGCACAACTGCGTTGGGTCGACGGTAAGACCTACCCCACCCACGACCTGATCCTGGCCATCCTGCTGCCGATCGCACGTCGTGGCTTGGAGAGCAACAACGTCAATGAGGCCGACATCGATCGCTTACTGGGTGTGATTCGCGAACGCGTGGCGCAAGAGAAGACCGGTGCACGCTGGATGTTATCGTCGGCCGTGGAAATGCGCCGCAACGCCAACGTTTCCGAAACGCTAAGCGCCTTGGTGAACTGCTCAATCCGCAACCAGGAAAGTGGCGCACCGCTGCATGAGTGGCCGCTCGCTGAGGTCTGCGATGCCAGCGTCTCCTGGCGTGATCAATATGAGCGGATTACGTCGCTGATGAACACGGACCTGTTCACCGTGCGCCAGACCGAGTTGGTGGACCTTGCCGCCAACATGATGGACTGGTGGCACCTGCGCCACATCCCCGTGGAAGACGACGACCACAACCTAGTCGGGCTGCTCACCCACCGGGTGCTGATGCGCTTCGCCTTCAACCCGCCTGACAACGCCGATGAGGTGCCGGTGTCGGAAGTCATGGATGCCGACCCCATCTGTGTGAGCCCCGATACGAGGACTCTGGATGCCATCGCCTTGATGCGCCGGAAAAAGATATCCTGCCTACCCGTCGTGGACAGCAACCACCGCTTGGTGGGGCTCGTCACCGAAGACATTCTTATGGGAATCGCCGCTCGCCTCCTCGAGCAGAAACTCAAGGATTAACCTGGTTTAGGCGATGAAATGATGAGGTCTTGCCTCATCTGTTCAACTTGGATTCTGCCACTTCCTCCGCACCTGCCTTGCAGCACTACCCACGCATCCTCGGCCGACACCAAGGCCAAGAGCCTGGGCCGCTGGTTTTGTGCGTGGGCGGCATCCATGGCAACGAGCCATCGGGCGTGAAGGCACTGCAGCGCGTGTTCTCCTTCCTGGAGCAGAATGACATTCCAATGCGTGGAACTTTGGTTGGCTTGTCCGGCAACATTCGCGCGCTCGAAGTCGGCGCACGCTTCATTGACCGCGACTTGAATCGTGCATGGAAGCCAATGCGCATGGAGAAGCTCGAAACACTCAACGACAGTTGCGCAGAGACCCTTGAGCAGCGCGAGTTGCTTGGCGCGATCCGCGATGCTGTCGAAGGTCAGCAAGGTCCGTACTTCTTCATGGACCTGCACACTTCGTCGGCTGAAGGCGAACCCTTCGCTTGCATTGGCGACACCATCCGCAACCGACGTTTCGCACGCAGCTTTCGGGTGCCTGTGATCCTTGGATTGGAGGAGCAACTGGAAGGCGCGTTGCTGGAGCATCTGAACAATGCCGGCATGGTCACGATGGGTTTCGAAGGTGGGCAACATGATGCCGAGACCTCGATCGATCACCATGAAGCTGCTGTGTGGCGAGCTCTGATCGGTGCGCATTGCATTCGTGAGCGTGATTGCCCAAAGGCCGCCGAAGCCGATGCACTGTTGGACAGAAGTCGCAACGGATTGCCGCAATGGTTAGGTGTGCGCTATCGCCACGCCATCACCGGCAAGGAAGGCTTCACGATGCGGCCCGGTTATCGCAACTTCCGCCGACTTGAGGCTGGTGAGATCGTCGCCGACGACAGCGAGCGCGGTGGCATTCCAGCCAACTACAAGGCCCGCATCCTGCTGCCGCTTTATCAAGGCAAAGGCAACGACGGTTTCTTCTTGGCGCTCGATATCCATCCAGCTTGGCTAGTCGCTTCGCGCTGGATGCGCCGACTGCGCATGGACCGACTGGTGCATTTCCTGCCCGGCGTGCGGCGCGTCCAAGGTGGTCATGGTCAAGAAGCCTTGCACGTGGACCGCCGCGTTGCGCGTTGGTTCTTGGTCGAGATCTTCCACCTGCTTGGATTCCGCAAGCGCCGTATTCACGGTGAACACTTCCTGGTCGAACGACGTAAGTTCGATCTGAAAGGACCCTCGCGAATCGAGCTTTAGGCTTGGTCGAGTTTTCGGCGTGGTGTCGTGCAGCCGCGGGATCCTTTAAAGGATTTCCGTCGCGCGCTCTGGTGGACGAGCAACCACTGCGCGATCACCGATCACCAAGATTGGACGCTCCATCAAGGATGGCGTTGCAGCAATGGCAGCCAGGCGTGTTGCGGTATCGGCATCGGCAAGGTTCTGCTCTTGGAAGGCTGCTTCCTTAGTGCGCATGATGGTCAATGCATCTTCGGTGCCGAGCGACTTCATCAACTGCTCCAACTCTGCGACCGTCGGCGGCTGCTCTAAGTATTCGCGGTAATCGGCTCCGACGCCGCGCTCCTCAAGCAAAGCTTTGAGGCCACGGGATTTTGAACAGCGGGGATTGAACCAAACGAGGGCAGTCATAGCGGCGTATTTTAGCGACCTGTTGTTGAGAGGTGAATGGGCTGCGAAAGCTAGCGACTGGAACGCCACAAGCGCAGCAATTCACTTGCCGACGCCGGCGCGGCGCCTGCCTTCTTGTTGGCTGCGGCGATGGTGAACGCATCGCGCCAAAGTTGACACAGCACCTTGCGTGCATAGCCGACGGAATGCTGTGGATCATAGATATGCGCTGGCTCGCCAGTTAGGCCGTTCAGCTCCAGGACTTGGATGTTGCGACCAGCTTGAAGGTCATCCGTGGATGGAACGCGGATGTCGTAGCGCCCCAAGTAGAAGCCCTCCATGCGACGGCTTATGTCTTCAATGGCAGCTTCCAGGTCCGCCGTGTGCAGGACGTTTCTATTCAGGAAAATAGCGCCGCGACTGTGGGTGCCGAGCGGACTCAACACGACTTGCTCGCCAGCTGCTGGCACATCAAATAGCTGCTGCGATTGTGCCGCAAGTAAGGGCTTTGCCACCGCCACATGACGGGGGTGGTTGAGGATGAGTTCTTCGATCGTGCTGTGTCCATCGCCCTCCACCGTGGGTGGCTCCTTGGCGCAAATGCTGACGACCTTGCCTCGGTCGGCGCCCGGGAAGCGCAGATAGGAGACCCCGAACTCAAGTCCAAGGATAAGTGGCTGGGCGATTGCAGCTCGGTCTTGATTCTCGAACCACGCGGAAGCTTCCGTTGGGGTTTGGATCATGGCGACCCCGGTTCCCCGTTCGCCAGAATCAGGCTTCAGCACGATTGGATAATCGAGGTCCTCCCTGCCCATCCATTTCTCCAGCTCAGCCATCGCGGATGGCGAGGCGATCCCAGCTGGAAACAGGCAATAAGTAGGTACGCCTTGCCCCTGCAGCTTGGCGAACATGGCTGCCTTGGATTCGCCAGCCAATCCGCCTCCCTCGAGGTCTGGATTCACGGCTGAAACCAAGATTAGGCTTTTATGCCGAATTGCCAACCAAAGAATGGTGGGCAAAACCGGTGCGTAAAGGCGCAAACGCGACCAATACTCCCAACGCAGCTGCCGACGCCAAACTCCCACCATCATTCGTCGACCGCGCCAAGTGAACACCGGAACCACAACCCGAGTCATGACGAAAATCAACAAACCAAGGCCGATCAATAGCCACAGGGCATTGTCTTCGAATCTTAGTAGCGCTGATTCGGCACTATCGCCGAACCTACTCGCCAACCAAACCAGACTTGGCGCCCAAAGCAGACAAGCCAAGCTGAAATAGAGAAGAAAACTGAGTGGATTGGTGCGCAGCACTCCAGCCGCGAAATACGTCGGCAGCCGCAAGCCTGGGGTGAAGCGTGAAATGAATATCACCGCTAGGCCGCGCTTGCAGAACCAAGTTGAGGCGCGGTCGACGGCGCTTACTTGCACGAGCCAGCGTAATGGGCGGCGTTTCAGCGCAGGGCGACCGAGATAGCGGCCAGTGAAGTAGAGCAACATGTCGCCGATCAGGATGCCAAGGAAACAGGCAACGCTGGCGGCCAGCAGGCTGAGGCGTCCTTGCGAAACCATCAAACCAGCAGTGATGCAGCTGAGGTCTTCGGATACCAAGGTCGCCGCGGCAAGGCTCAGCATCAGGTAGAGCAGCTCGGCGTCGGGCATTTAGCTATCCGGGATGCCGTCGTCGTCTTCTGGTTGGATGCGGCTCCAGTCGTGCAGCGGCTCGAACAACTCTTCCATGCAACGACCCGCGTTCTCGGCCAACTCGTGACGGTTGTTCCCAGTGATCGGCTCGGGCGCGAAACGTATCCGCGCGTGGATGCGCGGAATCTTGAACATACCGATCAAGTGCTTGGTGAAAGTCATGTCGCCCCACCAACAGACATTCAACTCGACCGGATAACGCGGATCCGGAACGGAGTAATGCAGACAACCCACATGCACTGGCATCTCAGCGCGCAGGGCGACCTCGAACATATTGCGACGCAAGCGCAGGATGCGGCCGCCGGAACTGCTGGTCCCTTCGGGAAAGACCACCACGCCATTGCCCATGGCTAGTCGATCCTTGATGGCCTCGATCGCCGGCAAAACCGCGGTCTTCTTGGAACGATCAATGAACATCGTGCCGGCGGCGCGGATCAGCGGGCCGATGCCTGGCCAATGCGCTAACTCAGCCTTGCCCAAGAAGTAGACATCCACCTGACTCCAAAGCACCAACACATCCACATAGGAAAGGTGGTTGGTGACCAGGAAGAAGGGCACCTTAGGCGGTGTGCCTTCCGATGTGACACGAAAGCCCAAGATGAACAGCGCACAACGCGCCCAGAGTCCCATCAAGCGCACGCGCAAATGCGATCCGGCGCGCGGTGAGAAACGCCATACCACCCAGGGCAGCACCCAGCTGATGACCAAGGTCAAGATGCTGAGGACAACCAGCGTGGCACGGATGAGGATTCTGAAGAACCCGAGCAAGAGGGTTAGCGTTTGGTTACGAAGTTCTGGAAGGTCCGCTCATCCATCTCTTGCAAGTCTACGACAGTGAAAAAATCAATGCTGTGGAATAGCCGGTCATGGGCGGGTGGTCCGCATACCTTAGCGCCGTAGCGCAAATAAATGCCGAATAGCGACGGAATCTGCTGTGGCAGGTCGTCATCTGGATGGCTCTCGCCCTTCCAGTTGCAGGCGCAATCGGTCAGCGGCAGCGTGTTCAAGCCGCCGTGCACATGACCATGATCGCGCAGATAATCCATCATGCGTTGGCCTTCGAGATGCGATTCCGTCGGCAGTGAATTGCAGCCGAAGAACCAGCGTTTGCCATGCCAAAGCACATAGGCGGCTAGTCCGCGCCAAAGCATGAAGAGCGTGCGGCGATTGCGATGATCATGGTGAACACAAGCGCGGCCGACTTCGACGGCGTTCTCGAGCATCTCTGGCGGCAGAGTGCTTAGGTCGAAGAGCTCGCTGCTATAGAAGCCATGGCCGTTGGTGCGCGCGTTAGCCACGGTCTGCAAGCGATAGGTGCCGACGACCACCGGTTGAGTGCCCTCTGGACCTAGGCTGGCGATGCCATCAGGCAGGTACTCGACAATCAGGTGTTGGCAGTGCGCATCAAAGGGATCTCGATCCTCGCCAGTGAGATGGGCAGACCGGAGTCCTTCTCCCATCTCTAAGTTGAAGACTTCGAAGCGCAAGCGGCAAGCGGCCGTAACATCCTCTTCGCTGTGTGCGAAACGCACTCGATAGCGCCCACTCACTTCATGAAAATCCGGCACCAGACCGCCGATCAGGGCAGGAATCGTCTTTCGGAAGGCGGAGGTTGCTGGACTTGACATCACAAAACCGGCTATCAAAGGGCATCCTAGCGGCCAGTCATGGAGATTTCCTTCCCCGGCGATGATTGTTATAGGTTTTTCGGCGCCTTTCTAGAAAGTTGCCGGGTTGCTGCACCCCAAAGGGCACTTACAAAAAGTCTCATCGGGAATATCCCTCCTCCTTCTGAGCAGATGAGAGGAATATTTATGCCACTTTGATGCTGTTTAAGGCACCGGATTGGTCGGAACAGAACTCTTGATGGGGCTGAATCCACCCTCATCAAAGACCACGGTGTACTCCCCATAACCTGAGCCTTGGCCTCGGCGAGTCAGGCGCACCTGCCAACTGGTCCTCCAATCCAGGCTGGTCGGTGCAGCGACGAAGAAGTCGTGCGGCTTGCCCACGCCGACATCCAAGCGGCTGAGCTGCTTGCTGAACTCCCCCTTCTCCAGATGAAAGCACTGCTGGGCGGATTCAATCTGCGTGAGATAGGTGAAGGCGTCGGCGACCTTGCTCTGTTCGACACTCGAAGTGAATCGAGGAACGGCAAAGACCGCGAGAATCGCCAAGACGACAGCAACGATGGTGCTATCGATCAGTGTGAACCCGGCATGCGGGGTCGAGGGGGTTTTTTTATCTGAGGGAGGTGAGGGGGTTGTCTGCGGAACAGACATAAGAGCCACCCCCTTCGCGAGGCGGCTCCATGAATGGGCTGGTTTTACAGCGCCGGCTTCAAGTCGGCAGGGATGGAACTCTTCTGCCCGTTGAAGCCATCTTGATCGAACACCACGGTGTATCGACCGAATCCAGAAGAGGCTCCATTGCGAGTGAGTTTCATCTCCCATTTGGTTTCCCAATTGGAACTGTAAGGACCGGAAACGTAGAAGAACTCCGGATTTTTCACGGTGATATCCAGGTCGCGCAAACTCCATGCGTAACGACCTTTCTCAGCGTTGTGGCGGGCCTGCGCGGACTCGATCTGCGCCAGGTAGGAGAAGGCCTCAGAGGCTTTCGTCTTCTCTACCGACGACATGAAGCGCGGCACTGCGAATGTGGCCAGGATACCGAGGATCACGACCACGATGGTCAGTTCGACCAGGAGGAGGCCTGCCTTGTCCTTGTTGATGGCGATTTGTTTCATCGTTCTTGCTGTGGTGGGTGATGCCGAAACGATTTTCCGACGTACCTCCATCGGCCAATTCCTCGCATTCCCTAGAGCTTATTTACAGAAATGCACAATTGAAGAAAGCCGCACCCCCGTTAAGGAAGGCGGCTAGCTGAGGGATATGAAGTTGTAAGTCTGCCTACAGGTTCGGAGCGAGGTCCGAAGGAATGGTGCTTGACGAAGTCTTGTAACCGTCTTGGTCGAAGACCACGGTCTTGCGGCCGTAGCCAGAGGAAGCACCGTTACGAGTCAGGGTCATTTCCCACTTAGTCTCCCAATTGCTGCTGGAAGGGTTAGAGACATCGAAGAGCTCTGGAGCGTCGATTGAGATGTCGAGGCTATCGACATCATTGGCGTAGATGCCGCGCTCTGCATTGTGGCGAGCTTGGGCACTTTCGATCTGGGCGAGGTCGTTGAAAGCTTCGGAAGCTATCGTACGCTCAACCGACGACATGAAGCGTGGTACCGCGAACGTGGCGAGCACGCCGAGGATCACGACAACAATGGTGAGTTCAACTAGCCCCCCGCAGTTGATTCCGCGGATGAGGGATTCCGCTGGAACAGATATCCTTCGGCGCCGGATAGACGTCACCTGAGATCATTTCCGAATTCTTTTCGCGTCATTCCTCATTCCATGGAATAGGAGTCTGGATCTGGACCAAAAAAAGACCGCACCTCTTTCGAGACGCGGCCTTTTAGCTGAGCTCTGTGCGTTACAGAGCTGGTGCGAGCTCCTTCTTGATGGTGCTCTTGCGACTGTCGAAACCATTTTGGTTAAAGACCACCTTGTAGCGGCCGTAACCGGAAGAACCAGCATTCCGGGTCAGGGTCATTTCCCATTTGGTTTCCCAGTTCGAGCTGGAGATACCAGATACACTGAAGTAATCTGGGGTGTCGATATCGATATCAAGGTTGCTAATCTTGTTAGAGTATTTTCCATGCTCAGCGCTGTAGCGAGCTTGGGCACCTTCGATTTGAGCCGAGTAAGAAAAGGCTTCAGAAGCCTTCGTCTTCTCAACCGACGACATGAAGCGTGGTACTGCAAAAGTAGCGAGAATGCCGAGGATTACCACGACGATTGTGAGTTCGACGAGCGAGAAGCCAGTCTTTTTGGTAGCGATCATTTTCATTCGTTCAATTTCCGAGGTGGTTGCCAGAGTGGCCCCCGCAGAACGGATGACTGATTCCCATGGCCCACATCTTTCGTCAAATCGAAGTGAACATCTTTATTAATTGCTACATTTTTGCGGAGATCGCCTCCTTTCCCATTTCTATGGCGTCGACTGCAACTCACCCGGAATTGAGCTGTCCCTGCTGTTCCAGCCATCCTGATTCCACACGATGGTGTAACGGCTGTAACCCGACGATGCACCATCACGTGTCAACTGCACGCTCCAGCGCGTCTCCCAATCGCCGGATGCATAGCCGGAAACCTTGAAATTGTCGGGACCGATCAGGACGATGCCCAGTTCGGCCTGAAGCTCCATCCGAGAATAGGCATAGCGCCCCTGCTGCTTCCGGAAAAGTTCCTGCTTCTTGCCGACGTCGGCCAGATAGGTGAAGCCGTCGGTGGCTTTGGTCCGCTCGACCGACTGCAGGAATTTCGGCACGGCACAGACCGCCAGCACGCCGAGGGTGACCACCACGATGCTCAGCTCCATCAGAGAGAACCCTGAAGGTTCTTCCCATCGGGTGTTCATGGCGGGAGTTTTCATGCTGAAACGGTCGAAGAGCGGAAGCTCTTGCCTCCCCTCTTCGACCGTTTCAGCAAAGCCGCTTTACGGCCTTTTTGGTGTTTAATTCAGTACTAATTCCGGGCAGCTGCGCGCTCTGCTGAAAGTGCCGCCAGATGCTCCTCGGCGTCGTCTGTCGGGTAGCAACCAGTGAAGCAACCGGTGCAGAACTCACTAATTTCCTCGTTACCAGCCTTGCCGCTGTTGATCATTCGGTCCAGCTCTAGGTAAACCAGGTGATCGGCACCGATCTCATCACGAACCTCTTCGATCGTGCGGCCACGTGCGATGAAGTCCTTCTCGGTGGCCATATCGATCCCGTAGGGGCACGGTGCAGTCAGCGGTGGTGAGGTACTGGCGAAGTAGACATTCGCCGCACCGGCCTTACGCGCGACTTCGATGATCTTGCGCGAAGTGTTGCCGCGCACGATGGAGTCATCCACCAGCAGCACGTTCTTGCCGCGGAATTCCAATGGGATAGGATTCAACTTACGCCGAATAGAGCGTTGCCGCGCCTCTTGGTTCGGCATGATGAAGGTGCGTCCGACGTAGCGGTTCTTGGTGAACCCCTCGCGATACGGAAGGCCAAGCGCTTCGGCCATGCTCAAAGCGGCATCACGCGCGGAGTCCGGGATCGGAATCACGACATCAGCCTCAGGTGCGCCGGAATCGCGCCACTGTTGGGCAAGAGCCTCGCCGAAACGTCGGCGTGATTTGTACACGCTGATCTTGTCTAGGAAGCTGTCTGGGCGCGAGAAGTACACCAATTCGAAGATACATGGCGTGTGCTTCTGGTCAGCGACTTGGATGAAGATCGGCTCTTCACCTGGAACCACGACGACAGCTTCACCGTTGTTGAGGTCTCGGTAACGGTCGAAGCCGATGACGTCGAAAGCCACGGATTCGGACGCTACCGCCCATTCCACGCCTTCTTCGCTTTCGCGTCGGCCAACGATGCACGGCTTGATGCCGCTTGGATCGCGGAAGCCGAACATGACACCTTCAGAAAGGATGCCGCACACGGAGTATGCACCTTTGGCACTCTTGAAGGCAGCCTTGACTGCTGCGTGAATGCGATTGGCGAGCGGATCACTGCCGATGGTACGCTGCAGTCCTTGCGCGAAGGCGTAAAGAATCGCCTCCACATCGCAAGATGACTCCAAACAGATGTTGTCTTGCGGGAACTTGTTGGCCTTGAGGTCGACCCAGTTGGTCAAGTTGCCGTTGTGCGCCATGGCTACGCCGAATGGGTAGTTCATGTAGAACGGCTGCGCATCCTCTTCGGCACCCACGCCGACGGTGGGGTAGCGCACATGACCGATCGCCAGGTGCCCCTTCAAGCGTTGCATGTCACGTGAGCGGAAGATATCCCTCACCATGCCGTTTTGCTTGCGCAGGTGGAACATGCCGTCGAAGGAGAGCATGCCCGCAGCATCTTGGCCGCGGTGCTGAAGGGCAATCAAGCCTTCATAGAGTTCTGGTGCTATGTCGCGACCGATTAGGCCGGCAATGCCAAGGAATCCGCACATGGTTGCAGCGTGAAGACTAGATGAACAAGAGGTGCAGCGGAGCTACTGCGCCGACATTCTACCCTAATCGTGGCGCGTCACCGGAGTGGCGGATTGCGCTCTGTGGAAGTAGGGCGAACAGCTCTTCTATTAAGGTCGGAGACTCCACCTTCAAGCTCGCGCACCAGCTTCGTGACTTGTCGCCATGGGCGTATAACGGGTCGTAATAGCGCTCCAGCAGCACTTCGGTGACGTCGGCGGCTCGACCCGCACGCAGCCAAGCCTCCAATTCCCCTACCCATTTCTTGCCGATCCGCCCCTCCAGGAATGGCAGCTGGGCACAAATCGCTTCGATGGCATTGTCGCTTGAGAGATAGTCATCCATCAGGTTCTTCACGCGCGTGGCCGTTTGGGCCTGAAGCTGTACCTGAATGCCCTGCCCCATGGCATGCCACAAGCAATCCGGCAGGATGACATCGCCAACCTTGCGGCTCTCGCCCTCGATGAAGATTGGCCCGGGACCAAGCTCCGACAATCGCAACTGTAGCAGGCTATCGAACATCGGTTGACTGACCGGCTTCTTGCCGACGGCACCCAACACCGAGGAGCGGTGCGCGGCCAAGGTCTCCAAACACAGGGTGCTGTTGGCTTGATGATTCTCGAGATCCGCCAAGATCGCGGTCTTGCCCACTCCAGTCGGGCCGCGCAGCACCACCAGCGGCGGCAGTTGCATCTGCTTGAACTCATCCAGAAGCCAGGTCCGATAACCCTTGTAGCCGCCTTCCAGCAGCATCACCGGTACCCCTAATGCCTGCAGTAGTGCGGCTACCGAGCGTGAGCGCATGCCTCCACGCCAACAATAGATGGCTAGCGGAAGGGTGTCGGATGACGTCGGCGCCGGCTCGACCCTTTCCAATTCCAATAAATCCGTTCCTGATTCAATGGCTGCGCTGAGGTCCTGGAAGCGGTCTTGCCACTCCTCTTGATCCACCGAACGGCCTAGCAAGGCGGTCAATAAGCGTGGAATCCGTTGCTCGACGAAACTGAGGCCGGCATCCAGCGCACTTTGTGGCGACTCCTTCTTATAGAGTGTGCCGACCAACGCGCGCTGTTCATCATCGAACAGCGGAACGTTGAGGGCGCCGGGGATGTGGTCGCGTGCAAACTCGGCCGGGCTGCGCAGATCCACCCACCGCCAAGGCTGTTGGCGGAGTCTCGCGAAACGATTGGCGGGAATGAGCATGGGGGGAGCAGCGAATCCGGCCCGCGAATCGTATCCTGTGGGCCTGATGAGCGAGACCCCTACCCATACATCCTCTCAACTGAACGCCCTGATCCTTGATGGCATCGATGACAAGCCGCTCAGCGGCAGTGCCAACCCGCTATGGGAACAGGTCGTTGCTACCGGCACCGAGCTGTGGCTGGACACCGGCGACATGGATCAGGCCACCGCGCTGTGGAACCCATCCTTCAAGGCGTTGACCACCAACAACTCCCTATTGAACAAGGAAATTCAGAAGGGCATCTACGACAGTTGGGTCCCGCTGGCAGCTGCCGCCGCTAAGGCGGATATGCCTGATTTGAGCGATGAGGATCTGATTCTGGAAATCGCCTTCGCTCTGAACGCACGCCACGGCCTGCGCCTGGTGCAACGCTTCGGCGCTCGCGTCTCGGTCGAGCTGCACACCGACTTGGCTCACGATGTCGAGCGCTCGGTCGCTTACGGCAAACGTTACGCGGCCTTGTGCAACGATTTCATCGTCAAGGTTCCGCTCACGCCTTCGGGTCTGGTTGCCGCACGTCGTCTGGAAGAAGCTGATATCCCAGTCAACTTCACGCTCGGATTCAGTGCACGTCAGAACTACCTGACCGCATGTGTCGCACAGTCGCACTGGGTCAACGTTTTCCTCGGTCGCTTGAATGCTTATGCGTCTGGTGAAGGTTTGTGCGACGGCCGCTGGGTTGGTGAGCGCACCACCCTCGCTTCGCAAGCCGTGCTGAAGGAACTGCGTGAGCGCCTGGGTGTTCCTACCCAACAGATCGCCGCGAGTATGCGCGGTGGCGAGCAAGTCGAAACGCTTGCCGGTTTGGATGTCTACACCATGCCGGTTGCAGTCGCGCAGGAGTACCTCGATACGGCGCCGCGCGAAGTACGCGATTGCACCGGCGAGGATTACCAGCCAGTATGGAGTGAAGAAGTCGCGCTCAACATCGAAGGCATGAATGAGTTGTGGAACGTGGATGAAAGTTTCCGCGACGTCTGCGACAAGCTCGCTGCAGTTCCTGCCAACGACCTCACCCCAGAGATGGTCGAGAACGCCTTGCATGATGGCGGCGTCGGCGGAGTCTTCCCGCGTTTGGATGAAGAGCAAACCGCCAAGCTGATCGCCGAGGGTAAAGCACCACTACGCGATTCCTGGCTCGGCGATATCGCCAGCAAGAAGTTCGGCCTGGATGGTCTCTTCACTCTGGCTGGTCTTTACGCCTTCGCCGGCGACCAGGCATCCTTGGATGATCGCATCCGCCGCCAGCTCGGCTAAAGCTGAACCAACAATCAGAAAAGAAAGATGGATCGTCTCATCGAATGCGTCCCGAACTTCAGCGAAGGCCGGGACATGGATGTCATCAAGCGCATCACCGACGCGATCGAAGCCGTCGACGGTGTCTCTTTACTCGACGTGGATCCCGGCGCAGCCACGAATCGCACCGTGGTGACTTTCGTCGGCAGTCCGGAAGCTGTGCTTGATGCAGCGGTCGTTGCCGGCAAGGTCTCCGCTGAGTTGATTGACATGTCGAAGCACAGCGGTGAGCATCCGCGCTTTGGCGCGATGGATGTCTGCCCGCTCGTGCCGATTGCTGGCGTGACCATGGACGAGACCGCTGCTTATGCACGCGAGCTCGCCAAGCGCTTGGGTGAAGATGCTGGATTGACCATCTTCTGTTACGAGAACGCTGCGCTTAAACCAGAGCGCCAGAACTTGGCGAACGTGCGTCGCGGTGAATACGAGGCATTGAAGGAACGATTGCAGGATCCACAGTGGGCTCCTGATTTCGGTCCGGGTGAATTCCAACCACGCACTGGCGCCACTGCCGTCAGTGCGCGCGACTTCCTGGTCGCATACAACGTCAACCTGAACACCACCTCTTCGCGTCGCGCCAACGCGATCGCTTTCGACGTGCGTGAGAAAGGTCGCATGATTCGCAAGCCGGACATGTTGACTGGCGAGATCGCACGCGATGACAACGGCAAGCCGATGTGGCTGGAAGGCTCATTGAGGTGCGTCAAAGGCATCGGTTGGTTCATCGAGGAATTCGGCGTCTGCCAGGTCTCGATGAACCTGACCAATGTTTCGGTCACACCAACCCACGTCGCATTCGACGAGGTTTCTGAAAAGGCGCGTGAGCGCGGCATTCGTGTAACCGGTTCCGAGTTGGTCGGATTGATTCCACTCAACGCCATGTTGGATGCGGGTCGTTACTTCCTGCGCAAGCAACAACGGTCCACCGGCGTGAACGATGCCGAGTTGATCAAGATCGCGGTGAAGTCGATGGGGCTCGATGAGCTCTACCCCTTCAAGCCGGAAGAGAAGATTATCGAATACGTGTTGGCCGCCAAGTCCGGCCGCAAGCTGTTGGTCGACTTGAGTCTGAAAGGTTTCGTCGAAGAGACGGCGTCGGAAAGCCCCGCGCCTGGTGGCGGATCTGTTGCCGCAACCCTGGGTGCACTCGGCGCAGCACTTGGCACCATGGTCGCGAACTTGTCTTCGCATAAGCGCGGATGGGATAGCCGGTGGGAAGAGTATTCCGATTGGGCCGAGCGCGGCAAGGCGTGTCATACTGAACTGCTTGCCTTGATCGATCGTGACACCGACGCCTTCAATGCCATCATGGCGACTTGGAAGATGCCAAGTAAGACCAATGAGCAGAAGGCCGCCAAGGAAGCTGCGTCGCAAGCTGCTGTTCATCAAGCGATCGCAATCCCATTCCGCATCATGGAAGTGGCGCTGGAATCGATGACGGTCACGTCGGCCATGGTCGATCAGGGTATCCAAGCATCGATCTCCGATTCGGGAGTCGCAGCATTGTGCGCACGCTCCGCAGTGATAGGTGCCTACTTGAACGTGCGCGTCAATAGCGGTGACCTCAGCGACGATGCCGCACGTCAGGATTTCCTTGACCGTGGCGCCAAGCTGCAAGAACAGGCGATCGAACTCGAGCAGGAAATCCTGCTGCGAGTGAACAAGGCATTCGGATGACCTACGTCCCACGGCTGGAGTTAGAAGAGATCGCGAACTCTCTGACCCATGCTCTGGGTTTTGTGTTCAGCCTGGCCGCGGCGCCGCTGCTGGTCGCGGAAGCCTATGGCAAGAGCGACGCCCTTGGAATCGTGGCTTGCAGCATCTTCGCGGTATCGTTGATTCTTCTTTACGGAGCGAGCACCGCGTATCACATGACGCGTCGGCCGGTTACAAAGAACATGATGCAGGTGGTTGACCACGCGTGCATCTATCTACTCATTGCCGGTAGCTACACGCCGTTCGCGCTCATCAGTTTGCGCGGCCCATGGGGTTGGTCCTTGTTCGGAGTGGTCTGGGGCATGGCCCTCATCGGCATCCTGTTCAAGCTGTTCTTCACCGGACGCTTCCACACCCTGTCGAACATCTTCTACCTAGGCATGGGATGGATGGCAGTGGTCGGATGGAAGCCCATGAATGAACGCTTGCATGAAGGTGGCATGACCTGGCTGATGATCGGCGGTGCTGCCTATACCTTGGGCATTGGCTTCTTCATCCTTGACGAGAAGATCAAATTCTTCCACGCCATTTGGCATATGTTCGTGTTCGCCGGTAGCGCAGCACATGTGGTTGCGGTTTACCGCTACGTACTGGTCTAGGTACGGCCTGGCGCCATCACGGCGCTTTCGCGATTCAGCCTTGCTGGTTTCGCCTAGGAAGCGACCAGCTCGTTCACTTTGTCGAGCATCTCGCGAGGCGAGAACGGCTTCATGAAAATCGCCTCTGCGCCAAAGGATTTGGCCATGCGAAGGTAATTTTCTGTGCGGTCCTTGCCGCCACCGCTCATGGCGATGAGATGCAAATCTGGGTGCTTCTGACGAGCTTGCATGATGCTCTCCAGGCCTTCCTGGTTCGGCATCACGATATCAGTCACCATCAAATCAAATGTCTCAGAATCGAGGATACGGACGGCTTCTAAGCCGTCTTTGGCTAGCTCTACTTCGTGTCCAACCATCTGCAACAGCTTCTGCAGGGTGATACGAATTTCGGAATCGTCGTCAGCAATGAGGATGCGGGCCATGAAATCACTATCGACCATCACGGCGTGCAGCTAAAGCCTTTTCATGAGAGGAAATCCGCGGTTTTTTTCAGCATTCACTAAGGAATTGCCGAAGAAGGACTGTGCGCGAGCTCCCACGTACGGGGGGCCCGGGTACATCCACCCATGGAAACCGCCGAGAACCCAGCCGATACGCCTATCGTCGAGGAAACATTTGACGAGATCTTCGCACGCGAAGGCCGTGAAATGCTGCTTGGACGCCTGCGCTTGGGACTTGGCGTCGGCGTTGTCCTGTATGTGCTGTTCTGGGGCCTGGACTATGTGGCCGCCAACGAGAACCACTGGTATTTCCTTGGCCTGCGCTTGGCCACTGCGGCTTGTACGGCCTTGACCATCGGGATCAGTTATTCCAAATTCGGCAAGCGCCAAATCCGCCCGATCTCGGTAGGGATCATGTATATCGGCGCGCTCGGATTGGTCTTGATGACGCGGGAGCTCGGCGGATTCGTTTCCACTTATTTCATCGGCATCCTGCTGGCCCTTTTCCTCGTCGGCCTATTTCTGCCTTGGGGCGTCAAGCTCACTGCCTTCTACAGCTTGGCGGTCTGCACCACCTATATCACCATCAACGCCGACGTCGGCCAACCCACCATCGCGGTCGCCTTGCTGCCGATCTTCTTCCTGGGCGGTACATGCCTGCTTACATGTTGGGCATCTTGGGCGGTCGAACGATCGCGCCGTGAGGGTTTGAGCATGCGTATGCAACTGGAGGACGCCAACGAGAGCCTCAAGGAATTGGATAAGGCAAAGACCGGTTTCTTCGCCAACGTGTCGCACGAACTGCGCACGCCATTGATGTTGATTCTGGGTCCACTGGAATCCTTGATGCGGGGCGATGCCGCGGATCCGCAACCATTGATGCGCGCGATGAACGTCAACGCGCACCGCTTGCAACGTCAGGTGAACACGATCCTGAAGTTCTCGAAGATTGAAGCCGGACGTCAAGATTGCAATCGTGAGATGGGGCAACCCGGAAAGATCGTCGATGACCTGGTCGCAGGTGCTGCACCATTTTCCGAACAACGGAATGTCGCACTGAAGGGAATCGGCTTGGATGACCTTCCGGAGATTCCATTCGACCCGGAACACCTGGAGACGGCAGTCGCAAACTTATTGTCGAACGCGATGAAGTTCACGCCTGATGGCGGTGCCGTCACGGTCAGTGCCGGTCACGACGAAGAAGCCCAACGCGTCTGGATCGAAGTTGCCGATACCGGCTGTGGTATTCCACAGAAGGACGTCGACAAGGTCTTCGAACGCTTCCACCAAGTGGACGGCGGCAAGGGTGGCAAGATCCAAGGAACGGGTCTTGGCCTTTCCCTATCCAAGGAACTCATCGAGCTGCATGGCGGAACCATGTCACTTACCAGTAAGCTCGGCGAAGGCACCACCTTCCGCATCGAGCTACCGACACTCGAAGGGAGTGACTTCGAGGTCTCCGCTGCACAGGATCCCAACGCCGAGAAGAAGGAGATCCAAACTGTCTCGCGTCTTGATTCCGACGCGACCAAGTTCGCGGATATCAACAACTCCAACCTGGAAGCATCTTCCGATCTGGACAAGGCGCCAGATGATGCTCCATTGTTGTTGGTCGTCGAAGACAACCCGGATATGCGTGCCTTCATCTCGCAATCCTTGGCACGCCGTTACCGCGTGGTCACCGCTGCAGATGGTGAGCTAGGCTTGGAAGCCGCAAGGCGTCACCGTCCGAACATGATCATCTCCGATGTTCAGATGCCGAACATGGATGGTTTCGAGATGGTCGTGAACTTGCGTAAGGATAAGACCTTCGACAAGACTCCAATCATCATGCTGACTGCAAAGACCGGATCGGATGCTGTCGTGAAGGGTTTGCGTCTGGGCGCGGTCGACTACGTCAACAAGCCCTTCAAGCTGGCTGAGATCGAAGCGCGAATCGCCGCACAATTGCGAATGGCCGAGGTTGAGCGCACTTTGGATGAACGCGACTCACGCCTGGTTGCAGTAGGTCAGATGACCGGAACCATCGCGCACGATATGCGCGGACCGCTCACCGCGATCTTTAACCGCATTGAGTTGTTACGCATGATGGCGGAAGTCGCCGGCAACTTGGAGAACTTCGATAGCGACCTATCCGCGATCGAAGACGCTGTACGCCGCATCAACAACATGATCCAAGAACTGCTCGAGTTCGTGCGCGGCAACAACCTGACGCTCGCCACTCAAAGCACCGACGTGGTTCCTTATCTGGAGAAGTTGAGCAACGAGATGTCCACCGCATTGAAGCATGTGGAGCTCGAGTTGATCCAGGAACACGAAGGCCCGCAAGATGCATCATTCCGCATCGACCGCGATCGCATCACGCGCGTGATCGAGAACCTGATCAATAACTCACGCGACGCGTTGATCAATGCCGAGGTGGAAGACGCCAAGGTCTGGTTGCAGACCACCGTGACCAACAACAAGGTCAAGGTTCGCGTGGCCGACAACGGCCCTGGTATCCCAGAGGAAGTGTGCAAGAAACTCTTCAAGCCATTCGCCACCGCCGGCAAAGCCAACGGCACCGGCTTGGGCTTGGCAATCGTGAAGAACCTCGTCACTGCGCATGATGGCAACATCGAAGTCGATTACGACCCACCGGAAGGTGGTGCAGCCTTCGAGCTGACCTTGCCACGCGAGATCGCCGGTACTGATGCAAGTGCCGATGCCGATACCGATCAGCAAACTTCGGTCGCCTGATCGCCCACGCGCTTGACTACTCAAGCAGCCGGTCGCGCAATCCTTCCTATTCGCCCCGACGAGCGTCGGTAAACAGGCAGTTGCCGGTGCGGTCGCGTAGGACTTGCAAGGAATCGAGCTTCTCTTCGATGCCGGAACCCAAGTCCATCATCTGCTCTTCCTTGCGATAGACCAGTTGCCAAGCGACACCGTACTCCATCATCCAAGTGCTATCCGGCACGCGACACAAGTTGCCGATCAACAGGCGACCTTGTGGAGCAAGCAAGTCGAATAACTTTGAAGTGGTGCGACGCGCGAGTGGCTGCAACAAGTAATCGAACAAGCCCATCGAGTAAATCAAGTCGACATTGGACAGGACCTCTTGGACAAGCTTCCGTTCACCACCTTTCTTCGGCGCGATGATCTGGCGCAAGGAGAAGTGCAAGCAGTGGAACCCGACCGGTGGGTTGTCCTTGCGTTGGGCAACCACGCGATGAAGCTCGGTCACGCAAGAGCGTAGAGCGTCCTCGTCTTGATCGACCAGCAGGATCTCCACTGGGTGTGGAAAGTGTTCGACGTCCGCGAGCAAGCGACACAACTCGACGGCCGGGCCACAGGCTAGGGACATGATGCGCACAGGGCGGTCCAATGAGATGGTCTCCTTGGCTGCCTCGTACGCGACGCCCGCTCTCGCCTTGATGGTTTGACCGAGTGAAGTGTGCTGCGAATAGTAATGCAGGAAGCGGGCGAACAGCGTGTCGCCAGCCAAGATGTTGGTCTGACTAAGCTCCATCATGCGATAGTCGCCGGCATAACCCTGCGGTTTAGAGTAAGCCCGGTGAAGGAACTCGCAGACCTGGAACTCGAGGTTGATCAGGCGTTGTGCGAACAACAAACCTAGCTCGACCTGGCGGGCGTCGAAACCTGCGGCTTGTTCATCGAGATCCTCGTTGAGCTTACAAACCGATGGCCAAATCTTGTCGAAGACGGCGCTGCATAGGCGCCAGGAATTCTCTGGCTCGCGCCAGCGACCGGTTGGGTCCTTGCGCTCGTGCTCCTCAAGATGCTCGCGGATATCGAGAAGCACGTTGTAGAAAGTCACGACCTTGGCGCGCCAATCGGCTGGCAGAATCGCTTCGTACTCAGCCTGCAACTCTATGGTGCGGCCGATTTGTTTCTCCACGACCTTGTCGTTGAAGCGAATCTCCTGCAGGGACAACGGTGCGCCCTGGAACTTCACGCCAAAACGAAGCATCGACTCCTGCTGCGGATAGACCAAAAAAGCCTCTCCGGACCAGATCGTGCGACCATTGTGCTGAAAGAAGAAGTTCTCGAGCTTGGCCCCCGTGGGTAGGTCAATCGGCTCTGGGCTCTTCAAGCCAAGGCCAGTGGCAGATACATCCACGACTTGGATGCCGCTGTACTTCTGATCCCCAATCCTAAAGCTACAGGTGGAGTTGTACTCCAGCGAAGCAACCTCCAAGCGCTCGGTTCTGAACCGGAACTGCTGGGCTGCTCCATTCAAATCCGCATGGACCGCGCCATTCTTGTCTGGTTCGCCGTTGTTGTCGCTTTGATTTTCGCTCATGCAGATTTACCACAAGGAGGGGAGGCCCTGAAAATCGTGGGGGGCCGTATTGGAATCGGCAGCCGCCCACAGAATTCCCATGGGAATCCAAGAAACATCTCCAAAACGGTGCCCTGGAGCGGGTGAAACAAGTTATGCGGCTTGTGCGGAGTGCGGGCCGACGGACATTTGGCTGATGCCCATTCTCCCCCCCCCCCACCTGGATCAGCCGTCCTTGCGCTCATCTGGCGGAATATCGCCAAACTCGGGGGCGCCTGGCGGGCGCTGCCTTGAACCAGGGCCACCTCTCCTGGGGCCCTTAGGCCTGTGTCCTGAACCAGCCTTGTCATCCGAACCGGGACCGGGACCAAGGCCATCGCCTGGGCCGGGACCTTTAGGGGGACCAGCTCCGTCGCCTGGGCCAGGGCCGATTCCCTCGCCTGGGCCAAAGCCTTCGCCTTGACCAGGGCCACGGTCAGGGCCAGGACCGCGTCGGCCTTTGCCATCACGACCACTGCCCCGCATGCCTTCGGGGTGTTCGCCAGGAGGGCCGAATTGGCCGGCACCGCCACGTCGACCGCGACGACCTTCCCGGCCCTCACGATTGCCGCGGATGGCACGTAAAAACTCCGGAGCCGGCAGCGCACTGATTTCCCGTCGGCGCTGTTCGTCAAAGCCCATCTCCTTCCAAAGGCCCTTCTCTTCGGCCTGCTGAAGGAACTGCCACTTACGCACCTCCATCAATGCAGACATGGCCTCTTCCAGTGGAGCGGTCTCCAGCCATTT
Organism: Planctomycetota bacterium; assembly: GCA_024229395.1. Taxonomy (GTDB): domain Bacteria; phylum Planctomycetota; class UBA1135; order UBA1135; family UBA1135. The sequence goes on along the minus strand of JAAESM010000002.1, from coordinate 11,416 downwards.
GCCCGCCACCTCGCCAATCCAGCCATCAGCAACCGCTTGGCGCAGGGCCTCACGAACCTGTGGACCACGCTCCTGCTCGAACAACTTGGCCGCCTGCTGATGACGCCGTGCCATCTCGGGCTGGCTGCGGACATCATCGGCGCCTGGAAATTGGTCAGCCAACTTCTCACCACGTTGACGCAGATTCTCATGCGCACGCTCATCCAAATAGCGACGCCTTTCCGAACCTCTTAACCCATCAAATTCCGCCTGTTCCGCCTCGCTTAGGTTCTCCTTGACGCGCTTGCGCTCTTCACGAAGCATGTCATGACGGCGCCCAAGCTCTTCCTGCATGGTGGGCTCCAGCTCACGGAAGCGGCGTTGACGCTCCTTATATTTCTTCTGCTCTTGCTCGGATAAGCCATCCCACCACTGCTGAACTTCTTCGGCGGTAGGTTGTTGCTTGCCCTGCGGTTCAACCTCTTGAGGCATGGCCATCAACACGAGAGCAAGAGCGAGGATCATTTTGGCTCCCCGTCTGTCTCGGCGGAATCGCTGGCTGGCATGTTGGCTTCAACCGTTTCATCGAGAATCCAGGCGCCGGTGGATTCGTCAATAAAGGCGAATTCCAAATCGGCGTCGGACAGGATCTCGAAATCCTGCAGGACATCGCGGTTGCTGTAGAGCTCGGCCAACTCCAGCGATGCGGAGTTGGTGCTGCCTGGGTCAATCAGGACCGGCTCCATAGGCTTGGCACCGTTGCCCATCCAGAAACCTGCGGCCAACAGGAGAACTGCGGCGGCAGCAACGGCGGCAACACGTGGGAAGCGCAGCAGTCTTCCTTGGGTTTGAGTGCGAGCCACCACCCGAGAAGCAAATCCTTCAGGGACGGTTTCGCCGGTGTCGCGATCGAGTATTTCCTCTAGCCAGTCAGTCATTTTCAGCCTCCCGATAGGGGGTCAAGAGGGTCCGAAGATTTGCGCGTGCTCGATGGAGCAGCGACTTTACCGCCTTGGGGCTGCTGCCGATGATGTCGGCGATTTCATGCAGCTCTAGGCCATCGTAGTGCTGAAACACCAGTGCCACGCGCTGGTTCTCAGGAAGTTCCGATAAGCATCGGCGCACGATTTGCGCCCAATCTCCGCCATCGACCTCTTCATCCGGACCCACCGTTTTGAGGTCATGCTGCGGCATTTCGACGCCGTCGGCGTTCTTTGGCAGCGAGTACATGGCCTTACGCTTGTCATCGCGCACCCGGTTCAGGGCCAAGTTGTAGGTGATCCGGTAGAGGAAGGTAGTGAACTTGCCAGCCGGCTTATAGCGTTCACGCGCTCTCCAGACCCGTAGGAAGGCCTCTTGCGCCAAGTCTTCGATCATGGCGTGCGGGCCCAGGATACGCCTCAACATGGCAAAGGCGGCGCCTTGGTGGGCCAAAACGAGTTCTTCAAAGGCCGCGTCATCGCCCTTTTGGAAGGCGAGCATCAGGATGACACCCGGATCCTCTTGCGGCGAGCTTGCCGGAATCTGATCCGACTCAGTCATTGGTCCAGCCGAAGTCGGTCCAGCCTCGTGGCCAGATACGATACGAAACGGTCCCCAAGATGCGGTCACTGGAGACGGCACCGTAGTTTCGTGAGTCGTGGCTTTCTGAGGGATTGTCACCGATTAAGAAGAACTCCTGGTCGGCCAACTGAAACGCTTCTTTCACCCCCCAGGTTCCGGTCGATGGGTAGGAAATATCCCGACCAAGACGCACGCGCCCCAGCATCAAGGGGCCAAGTCCACCAATTCCAACGAGCTCAAAGGTGCGGAAGTTAGGGGCGCCATCACTCAACGAAGGTTGAGCCGGCAAGTCGTATGCGCGGGCATTGATCAGTGGCAGACGATTGATCGCGAACGTAATCGCGCGGTCGGCCAAGGTCAGGAAGGCACTACCGCTCGGACTCGCTGGCGAGATGTTCTGCTCAAGCAAGACTTCGACGTTGTTGTTCGGTTGATCCGAACGTGTCAGCCGCAACTTACCGCCGCCATCACTGATCACCAGAGTGAATAGCGCGACTCCTTTACGCACGACCAAGTGCAACTCGGCATCGGGGGAAAGCAATTCATACTCCACCTCCACGCCAAGATCCCGCGCCCACTTGGCGCCCTGCTCGAATGAGCCGCGCATTAGATAGGAATCGTGTGGTGGCCGCTTCAAGTAGGCGACGCCTTTGGTCTCCAACTTCCAACGCTCCTTCTCCTTGACGAAACCCGCTTCGGGGAAAGGAAAGCGTGGTGCTGTTTTCGGAAGGGAAACTTGTTGATCCGTGTCAATCAGGGGCACCAGATCGCTTGCCGAGTAGATTGGCCGACGATAGATCTTGCCATCGAGATACAAATCGTTGTCCATGAACTGAACGCGTTGCCCAGGTCCACCCGCAACGGACTTCACCGCAAGCTTGCCACTATCAGGCTCACGGAACACCACGCGCTCGCCGACTGCAGGCGTGTCGGAGTTGAGAACCAGTAGGTCTCCACTGACCAAACCGGGCTCCATCGAATGGCCGACCACCTTATAGGGCTTGTTCGCCCAAACCGTGACTGCTGCAGCGATAAGGAGTATCGCAGTGATGAGCAGGGGTAGGCGTCGGCGCGACAAGGCGTTGAATCAGGTGATTAAGGCAGATGCCATGCCTAGGAAAAGGACCACTGCAGAGAGGTCGCTGACTGCGATCATCAATGGGCCGGAAACGAGTGCAGGGTCCAATCCTGCGGCTTCGCTGCCAAGTGCGATCGAGCTAGATGCGGTGGCGGACCAGCCGATCGAGACCATCAATGCTCCGGCCAGGATCATGCCGTCGCCCATACTGCCGAGCAGGAAACCGATGGCGGGAGCAGTGACCAACGCGCACAAGACACCAAGCGCGATGCCGATCTTGACCTCACTGAGAAACACGCCGAGACGTCGGCCAGAAACGATTTGGCCGACCGCGAAACCACGCACCAATACGGCGGAGGTTTGCATGCCGACGGTCCCCGACAACGCCAGCACCATGGGTACATAACGCACGCACAACCTGAAGCTATCGAACTCGGCTTCGGGGTCCGGCTCGCCTTCGAACAACACCATGATCTTGGCCATCAGCAGGCCTGCCAGGATTGGGATCGCCAACATGGGCGCGCGGTGACCGACCATGGTCGCCAGTGGTTCACCTGCATCGGATTCACCGTGAGCACCAGCCAACAGCAAGGCATCTTCAGAGCCTTCTTCCTCGAGGACTTCGAGTGCATCATCTGCCGTGGCGACACCAACAATTACGCCGCGCGGATCTACTACAGGAATCACCGACAGGTTGTAATGCAGGATTCGGTGGGCGACATCCTCGCGGTCTTCATCGACCTTGGCGAGAATCACATCCGGGATCATGATGTCGGCTACCAGTTCATGGATGCTCGACTCGAGCAATTCACGCGTACTGACCACGCCATTTAAGATGCCGATCTCATCGACAATGAAGACCACATAGATCGATTCCGACTCGCCTTCGTCGCGCTTGATGCGCTTGAGCACATCGCCGACATTCTCATCAATGTCCGCGGTCAGGAACTCGGTGGTCATCATTCCGCCGGCGCTGTCGGGATCGTATTCCGAAAGGTGGCGCAACTCGGCTGCGTCTTCCGGAGTCACGAAACACATGACCTCCAGGCGCAGCTCTTCGGGCAGGACCTCAAGTAGGTCGGTGCCGTCGTCGTAGGAAAGCTCGCTCAGCAAGCGGCCGACAAACGCTGGGTCGGAGCCCTCGAGCAGTAGGCTCTGCAGTTTTTCCTCGGCTTCGGCCAGAATCTCGGCCGCTGCGGTGAACTCGAGGTTGTGGAAAACCCGGCGCGCTTCATCGGGCTCCAGGTCCAGCCACATCACGTCCGCCATGTCGGCGGCGTGGTGCGCATCTTTGGGCACGAACACATCTTGGCTAGCATCCTCCAAATGAGCGTGGAGGGCTTCCAATACCTGCTGACGCAGTTCGCGGCGACGGACACGAGCCATGAGGACTATCCTATCCCATCCACGGCAATTATTTCCTATCATCCTGGTATGGCAAAGGCTTCCGCAAGCCTCCGCTCCGCGCAACGACGCTTGGGGCGCTTCTTTAATCGCAATGCATATTGCCGCCAGCCCAGTGCTGAACGGCTCGCGGAAGGCTATTCCAAATACAAAAAAGGTTGGGAAGTGCGCCTTATTCTGAAGGATGAAGATGAGGTCGCGATTGTCTGTTCCTTGCTGTGGGATGTAGGCCTTTTGCCCGGAAAGAGCTTCCGCAAAGGCAAACGTTGGGCCGTACCTATCTATGGAGAAGAGGCTGTATCGAACCTACGTAAGTGGGGTGAAGAGTTCGCAGCCAAGCAAAACGCGGCCTGCTAGGCTGGAACCATAAAGATAGTGACTACACACTCTCCTCTCGACGGCCTATTGGAAGTCTGCGATCAACTGCGCGCACTTCACGACAATGCTGCCCGCGGCGCCATTCCTTCCGAGGACACCTTGCGCCGCACTCGTGAACGCGTTGCCGAACTCGGCCCGCAAGCTTTCGAGCTGCTCCCGGGCATCCAAAATCAACCTCTTGCCGAATCACTCAACAGTCATGAGCTGTTGGTGCTGGCGCTGCTCTTTCATCGCCGCGTTTCCGGAACTTCCGATGCCCTGCCCGGCACGACCTTGATCGGCTTGTTGCTTCGCGCCGGCGTGCCACGCAGCGAAGCCCTGCGCCTGCTCGGTCCCAACGCATCCTTGCGCAAAGAGAGTTGGATGATGGCGGAAATCACCCGCAATGGTTTGGATCCATTGGATGGTTTCTTCCTGCCAACCACGGCATCGTTGGCGTTGTTCTGGCCGCAGCAAGACAAAGCCGAAAAGGGTGAATCACAACCTTCGGCAGAAGCTGGCAACGACACCCCAGTCGAGAACACTGCACCGATTGTCGATCCCAAACTCACTCCCTACTCCAGTGAGCAGGAATACTTGTGGGATCTCTATGCCTGGCGCCAGGCATGCTTGAAGCGCGCGGCCACCTTGTTCGACGTCGATCCGGATCAACCGCAACACCCACAAGCGATGGAGCTGCGCGAGCAAGCACGTCGTTGTTGGGTCGGTATTCGTCAGCGCTTATCCCTGACTCCGGAAAGTCGCGATTTCGGGTTAGAAAAACTCGCCGCAGATTTCCGCTTGGGCCCCAATCATGTATTGGTTGTGACCCATATGTTGTTTGCTGAGATCCTTGATGCGGAGCTATATCTGAGCCCCATGGAGTGCTTGCGCTTGGTTGCAGACCGACGTGAAGCTGCGTTCACCATGCGATCCTTATTGGCGCCAAAGAGCAGATTACGTCGGGAGGGAATTGTTCTCTCCGAAGGCGAGGATTCTGCGAAAATACTGGCGGTGCCTCTGAGTCTTGCCGACTGGGTCGTGGAACGCGTCCTTGCCGGGCTCGGAAGGTCACCGAAATGGAGCCAACAGGATTTAGAAGATTTCCTTGCTGGCGAAAGCGGGCGCTAAGCGCCAAGGCACACCGTGGAACGCGAAAACCTCATCTACGATTGGGCCGGGGTCGGCCCTCACCACGAGCCACCTCCTGCTGGGAAGGTGATGCTCGACGACGAAACCCTGCGTGATGGGCTGCAATGCCCTAGCGTGAAGGACCCTACGTTGGATAAGAAGATCGAGCTGGTTCACTTGATGAACGATCTCGGTATCAACAGCGCAGATATTGGTCTGCCTGGTGCAGGTAGGAATGCTCGCGAACATATCTTGGCAATCGCCAAGGAGATGAAGCCGCTGCGTATTACTCCAAACGTGGCTTGCCGCACCATGATTGCGGATATCGAGCCTGTGGTGGATATGGTCCAACAAACTGGCGCGCCGATTGAGGTCTGCGCTTTCATCGGCAGCTCGCCAATTCGTGCTTACGCCGAGAACTGGGACATCAAAAAGATGGTCCAGCTGGTGCGTGACGCCGTCCGTTTCGCCAAGAAGAACGATCTTCCGCTGATGTTCGTCACTGAAGATACGGTGCGCAGCACGCCAGAGATCCTCGACCAACTCAATGGCGCAGCAATCGACGAAGGCGCTGACCGTTTGTGCATCTGCGATACCGTCGGCGGGGTGATTCCTTATGCGGTACGCAATATCTTTGAGTATGTGCAGTCTTTCCTGGCCGAGCGTGGTGCCACTCATGTCGGCTTGGATTGGCATGGTCACCGCGACCGTGGTCTAGGCGTGATCAATACGCTGAGTGCGTTGGCGGCTGGTGCAGAGCGTGCACACGCAACTGCCCTTGGTATTGGTGAGCGCGCGGGCAACACCGAAATGGATCTGTTGCTCGTGAACCTGAAGCTACTCGGCTGGGTTGAGCGTGATCTGACTCGCCTTGGCGAGTACGTGAAGCTCGCTAGTGAAGCGACCGGCCGCCCCGTACGCCCTGAATATCCAGTCTTTGGAGAAGATGCTTTCGAGACCGCTACCGGCGTCCATGCTGCTGCGGTAATCAAAGCTCTGAAGACCGGTGACCGCTGGCTCTCGGACTTGGTTTACTCCGGTGTTCCTGCCGGCGAGTTCGGCCTGGAGCAGGTGATTTCGGTCGGTCCGATGAGCGGCAAATCCAACGTGATCTGGTTCCTGGAACAGCGCGGCCACGATGCAACTGAAGAGCGCATCACTGCTGTTTTGGCGAAGGCGAAGGCTTCGAGCAGGCTCCTCACCGAGGAAGAGGTGCTCACAGCGGCTGGCGTCATGCAAAAAGCCTGAAATCGAGGTTTTTACAGGACTTCTTCAACATTGCGGCGGCTTTCTAGGCCGCCGCAAATGCGTTGGCACGACTATGATTGGCGGCAACGAACGCCGTCACCCTCCGGTGTCCGGTTTTGGGCATTTGTGCGGGGGTGCGTTTCGTTCTGGCAGGCACCTTTTCAGGGCCGTCCCCACCTAGCTAACAACCAATCAGGTCATGACCGTCGCAGAAACGATCAACACCACGGCGGGCTTTCAGGAGCTCGACCTCTACAACTTTCAGGAACTCTTCAGTGAAGAAGAGCTCATGGTGCGCGACATGGTGCGCAACTTTTGTGATGAGCGGATCATGCCCGACATCGCAACGCACTGGGAAAACGGCACCTTCCCTACCGAGATCATTCGCGAGCTTGGCGACTTGAGCCTGCTCGGCATCGTGGTCGACGAGAAGTACGGCGGCGCAGGTATGACCAGCACCGTGTACGGCTTGGTCTGTCACGAGCTGGAGCGCTGTGATTCCGGCATCCGCTCCTTCGCGAGTGTGCAGTCCTCCTTGGTGATGTACCCAATCGAGGCTTACGGCTCCGAAGAGCAGAAGATGAAGTACCTGCCTAAGCTCGCCACCGGCGAGATGGTCGGCTGCTTCGGCCTGACTGAGCCTGACTTCGGTTCCGACCCTGGCGGCATGCGGACCAAGTGCCGCAAAGATGGCGAAGACTGGATCATCAACGGCCAGAAGATGTGGATCACCAACGGTACCGGCGCACAAGTCGCGATCGTCTGGTGCCGCGATGAAGAGGGCAACATGCAAGGCTTCATCGTCGATTGTGATAGTGAAGGCTTCTCTGCTCCCGAGCAGAAGCACAAGTGGTCGTTGCGCGCCAGCGTGACTTCCGAGTTGGTGCTCGAAGACGTACGCGTTCCTGAAGCGAACCGCATGCCTGGAGTCACCGGTTTGGGAAGCGCTTTGATGTGCTTGACCCAAGCTCGTTACGGCATCGCATGGGGCGCACTTGGTGCAGCTCAAGCATGCTTCGACGAAGCGCGTCGCTACACCCTCGAGCGCGAGATCTTCCAGAAGCCTTTGGCTGCCTACCAGATCACCCAAGATAAGTTCGCTTGGATGGCCTCGGAGATCACCAAGGCACAACTATTGGTGGAGCGCCTCGGTCGCCTGAAGGATTCCGGCAAGCTGAAGCCTCACCAGGTCTCAGTCGCGAAACGCAACAACGTGGATATGGCCATCAAGATCGCTCGCGAGTGCCGCACGATGTTGGGCGCCAACGGTGTCACCTTGGAGTACCAAACCGGTCGTCATCAGTGCAACCTTGAGTCGGTGCTGACTTACGAAGGCACCCATGAAGTGCACTCCCTCGTGATCGGTCACACGGTCACTGGAATCCCGGCTTACCGGTAAACCTCAGCAATGATGAGCTCATGAGTAACTCCTCTGCTTTTCGTTGGCTCATGACTGCCCCGGGCGCTCCATTGGAGCGCTCGGAGTTTGAGCTCCCTACGCCCGCTTCGAATGAAGTGATCGTGCGTGTCGTTGGATGTGGCGTCTGTCACACCGACTTAGGTTTTCTGCACGGAGGTGTGCGGACGAACCATGAACTACCTGTGGCCCTTGGTCACGAGATCGCAGGCACCGTGCAAGCAGTCGGTAGCGATTGCAAAGACTGGGCCGATAAGGATGTAGTTATTCCTGCGGTACTGCCGTGCGGCGATTGCGAGCTCTGCAACGCTGGCAAGGAGACTGCCTGCCGCAACCAGCAGATGCCTGGTAATGATTTCCACGGTGGCTTCGCTTCCCACATCGTGGTCCCTGCCCAATGGTTGGTCGATGCCGGCAACTTGCCTGGCGATATCGAGCTGGCCGATGTGGCGGTGTTGGCTGATGCAGTCACCACTCCATACCAAGCAATGGTGCGCGCCGACGTCCAACCTGGTGACGGCGTGGTGCTGATTGGTGCCGGCGGTATCGGTAGCTTCGGCGTGCAGATCGCCAAGGCTTTCGGTGCACGCGTGGTCGCGATCGACATCGACGACGAGAAGCTCGCGCGCGCTGCTGAGTTCGGTGCAAGCGGCACTGTCAACACGCGCGGCATGGAGATCAAGGAAGCGCGTAAGGCCGTGAAGGCCGCGTGCAAGGAAGCCGGACTGCCTGCTTTCGGGACCAAGGTCCTGGAGATGAGCGGCACTCCGCAAGGTCAAGAGCTCGCTTGGGCTTTGATGACCTTCTCTGGCGTGGTCGGCATCGTTGGGTTCTGCTTGAACCGCGTGCCCGTGCGCCTGTCGAACCTGATGGCTTTCGACGCCACTGCATTCGGCAACTGGGGTTGCCGTCCGCAACTTTACAAACCCGCGCTCGACCTGATTCGCGAAGGCAAAGTCAAGGTCAAGCCATTCGTACGTCACTTCCCGATGGCAGAGATCAACGCCGTCCTGGATGACGCACAAGCCCACAAGATCCCTGAACGTCCTGTACTGATTCCATGACCACTTCCACCGACACTGGTAACGCTTTCGCAAATCACGAACTGAACCCTCAGGGTGAGTACTCCGAGATCCTCTTCGAACGGAAGCCCCTGCTGAACGCTGATGGCGAAGTCGTAGAAGGCTTGTTCAATGCGTGGATCGCACTGAATAACCCGCGTCAGTACAACTCCTACACCACCGTTGCTGTGAAGGAATTGATTCTGGCCTTCCGCCAAGCCTCGAACGATCCTTCGGTGGTTGCCGTGGTCTTCACTGCTGTTGAGGACAAGGCTTTCTGCACTGGTGGCAACACCAAGGACTATGCCGAGAAGTACTCCGGTCGCCCGGATGAGTATCGTCGCTACATGCGCCTATTCAACGACATGGTGTCGGCATTGATGGCTTGCGACAAGCCCGTGATCAACCGCGTGAATGGCATGCGCATCGGTGGCGGTCAAGAGATCGGCATGGCATGTGACTTCACCGTCGCGGCCGATACCGCACGTTTCGGCCAAGCTGGACCGAAGCATGGTTCTGCTCCTGTCGGCGGTTCTACCGACTTCCTGCCGCTGTTCGTAGGTTGGGCAAAAGCTGTCGAGTCCTGCACCTTGTGTGAGCAGTGGACCGCGCACGAAGCCTTGCACCTTGGTTTGATCAACGGCATCGCTCCAGTCATGAAGCGCGATGGCGAGTTCGAGCCAAATCCGATGGCTTACACCGAACAGTGGTATGACTCTTGGGGTCGTCCAATGTGGGGAAAGGCCAAGACCGGCAACGATCGCAATGCCGCCAAAGAACTGATGGCCGAATGCAGTGTGGATTTCAGTATGCTGGATCGCGAGGTCGAGCTGTTGGCCTTCAAGTTGGCCAACACCATGCCTGACTGCACCACCTACACCTTGGAGAACCTGCGTAAGCACAAGCTGCAGCACTGGGATGCCAACAAGGAGACCAACCGCGCTTGGTTGTCGCTGAACATGATGACCGAAGGTCGCGCCGGTTTCCGCACCTTCAACTATGCACCACGCGCCGAACGCGAAGCGAACTTCATTGAGATGCGTCGCGGCCTGGCTAATGGTGCGCGCTGGAACGATGAGTTCGTCAGCACCTTCGCACCCTACGCCACCGACGCCCACGTGTTTGGTGAGGATCAATCATGAATGCTGTTGGGGAAGTGAGCTGTGAGAAGGTTTTCGGTGGCACTGCTGCCGTCATTGAGTTCGGCCCGATGCCAGCCAACATCGTCAATCGCGCCACCATGGGTGCGATTGTTTCCGCCTTGCGTGAATGCGCTGGCGATAAGAATCTGAAATGCATCATCATTCGTGGTGCTGGTAATCATTTCAGTTATGGCGCCAGTGTTCCGGAACACATGCCTGGTGAATTCGAGAAGATGATTCCCGAGTTTCATGAGGCATTGCGCGCATTCAACGCCTTGGACTTGCCCCCCATCGTGGCTGCCGTGCGCGGCCGTTGCTTGGGTGGTGGTTTCGAGCTGGCCATGGTCTGCGACTTGATTGCGGTGGATTCCGAAGCGCAACTTGGTTGCCCGGAAGTGAAGCTCGGCGTGTTCCCACCTGCGGGTGCCGCGCTGTTGCCATTGCGTGCTCCCGCCGGACGCGCTTCCGCCATGCTGATGACTGGTCGCATCATCACCGGCGCCGACGCCTTCCGCATCGGCCTCGCTGACCTCGAAGCACCTGCTGGTCAATTGGATGCCGCGATTGAAGCTTGGTTCAATGATCAACTTGGAAGCTTGTCTGCCGAAGCATTGCGCCAGACCCGTCGTGCAACGCGCCACCCATGGCGTAAGGCATTGGGCGAAACTCTTGATGAACTCGAGAAGCAATACCTCAATGACTTGATGGGCACCAAGGATGCACATGAAGGATTGAATAGCTTCGTTGAGAAGCGTCGTCCGGAGTGGAATAACCAATGAGCGTTCGCGCAGTATCGGCCTTGGTCACTGGAGGCTGTGGTGGGATTGGTGCTGCAGTTGTGCGTTCACTTGCTGCAGCCGGTCACCAGGTGACCTTCACCCATGTGGGTCAGACGGAAGAGGCTGCAGCCTTGGTTTCTGAATTGAAGGCAGCCGGCTTTTCGGTGAGTGGTTTGGAATCGAACTGTGCCGATGAATCCGCGGTCAAGGAATTGTGCACCGCGGTGAAGCCGCAGATCCTGATCCACTGCGCAGGC
>JAAESM010000001.1 GCA_024229395.1 Planctomycetota bacterium | reverse complement strand
TGATTCGTCTTCATCTACCGGCACAGGGGCCGGAGGCGCTGTCGGCGTGATCACCTTGACCTTGGCTGGGCGCAAAATACGCTTGCCAATGCGGTAGCCACGGGTGACCAGCTCCATCTGTGGGGCTTCCAACGCCGTATCAACCACGGTCTCTACTGCCTCGTGCTCCTCAGGGTTGAACTCCTCAGAAGCGCCAGGCTTCAGGAAGATCATGCCGTGGCTCATCATCACGCTCTCGAGCGCCTGCTGGATTGCGGTGATGCCCATCAGGAAGGCGTCGGACTGCGGTGCCTGTTGGACCGGCTCAGGAATGTTGCTGAGTGCTGCTTCCATGTAATCCGCCACGCGAATTAGATCGAACAGCAAGGCCTCCATGCGCAGACGCACGCGCTCCTCAGTCTCTTCACCAAGGCGACGACGGATGTTCTGCAGATCGGCTTGTGCGCGCATGAAGCGATCCTGCCACTCCTCGGCAGTGGGCTCCTGCGACTCTTCGTTGTGCTCGTCAGAAGTCTCGACCGCGTTTTCCTCGGCGATTTTCTGTTCTTCCAGGTCCTTCTTTTTCTTCTTTGCTTTAGCCATCTTTGATGCAGCTGCTACGACTAGCTTTTATTCGCCTTGTCGGCTTTCTTGTCGCGTTTGCGATCAAGCTCGAGAACTTTTTTGACCAAACTCTTCTCTTCGCGAGTTAGTTTGGTGGGCACATCAACGAAAACCCGCACCAGCAGGTCGCCACGATTTCCGCCATGTAGACGCGGAAGGCCCTGACCGCGAATGCGGAACAGTTTGCCGGTGGGCGTGCCAGCAGGCATAGTCATGCGTGCTTCACCTTCCAGGGTTTCCACGACCAATTTGTCGCCAAGCACAGCCTGTGACCAGTTGATTGGGATTTCGGTGTAGAGATCACTGCCGTCGCGGTGAAAACGTGGCTCATCAGCGACGCGCACTTCGACGAACAAGTCGCCGTCGTGGCCGCCCATGCGCCCGGATTCTCCTTGGCCGCTGAGGCGGATTTGTGCACCATCATCGATACCGGCAGGGATCTTGACGGAGATTTCACGTTCCTTGACCTCTTGACCACTACCGCGACAGCTGCCGCATGGCTTTGAGATCAAAGTGCCTTCGCCTTGGCAGCGCGGGCATGCAGTCTGTACTGCGAAGAAGCCTTGTTGCTGATGAACAGCACCTTGGCCCTTACAAGTAGAGCAAGTTTCGCGTTTGCCGCCAGGAGCCGAACCGCTGCCATCGCAGGAACCGCAGTTCTCATTGCGGCGCAAGGTGATGGTGCGTTCAGTGCCGTTGAGCACATCGTGCATGTCAATGTCGACCGATGCGCGCAGGCTACGGCCTGGTTGCCCTTGGTTGCGTGAACGACCGCCACCACCGAAGCCAAACAGGCTTTCGAAGATGCTGCCGCCACCGCCACCGCCGCCGCCGCCGCCACGTCGGCCGCCGAAGATGTCGCCGAACTGTTCGAAGATCGAACCGAAGTCGACATTGACACCGCCGCCGCCACCAGGGCCGCCAGCAACACCGGCATGACCAAAGCGGTCATAACGCGTGCGTTTTTCACTGTCGGAGAGCACCGAGTAAGCCTCGGTGGCCTCCTTGAACTTGTCAGAAGCACCCTCTTCCTTGTTACGGTCGGGGTGATACTTCATGGCGAGCTTGCGATACGCCGATTTGATGTCGGCATCGGAAGCTTGCTTCCCGACGCCGAGGACTTCGTAGTAGTCGCGTTGGCTCACCAGTACTCCTGCTTAGGCAATCGCGCCGGAGATGGCGCCTTCCTTCTCGTCCTTGATGTCGGTCACCAAGGTGTTGGTGGTCAGCAGTAGACCCGCGATCGAGCCGGCGTTCTGCAGAGCAACACGCACGACCTTGGTTGGGTCGAGAATGCCTGCCTTGGCAAGATCACAGTACTCATCAGCGAGGGCGTCGTAGCCGTTCCAAGCCTTACGCTCGAGAACCTCTTCGACTACCACGCTGCCATCGCGGCCAGCGTTGTCGGCGATCATGCGGGTTGGAGCACGCAGCGCCTTGGCCACGATCTCAACACCGAACTTCTCGTCGCCACGGGCCTTTGCGCGAACGCCTTCGACAGCATCGATGGCGCGCAACAATGCGGTACCGCCACCAGGAACGATGCCCTCGTCTTGAGCGGCGCGCGTTGCTGCCAAAGCATCTTCGGTGCGGTGCTTACGCTCCTTCAACTCGGTCTCGGTAGCACCACCGACCTTGATTACGGCAACACCGCCGGCCAACTTGGCCAAACGCTCTTGCAGCTTCTCCTTGTCGTAGTCCGACGTACTGTTCTCGATCTGTGCTTCGATCTGGGCGATGCGCGCCTTGACCGAGGCTTTCTTGCCACCACCGCCGACGAGCACCGAACGCTCCTTCTCGACAGTCAGCTTGCGCACGCTACCGAGCTCCTCGAGCTCGACATCCGCCAGCTTGCGGCCGGTCTCTTCGAGGATCGCGGTTGCACCAGTCAGCACGGCGATATCACCGAGCATGGCCTTGCGGCGATCACCGAAACCAGGGGCCTTGATCGCGACGACGTTCATCACGCCGCGCAACTTGTTGACCACCAAAGCCGCCAAGGCTTCTGCCTCGACGTCTTCTGCAACGATCATCAAAGGCTTGCCGGTAGGGGCGACCTTCTCGAGCAGCGGCAGGAAGTCCTGCAGGTTGGTGATCTTCTTCTCGTGGACCAACACCAAGGCGTTTTCGAACTCAGCGGTCATCTTCGCCATGTCGGTCACGAAGTAAGGGGAGAGGTAACCCTTATCGATGCTCAAGCCGTCGACGAACTCTGGCTTGGTCTCGATGTTGTCGCCTTCCTCGATGGTGATCACGCCTTGCTTGCCGGCCTGCTTCATCACGCTGGCGAGGATCTCACCGATTTCCGCATCTTGGTTGGCGGAGATGGTGGCCACGCGTGCCAAGTCGTCGCCTTTGACCTTGCGCGACAGGCTAACGACGGATTCGCTGGCAGCCTTGACCGCCATATCGATGCCGTTGCGCAATGCCGATGGGCTTGCACCTGCGGTCATGTACTTCAGACCGAGGCGAATCATTTCTGAAGCCAACACCGTTGCGGTGGTGGTTCCATCACCAGCTTCATCGTTGGTCTTGGATGCGACCTCGCGCACCAACTTGGCGCCGAGGTTCTCGAACTGGTCTTCCACCTCGACATCTTTCGCGACCGAGACACCATCTTTGGTGACAACTGGTGCGCCGAAGGACTTCTCGAGAATGACGTTGCGACCAGCTGGGCCGAGAGTCACCGAAACGGTGCGGGCCAAGGTCTCGATGCCTGCGTAGAGCTTCTCGCGGGCCTTATCATCAAACAAAATCTGCTTTGCCATTGGAGTTCTCCTGAGTGGCCTTAGCCGTTGATGGTGGCGAGGATCTCGTCGGCGCGGAGAATCTTGTACTCCTCACCTTCGAACTGAATTTCGTTACCGGAGTACTTGCCGTAGACGACCTGATCGCCAACAGCGACAGGCATCTCGAGGCGAGCACCACTCTTGGCCAAACGACCAGGGCCGACGGCTACGATCTCGCCGCGCAGTGGCTTTTCCTGAGCGCTATCTGGCAACACGATGCCGGAAGCGGAAACGGTCTCGGCCGCAGCTGGGCGAACCAACACGCGATCTTCGATTGGGGTGAAGGCGATCTTCATCTTGTTGGCCTTGGCAGGTTTCTTGGCAGCCGCTTTGGCTGGCTTCTTAGCTTTGGTTTTGGTTTTTGCCATGATTCGGTTTTACGACTAGTGGTGGTCGTGGCCGCCCTCCATGGCAGCAGCATCATCTTCTTCGGTAGGAGCCTCAACAATGAGGCATTCGGTCGTCATCAGGGTGGCAGCCACGCTGACGGCGTTCTCTAGAGCGGTCACGGTCACCTTGGTCGGATCGACAATGCCCATTTCGAACATGTCGCCGTAGACCTCGGTCAGAGCGTTGAAGCCGAAGCTGGCTTTCTTGTCGCGCAAGATGCGACGAGCAACGACTGCGCCATCCAGGCCAGCGTTGTCGGCGATGGTGCGCACTGGCTGTTGCAGTGCGGTCATCAGAATCTCAAGGCCCGTGAGCTTGTCGCCCTCGAAGCCCAAACCATCCTTGCCGAGCTTGGCGCCGGCACGCAGCAAAGCAGCGCCGCCACCTGCAAGGATGCCCGACTCAATCGCAGCCGTAGTGGCGTGCTTGGCATCTTCGTAACGGTGCTTACGCTCCTTCACTTCCGCTTCGGTGGCACCACCGACGGAGATCTGCGCGATGCCGCCGACCAACTTGGCCAAGCGCTCCTCAAGCTTCTCCTTGTCGTAATCAGAAGTGGTGGCTTCGATCTCGTGGCGGATCTGCGCAGCACGGCTTTGGACTTCCTTGGCGTTACCAGCGCCTTCGACGATGGTGCTGCTGTTGGAATCGATCTGCACGCGGTTGGCAGTACCCAAGTCACCAAGGGTGACGGCATCCAACTCCTTGCCACCGTCTTTCATGATGGCAGTAGCACCGGTCAACGTTGCGATGTCGCGCAGCATTTCCTTGCGGCGATCGCCATAACCTGGAGCCTTGACGGCGACCACTTCCAAGATGCCGCGCATCTTGTTGACCACCAATGCGGCCAGGGCTTCGCCTTCGATATCCTCAGCGATGATCACCAACGGTGCACCGGCTTCCTTGGAAGCTTCAAGCACTGGCAACAGGCTTTGGATGTTGGAGATCTTGTCCTCGTGGACTAGGATCAGCGGCTTGGTGTAGACGCACTCCAAAGTCTCCATGTCGGTGGCGAAGTTCGGCGACAAGAAGCCGCGATCGAACTGCATACCCGTGACGACCTTGACCTCGGTATCCAGCGACTTGCCTTCTTCGATGGTCAATACGCCGTCGTTGCCGACTTTGGCGAATGCATCGGCCAGGGTCTTACCGATGACGGTGTCGTTGTTCGACGCGATGGTCGCAACGGCCAGGATGTCGTCGTTGGTCTTGACCTTCTTGGCCTGCTTGGCCAGTTGTGCCTTGACGCTTTGTGCGCCTTCACGCAGACCAGCGATCATTGCGCTTGGATCAGCGCCGACCGACAGATGACGCAGAGCTTCTTTGTAGATGCTCCAAGCCAGCAGGGTGGCGGTGGTGGTGCCGTCACCGGCGCGGTCGTTAGTCTTGGTTGCGGCTTGCTTGACCAGTTGCGCGCCGAGGTTCTCGGAGCGGTCGGTCAGGTCAATGTCGCGGGCAACGGTGACACCATCTTTGGTGATGGTGGGGCCGCCCCAGGACTTATCGAGGACGGCGCAACGGCCTTTGGGGCCGAGAGTCGAAACCACGGCCTTAGCCAGTTTTTCGACGCCGTTGAGGATGGCTTCACGAGCTTCGCCGTGGAAAGTCAGTTCTTTCTGCATGGGATTCCGGGATCCGAGTCGGGGATCAGGATGGGAGCCGCAAAATGCGGTGGAGCATTACAGCAACTACAGTGCCAACCCATCGGAGCGCAAACTCCATCTAATTGGCTGCTGCTCTGCCGTTTTGGCATGAATGCAGGCGGCGGTGGCAGCGATTATCCTGTCAGGACGTGTTGCACCTTCTTCCACTCCTGCTCTGCCTGCAAGCCGAGCCTGCACCAAGCGTCACGGACGGTGCCGCCGACAGCGCCACCGAGACTGCTGCGGCAATACCTGCAGTCGTAGCCGAACCTCCCTATGTCCGCGTGACCGGCAGCAGTGCTGACCACGGTGGGCGGCTTTCCGGCTGGAGCGTCGCCGGACCGCAGCTGGAAGGGGAAGCAGCCAGCAGCGATTGGTTGGTGGTGGATTTTCTCAATCCGGGCAAACGCGTCGACGCCTGGACCATGCAGCTCAACGATGGCTCGTGGTTGCCCGGCCAGCCAGCCCCGCTGTTGGGGGAGAAACCCGCTTGGCAGTTGGTGGCCTTGCCAGAGTTGGCTCCGATGCCACTCGATACCTTGTGGTTGAAGTCCTTCGGTCGCAAGCGTCACCCTGTTGCCGAAAACGACCAGGATCAGCTGTGGGTCAGCACCACCGCCGGGGGCGTCGATCGCCAACGCGGTTATCTGCTGGAGTGGGGCGAGAAGGGCTTGTTGTTCGAGACTTCCGCTGGCGAGCGCGAGTTCGCCTGGGACCGCATCCTCGGTTTGGGCTTGCTTGAAGAGCAGATGGAGCAAGCCAAGAATGCCGTGTGGATACAACTCGCCAATGGCGGAGTCCTGTCGGCGCAGATTGTGTCCTTAAAAGATGGCGTCTTCGATTTGCAGTTCGCCTGGGGCGATCACTGGAACTTGCCATTAACCGCAGTGCAACGCGTGCGCCGACGTGGTCAAGTCGAAGAGTGGGCCACGCCTGATTCTTGGCAGGTGGTTTCTAGTCCAGCATCCGAAGTGATTGATTGGTCACCGCGTTTCGGCAAGAGTGTCGAAGGCCGTCCACTGCGTTTAGACAGCAGTGTTTTTGCGCAAGGGATCGGAGTAAAAGTTCCGAGCACTTTGCAACGCACGATCGAAGAACCTGGCTTGTTGTTGTTGACCGTTGGTGTGGACCGTGAGGTGGAATACTTCCGCAATCCGCAGCCAGTCATTTTTGAGGTCTGGCTCGGAGATGAAAAGCTCACCAGCAGTGGTCCGCGTTCGTTCAGTGATCCACCGATGGTGCTCAAGGTTCCAATCATGGAGGCGGGTGAGTTGAAGCTATTTGCACGCCCCGCTGGAGCCATACCTTTTGGTGGGCACGCGGATTTTGCGGATGTGGTCTGGCAGCCGCAAACAGCGCAAACTCCCTAATTGGAGCTAGTTCCTTACACTTAAGGATTAGTCCTGGTTACTGTCAGGGTCATCGTGGTCGCCGACCACACGTGTGGCTTTGGCGAAATCCTTAGAGTCCGTGCCTGCAGAGGTGCGTGTATTCGGATCAAAGAAGAACAAGCGGTTCTTGCCGCCGCTCTTGGCCATCTTCAAAGCCTCGTTCGCTTGCAAGAATAAGTGGCGTGGATCGCGCGCGCTGCGTCCGTCGAATGTTGCCACGCCGATCGAAGCTTCCAGCAAAGTACGATCGCCGGTATCACCAATCGGTGAGATCGAAAGTACATGTTGAATACGATTGGCCACCGCCACGGTTTCTGGCAAAGTGGTGCTCGGCAGGATGATCGCGAATTCATCGCCACCAATGCGTGCCGGAATATCAATCGAACGAACGCATTGGCGAATGGTTTCGCCTACTGCACGCAGACCAACGTCGCCGTATTCGTAAGAGAAGGAATCGTTCAACTGTTTGAAATCATCCAAGTCCAAAAGCGCCAAAGTGACGGGGGAGCCATGACGTTGGGCGCGTTCGAATTCCTCGCGCAGACGGGCGCGGAAGTGGCGGTCGTTGAATAGGCCGGTCTTGTGGTCCGTGACCAGTTGACCCTCCAGTTGTTGGGTGTGGTCGCGGGTAGCAACCAGCATCTCATGTAAGCGCATCAAGTTGCGCAGGCGTGCTTCGATCTCCGATAGCTCGGCCGAGTTCTTCAGCCAATCGGTCAAGCTATGCCGGCCCTTGAGCATGGCGGTTACCGCCGACGGCGCCGCGTTTTCCCATGGCACGACCAGCCAAGGCACATCTTTGTGCGGGGAAAGGTGGCGAGAAAGGGTGCGCCACTCCAGACCATCACGCATCAATGTGAGGGGATAGACCAAGGCTGCGGTCACCGGGGAGCTCAATAATTCACAGCTCTCCTCCAGGTGATGGGCCACTTGGACCTCCCATCCACGCTCCCGAAACCACTCCACGACACGGGAAATCGGCTCCGCGCGGTGGTTCAGGACAACCAGGGTTTGGATGTCATCGGGGGGCAGGGGCTGGTACATTAGAGGAGGCTTCTTATAGAGTACCCCAGGATAGGAGTTTGCTTTTGAAAAACTAAGCGATATCCCACGCCGGTTGAGCTACATCGTTCCAATCCGCCTTTCCCTGCAAGAAATGTGGATTCCAAGGCGATAAAGGCGTCTTATTGTTGACCTCTACCGGCCCACGGCTACAATATTCGGCCCATTCGAGCCACTGTTGGTGGATGGGAAAGCGGTGACCTTGCCGCCGAAAGGGCCATAATTGGCCTTTGCACACCTTAAACTGCGTTTTCGCACGAAATAAAATGTCCGATCTCAACGTACAGGCTCTTATCGATGCCGGTGCTCACATTGGTTGCCGCGTAGGCCGCTGGAACCCGAAGATGGAACCATACATCCTCGAGGCACGCCACCGCATCCATATCATCGACCTGCGCCAAACGATCCGCGGAATCCTGCGGGCCAAGCACTTCCTACGTGAAGTCGTCGCCTCCGGCCAAGATGTGCTCTTCGTCGGAACCAAGCAGCAGCTGCGTGGTGAGATCTCCAAGGTTAAGACCAACGCTGGTATGCCTTTTGTTGAGGATCGCTGGATTGGTGGAACGCTGACCAACTACGAGGTCATCGGTAGCCGTATCGCCTTCCTCGATGAGATGGAGAAAAAGGAAGAAGAGGGTTACCTCGAGAAGCTCACCAAGAAAGAAGGTGCACGCTTCACGCGCGAAAAGCGCAAGGTCTTCCGTAACCTTCACGGCATTCGTGACATGTTCCGTCTGCCTGGCGCCATGGTCGTGATTGACCCACGCACGGAGCGCAACGCCATCCGCGAAGCACAGCGCATGGGCATTCCAGTGCTCGGCATTGCGGATACCGATTGTGATCCAGACCTTTGCGATCTGATCATTCCTGCAAACGACGATGCCATCCGTTCGGTGGCGTTGATTCTTGAGCACCTCATCGAGGCCATCAAGACCGGTAAGGAAATGCGCAAAGAGCGCGGTATCGCTGATCCACAGCGTGATCCAGTCGCAGACAAGAAGATGTCTGGCGCACCAGTGCCTCGCCCACGTAAGGGTGGCCCACGTCGTCCAGGTGGCCCTGGCGGAAACCGCGGAGGCGGAGGCGGAGGCGGTGGTGGTCAAGGTGGCCCACGCGGCGGTGGTCGCGAGCGTCGTCAGCCGATCGAAGGTGGCGTGAACCGCCAGGTCGAGATCCAGGCCTTGCCAGATGCTGAGCCAAAGCCAGCTGAGGGCGAGACCAAGCCAGCCGAGTCTCCAGAGAAGGCCGACTAGTCCCAAGCTGCCCGGCTTCGGCCGGGCGCCAAAACACCCGGCTGCGGTCGGGTTCAAAACCTCCGGCCTCGCGTCGGGACCAAAGACTTCCGGCTTAACCGGACCTAGAGAACCCTCGACACCGGTCGAGGTCCAACCCACTCGGCCTCGGCCGTTAACTGCACAACGAAAAGATGACTACCGCGATTTCAGCGAAAGAAGTGGCCGCCCTGCGCACCGCAACTGGTGCCGGCATGATGGACTGCAAAAAGGCATTGGTGGAAGCCGGTGGCGATTCCCAGAAGGCCCAAGAGCTTTTGCGTCAGAAGGGGCTGAAGACTGCAGATAAGAAGGCCGATCGCGCAACCTCCGAAGGCCGCGTCTACTCCTACATCCACCACAACCAGCGTGTCGGTGTGATGATCCAGGTCGCTTGTGAAACGGACTTCGTCGCTCGCGGCGATGATTTCGAAAGTCTCTGCAGCGACTTGTGCATGCACGTCGCCGCAACCGTGCCTTCGCCAGTCGCCGTTAGTGCTTCGGAAGTACCTGAAGAGCTGATTGCTGAAGAGCGTCGCATTCTGATGGGTTCAGAAGACATGGCCAACAAGCCAGAAGAGATCAAGAACAAGATCGTCGATGGTCGCATCGACAAGTTCATCAAGGAGCGTGCACTGCTCGAGCAAGAGTACGTCAAGGATCCTTCCATGACCGTCGAGGACCGTCTCAAGGCGTGTATCTCGAAGGTCGGTGAGAACATGAAAGTTGAACAGTTCGCGCGCTTCGAGCTCGGCTCCTAAGCAACCGTGACCGAATCCAAATCCCCCTTCCAGCGCATCCTGCTGAAAATCAGTGGAGAAGGTTTTGCCAGGGAGGGTGAGACTGGTCTCGATACCGAGCTGGTCAAAGGCCTCGCCGAACAGCTGCGCAGCCTCACTACAGATGGCATTCAAGTCGCCTGCGTGATTGGCGGTGGCAACATCCTTCGTGGCAAGCAGTCCGGGTCGCTCGGCATCGCGCGCGCCACGGCGGATTACATGGGTATGTTGGCAACGGTCATCAACGGCCTTGCTTTGGCCGACGCCCTGGAATCCAACGGTGTGCCTACGCGTGTGATGTCAGCGATCGATGTCCACAAGGTTTGTGAACCGTTCATTCGCCGCCGCGCCCTGCGCCACCTTGAGAAAGGTCGCGTGGTGGTCTTGGTTGGGGGACTTGGTTCTCCCTACTTCACTACCGATACTGCTGCAGCTCAGCGCGCCATCGAGCTCGATTGCGACGCCCTGCTGAAGGCCACCATGGTCGACGGTGTCTACGATAAGGACCCACACGTGCATAAAGATGCGGTGCATCTGCCGGAACTCAGTTTCGATCAGGTCATCCAGCGCCAACTGCGCGTCATGGACCAAACCGCCTTCACTTTGTGCCGTGAACACGATCTTCCTCTGCTGGTCTTTGACATGAATGCAGAAGATGGTCTAAGTCATGCTGGCCGTGGCCATAACATCGGCACTATCATCCGTAACTAGCATGAGTCTCAGCTACCAATCCTTCCTCGATGATGCGCGCGAGCGCATGGATAAGACCCTCGAACACTTCCACGACGAGATCCGCGGGATCCGTACCGGGCGTGCGAGCACTGGCTTGATCGACAACATCCGTGTCGATTTCTACGGCAACAAAACCCCGCTGTCGCAGATGGCCAACATCACTGTGCCTGAGGCACGTTGCCTGCTGGTCAAGCCTTTCGATCCAAGCACCATGAAGGATATCGAGAAGGCCATCATGGCAGCCGATCTGGGACTCAACCCAGCGATCGAAGGCAACGCCCTGCGCGTGACCGTACCGCACCTTTCGCAAGAGCAACGCACCAAAATCGTCAGCCGTCTGAAGACCCTGGCGGAGGAGACCAAGGTTTCGATGCGCAATGTTCGTCGCGACGCGATCAAAGATACCGAGCACGCAAATAAAGACAAATCAGGGGATGTTGTTGTGACCGAGGATGATGTAAAATCCGCGAAGTCAGACATCCAAGACATCCTCAAGGAGCATGAGTCGAAGGTGGATGAAGCTCTCAAGAGCAAATCGACCGAAATCATGGAAGTCTAGTACCTGGTTCATCCAGGTCGGGGGCATAACTCAGTTGGTAGAGTAGTTGGCTTTTAACCAATAAGTCCTAGGTTCAAGTCCTAGTGCCCTCACCATACAAAACACCTTAGATTCGTCTAAGGTGTTTTACTTTTGCAGCCCTGAACGCTGCCGCGTAATTGCATTTCTAGTTCGATGCGGGAATGCACACTTTGGCGTCCAGGCCATGGTTTTGGCGCCAAGTATTCACTTTCTTGTGCTTCAGCAACTAAACGATGCACAATAATTTCTGGCTGAAGTATCTCGAGTGCATCAGCAACCTTTTGGATGTACTGCTTGTCATCGAGTAACTCTATTTCTCCGTTCATCCACTGCTTGGCTAAAATTGTTTTGCGTAGCACCATGAGTTGATGAAATTTAATGCCGTGGCAGTTGGCCTTGTTAATTTCTTGCACTTGCCTGAGTAGGCCGTCTTCC